>JASGFJ010000053.1:0-28035 GCA_047605645.1 Dysgonamonadaceae bacterium | reverse complement strand
CAAAGATAGGTACTTGCTAAATTAAGGGAAAGATGGTATCGCGGAGACGCTTACCGTAAAACTCGCCTTTGTCTGAAAAGTCGGAAAGATCAAACCACTTGCCCTCGATTGAGCCATCGTTGTACTTTGCATATGTACCTACATAAATCCTTGCTTCGCTTAAATTTGTTGCTTCCATAACTTCTGATTTTTTAGATATATGCGGATTCTTGAGGTGAGGGAGTTGAGTTTCATAACCTTTTTTTCCTGCTTCTCGTAAATCCGACTTTTTTTATATGCGTCTTTCCGTCGGGTCGGTCGTTTTCGTTTCATATATGCCGGAAAGTGTAAGTTTTAGTCTTTGCAAGTTTTTGTTGAAAAATACTCTCAAGCGAAGCGTAACAGGAAGATTTTTGCATCAAACCCTTTAGGGCTTGAACTTTCAAAGAGGTTAAGAAGCCGCAAATACTTTTGCATATAGAAATGGAAATGATCAACCGCCCTAGTGGAATGACTGCCTATGGGAGGGTTTTACCATAAAAGAAGCAGGATAAGATCTGATTTCGACAAAAAAAGGGCTATAAAAGCCCTTCATTAGCAAAGCTGTAATGATCTTCTTCGGTCATAATGATATGATCCAGAAAAGAAATATCCAGAAGCTCACAAGCTTCCTTTAGCTTTTTTGTTAACCGAATATCTTCTTGGCTTGGTCGCAGAATGGACGACGGATGATTATGTGAAAAGATGATAGCAGAAGCATGTACTTTCAATGCCGTTTGCATAATGATTTTAATATCAACCAATGTACTGGCCACACCACATTTTGAAATATTGGAAATCCCCAATACCCGGTTAGAACGGTTCATGAAAATAACATAGGCCTCTTCATGGTGTTGCATACATTCCCCGAATGCAATCTTGAAAATTTGTACTGTATCTTCAGAACATTTAACCTGGAAACGTTCGGTTGTTTTCACATTATCCTTATAGGACACTTTGATTTCTGGAATCTTGAAATAATCTATTTTCATGACAAGCAAAATTTAAAATGAAACATTAATTTTTTGCTTTCACGTTCACAGGAAATTCATTCACTTTATGCAAGGTTTTGAGTGGGAATACTACCCGCAGGTGTGGAGATTGCCAATGCAAACACGCAGTGCCTGACCTTGCTACTTGTGAGTGATTTCCTGTATCTTTGCCTAAAAATTAGTGGAGAAATGACTTTAGTATTAAGAGAATGGCAAAGTAGGTATTTTTACTATTCGTAATATATTAGTTCTTCGTTTTTTCTGCTATCTGCTTCTGTTTATCGAACGAGTGTCCGATAAGTCTGATGAATCTATAGAATGGCGAATCTTCTACAGTAAATATTTTAGATATTCAAAGTTGGCTATTGTAATAATGGTATTTATTGAAGAGAAAGTAATAGTAACAAAAGAGCGTAGCTAATATCAAAAACTACGCTCTTTTACATTGCTGTTTATTTTCGCTTTCCACTTTTTTCTCTTTGAGAAAGTGCGCTTCCGGCAGCAATTTTGCTTGTAGCACCTGTTCGCCCATCTCTTAAAACTTTTGAAGCCGCAGAAGCAGCAGCTTTACTCGTAACTTTTTTAGCCACTACTTTCAAAAATTGCTCTCAATCCAAACAATACAAGTGGATTGGTTCCTGTTTATTCTATTTTTTCCAAAATCGAAAAAACTTTTTCTTTTTATTCGATTTTTTCTTTTTTCCCGAGATTGGTTTTTCTTTCCAATCTTGAACAAATACACTTCGGTTATTACGAATAAAGTAGTGTGATTTGCAAGGAAAATCCCAATTTCCAATGGATGGATTGAGCGAAATAGTTTCCCCATCAAATGTTAGTTTCCAATCATCTGGAGATATCGGTGTAACAACTTTTTCTCCACAGCCACAAGCACACAAATGGATTACAATTTTGCCTCGCATTGAAACATACAATATACCTTGCTTAAATTCCTCAGGCATATAGCCTACAAATTGGAGTTCGTAATTATCAATTTTTTCCATTATACATATCATTATCGTTTATGGAATAAACAGAACGAATTTCTTGCTTTACATCAAAGTAAAACCCCAACATTTTTTTCCACTTAATTATAGAATATATTGCAGCCATCGCATTTAATTCGGCTATTTGAATGTTGCTTGCATACATATCATCATCTTTAACGTCATTGCCGCAAAACACTTCTTTAATATGCGAATAGTGATCTTTATAAGCAGTCGTAATTTCCACCATTCCATCTAATTTACAGTCAGATAAGCCTATCCCTAAACCTGAATTAATGAATGGAATTTCGTTCTCAATCAGATATCCTGCTATTGTATTACGAACATTCACTTTGTCTATACACAAAAAAACATAACTCATGTTTCTTAAAGAGGCTATATTATCTTGCATAATATATTCTTTGTGAGGAATAATTCCTTTGTGAATTTGACTGTATTTTCTATAAAGATACTCAACCTTAAAAAGTTGTTGTTCTAATTCTTCAACAGAAGCAGCACCAGGTGCGCGAAATGCATTGTGTGTATTAAATAAATCGGCATCAAATAAATGTATTTCGGCAACAGGTGTCTTAGAAACAAAATCAAGTATGTAAGAGCCAGTACCTCCTGCTCCAATGATAGCAATTTTTAGTGGATAAAACTTTTCATTAAAACAGGCAGTATTGGAATGGCTTGCATTTGTATCGGTATAAACCAAAGAGCTATCTTCATTTCTAATAATTAATGTTTTTTTTAATTGACGACACGCTTCTGAATCTAAATTTATTGCAGGTGAGGAGATAATGTTATAGTATGTTGTAACTTTATCATAATAGTCTGTATAAGCCTGATTATCGGGGTGGCACGAAAGAAAAAAATCAGAAACAACATTTGCATAAAGATTCTGTTTCTTTGGGGTGTTTACTAATGAAGAGACAAAACTGCCATCAATATTACAAGGCTGTTCTCCAATGAAATATGCCGTATGGTCTTTGGGTTTGATTGTAATATTTCCTGAGTTAGTCAATGCCATAACAAGAGTGCCTGATTTAATTTCCTTGTTCTTATTGAGATAAGGTATGTAGTGGACTGTTAAATATCCACTACATATTTCAATCCTGTAATCTTCGCTTTGAAGTTTTATTAGGTCCGGGCTATGATTGATGAGTGCTTCTGACATTGAAATTCATATTATGTTTAACAAAAACTTCCGTTCCTTTGGACATCAAACCATTAGGGTTTTCTTGTGGTCCATCAGAATATTTCACAGTATAACCCCTGTTTGGGTCATAGATTCCATTTGCCAACCTGACAACTTCCTCAAAACTGATTTTGGGTTTATCGTACTTCTTTGGCAACTGATTTACAATGATTTCAACGCCATTAATTTCAGGACGACTGACAAAATGCTCCACTCCTGGGCGAGCTAAATCCACAACTTCATCATCTTCAATAAAATCGTCTTTCCAGCCATCTGGCAAATCAAGATAAAGTTCCTCTTCTCTAGGAATGTTGCCTAATTCCCGAATCTGAATACCGCGAATAAATTGCTTGTACCAAGTGTATTGAACACCGTTAATGGTAAAATGCAATTTCTTCTTCACAAAGAAATATTCTGTTTCTGGTCTCGCGAGATTGACCCGCGTATCGTTTTCTATCAGTTCGTCATTGTATGGCTTGCTAATAGACAGAAACAATTCGGTTTCCAAAGGGATACCCGCTAATTGCTTCAACTCTGCACCTGTCTTATATTGTTCACAGGTTTCGTACTCTTTTCCCTCGATAACAAATATCAAGGGTACTTTTTCATTCTGTGCGTTCGGCGCCCCATCATGTATATTCATATTTTTGAAATTAAATTATCTAATATACTACCAAGCGTGACATTTTTACTAATTTTGTATATATTAGCATTTTACTGTGATTCGTCACGTTTACTGGTATATTAATATAGAATGTCAACATATGGATGTTTTGCAAAACGAAAAGCAAGCAACAATTTCATACTCGGATGAAGATTTGCTTGTAGTGATATCGTTCCGAGAAAAAAACGAAGTGGAGGCGAAAGAAGCCTTCAAAATATTTTATGACAGATATAAAAGGTTTCTTTTAAGTCTATGTTACAAAGTATGTCAGAATATTGAGCCTAACGGTGCAGAATTAGCAAAAGATGTATTTGTAAACACCATGATGGCAGTTTATGAGTCTTCTAATACTTATAATGCATCTAAAAGTAAAGTTGCGACTTGGCTTTCATGTATAGCTAAACATGAAATGCTTGATTTGTTGAATATATTAAATGAAAAAAGAATTGGAGAAAAACAATTTATTCCTCTCAATGAAGATTTAGCTATTTCAGATACCGAAGAAAATATCGAGATTGAAACCCCTCAGAAGAAGGCTTTAGATGAGGCATTGCAAACTTTGTCGGACAAGGAAAGAGATATTTTATTAACGTATATGATGTACCAAGAAGGAAATAAACATTTGCCTGATGAGGTTATACAAGTTTTATGCGATAGATATGGAACTTCTAGTATCAATTTGAGAAAAATCAAACAAAGAGCGCTAGAGAAAGTCAGAAGTCACATTATACAACATTCCCACTTATTGAAATAAAAATATCACATAGCGATGAAAAAGAGAATCAATATACAAGAAGCAGATTTTGAGTTATATTTAGATAACGCATTAAAATCTTATGGATATTTATTTCCAGAAACAGATGAGCAGATGACTGTATTTGAAGAAAATATGGAAAATATATCTATTCCGGAAGAGCTAGAATCCCCTGATTTTGTTTTTGAAGGAAAAAAGCGAGTATTTACACCAACCATTATTCCGATAAACAATTCCGAAGGAGAAAATAATTGGGCGTTAGCAGCTAGGGACGGTAAAGAAATTCCTAGTGATATATTGGAGAAAATGAAAAAAGATAAGGAAGAAGCAAGAAAAGAACTCAATGGAAATCAATAATGTTAGAAAAAAAGAATTGATCGATTTAGCAGAGTTTATTTCTAATGAATATTGCCCTAGTGGAATCGTCTCACCCGAACTAATTGCAAAATATTCAAATATATCATATAATTACGGCGAATACGGGAATTGTTTTGATGGAGTATTGGAACACGATGCGGGTCGCTTCCATATTTATTTGAATAAGCAAGTGATTCTATATCCAGATAATACTCGCCTTCGTTTTTCATTCGCTCATGAATTAGGTCATTATTTTATTGATGAGCATCGTAATGCACTGAAAAAGGGAAAATCTCTGCATAAATCATATCATAGATTATTACCTAAAAATATTATTGAATATGAGGCAGATTGTTTTGCATCAAACTTATTAATGCCCCCTTGTCGATTTACCCAATTTATTCAAAGAAGAAAATTTGATTTTTCCGTTATAGAATCTCTATCCAAAGAATTTGCCACAAGTTTGTCAGCAACACTTTTTAAATTTGTCGATATTGGTAATTATCCAATAATGGTTATCTACTCACAAAGCAATAAAATAAAATATCATTGGTGTTCTGATGATTTTCCCTATAAATATATCAAGAAAGATTTTACCGGAAAAGTTCCACCATTGACTGTTGCTGGTGACTTTTTTAATCATGGTATGAAATGTGAAGATACTGAAATAGTAGATGCTTGTGAGTGGTTTAGTTCATATGATGATATACGAGATGTTAAACTGTTCGAAAAATGTATTTACCCCACTTTTAACAATACAGTAATTAGTATTATTTGGAAATAACAAAAAAATATCTAAAATCTTCTGCAAGTACACGAGAAAACCCACAATACAAAATACTGATACATAAAAAAATTATGGCGCAGATTTATATTTTGACTAAACACTTGATATAGTTGTAATTATTCTCTAGGTTTCTTCTTCACGGTATGCTTAACCTTCAAAACCGAGAGATTAAATTCAATCGTTGTTTCCGTTCCCACCGTTTGGAAATCATCGCTTAATAAATCTGAAATCAGTTCCCCACTTTTCTGCATCATTGACTTTTGCTGTTCTTTTTCTGATTGTTCCGATAGCTGGGAGATTGTGCGGGACAAATCCCTGACTTTGGCAAAAGTTTCAATGATGGCAATGGTCGTTTCTGTTGCTTTGGGCGATTTAAGAATAGTCGCCAACATATACAGTCCTTTTTCACTGAATGCCTTTGGTGAGTATTTGAAATGTTCACCACGCCCTAAATTCTTTAAGGTCGAAAATTTCGACCTTAAAGAATTTGCTTCATCCATAGACAAATACAGGATATAACCTTCCGGGAATTTATCTGGATTGTTTTTAACTGCTTCGTTGATACGCTTTGTTTCCACGCCGTACAAGTCAGCAACATCACTATCAAGGATCACTTGTTTTCCTTGAACTTTAATGATTTTATTTTCGATTGAAAGAAGTTCCATATTCTTTTGTTTTTTAATGTTTTATATTGAAAATCGTTACCTATTTCGTTACCGATTCATTACTCTTGGCAAATCGGTAACTACTGGGCTATCTTTTTATAAATTTTTTCAATGCCAGAAAATTGCTCTGAGAGCCCTTTCATATCGCTGCTAATCTTGCTATTAGTAATACGGGCATAGATTTGTGTTGTTTCAATATTGGTATGACCTAGCATTTTTGAGACAGTTTCGATGGGAACACCTTTACTTAATGTGGTAGTGGTGGCAAACGTATGCCGTGCCAGATGGAAAGTAAGGTTCTTTCTGATTCCGGACAGGTCGGCAATCTCCTTCAAGTACGAATTTAGCTTCTGGTTGCTGATTACTGGGAGGATTTCCCCATTTGGGAGCTTGTTTTTGTACTTGTTCAGGATCATTTTGGGAATATCCAATAACGGGACATTGACATCTGTGCCTGTCTTCACCCGTTTGGTCATAATCCAAAGGTTGCCGTCAAACGATTTGCGGATATGCTCCTTTCTAAGACCTGCCACATCTATGTAAGCCAAACCACAAAAACAGGAAAAGATAAATAAATCACGAACATGTTCCAACCTTTCGGATACAAGGTTGAGTTCTAGTATTTTTTTGATTTCATCTTCCGTAAGATAGCCTCTATCCACTTTTTGCAACCGGATTTTGTAATTCGCAAAGGGATCGCCAATAATAATTCCGTTATTTCGGGCAATCAGAACGATGCGCTTAAAAAACTGCATAAATTTGGCTGTGGTGTTGGAATTGCATTTGCAGATCGTTTTAAGATACACTTCAAAATCGGTGATAAACATTAGGTTTATCTCTTGCAGTGCAATGTCCGACAAGTTGTACTTGTGTCTTATAAAGTTCTCAAGATGCTTCCGGGTTACTTCATACTTTTGATAAGTAGATGCGGATTTGGATATACCGATGAGTTGTTTCACATCGTTATTGTGCTTACCAAACAGGTTCAGTAATGTCGCATGATTCTCTGAATGGCCCAGGAACTCATTCTTTACCTTTTCGGCAGTAACGTAGTTGTCCCGCCGCTGTTGTTCGTGGTATATTTGGTTGAGGGAAGCTTTGATGTCATCCAGCAGCTTGTTGATTTGGCCGGCAGATTTTCCGGTGGCTTTCCCTGCTTTCACATTCCAGTTATCGGGAAGGATGCTTTGTCTCGTACTGAACTGGCAAACTTTTCCATCAACGGTAATTCTTGCCATAATTGTGACCTCTCCATTACGCTTTTCTGACCCTTTTTTGAGGTAGAAAAGAACTTTAAATGTACTTTTCATAATCTCACTTTTCAATGTCATAAAACCACTTTTAATGTATTAATTGTGAGATACATACAGGCTGCACAAATTGGGACAGCGAGAGGTCAATTTTGGACAAATCGTTACCGTTTTTGTCCGGAACGGAATCAGTAACGATTTAGGCACAAATTTGTGTCTTTTGGAGGCTTTTTCGTGTCTTTTGTGACGGACATATTGGATACAAAAAAACCTACAAATCATTGACTTGTAGGTTTTTGTACTGTTATTGCCTGGTTTTGTCCAGACCTTTCAGCGGAGAGAGAGGGATTCGAACCCCCGGACCTGTGACAGTCAACGGTTTTCAAGACCGCCGCGATCGACCACTCTGCCATCTCTCCAGTGCTTTTCTCTAAAAGCAGTGCAAAGGTAATGAATTATTTCAATTTTCCAAACGAAAAAGCGCCCCTTTCATATAGAGAATAAAACATTTCCCACAATAATCTTATAATCAAAACGCTATCAACGATCTACCATTGGAGGTCTTTTCTTTCGTGGAGTTATTTTTTCTATCCGTTCGGATTTATCTCGTCTGGTTGATTCTCCATGCCCTTTACCGGTTGAATGTAAACGTATCTTGTTCCACCAATTTCGCTTACTTTCGATTAGGTCGTTTGTATAAAAAAGCTTTCCATCTTTCTTCAGCAGTTCCCTCTTGGTACATTTCGTAGCGTGCCATGGTAAACAACAAATCGGAAAGACGGTTTACAAAACGGAGAATCAAATCAGGTACTTCATCCTGACGGTTTAAAGTCCATAGACGACGTTCTGCGCGCCGTGCAAAAGTACGTGCCATCTGCAGGTGAGCCGACACCACATTTCCTCCGGGCAACACAAAATGCGTGCTTGGTGTCATTCGTGCCGTAATACTATCAATGGCTTCTTCGCAAATCGAAACCAAGTCATCGGCGAGAGTATTCGGATTACCGGATCGTATTGCGGAAGGGGTAGCCACCTGCGACATCACAATCATAATTTCGGTCTGTATGCGAAATAAAAGAGGTTGAAATTCATGTTCCTCGCCCATAAAAGCACGGACAATACCGAGCATGGAATTCAGTTCATCCAGAGAACCATTGGCTTCAATGCGGATATCATCTTTATCCACTCGCTCTCCGCCGTGAATCCCGGTTTTTCCTTTATCTCCGGTTTTTGTATATATCTTCATACAATTGAGTTTTTATTGTTTATATAAATGCCACCTGCCTCCTTGTTGGGGAGCAGATTGAATATATTTTAGTAAGAAACAGTCTTCATTGACAATCTTCTCCCCCACTACAGCTTAATAATTACTACGAAGTAAATGTCCATAATTAGTTGTAAGTATAGACATCCATAGCCTGCTGAAAATAAATAACATGAGAGATTAGATACATGAAACGAATTTGACAGGACGACTTATTCGAAAAGCTGCAACAGGTCGATTTCCGGCCAATAGATATGCGTATAGCCGGCTATCGTATTTTTGTATCGGAACAATTTTGTTTTCACCGGGTGGTTGGTTGCATTATAAATAGTTGCCTGGCTGGGTAGCTCTGCATCCGAAAGTAAGCAGGAATAATGAAATTCATGCCCTTTCACAGAAACGCCCTCATACTCGAAATACCGATAACCGAGTGTCAATTTCATATTCTCCATTGTCGCACGCTGCGAAAAAACACCAACCATTGGATAGGAAACACCCTCCTTATCGGATATAGAATCAGAGAGATACATCATCCCTCCACATTCGGCTAGAATTTTCCCACCTTGTTCGGCATACCAGCGGATGCTGTTCTTCATGCTTTCATTGCCGCTCAATTCGTTGAGATAAAGTTCCGGATATCCTCCGGGGAAATAAACAAAATCACTCTCCGGCAAGCACTTATCGGCCATCGGACTAAAAAAAGTCACATCTCCCAAAAGCTTCAAAGCTTCAATATTTTCATGATAGATAAAATTGAAAGCCTCATCCCGGGCCACTGATATTTTCAGAACACCCTCCGTCGCTTCTCGGTCCGGTTCTTTCCACTTCGGACAAACTCCCGCAGTAAGTTCCAGAAGGCGGTCAATATCAATATATTTTTCAATTAAGAGCGCTACTTTGTCCGCAAATTCATTGAAGCGATAATCGGAATCGAGCGTTAATCCCAGATGCCTCGACGGAATCTCAATTTCTTTATTGGAAGGCAAATATCCCAACGGTTCTACGCCAACCTCGAGGCAAGCCTTCTTGAGATAGCCATAATGCGACTCCGTATTTACCATATTGAATATTGCCCCAACAACACGGGCTCCGGGATAATAATTTTTGAATCCGTATAGCAATGCTGCTGCAGAATGTGCCATGGCTTTTGCATTAATAATGAGAATAACCGGAACATGAAGTAATTCGGCAATCTCGGCGCTACTGCCCTGCATTCCGTCGTATCCATCAAATAACCCCATTACTCCTTCAATCACCGACACATTCTTACCCCATGAATGTTTAGCAAAGATTTGTCTGACATGTTCTTTTGAAGCAAGAAAAGTATCCAAATTGACAGACGGATTACCGGCTGCCAGATCGTGATATTTCGTATCAATGTAATCGGGACCGCACTTGAAAGGTTGGACAAGTAAGCTTCTACGCTGCAAAGCACGCAGAAGGCCTAAGGATAATGTTGTCTTTCCGGAACCTGAAGAGGTCGCGGAAATCAAAAAGCGTGAAAATAACTGCATCAGCTAAAAAAGAGTATTCAGTGGAACGAACAACAATCAATATGTCTTTTCATTGGCTAAACGCCATAAATTAAGAAAAGAAGACTTCGTGATTTCAATGAGTTTGTTGTAATTAATTTTATTTGCCTCATCACCTGGCTGATGATAGTCGGGATGCCCATCGGTATGATACCAGATAATCGGGATATTGCGCAATGCAAACGAACCATTGTCACTTCCGCCGATAGGCTTATCCCACGGACGATAATTCGGCGCCAATTGCAATTTGTACTTTTTGATGTCCTCTTTCAGCCAATCGCCAAACAAAGGATGAGATTCTGTATAGAAATAAACAACATAATTCGGGTTGTCTTCAAACTTATTACGTCCTATCATATCAAAATTGAGATATCCTTTGATAGATGAAGTAAAAGGACAATGCAGCATGAAATATTCCGAACCTAGTAAGCCTAACTCTTCTCCGTCCCAAAAGGCGAAAATAACATTTCGTTCGGGTTGCTGCCCGGATGCCACAAAAGCTTTTGCCAACTGAAGTACAGCAGATACGCCAGAGGCATTGTCATCTGCGCCATTATAAATTTTATCTCCCGCAAGAGTCGGGTCAGTACCTAAATGATCGTAATGAGCACCCACAACAACATATTCGTTCCGGTTCTTTCCTTCAATCATCCCAAGCACATTTCGCATCGGAAGTTCCCGGTAAACTGCATTCTTTTTATAAGCAGCAATAGAATCGGGATGAACATAAAAAGAAGCTTTTCCCCTCTTTCCTTTTCCTGACGCAAAAGCGGAGAACCCTTGAAAATAGGTATCGTCCAAAGGTTTTATTCCCAGGTTTTGAAGTGAAGCTTTCAAATACTCGGCAGCAATTCGCCCCCCGACAGTATTGGGCTCACGTCCACCCAGTTCATCGTTGGCTAAGAACCCTATAATCGCCTCACCACTTGACTTATTGATAGCACAAAGGCCTTTATCAAGGGCATTTTGTGCATTCGAAGACATCGAAATCAGTAGCAAAACAGAAAGAAAAATTTTCTTCATACTTATTTTCTTTAAAATATATAATTGCAGCATGAAACCAATCAGAGCAACTTGAGCTCTTTGAGTAACAAAGGAAGTGACTGTTCGAAATTAACACCAAAACGGATATCCGTCTTAGCATCATGTGTCTTTTGAATACTTGCCGTCGTAAAGTTCACTGCTATCTGGGCAGCATCCTTTAGAGAAAAATCATTCAGAAGACCACCAAGCAATGCACTGGCAAAAACATCTCCGGTTCCGTGGTAATATCCATCTATTTTCTTAGCCAAAGCATATTCTGTTTTGTTTTCGACTTTATCATAAGTAGCAGCACCCAAATTTTCTTCATCAAAAAACACTCCGGTCAATACGATTTTCGAAGGACCTATTTTCCCAAGTTCTTCCAATAATTTTTTGATGAATTCGGGGCTATAAGGGCCTTCCTGATAAGTCATACCGGTCATCAGACAAGCCTCGGTGATGTTCGGTACAATAATATCCGCCTTTTCGCAAAGCTTACGCATTCCTTTCACAAAATCCAGGTCAAAAAGTGAATAAAGATTACCGTTATCAGCCATGACAGGATCTACTAATATCAGATTGTCAGTAGTTTTGAATTCATCGAAGAAATTGCCGACCAGCTCAAGTTGTTCAAACGAACCCAGAAATCCGGTATAAATCGCATCGAATTGAATACCTAGCGATTTCCAGTGAGCCGTGAAGGGAGCGATATCTCCGGTCAAATCCCTGTAAGTAAAACCGGTGAAACCGCCTGTATGAGTCGACAGTACAGCTGTCGGCATCACACTGGTTTCAATTCCGGCAGCAGACAAAACAGGCAATGCCACCGTTAAAGAACATTTTCCGAATCCTGAAATATCGTGTATAGCGGCGACCCGCATTTGATGTTTTCTCATTTTTTACGAATTTAAATAAGTTACCTGACAACTAAAAAAACTTTTATTGGACGTTTACCTTTTCAGCAACGACTCTACTTTCATTCGTTTCATTCTCAGCCATCGCTCTATTGTAGCAAACCCGGCAAAGCGGCTGGTATTCCATTGCTTCGCCCAACATGACCTGCCGATCGTTTTTAACCAACCGGTAAGAATAGTTTGCCAAGCTTCCGCATTTAACGCAAATAGCATGCACTTTGCTTACATCATCGGCAATAGCACACAATTGAGGCATAGGTCCGAAGGGATTTCGTTTGAAATCCATATCCAATCCCGCCACAATCACCCGAACACCCTGATCGGCAAGTTGCTGGCATACATCCACCAGGCCATCGTCGAAAAACTGTGCCTCATCAATGCCAACGACCTCCACATTGGAAGATAGCAACAAGATATTGGTAGAATGTTCCACCGGTGTGGAAGAGATGGAATTATGGTCATGAGAAACCACATCCATATCGGAATAGCGGACATCAATAGCAGGCTTAAAGATTTCCACTGCCTGCCGCGCAAATTTTGCTCTTTTCATTCTTCTGAGCAACTCCTCTGTCTTCCCTGAAAACATCGAACCGCAAATCACCTCAATAGTGCCTCGTTTCGTTGTTTCATAAATGTTTTTTTCCGAAAAAATCATTAGAAAATATGTGTTTTGTTCGTTACCTTATTTCAAAGTCCGGTTATTCCCATTTGTTTCATCAAAAAGGTTGCATTCATATTCTGCGCAATTCCCTCTTTGATTTCGTATGAGAACGTCAATTGTTCGTCTTGAATATCGGCCTCGAACCGATAATTTTTGACGTGTTCTGGAAATTCTGCCTCCAGAATTCCCAATTCCAAATCATGGGTAGCTATAATACCGTTGCTCTGCAACTTGACTAGCTGCCTCATCAAAGCCAACGAACCTTTCCGCTTGTCTTCAGAATTCGTTCCCTTCAAAATTTCATCCAAAATTATAAATAACTTTTCACCTGACTTCAATCTGTCGATAATCATTTTCAAACGTTTGAGTTCGGCAAAGAAATAAGACTCATTGTCATTCAGCGAATCGGATGTCCGCAAATTGGTCACCAGGTGTTGCGGATAAAAACTTAAATCGTCCGCACAGACAACAGAGCCACAACAAGCAAGCATCTGATTAACTCCCACTGTGCGTAGATAGGTGCTTTTCCCAGCCATATTGGCTCCGGTTACCACCAGAAAATATCCTTCGTAAGGAAGGTGAACATCATTTTTCACCGAGACAGAAGCCCGGATGAGTGGATGTCCTAATTTTTTTCCGTCAAAGACGAAATGCTCTTTCGGTTGGGGAAAAGTAAAATCGGGATGATTGAAAGCATAAACGCCAAGAGAAGCTAAAGCATCGAACTCGGCAACAGCGTCCTGCCATCTTTTCAAATCCTCATGATGTGCAACAAACCATTTCTGGATCAACAAAGCGTAATGTATATTCCAAAGAAGATAAGGATTGAATATCAGCATCATCGGAAAGGAAAAAGACAACCCCAGATTGCTACGATAGCTTTTCAGCTTTTTAAATGAAACTGAAGCCGGCCCCGGTTTAGTCAGGACATCTTTGATTTGCTTCAACTCTTCTGATTGAAACTCTTCATTTTCCAGCAATTCAATCAATTCCTTATAAGCTGAAGGAATAAGCTTTCCTCTATCGAAAAAATCCATGATCTGCTTCACTGATTTTGAAGGAAGCATGCTCACAACAAATGTAAAAAACCACAATGGAAGAAAGATACCGCCATTGATTATCCCCAAAAAACAAAGCGACACAAGCACAGCATAAGAGATCGGAACAAACCAGGCGATAGAGTGCCATAGTTTCGGACTCTTCAGAAAAGGGAAAGCGGCAAGCGGATGATTTTTTTCATCTCCGTCTTCTTTAGCTCCTATCAGCCCTAAGGTGCGAAAATGTATCAAGAATTTACTTTTCCCGGCCAATTCTCTCACGGCTTTCTGTCGGGAGAGGATGGCGGCATTATCATCCAGGGGATTCATCAGCATAGACGCCAATCGCCCCCTACCCGACCTTGTCACGGTACGGTTGAGCGATTGAAATATCGATTTATTTCCAAACAAATCCAAATCATTGCTGAAACTGTGCTCTGAATACGCGAACTCAGCTCCGCCATCAAATGCAGAAAAATCGTAATTGATACCTGAGATTTCGTTTTCTAAAAGTAAAATCTGGGTCTCCAGATAATCCTTTTTCCAAAACAGCCGGTTATGAAAGACCAGCAAAGCCAGAAATATCACAACACCGACTATCGAAGATGGAATTAAAACAGGAATATTCCCCCAGAAGGAGTAAAAAACTGCCACAACAGCCAGGAATATCAATAAACGAAGAGATCCGATCCGGAATATTTTCTTTTTGACAAACTGGAGTTTTTGCTCTTGTTCTTTCGCTATAGACGTGTAATAAGTTTCTCTTTCTTTTAAATCTACCATCTAATTAGAATTAAACAAATCAGGAATTAATAATCTTAACCGTTGTGACCGCAGGAGTATATATTCCCAAACGAGCCAATGTCATATAAATATTTTCGTTCAGAAACCGATTGACAGCTGCAAAGTCGGATGATTTCACCCAAACCCGGACAGTTACGTCAATTGAACCATTACTGATCGTACTTAATTCAACAACAGGTTCCGGGGTAGGCAAAATGTTTTCATTGGATGCAACAATCTCCCGGGCTATTTCTTTAATTTTCGACAATTCTACTCCATATCCGACAGAAAAAGTCACATCCACACGGCGAGTCGGTTCTGTAGAATAATTCACGATAGTACCGGTTGATAACGGACCGTTTGGAATAAAGATAGTTCTGTTGTCGGGAGTCAGCAATTCTGTATACAAAATCCCAATGGATTGTACTGTTCCGTCCTGCCCCTGAGACTGAATGCGATCCTTCACCTTGAAAGGGCGGTTGAAAAGAATCATTACGCCTCCTGCAAAATTGGCCAGATTATCTTTCATGGCCATACCTACAGCCAAACCGGCAGCAGCAATCATTGCAGCAAAAGAAGTTGTTTGAATTCCTAATTGACCGATAATAATAATTGCCAAAATGATTTTCAATGAGATATTAATCAAACTGTCCAAAAAACTCCGAACGGTTTCATCAATTCTTCTTCGTTGCAGCATTTTCGAAAAGAATTTTCGTAACTGCGATATAAGGAAACGCCCTACCAGAAAAATAATTATCGCAACGAGGAGTTTACCGGCAAAATCTTCTGCAAAATCGCTCAGTCGATTAAGAGTTCTCTGTAATGTAGAGATAGAGGAAGTAACTGATTCTTCAGTCAATGCAGCAGGAATAACATCTATAAACATAGTTTCGTAATCTTTTTTTTTAAAATTGATAAAAGAGACAACAAAATAAACGTAATTTTGTGACACAAAAAAATTAGATTCTCTCAAATGAAAAAATATATCATATTTCTGGCCTCTTTTTTAATGGCATTTTATTCCTCATCGCAAACTTATCGTGATTTTGTTGAAAAATCAGCTTCTGCTGTGGAAAAGAAAGATTATGAGGCTGCTGAGATAGCCTTGAAAGAAGCCCTTCGAAAAGAGCCGGCTAATCCGGGAAATGCAATGCTTTTAACAAACCTTGGAACCATACAACGTTATTTGAAAAAGTATGACCAGGCACTCATCTCGTACAATGCTGTACTCGAAAAATATCCCGATAACATTGCTCTTTTACAAAGCCGGGCAAATTTATTCTGCGAAATGGGGCGATGGAGCGAAGCCTTGCTCGACTACAATCGAATCATTGCCGTTGATGATAAGAATTATGAGG
The DNA here is from genome assembly GCA_047605645.1 of Dysgonamonadaceae bacterium. Lineage (GTDB taxonomy): Bacteria > Bacteroidota > Bacteroidia > Bacteroidales > Dysgonomonadaceae > UBA1309. Next base: position 11,792 of record JASGFJ010000053.1, on the reverse strand, counting down.
CACATAACCGACGCGCACTTATCCACCTTCAAAACAACCGACTTCTTGAAGCTTCTGCCGATTTCAAAAAACTCGAACAACTCGATCCGACACGAATTGACGGAAAAATGGGAGAAGCATTGATTCTCAAACGCCAACAAAAATGGGAAGAGGCAGAAACCATATACACCGATTTAGTATACCGAAATCGTAATAATGCCGATATTTATGCCAGCCGGTCAGAATGCTATATCAACATGAAAAAACTGGGGCGTGCCCAACAAGATATTGAAAAAGCTTTGGAATTACATTTTAACGACCCTTATATCTATGTGCTAAGAGCACAGTTACGCATTAAACAGTTTGACAATGCCGCTGCGATTGCAGATTTCCAAAAAGCAAAAGAAATGGGATTCGATGCGACAGTTATCAATGGATATATTAATATGTTGGAAAAGCCCAAGAAAAAATAAACTTCCTCATCTCACTGAAATCTGTTGATTGAACTATTGAAAAAACGGAAGAGATGAAACAAACTCCAGTGCGGGGAACAAAGCATAAGAATCTGATTTTGATAATATAAAATGAACTGCTGAGCAGCGTAAATCGGCGCTGCATCAGCAGTTTTTTTGTTACACCTTGATTTATATTTATTCGCCAAAATTAGAGTAATCCTTTTTTATCTGATTTGCCCGTTTTTTTCGAACAGCATCAAAATATGTAGCTCACTTCCGTAAATTTTTAATCTACCTCCATAAATATGTAGCTTACCTCCATAAATTTTTAATCTACTTCCACGAATATGTAACCTACTTCCGTAGATTTTTAGTCTATTTCCACGAATATGTAGCTCCCGGACAATACATATCAGCTTACATCTTTATACACCTCATTTACAAATAAGGTAGTTAGTTTATCTATACGGATACACCCATACAAACCCGGATTATTACTCAACACCGTTTTTGTTTTATGCTAACTTTCGAATAAAATAGTTATACGTTTGACGTTGATTGAAGTTATCGCCTGATAAAGCATCGAGAGCTTTACATAAAAAAACAAATAGCATCAACCTGAAGATAGCCTCTTCTCTTTTTTTACATTTATTTACGAATAAACAAAACATAGAGGTAAACACAAGCGTTATAGATTTGAAATGTGAAATTTATCGAATACATCAACGCCTAAAGTTTTTTCTTAATATGACAAATGATACTCTTCCAACAACAAACAATAAAAAAATTTATAAATACATCCTCATCGGACTTATTCTGCTTTTAGGCGTTCTCGTTTTTAAAGAGCTAACTCCCTTTTTCAGTGGCTTTTTAGGAGCTGCAACGCTTTATATTATTCTTAAAGATCAGATGATATACCTCACTGAACAAAAAAAATGGAAGAAATCTCTTGCGGCTGCCAGTCTCGTGATAGAAGCATTACTCTTTTTTCTGATTCCTCTTACGTTGTTCGGAATATTAATCGTGAATGCTTTTTCCGATGTTCATATCGATACGGGAGTCATTATTGCCCAGGTGGAAAAATATATCCGATTGGCTGAACAAGAAACCGGAATAAAAATCCTTACTTCGGGCAACTTGTCTTTCATTCCTAAAATCGGAACCAATCTGCTCTATTTTCTGGGAGGAGGAATTTATTCATTTATTATGAATGCGATAGTTGTATTATTCCTTCTCTATTACATGCTTCTTAAACACAAGCAGATGGAAACAGCTATCAGAGAATTACTTCCCTTTAACGAACAAAACAAACAAATTTTAGGAGAGGAGACCAAACTTATTATCAAAGCGAATGCCATTGGAATTCCACTCCTTGGAGCTCTACAGGGACTTGTTGCTTATATCGGTTATTCCATTTTCGGAATTAACAATCCTATCCTCTACGCCGTATTAACTGCTTTTGCGACCGTACTTCCCATTATCGGGACAGCTATTATCTGGCTTCCTTTAAGCATTGCATTTATGGTTTCGGGGCAGGTTTCGGAAGGTATTTTTCTGGCCTTATATGGAAATTTCATTATTGGAGGTGTGGACAATGTAGCACGGCTTTTTCTTCAGAAAATCTTAGCTGACATACATCCCTTAATTACTATTTTCGGCGTTTTTATCGGAATTCCGATGTTTGGCTTTTGGGGTGTTATTTTTGGCCCGCTTATCCTCTCGTTGTTAATGTTATTCATTAATATGTATCGCTATGAATATGTTTCGGGCTCAAAAGCATTACCGCGTGTAACCACCAAAATGGAACCACACATTCCTTCTTTCAAGAAAAAAAACAAAAAAAAGGAGGAGAAAGAAGAGAGCAATAACGAAGAAGATAACAAGAAAAAGGATGAATAAAATATTTAAAATTTCGGAAACGATGGTAATTTTGCACTCATTTTAAAACGGCGAATAAAACCAAACCAGGGAATAAAAAATACAAAATACAAATGAGGTTGGCCCTTTGTAAGACCAACCTCATTTCACTCAATCACTCAACCTATTCAATTCATATAATCTATGAACTTTATTATTTTACATTAATTTTAACCGTTGTTGCCTTATTTGAACTATACGCTTTCACAATCCAAATTCCTTTATTCAATGCAAACTGAGTATCTGCCGCAGCAACAGTATTAAGTTTGAGCGAACCATCCAGACTATACACCTTGATATTCGTAACAAGATCAATGCCCTTGATATACACCATATCATCCACAGAATAAACCTTCAAAGAACCTCCATCAATAGCATTGCTGTTTATGGAAGATACATCATCCGCACGCACAAGCGATGTGATTGGATCCCATCCATCTGTACCTTTTGTAAAGTTGTAGGTGGTTATTGCCGTACCATCTGTCAACTTCGCAGATGATAACAATGTGGCCCAATTTACTCTGTTCGCGGAATTACTGGCTCCGGATTCTTCTATAGTGCCATATTCATAACATTTAGCCGAAGTTCCACCCAGAGAATTATTCCAACCGTCAGCAGTAATCAAAGACAAACCTGAATAAGACGGGTTGTTGGTTGTTTTGATGGTGGTGTTATAAAATACCACTTCACTGGTTGTTGCCTGCCAGGGACGACCAAAATATCCGGGTTTTGAAAGGTAAGAAGAAGCTGTTTCGGTACCGGGCTGAGCCGAAGTGACAGTACATTCATACATTAGATATCCACGGGAAGAAGCTTGTTGTGCAGCAGTAATGTACGCCACATCGGTAGAGGCTTCACTCGTATTCATTGCTAGATCCGACTGATAAGCAACCAAAGTCATTCCTCCGAAGATGTAATCGGTAGCTCCCATTAAAGAACCTTTATAAGCAAGCACCCTCGCTCCTTCAGCTCCATAAAATGAATCCTGACGACCTACGACACGGCAATTGTTCAAAATACTTTTATCGCCACTCGCTGTGTAAGCCAAGGCAGCAGCTCTTTCTACATAATTTTTAGCCTGAACACCCGTGCTTCCATAACTGGTAGGACGCGTTCCTTTTCCTCCCGATGCCCATTCCTGCACAATATCTTCCGACTCTTTTTGGGAAATATACTGATTGTATGAATTTTCAAAAATAATATTCGAAGCATTAAATCCGGCACCGGATACAACCACCGTTGCATTCCAATACGATCCGTTCGTTGTTCCGCTTCCCGGGTTAACGGTTCCGATATATCCGTTTTCCTTATTCACTGCTAACGCTTCAGCACTCCATTTTACATTAGAACCCATACTGTAATAGTTGTATCCGTGTCCGTAATAAGAAGTCACACGCACCGCATTGGCATCAATATGAACACCATTGTCGGAAAGAGCAATACTTGGAGCCGCAGACGCATTTACGAGAGAAACACTATCCATGTCGATAACCAGCATTTCTTCATAATTTCCGGGATCTACCATAATCCGAACCCGTTGAGAGGAGGTGCGATCCATCGCGCGAACAGCTGTTAATGCCGCATTAATAGTATGATAATCTTTATCCTGTCCCACATAAATTTCGGCTTTGTATGGAATTAAATCCGCAACAGTAACATCTGTAATGTATGATGTCGTACCGCTGTTATTGGCAATAGTAACATAGCCGTCTGTCGATTGAGTATATTTATACTGGAAAGTTTCCAGTTTGGTTGTGCTTCCGCTCGATGTTACTACTGTATTGGTATCTGCCACATTAAAGTTTGCAGAATAATAATAAGTAAGAGTCACTTTTTGGCTCGCTTTTACAGGCACCTTAATAGAACCTGTTCCGGTCATCACCAAGTGCCCTTTCGCTTTCTCATTGTAAACCATTCCTGAAAGCAGCATGCCTTTATATGCAGTGGTAGAGTTAGCAGTGATTGTTGCATCATCGAAAGACCAATTGGTAACCGCTCTGAAAGCAAGAGCTTTTGTTACGTTCGCCCCATTCACTTTCAGATTGGATGTAAGGGCCAGTTGCAGCGGATATTCATCTAAACCACTCATTGCTACGGAATAAATACCGTTACGTAAGTACACGCTATCTACATTTGAGAAAGTATATGAATAAGCATTTTCATTCAGATTTGTAAATATCAGAGACAATTTTGCCCGTTGTTCAGCCGTTAGCTGTGGAGTAGTAATATCTACTTTATAAGTTGGTTTTGCCTTAAAGACAATATTTACTGTTGAATCGGCAGCGATTTTTACAGTGTCCGAAACAATGTAATAATCATTTACCCCTGTTGCCGAAATCAAGTATTTATTATTTGCAAGAACAGAAACACGATAAGTGGAATTGACCGCATCCAATGTAGGCATTGGAACAAAAGTAGTATCTCCTAATGACGTAAATGTAAAAGCCGCAGCTGACAATTGAGAAGAAGTTAAGCCGGATATATTCCCTGACAAGTTTACTGTATTCACTTTCTTAAGGCTGATATGGTATGTCGTATCATTATTCAACTTCAACGATGTTCCGCTCGTAATGATATATCCGTTAGCATTTCCAAGACTTACCGAATAAGCATATCCGGAAGGCAAAGAAAGGCTATAGCTGGTCTTTTTTGCAGAAATAGTGTCGGCAAATTGCTTTCCATAGCTATTTGTAAAGACAATACTGTAAGGCACAGGTAAATTCGGTGCGGCCAATGTGTCTATACTACCGCTTAGAGTCGCATAAGTTGCACTCCGGCGAAGTATCCGGTAATAAAATGGTTTGTCTTTGCTATCATAAATATGAAATGTTCCGGCATTCTTAGCCACAAATTTGTACTTTGTAGCCGAAGAAGTCAGACTTTGTGAATCCGATTGAGAATTATCTGTCACATTCTGGAAGTTAAGCAAACCTGAACCATTCTGAGATTTTGCATATATCGATACTTCGTCATCTGCACTCAATGTCAGACTCAAATAACGTGCAGCAGAAGCAGACGCATTTACATAAAGGTAACCAGATAACGTATCTGTTTCGGCATAAGCGGGTACTCCATTAGAGTCATACCGTGTTAGGTTCGTATTGGATGTGCGAAGGCGATCGGAATTAGCTGCATTGGTTACATAACTTAATACGCCGGATGTAAACCCCGCCGGAAGCGATTTACCGGTAGTTCCGGCTGCAACACCCGGGTACCATCCGTTTATTCCGTCTACTGTCAGATAATTGTTATATTTAACTGTATCCAGAACGGCTGCGCCCAAATCCCAGACATCCGTTTTTATAGTTTTAATAATTTTCGCCGCATTTTCGACAGATAAACTGTGAATATATACTTCTGCTGTTGGGTAAGCAGGACTTTTCAATGTTGCAGTCAATGTCGTTGTATTTCCCTTATATGAAAAGCTGTGTGAACCACAGACTCCATCTGCATCTTTGGCCTTAACCACACCAATAGAATCACCTGATGCATTGGAAATAACAAAAACCGCATCTGTCGCCAACCCATATTGGCAGGTTCCAAAAGTCAAGGTCGCATTTCCAGCCACAAGAATATTCATTGAGTTTCCCGGGAAAAATACGCCTCCGTGTGCCGAGTCATGAAACCCGAACTGCATGGCTGCCGTGGAAGTATTGCTGTTCAACGTCAAAATACCATCTTCACTGACAAAAGTGTTGTAGCGAAGAGAGGAATACGACGTCTGGGGAAGCACAGTACCGTCCATAAAACTGTAACTGTAAGTCTTTCCGGCCACTGCAGATATGGTTTCCGAATTGTCTGCAACAAGTATTTTATAAGTATTTGGTTTTGTCGAAGTATTGGAATATGCAACAAGCAAGGTATCTCCACTTACTGAGAGAGAGCTGATGTCGCCCGAAAACGATTTGCTGACGTTATCCAGCGAATTTCCTCCTAAATTAATTCTCACGGATGCAATCTCTGAAGTAGCGCTAATAACTGTACCGGCAGAGGTAGTTAACGTAGCTGCATCAGAAGAAGTTGCCCCGGAGCTCAGGTTTAGAGTTGTTCCATTGAGTGTTATCGTACCGCTCTTTTGTACCCATTGAGCCAATTCCACATCATAAGGATATGGAACAATAGAAATAATGGGCACATAAGTTGTACCGGAAAAATCAAATGTCACCGTTCCGGTATTGCCTACATAGAGAAAATCGACAGTTGAACCATCCTGATGATAACATTTGGTCGTTTTTGCCGAAAGCGCAGCGGTTTTGAAACTTCCCGTAGAGCTTGAAGCTGTAATAGTGCCGGAGGAATATTGACATCCGCCAAACTTAATATAGGAGTTACCGGCCACCTGCAGAGTGATTTGGTTTCCGGGTTTCAATATCGATCCATGTGTTGTTCCGTTATATCCGTACGCATTTTTTGTGCCGACAGCCAAAGAAAACAAACCGGCGGCTATTGCTGTTTGTCCGGTGGTCGAAGCAGGAACAATACTGCCGTCTCGTAAGTCGAAATTATAAATTATATTTTTTGCTGCAGAAGAAACATCTTTCCCCAACTGGGCATTCGTAACAGAAATCAAAGGCAAATACAAGTCGGAACCACCTCCGTTGTATTGAGAAAGTGTGAACACCAGCGTATCGGCTGCTCCGTCATATACAAAATCATACGTACCGGTGAGATCGGTCGACATTTTCGTATACTGAGTCCCCAGAGAGTTACCTCCCAACGATACTCCTGTCATCTGTAAGCTCGAATACTTAGAACCAAGAAATTGCAAGGTGCAACTGCCGGTCACAGCAATCTTAATTTGACCGCCGTTCTTCATATTCAGCCCATAAGTGGAGTTCTTAAACGAATAAGTGCCACTCAAAGCTAAAGCACCATCAGCAGTTTTACCACCATTTGTATTAATGATAGTACCATCCCGGAAATCATAGTTCGTTTGTCCCTGTATAAAAAAGAAACAGGACCAAAGACATAGAAATAAGATGCATAATCGTTTATTCATGCTTTTCAAGATTTTGGTTAATATTTAATTTTCCTTATAAAATGATTACGCAAATATATCTGCCGGCGTCTGTTACAATAGGGGAAAAATTGATATTTTAGGGGGTATTTTTTAATTGATTTGATTTTCTCACAGAATCAGGATCAACTATCTATCAATACGGATAGTTGATTAAACAAGTACATTTCTGAAAAGCCATTGAAAATAGCGTTCGCTTTCTGACTTTTCAATATTGACTAAACAAAAACACACTTGAGAAGACAATGAGTCATTGTAACGTACTAAAAATCGAATTATAAAATCTTCTGAAAAAGGCTAACAAAGTCTTCAATAGCAATTTATTTACAATGTTTTATAGCTAAAAAAAATGAATTGTTTCCGATATACGAGGAATTTATCCCAATAATACAAAAGGTCTGTACCTAAAGACGAGGGATTTCCTCCATTGCCGGGTTATCCAGTAAAGTTGGTATTCCTTTTTTTAGAAAAAAGACAATTCTATAATCAACAAATCAAATAAGAGAATAGGAACGACAGCCGATACTGATTCGTCTTAATACAGTTATATGTTTAGTATTAAAGACTTGAACAGATAAGAATTCCGTTATCCACGCAAACTTATTTTTCTATTGACGGTATTTCTCTTCTTGATCGTCTTCCATCATACTCAGATAAGAATGGTAACGACTTTCACTGATAAAGTGTTCTTCCACAGCTTTGCGTACTGCACACCCCGGTTCTTTCAAATGGAGGCAATTATTGAACCGACACTCCGCGGAATATTTAAAAATTTCGGGAAAGAAATGGTAAATCTCTTCTTTCTCCATATCCACTGTACCAAATCCTTTGATTCCCGGGGTATCAATAATGTAACCGCCCTGCGAAAGTTCCAGCATTTCTGAAAATGTAGTAGTATGCATGCCTTTGTGGTGGTAAGAAGAAATTTCGCCGGTCTTCACTTCTGCATTAGGTACAATGCGGTTTATCAGTGTGGATTTACCGACTCCTGAATGCCCCGAAAGAAGAGTTATTTTTCCTTTAAGCAAATCTTCCAGTTGTTCAATCCCCAGGTTATTCAATGCAGATATTTTTATGCAGGGATAACCAATGTTTTCATACAGAGCGATCAATGCATCTGCGTATTCCACCGCGTCGCTGTCGTATGCATCTATTTTATTAATGACTAGAGTTGCCGGGACACGATAGGCTTCGGCGGAAGCCAGAAAACGGTCAATAAAGGTGGTAGATGTTTCGGGATATCTGATTGTCACAATAAGCAATACCCGATCCAGATTCGCAGCAATAATGTGCGATTGTTTAGATAAATTGGATGAACGACGGATAATATAATTCTTACGGTCTTCAATCTCAGTGATGAATGCGGTACCTTCCTGGTTCAGGATGATTTTTACTCTGTCGCCGACAGTCACCGGATTCGTACTCCGGATTCCTTTGAGCCGGAAGTTACCTTTCACTTTCGATTCAATCACCCCATTATCGGTTTTCACCAAATACCAACTTCCCGTATTCTTAATTACAAGTCCGATTTCCTCCATATTTTCTATTAAAAGTAAAGAGGGAGAAATCTTTTTCAATAGAACTCCTCCCCTTTTTTGTCTATATTCTGTTATTTTTTTTCAGACTGTCAGAATTTCTTTTTCTTTCAGTGCAAACACTTCATCTATTTTCTTGATGAATTTGTCATGAATCTTTTGGATTTCAACTTCGGCATCTTTCGCAACATCTTCGGCAACACCTTCTTTCACCGATTTTTTGAAAGCATCGTTTGCATCACGGCGAGCATTGCGGACACTGATTTTTGCATCTTCAGCTTCCTGCTTGGCTTGTTTAACCAATGTTTTACGACGTTCTTCAGTCAACGGAGGAATTCCTAACCGAATCACTTCTCCGTTGTTTTCGGGAGTAATTCCTACTTCTGAGTTCATAATTGCTTTCTCAATATCTCTCAAAAGACCTTTTTCCCAAGGTTGGATAATAATCGTCTTTGCATCCGGAGTATTCACCGATGCCACATTAGCCAATGGAGTCAGCGAACCATAATATTCGACACGTACACCATCCAAAATTTTTGGATTTGCTTTCCCGGCACGAATATGAGCCAAAGATTCTTCTAGGAAATCAACAGCAGATTGCATTTTGTCTGTTGCTGTTTTCTGGATTTTTTTTAAATCTTCCATTTTTGAATTTTTATGTTATTGTAATTGTTATCTATTATCTAAAAAAGTCCTTTCTGCTTCAGAAAATTATATCGAAAGACAAAGTAGTTGTGGAGACTCTCAAATTAAATTTTTACTGAAACAAATACTTTTATCGAAGTCTCTATACTGCCCATAATTGGGTATTCGTCGATAATGATTATTCTGATACAGTCGCACAGCTTCCGGGAGCATCAATCCTGTTTCCAGCACCGCAAGCTCAAAACCAAGCTCAATAGCCCATTGCTCGAGTTCTTGTAAAATACCGGAACCTATACCTTTTTTTCGAATGGCTGAAGATACAAACATGCGTTTCACCTCGACAGTTTTATCCTTATATTTACGAAGCGCACCACAGCCTATAGCTACATCATCCATGTAAGCAACGACGACGTGCTCTATCGAATCCAGCCGGTTATATGGTTTACAGACAGTATGAGCCGCCTCGTCGACAACAGTGAGATGTTCATCAAGCATAATTATCAGATTCTGAAAATCTGTATTCTTAGCATCTGTCCGTTTTAAAACAATATTCATTCAGCCATTATTCGATAAAGTTAATTATTTATACATGCACATAAGTTCCGATATTCTCGCCGGTCATCACTTTTTTAAGATTTCCGGGTGTATCCATATCAAATACAATGATCGGCAGGTTATTTTCTTTACACATAGTGGTAGCAGTCAAATCCATTACCTTGAGTCCTCGATTGTAGATTTCATCAAAGCTGATAGTATCAAATTTCACTGCGCCCGGATTTTTCTCGGGATCCGCGTCATAAATACCATCTACACGTGTTCCCTTTAGCATAACATCTGCTTCCACTTCAATTCCTCGTAAGGACGAACCTGTATCGGTAGTAAAAAAAGGATTTCCTGTTCCGGCAGAAAGAATTACAACTTCTCCGCTGGTCATGGCATCAATGGCTTTCCATTTGGAATAAAATTCACCAATCGGCTCCATTCTGATAGCAGTAAGTACCCTTGCCTTTTGTCCGATAGATACCAACGCAGAACTCAAAGCCAAACTATTGATAACCGTCGCGAGCATTCCCATTTGGTCACCTTTGACTCTGTCAAAACCTTTATTGGCACCGGACAATCCTCTGAAAATATTTCCTCCACCAATGACGATGGCAATCTCAACACCTAATTCGGCAATTTCTTTTATTTGCTGTGCATATTCAGCCAGGCGTTCCTCATCAATGCCGGATTGTTTGTTCCCCATCAATGATTCACCACTTAGTTTAAGAAGTATCCTTTTAAATTTAGCCATAAATTCAAATAGTTATCTCAATATTTTTTTTGAACAACAAATGTACATCTTTTTTTGAATAAAAGGAAGAAGCTGGAGAAAGACACCAAGGTGAACATATTTAAATTTGGATGTTTTTTTAACAAAAAGGAATTACGCAATATTGCTTTCTATTTTTCAGCACCCAAGCCGCTCTCTACATTTTTCCCATCTACCCCCCGGATATCAATTCTTTCAATTCACTAATTATCACATACATAAATTACAATTCTGGGAAATTATTTTTTCTTCGAAGATTCACTCATCAAACTACTCTGGGTGCTATTTCTCCACACAATGCACTCATCGACATCCGACAAAATCACTCTTCACAGCCAAACAGCCAAGACAAGATACAGCCGAATCTCTGGTTTTCAAAATAGGAGAAACTTATACTATTGCATCACTAGTGTCTTATTAAAATGATGCTAAAAACTTATATCATACTTTTTTTCAAGCAATTGCGAGCAATTGCAGAATAAACAGACTTACATGCACATTTTATACTTTATCATCCAATCCGAATTTCCACCCTTTATCTTCCATTGAAGATGAGATTTTTTCAGTTTAGATCCATTACAAATGAGTGTTTTTAATGGGATACAAATGTTGTTACATCATTTTTCCAGGCAATATTTAACAGAATATGTATCCAAACGAAAGAAAAAGAATATAAATGGACAAAATACGGAGCTACTTGACAATATTTTTTCTTTCTGAGAACGTACAATCTATGCCTATTCAAATAGGTTGGATAAATCACACAGAGAAATGGACAGAGAAGACATTATTTTTTTAACAAAAAGAGAATTAAGTATATAGTATAAAATAATGTCGTATTATCTTGTCTTTCTGATAATTATTTTGTACATTTACCTCATTATGAGATATATAATATTAAAAACAGAGGAATTTGAGGCTCTGGAGCTTCT
>JASGFJ010000052.1:0-29895 GCA_047605645.1 Dysgonamonadaceae bacterium | reverse complement strand
AAAAATAATTGATTTACTTGCCTTTTTTGACTGTTTTCTTAAACAGAACTCAGGTAAATATTTGTCTTGCTCGCCAGTTTATTTTTCACTTCAGCTTGTTTTTTTTGACAACCAAATTATTGAATCGCAACCGAACAAATATGTATTTGCCGGCAGATTCCGTTTTTCTTGCGTCTGAAACAGATCTGTCTTCCCGTATTCTGCTGTTTTCTGCTTCCTTTTTTTGCGGCCGGAACAATCCGGAGCGTGCGCAAAGCAGAGCGGGGAGGAGAGGGGGCGATCATTTCACCCGTTTCAAAAACCTGTCCCATCTGTACTTCCCTGTTTTCATGTCCCGCGATTTCCATATCAGAACGGCCTTGCCCATGATATGGTCTTCGGGGAGCAGACCCCAGTAGCGGGAATCCCTCGAATCGGCAGCCAGATCGCCTGCCATGAAATAGTAGTTCTTCCGGAAAACATACTTTCTCAAGGGGGAATCGCCCAGATACACTTCTTCATTTCGAACATACGTTTCTTTTCCTGTTTCATAGCTTATCAGCTTGCGGTAGAGGACGATGCTCATCGTGTCGATGGCAATCTCGTCGCCTTTTCTGGGAATATATAGCGGGCCAAACCAGCTCTCCGTCCAGTTGTATCGCGTGTCGTAAGGGAAACAGCGGGATGTGCGCCGTGAGGCACTGTTTTTGCCCGATTTGGCAAATTCCTTCTGTGCCCTGAAATTCCCGAGCGTGTCCTTGCTGCCTTTCACCCTGTAGATACCGTCCTCGATGAAGAAGGTATCTCCCGGAATGGCCACGCATCGCTTCATATAGTACAGAGCCGGATCGAATCCCAATTTCCTTGAATCCGAATAAGGGAAATTGAACACCAGCACATCATTGCGTTTCACTTTGCTTATGCCCCAAAGACGGGTTACTCCGTCCTTGCCGGGATTGTCCGCGCAGCTGATCCTAGCCCCGGGCGTCAGTTTGCTGACCAGCACATTGTCGCCTCCCAATACTGCGGGTGCCATCGACCAGCTGGGCACCCGGCACGAACCCATAACGAACACGCGCAGCACAACGGCAAACAGGATGCCTCCCAGAAGAATCTTCAGGACAAACCGCAGGTGGCGCAGGAAGGATGAGAAGTGTCTGTTCATCTTTTTATTGGGGAATATCCGCATTTCTTCTTATTCGCACGTCGGTAAGTCAATTGAATCCTTGTCCTTTCACAGTCAGTACCAGCGGACTGCTTTCCGCGTTGCAATGCACCGTGACGGTTTTGGCGAAGTTTCCCGGATTGTCCGGCTTCATCTCCACTTTGACGCGCGTGCTTTTGCCCGGAGGAATAGGCTTTTTCTCCCAGTTCACTGCCGTGCAGCCGCAGGAAGCGGACACTTGGCTGATAAGAAGCGGGCGTGTTCCCGTGTTTGTCAGTACAAATTCAGCCGGATGCGCTTTGTTCACCTTGATGCTGCCGTAGTTGTATTCCGGCTTGTCGGCTTTCAATGTTGTGTTTTGCATCTGCTCTGCCTCCCTGTTGCCGCCTGAGATGATCCGTTTGTAGAGAGTCCAGATTTTCGGGTTTAAGGCAGGGTTGCCAATGGCAAGCACCTTGTTGTCCCTGTCGAGCAGGAAACACTGATAGGCAGGATCGGAAGGAAAGCGATTCAGCTTGTCGATCGTGTTGGCCGTGTCAAGGAAGACGGGGTAATCCAATCCGTCGCGCTTCAGCAGAAATCCCAGTTCCCGCTTATTTTGTGGATGGAAGAAAAACAGAAAGCTCAATTTTTCCTTGATATCCATTGTGTCTGTGCTTGAGATCAAATGCTTCCATTGCGCCAAGCCAAGCTTGCAGCTGGTGCAGCCGGTGGAATCCACATAGAGCAGCACTTTGTATTCTTTGTCAAACAGAGCAGCGCATAGGGAAGTGTCTTTGTTTTGCCATCGGCAGGTGCAGTTGTCAGGAAAACGAATTTGCTTGCCAGACCATTGCCGTATAACAGTTTTGAACAGCTGTTTTTCTTTATCTTTTCCGCAAGATGAAAAGAAGCTTATTCCGATTATAATAATAAAAAACACTGCTGATTTTATTTTGTTTATGTAAACATAATTCATTGCATTTGCTTTTGCGTAATTCGAAAATTCTTATTTTTCCCAACAATATTCACTCAATGTTTTAACCTGCAAATAAGTACCATCGGGTTTAATTCTTTTTCTTCATTATTATAGATACCTGCTATTGTATTATTGTCAACCTGAGATAAGAAATAAACTTTTGGGGTGTCAATACCCAAGAGATTCGTTATTTTTTTAGTATTGACACACTTAAATTGTCTCTCTTCCCGGTCATAAATACCCCAATAATCTTCTTCTTTCAACGAATATGTTACGAACAGATTTTCATTGGTTTCAAAGTAGCTTGTCAGACAAAAAAGATCTTTTGTCTTCTCAATAACAGACATTATATTATTTTCCTTTTCAAGATTTTTAATTTTATCATGTGTCAATTTTAGACTGTTATCAAAGTCAAATTCATATTTAGGTAAACACCCGTTTCTGTTAATTCCATAAATTATGGGGGATGCTACCGGAGCAAATAGATATTTATCGTCAATACCTGTATAACCTACGAAAGTGGATATAGCTACTTTTTCATACCCAGAGGGTAATGGCAGGTATCTTCCAGTTTCTTTATAGTTGGGATTTACGACATATAATAAATATTCATCTCCAGCTGTCACATGATTACCCAAAAATAGATTATTTCCGACTGGAAAAAGAAACGAAAGATGCGGGTAGTTTAATATTTGTTCTTTTACATAGTTTCCATCCAAGTCGGTATCGATGATTTTATTGCCATTAGCTAACAGCCGAATTCTCTTATTTGCTTTATCAACAAAAAAATCAGTGATTAACAAATATTCTCCTGGTCCTCCCCCTATTTTACCAAATCTATTGATTAATTTCCCATGCATGTCAAAAACAAATATGGATTTAGCTATATAACTATCCATAATGTATATCCTCTCACCCACGACTTGCATTTTGGACACAACTCCGATTAGTCCACTGTCGTTGGTTGCCAACTGAATAGTGTTTGTTCCCTCTATGAAATCTAACATCGAAGCACTCTGCAATTCCTTACCTATTTTAATCATCTCGGGTGTAACATCTTTACTCTTAGAGCATCCTGTCAATAATATAATAAAGAAAATCAAGGCTGGAGCCGTTATTTTATAATTCTTCATATCAGTTGTATTTTTTATTTTGAAAATGGATAAAGCGGCATATTTTCCATTACACCGCTTTAAAAATTTAGGAATTAATCAACAACTCTTTCCTGGA
This sequence comes from Dysgonamonadaceae bacterium, assembly GCA_047605645.1. Lineage (GTDB taxonomy): Bacteria > Bacteroidota > Bacteroidia > Bacteroidales > Dysgonomonadaceae > UBA1309. The sequence continues at coordinate 26,563 of JASGFJ010000052.1, read as the reverse complement.
GCTGCACAAATCAATGTATTCAGGTATTTGACAAAAACATAGGTAGATACATAATGTTTCTCTGTAGGTGGCGTAAATTCATCTCCCAGTGCCTCCACATTATCCAAAGCCAATGCCGAAAGCTTATTGCTGTCCTGTTTTACGCTAAAGTTAAAAGCAATTGCAAATGCTATTGCCGCAACGGCGATTCCGCCCAATAATTTCTTTTTCATACGATTTAAATTTTATTATTAGATGGTAAGTAACTCGCCTGATTCTTTAATTATTGTCTTGGGTGATTCAATAAAAATCAAGCTTTGTTTTATACGAATTTAAAATTAGGTTTTTAATAAAATAAATTTTGTTTAGCTGTGTTTATCCTTTCAACAGCACGAAATCACGCGGATTTCAAGATCCGAACATTATCTTTCAATGTTTTAACCTGCAAATAAGTACCATCGGGTTTAATTCTTTTTCTTCATAACGTTTTATATTTTATATGTTTTGTAAAAGCAAATTTTTATGGACTAAAATCCTTTCAAATTTATTATACACAATAGCGGATTATTATCGTCGTTACTGAGACTGTTAATATCGGATATTGATTGAGGTGTTAAATGCTTCAGGAATTTTTCTTTTTCTTTTCTGTCCAGCCGGTTTATCGTTTGGCCGTCAATACTGCTAATTAGGTTATTCCCATAATAACCGCAGACATTGAGGAACGGAATATAAATCTTGTCATTACCAATATTCGCAGCAATAAAATTCTTACAAATGCCGGTCTCTCTGGATAAGAATGAAAAATACAGTGTTTTATTCTTTCTAAAATTAACAAAAAGATTTTTCTCCAATTCCACAAAAGAATAATAAATACTAATATCTGAATTGACGATTTCTGATATAAACTCTTTATTGTTAGCGTCTTTGGTCTTGTTGTAAAAACTTCTTGTTTTTGAGTAACTGTTTAATCCAAGAATGTATCGTGGAACTACATTGTTATTATTTATTTCAAATATGGTGTCGCATGGAGGAGTTTGGTACAAAACAGTGCCTTTTTCCGTTTTTTGAAATTCTGACAATGGCTGAGAAGGTCTGGGACGAGTATTCCAGAAAGGCAGTGCTGTTCTATCCATTTTAGGTTGCGAAGTGTTTGTGATTACTAAGCTAAACGGCATTTTTTCAGTATATTGGGTATATCCTAACAATAAGTTATTTCCATTAACAATAAAGCCTATAGGAGTTGGATCTAATATTTTTTCTGAAAGGAAGTTTCCATCTAAGTCATATTCAATAAATTTCCAGCTAATAGGATCGTTTATGAAAATTGAATTTCCATCTATGCATCCCATATTTAAACTTTTATACTCTCCCGGGCCATCTCCTGTTTTGTGGATTTTATATAAAAAATCACCCTCAGTATTAAATACAAGAATAGCTTGAGATTTGAAATAATCAAATATGAATATTCGATTCTTCGTAATGATGGCTTTGGAAATATCGCCTATTATAGACTCCTCTGTTGCTTGCAGTTTGATGAGTTTTATTGAATCAATATAATCGTACGGTTCGTTATTTATTTCATTGCAATTAATATTTAATCTAAGCGCATTTCCTTTTTTTAATTCTAAAGAAGGTGTGTGATGGACAAACTTCATGTAATTTCCATGATTATTATTTGAACAGCCGGCCATCCATAGCAACATAAGAATAAAAAAGATATTTCTCATGGTATTTTTCTTCATGACTATTATTCTATTAATGATTATGCTAAACTTTTAATAAACTGAACTCCCAAATTCATCAGCCGCGCTACTTGTTAAGATTTTCAATAAACGATTGCTTATTTAAGCTGCTCGAATTCCGCAACACAGGCAACTGTCTGTCTATCATCCGGAGAGTATATTGTAAGTAATCCTATCCAATTTAGTATTATCTATTTTGTTTATTATATCACTTATTATCAGTATTATATATGTATTCTTTTATGGCTGATTAGGAATATTTACTTAAGGTATAAATTTCATAAATTAGACTCTGTTTTAAGTTTATATCTGATTATTACCGGATTGGAATCTTCTTTCAATTCGGATAAGACAGTTTTGAATTTAGCTTCCGCCGATTTGTTTTTTATCTTTCCTTTAGAAATTTTGCTGTGTATGTATTTAACAAATACGTTTGTGTCTGAAAAAATGCTCAATATGATGCCGTTTTCCAAAAAAACAGGATCGATAAGCGGCAAATCTCCTATGTCCGTATTTATTAATCTCTCATATACGGTGCAGGTTTGAGTCTTCTTATTATAGACCGCACGCCTGAATTGGCCTTTATCGGCATATACAAGCAGTATGCTTTTTTGAGTTTGCAGCAGGTCGGTGATTCCTTCTATCTCATCAGAACCTTTTTGTGATAATTGTTCCGCGGTCATGGGTTCATTGTTCATTCGGGCTGAAAAAGAGAATCTGTATTCCGGTTCCAGGGTTTTATCCTTCAGTTTGAACAACGTGTCGCAATAAGTGTACGCTGCTGTATATGCATTGTCTGCACATGATAATTTTGTCCGTATAGTACGTTTTGATATATTATCGCTCAAAGGAGTGAATTCCCTGCTGTATGTGAATTTTTTAGACTCCAGATCATACACAGCCAGCAGAAAACAGGAGGCTTGGGAGCAATCCCCGTCATTAAGCAAGTATATGGCGTTGTTGATGACCGCCATATTATGGCACCAGCCGATTTTTCCGTCTGTGTCCGCCGATTCTGTTATTTTCCCGTTTTTATCATAGCACAGTAAGCGGGAGCGAAATCCATCATACACCCAGATGTTTTCGCCAATAGGTGCAAATCCACTTATCTTCAAATATTCATCCGGTCCGGTCTCTTTTTTCTTCAGGCTGCTCAGGAATTGTCCTGATGAAGAAAATCGGAGGATATCGCTTCCTTGACCTGTCAGGATATAGTAGGAATCATTTGCGAATTGGATGTCTTCTATTCTCCCAATCAGGCAGGCAGTGTCTGTTGCTAAAGGGATAATTTCGATATTGGGGTCAATATCTCCGGCAAGATCATAATCTCCTGAAACATTGTCGACATTAACTTCTATGACAGGTATATCTCCGGCAGTTTTGTTTTGTTGCCGGCACGAGATATTCACCAGAATCATTGCAATCAAACAGATTTTGTATTTCATGCGATTAAATTTTTTATTGGTAGTATAGACATTGCATGCAACGTCTATACTGGATTGGTTTTTTAATAATTGTTTGGGTTAATTTGCTATAAATCAGGCTTCGTTTCATATCTTATATTAAGTAGTCCTGCAAAATTAATCCCATGTAATTGATTAGGTATGTCATTTATTATCAGTATACTACAGGTGCAAGTGTTATGACTAATTATGAGCATTTACTTATTTTAATTTATTTAAGCAAAGGACGAAATTGTCCTCCTCAACGTGTTTTTTTATGTCTTGCGGGAAATCCCCTAATTGACTATCATCATATTTCCCCGGATAAATAAAAGATATAATTTGATTGTCATAATAATTGGCCATATTACTTATGTCAGAACTGGCAATTTCTTTACTCAAGTACATTGTCTGTTTATCCAGGTCAATGATAAAATTTTTTGATTGAGTTTTATCCCATATTGTTCCTGCAATATATTTATCAGTTATTATGGCAAAATCTTTCAGACAGCAGTATTGTTTGAATTTATCCAAATCACGCTCAATATTCATTTTATCTTCATTAGGAACATTTTGTCTTCCAAAATCAAAATAATAGGATTTTAATAAATTTCCGGATAAAGAAAATTGATATACATGGTTATCGATCTGTTTATTGTAAAGTATCGCATCTTCTGTTTCCACAAACATATAGAATGAAATCCAGTAGGCATTATCTACATATTTATCATATTGCAAATATGACTGTTCCACATTTCCGTCTTCATTGGTTCGGATAATTTTATTCTGAGCATTTTTACCTTGATTCCATGAAGAGAGTCCAAATAGAAGTTTGCCGTTCGTCAAACAATGAATAATATCGGCTTCAAAAGGCATTTTTTTTAACGATATAAAGTGCAAATCTTTATCAAAAACAAACAACTTACTTTCTCCAAGAGTTCCGTCAATAAAGTAGATATTTCCTGAATTACTTACCGCAAAATCTGATATCTGTAGATATTCTTGCGGTCCCTGCCCGCGTTTTCCCACGGTTCCAATACCTTTTCCTCTTATATCAAAAACAATTAGCTTCTTAAGCTTCCTGTCTAATATATATATTCTTTCACCTAATATTTTTATTTTATCAATACCTTTAAATAGAAAATCATCGCACGAGTTATCTAATTTGATGTATTTCTTCTGTTTTGTTGTATATTGATAAATATCTTCCGTCTCTATTTTCTTAAAGCTATTGAAGTCTATTATTTTCACTTCTCCCATTTCTTTCAAATGGTTGTTTCTTTGTTTCTGGCATCCGAAAAAAAGAATTAGAAGAATTAGGGTTGTATGTAAGAATTTATTATTCATATTTGATAGTTGTAAATTCGTTCTAATGTGTCCTATGTGTTATCTTGCGGCGAATTACGAATATTTACTTACTTGAAATAATATTTTATCAGAATCGGATTGTCGTTTTCTGTCAAACGTTTCTTTATGGCGATATTTTTTTCGTCCAGAATAGCATCCGGAATAAAATCATCAATATCTATTGCATCTATTATATCAGCAGTATAGCAACCAATCATATAATCCTCATGCCAATAGAGTGGGGCGATGCCTGCATTTTCTATCGTTCGTTCAAAGACATAATTTTTGAGATTCGTCTTATCATGGAAAATATTGATTCTCTTTCCTTCCCGCCATAACTGGCAGAAAAGAAATCTCGAATTGCCTCCGCGTAATTGGGATACCTGGTTTATAATATCCGAGTTTATCATTTTCCGGTGGAAACTTCGAAATTCATTGGCGGGAATCTTCTCCAACTCTTTGAGTTGCTTTTCGGTATTGCTTGACTCCCCGAAATCCCATTTGTAGGCAGGAATGATTCCACCTGCTTTCTCAATTTTATATACCGTGTCCGAAAGGGGGCGATGCAGATGATTGCCATACGGAAATTCCATCAAACAGTAGTTGTTAAGTATATTTGTTGCCTCGGGAAAAGATTCTTTAACAATGCTATCTCTTTTTGAGGAATAAAATTTTAGCCTGTTGCCTTCATCAAAAGTGAAGTAAGCGGTCGTGTCAGCATTTAAAAAGATAAAACTTTTGTATGCTTTGGTGATAGGTGGTAGTTTGTAGTTGGCCTGGAAATTTCCGGCCAAATCATATTTGTGCATGGTCTGGTTGACAGGCGTTAATACAACCAATTGCTTGTTTGCTCCGTCAATATTGAAATCACTTATGTTGAAATATTCACCGGGATCTGCTCCCGGGTTGTCTATTTTGTTTACATAGTTGCCGGCTGCATCAAATATGATTATCTTGGCATTCATGTAATCCAGTACGTAGTATTTATTTTTGTAGGGGATTGCTTTGGTGATGTTTCTTATCTGTGAATGTTCGTTTGTTTCCAGGGAGATTATTTCGGCTTTGGAAAACAGGTCGAAAAAGGAGACTTCGCCGGGTTTGCTTATATCAGCCTGTGCGGTATAAAGTCCTTTTTCGTTCGCTTTCTGTTCGAAGGAAGAGCAACCTGCCAACAGCAGTGCGACCCAAAACAAAAGTGGGGTAGTGGTTTTATTCATGCTCTTTGTATTATGGTAAAGAATGTATTTAAAAATAACATATAATCAAGTTTATACGAATCATACACACGGCCAATGGGCGTCTCTCCAGTGTAATAACATCTCTAATGTACACCTGAAAGAGTAGGGAAGCCCTATTCGCAAGGCTCTTCATAGATTTCACAATTCACTAGCAAATACATTTAAAAGAAGATGCTTTTGGTGGAATTTTATCTGCTTTTGTGCCGATTACAAATGCGAAGCATACAACTAAGATGTAGTAAAGTAGTGATTTTATTAAAATATTTCAAATGCTTAAGCATCAGCGTTATGTGGTTAGACCAAATGAACTAAACCAGTATACTTAAAGCCTGTCAGTTTTATTTTTGAATTTTCGCTAATATAGTAAAATTTAGTATATGGATGAATAATAATCCGGGATGTTAATGTTGTTTGTTTAATATTAAGATATATCGAATAGTTTGTTTTGGAACTCGCATTTAAATTGTAAAGAATGTTGAAATGTGTTTACATGCAGTTGGTTATGACCTCGGGAGAGACGAATAGGTGAATCGAGTAATTGCAGTGTGTGAGTAAGATTTTCCCGGCAGTCGGAAGTGTATTCCAAGTGTTACAAAAAAGAAGAATGCAACCGAACTCTGTTCTATCCAAAGCATGGGAGCGACCCGGAGGCCGCGTTCCCATATCCTGGAATGATGTTGATTATTTCATTTAGCTATCGAATTCAGTAAAGGCACGATTTCGGAAGAAGAAGGACGCGGAGCATCCACCGTCACTATTTTACCGTCTTTCCCTATCAGGATGAAACGTGGAATGGCTTTAATGTCGTAAGGTTTCATAATTACATCCCGGTTGTCTCCGGCGAATAATTGTATACCGGGCATCTTGTCGTTTGTTATCATATTTTTCCACTTTCCGAAGTCCTTGCCTGCATCGGTGGAAATGCTTACAAACTCAATGTTGCTGTTGTTCTTAAACTTCTCGTGAAGTTCTTTCAGGTGCGGCAACTCTTTGCGGCAAGGCACACACCAGGTAGCCCAGACATCGATATAAACAGCTTTTCCTTTAAAATCAGAAAGCGCATATTCTTTTCCGTTGATATCTCCAAATTTGAAATCGACAGCAGTTTCACCTTTTGCCAGAGAAGCTTTTGATATCATGAATTCATTGAAACGCTGCTCTACATCTCCGGTATTCAGATATTTTCCGAATTTGTTTTTTACAGCTGAAATTTCATCGAATGTTTTCATACTTTTTACAGACAACAACACATATTCGCCCTTCAGTTCATCTGTTTTCAGTTGCGACAGGGCATTATCGAGCATTTGTTCGGTTGAAGGACGCTTTTGCAGTGATTTGCCGAGAGCCAGGTCGCTTTTAATCTTTAGCAGATGCAGCAAAGCGTTTCCGTTAGGACAATCAAAAATAGAATTGTTCAGATTGGCAAGAGACAGTCCCGAATAGAATTCCGGTATTTCTGTTTCTTTCGGATGTGCCGAACGGGGCGTATAAAGCAGATGTAGAGCGCCGTGCCTGATTTGATTGATTCTGAAATCCGCAAAGCGCTGAGTGAAATTGTTATCCGTGGGGTTTTCAAGCCGGTAGTTGTTGTTGCTCTCGACTATTTTGTTTAGCACAGGGAAAAAATCCACATAGGTCGCCACACGTTGGTAGAACAATGTACTGTCAAAGGCTGCAGCCTCATTGCTCCACCGAGCCATTTCCTTATTTTCCGGACTATTCTCTGTGCCATTCAGGGAAAATCTTACACCGGAAAAGGTGGCAGAGAATCTATCGTTCGGTTTCAGGTAGAATGAGTAGTTGAAGGTTCTTGCACGTGGATTCAAACCTATTTGATAAAATCCGGGCGCATCATTGAACAGCACAAATCCGAATTCTCCGTTCCCGTTTACAATAGAGGTAGCTATCATCTCCGGCATGCCGTTCCGTATTTTGTAAAGAGCAATGTTGTTATTCTTGCTATTTTTGTTATTCCACACTCCGGTGATAACAGATTGGGCTGATGCGGTTGTAACGATAAGCAAGGCTGTTAGCAGAATTGAAATTTTTCTCATAATTTATGTTGTTATGCAGCATTACAATTAATTGATATTATTCTTATAAACAATTACCCAATGATGCCATTCATTGGGTAATTTGTCTTATTTGAATTTTCGGTTATGAACCAGTATAGAACATACCTTTCACTTTACCTTTTCCACTGAATACGGCCTCCGGAGTTGTATTAATGGTCACTGTATTCTCGCTAGGAATAGAATGGATATACATTTTCCAGGTATCGGTGTTTTTGTCGTATGTGAATACATTCAATGCCATATTCTTAGCGGTAGTTCTTTGGTGAGAGATGTTGGAAATAATTTCATTGGAAGGATAATCCAGAATCTTCACTTCTCGCTTTGCATCAGTCAAGCTGTTGTGATCATAATAGTAAAGGCTATTATCAACAGCAAAATAGAACTCAATCATGCTCCGTTGTGATGCGAATATGGATGACTGAAGCACTTTACTATCCTGCGCAACTCGTTTGAATGTGCCTAGCGGACAATCAAATCCCGATTTCCCATCCAAAGTAATGTCTACTGTATAATAGTTGTTATCAATCACCGATCGCATTAATAAGGTGCGAACACTATTCGAAGTAGCATTGCTAAGCGAAGTAGGCACGGCAATCAGTTCGTAGTTCATATTGGATGATGATATTACACCTCCATCTACTACTTTGTCAGTGAAAGGGGAAATTGTGGTTGAAGAAAACGAATTGTTTCCATAGCATAACGAACGGGTACTTTCATCATAAAGCATTGCATACCCATTCCACATTAACATGTGAGACGAAAGATTTCCTCCATTTATCCTTGCCGGCATGTATTTCCCAATCCCCTTGAGAGCCGTGGTGGTGGTGTACAACTCACCATCGTTTAGGAAAAACATTCCCGAATTAAAGAATAAGCTCTGTGGCCGGCTTACAGCAGGAGCATCATAGAATTGTTCTTTAAAATCCTTGTAGAGGGTGAAATTGCCACGTTGGTACGTCCGGACATCTTTTGTGCTGGCTACATGGATGATGCGAGTTAAGGCTGTGGTTGTAACTGTTCCGGTTTCTTCGTCTGCAATGTTGTGATAATAACCAGATATTTGATAAGAAATAGCTACCGGAGAACCTTCCAGTCTTACATCTCCATTGATGCTATAGTCTTTTAGCAAGTTGCTGTAGATTTTATTGTTTGTCAACTTTATGTAATCAATATCCGTCATGCCATCCTGTTCTTTCAAGAGATACCATCCTGATGAGATATCGGATTCCTGAACAACAAGTGTGGTTGAATCCTGAACAAATACGCCGGTCTTTACATCTGTCACTTGTAAATAGAGGGTATAGGTTGTAGCATCAACTCCATTGATTACTGCATTTAGGTTTACATCCTCAGAGAGTTCTTTACGTATCGGCATTTTCCCATTCAGGGCTTTTTGGGTAACAATGTACCATAAGTACTCATGTTTTTGATTTGTATTCAGTTCACCAAGTATGGGATTTATTTGCAACGTGTCTCCTAGAACAACTTCATACCGATCGGCAATGCCGGAGAAAGATACATCAATAATGTCCTTTTCATCAACATAGTCATAGTTTCCCTTATCCTCTGTGCAAGAAACAAACAGAGTGACCAATAAAAATGTATATAAGATCTTCTTACACATAATTTCTCAAATTATAAAAATTTTACTAATGTTCCGTCCGCTTCCTTTAAAAGATTGTCCGGATTTGCTTTGTTATATTGCAAGAATGCTCTGGCAACTTCGTCTCGCATCCAAATCAGGTATGACATGTCTAAGGGGCGCGTTTCCCAATCGGTATAGCCGGTCACATCAATGATGAACTGCATTTTGCGTGTACCCCATGTCATTCCAAAATAACTCTTCCAGAAGGTATCCCAGTTGGATGGTTTTGATGCCATTGAGGTCATGGTGATCTCAAATTCCCGATATTCCTGAATACCCGGTCTGAAATATTCATTTTCGGCAAGGCCAAGTTTCAGGCTAAATTCATGCAGGTCCATTCTATTGGCTTCATCATCTTCGTTTTCATATCTGTTTACGACGATTTTAACCTTTGCCAGTACTGTTCCGGCTTTGATGGTTAAGCTGTTTTTCACAATTTCATTGTCCCAGGATACAAAATGTTTTCCTTCTACTGCGGCGTACGCTTCCCCTACATTGGTTTGAACGAGCTTAATAGGGCGGTCGTAATCCTGGGGGAAACCGGTCATTTTTACAAAAACAGTTAATGTGTCTGTTTGTACAGAGCCTAATGTGAAAAATGACTGGCTATATTTATTCAACTGATAAGTCTCTGCAAAAACATTGTCGTATAGGAAGTAGATCGCTGGATTGTCCGAATATGAGTCTATATCTTTTTGGGAACAGGCGATCAGCATTACCGAAGCAAGGCCGAAAAATAGTGCATGTTGAAATGCTTTGAAAAATCTATTCATAATCAATTTTTAAATTGGTTATTATTCAAATTTGATTTGAGTATCCGGTTTGGGCAACACAAAAGATGCAGGATTAACTATCGTGGCAGATGGCCAGGAAAAAGCCGTTGTTTCATGACGTTTGTAGTAATAGAACATTTGCCCTTCGGCAAAGAACTCTTTGCGGTATTCTTTCTCAAGCTGTCTGGCTAATGCTTCTTCCGATTCCACAGCGACATCTACCAGCGAAGCGGTCATCCCTCTGGATGAAACATAATCTGTGAGATAGGTTGTTGCCTTTACCTCCTCCAGGGAAAGGCTTTCGAGCAGTATCAGATACATTTCAGCTAAACGCAAAAGGGGAGTCCGGTTATTGAAAGTTGTATTCGAAGATAAATAAGTTGCACCTAAATATTTTCGACAAAGCGCATAGTTGCTACTGTTGATTTCGGAGTTAGTCCAGATGCCTGAACCGGTGTAACGGATATCAGATGTAGTAGATTCCGAAAACACTTGTTCCATTTGAGAGGATAGATTACTCAATCTGGGAGGAGTGCCATCCCAGAACAATGTTTGGGCGTTGGTGGCCATGCTTGTGGTATGTACTCCAAAAAGATGCTCGCAAAAGAAAACGTATGTCATTTTAGACAAATCAGTTGTCATATAGCTTGTTGAAGCTAGCGAAAATTTAGAACTATTGTCACTGTTTACAGCCTCAATTACCTTCTTCGCATATTTCCCAGCATTGGTTTTGTCTCCAATCCACATATATAAACGCGCTTTTGTTCCCAACACAGCATAATAGTTGAAACGCCCTTGACGCAAAAAATGCCAGTCATCATTTGGCCCTTTACTTCCAATATGGGTACGATCATTCAGTATGTCATTTGAATACTTAGTCAACGGGTCATATTTTCCCAATATTTCTTCTGCTTCATCCAAATCGGCAAGTATTCGTGCGACGACTTCATCGAAAGAGACAGACACTAGTTCGGACACATCGTTTGTCATCTCCCTAACATAAGGAATAGCTATTGTTGAGCCATTCGCAGACGGAAGTGGTCCCCACAAGCGAAGAATGTCTAAATGGAGAAATGCGCGTAATCCGAAAGCCTCACCTTTGATAAGTTCTTTGTTCTGGTTTGAAAATTTCACACTTGTTTCATCAATATTGCCTAAGACATCATTCAACTGTACAATGGATTTGTAATAAGATTTCCAAATGGTTTCCAAATAGGTTTCCACTGTCGAATATGTATAGTTGTAGTTGTTTAGGTTGTAAATCAATATTTCTTTCGAATTGGTCACACCAGGTGTTTTAGTCCAGTGCTGTGCCAATGCTTCAGGAAGAATCATTGATGTAGCCTCTCCATACAAGTCGGTTTTGGCCATCAGTGTATAAACACCGGTAAGAGCCTGTTTGTACCCTTCTTCACTCGTTAAAAGGTTATCGCCATCAATGGAAGATCGAGGGGAAACATCCAGCCAATCGCTACAACCTGTTAAGGTCAAGGCAACCAGAGCGAATGCGGTAATCAGTTTATTTTTTATCTTGTTCATTTTTCTTACATTCTAATAGTTAATGATAATGAGTAAAGGCGACTGAACGGAGTGTCCGTTCCCCTTTCTCTTTTAATGGTAGATGTATAGAATATATCGTTCAAAGTAGCTTTGAGCGACACATAGGGTAGTTTCAGGTGTTTGTAGCTCCAAGCGGTCGGCACATCGTATCCCAGATTGACGGAGGATAGTTTGAAGATGTCATTGTCCATCACAAACCGGGAAGTTGCCTTGGTCGTCGTATTGTCACTAATCGATTTATAGCGCGCGTTGTCTCCTGCCTCTTTCCACCTGTCTTGTAGGGCACGGCGGTCGGCATTCTGGTAGGGTTTGATATTTTCAACCTTTGAGGCCAATGCCGTGTTGTAGGCTTGTCCTCCCAAACGGTAAGAGAAATAAGCAGTCAGGTTGAAGCCCTTGTAACGGGCTGTCATGTTGAGCGAACCTTCCAGTTTGGGGTCTGTGGCACCACAATCTACACGATCGGATGCATCCCAAACAAATGTTTCAGAACCGTCTTGTTTTACAAAAATTTCTTTTCCTGTTGCCGGGTCGATCCCTTTCGATTTAACAGCATAGATGGTATTGATGGATTTTCCTTCTTCGTACAGGATGCTCGGGTTTAATCCGTCACCACCGGCGGTACTTGAAGTCAGAGCCTCCAATGAGTTTGATATTTTCTCAAGCCTGTTTTTTACATGCGACATGGTTCCACCGATGTCCAATCGAATCTTTCTGTCTTTGTCGAGCCAGGGTGTGAATGTTCCGCTCAACTCAAAACCTTTATTGGTTACTTCTCCAACGTTTGCATAGTATTTACTGAACCCGCTCGAAGTAGGTAAGTCCACAGAAAGGATCATGCCTTTTGTCCGTTTCTGGTAGAGGTCTGCTGAGAGTCTCACTCTTTTATTTAAGACTTCCCAGTCAAATCCGACATTGAATTGTCCGGTGCGGGCCATCTTCAGATCGGGATTACCGTATGAATTGATGTAGACTCCATACCATCCCTGGTAGCTTGAACCTAAAGTGGTGGTGTAGGTTCGCAAGGATTGGTTTGCTCGTTGAATAGGGTCTCCTGTTACGCCATACGAGATTCTGAGACGGGCATAATCGAGCCATGTCGCATCAGCGAGGAAATGTTCGTTGTGTAGGCTCCATCCGGCACCTGTCGACCAGAAGGAGTTGTATCGACTGTTTTTACCGAATTTGGATGAACCTTCGTATTTTCCGTTCAAATCGAAAGTGTACCGATTGTCATAGGAGTAAGTTCCGTTGAACACCATGCCGGCAGAACGTGTCGTTGTTTCTATGCCACTCGGGCTTCCTTCTTTTTCATAATATGCAGCTTGTCCCAAAAAGTCCATCGTCAGCACCGAAAGTCCTTCGGCCTTAATCGTATAAGTTTCGGTTTTGTACTGATCGAAGTTTAACCCGAATCCGGCGAATACCGAATGCTTTTTGTTGAACTTCTTCGAATAGTTGGCTGTAAGCATAGTTTCCCAGCTAGTTAGCTCGATAGGTATGTATGTGTATGTCCCTTTTCGGTCGTAATCTTTTTCCGAATAATTTTCAAAATCGGTATGTGCTGCTGATTTATACATATCGAAACGACCACTCTTTTTGGTTACTCCCAGTTTACCTCGCACAAAAAACTCCGGTAAGATGTGCCATTCCGCGCTGAAATTGTTCTCGATTTGTGTGTATTTGCTTTCGTTGCGGCTAGGTAACATTGCATTATACAGTGGGTTGTATACTTTATTATTCCAACCGGTTCTGTAAAATCTGTTTTCTAATAGTTTTTTAATATTTCCGTTCTCATCATACGGGGTGAAATACTGGTTGATTAAGGCATAGTCGCTGAAGGTGCCGTAAGGAGATTCTTTCCCGACTACATCCGTGATGTACAGATCGTTCTGGAAAGAAAAATTGCTTACATTGTATTGAAGAAACATATTTCCATTGAACGTATTTCTTCTATTACCACGCATAGCTCCTTCATTGTTGCGGTAAGCGATACTTCCCCCATAGCGTAAATTTTCTGTTCCGCCTTCGATGCTAATGTTGTGACGATGACCAATTCCGTTGTGTACCGGGTATTTAATCCAGTAAGTATCCACTCCTCGAGATACATCCATCAATCTGTCATTGTATAATTCAAGCATTTCCTGAGCGGAGATAACGCCTATTCCATCATAAAGTCCGGCCAGTCTCTCATACTCCAGCTTTTCCCGGGAATTCATCAAATTGTAAGAGTTTAAATCTGCAGCCTGTATATCCAGCATTCCCTTGTAGGTAACCCTCAGACGTCCGATTTCCGGTTTTCGGGTCGTGATAACAATCACTCCGTTCGAGCCTTTTGTTCCATACATTGCCGTTGCGTTTGCATCTTTCAGTATGGTAATACTCTCTATCTGATTCTCATCCAGATCCATCATCCGTTCAAGATTGATTTCGAATCCGTTCAGCACCACTAACGGAGTGTTTGCTTCAGCGATGGATTTTGAATCTGTTTGAAGCCCGGTGAGATCAGCCGATACATTCGTCGTCCCTCGCAGGCTAAGATAAGGCATGTTGTTGGGATTAGAACCGGCCAGAATGTTTTCGCTGATTCGGAATCCGGGTACAACATTTGCGATTGAAGACACCAGATTGCGGGAACCGGCTTCCTGTAGCTCTTTTGCCGTTACCATTACGGCTGCTCCGGTATAACTTTCTTTTGGCTTGTTGAAGATCCCGGTTACCACAACTTCACTCAATACTTTCTCGTTCGGAACGAGTTTTATTTTCATTGTGCTTTTGATGGGTATCTCAACAGTTGTATAACCAACATAAGATATACGCAAAACAGACTTTACATTCGGTACGGATATTTTAAACCTACCATTGATGTCGGTAGAAGTACTAGCCTGGGTTTCTTTCACCAGGATTGTTGCACCTATGACGGGGTTATCCGTCTCGTCTATCACAATTCCGGAGATTTGCAATGTTTGTGCGTTTAACACATTTATGCCTGTAAAAAAGCATATTAAGGCGAGAAAAAATCTCTTCATTAGGTAAATATTAAAGGATTATTACTATAAAGAACGTCTGTGTTATAATGAATTACAAATAGTGAAGAAATGTTTTTCAGCTTTAGTCTAGTACAAAAATAGATAAAAAAGGAGATAAAAGACATTTAAACTGCTTTTTTTAAGATTTTCGATTGCCAGAGGAGTGTAAATTATGATATATAAAGTTAATTTCGATATAAATAGACGTATATGTGATGAATATAGAAGAATATTCAATGTGTTTCTGAAGCAGATAAATGCAGCGAATTCCCTTTGGGGATGGTTATGTAATAATCGGTGTGTCTTGCGTACACTTATAATATATTGTGTATCAATATGTTTTATTTCTATGCATGTGGCAAAAACTCACTTGAATTGTATTGTAATGAATTTGTCTATTTGTATAGCAATCTTCTTTATTTTGTTAAATTTTAACACAAGTGTTTGGCGGTGATTGCTATGTGTTAATTGAAGGGCGCGCGAATTTTAAATATTTGTTATTGTGTGGTATGTAGCCATATTGTCAGATAATATATATTGATTTTGGAAGAACGATTTTAGAACGCGTCTTTTTTTGATATTTAGCTTTGCTGTGAAATTGTGCTTTTTATCGATACAAGCCATTTTCTTCTATATATTTCCAATTTTCTCCGGGAATAAAAGCTCGCACGTCTTTTCCCCGGGAGATACTTTCCCGAATGAACGTGGATGATATTTCAAGCACGGGAGCTTCCGGAACTACCACGCGTGATTGGTATTGTCCGGGAATAAGGATTGAATAGTTGAGCCTTTTGTAGACATAGATCCGGTAATTCCGGAGTATTTCCTGATAATCTTTCCACTCTTGAAACAAAGTCCAGTTGTCAGCGCCGATGACGAGAGAAAAAGTGTGTTCCGGATAAGCTTTTTGCAACGCCTTAAGTGTGTCGATGGTATAGGAGGGAAGAGGCAGGTGCAGTTCAAAGTCACTCGCTTTTAAGCGGTCGAAATCGCTTAGTGCATTTCTTACCATCTGGAGGCGGTGATGGGCATCGGCCAGTTCTGTCTTCTTTTTAAGCGGATTTTGGGGGCTCACCAGAAACCATATTTCGTCCAGTGTTGTGAATTCTGCAATGTAGTTTGCAATCATCAGATGACCGTGATGGATGGGATTGAATGAGCCCGAAAAAATACCGATGTTCATGTTGCTAAAAAGTTTTTTACCGCGTTGTATGCTGTTTCTTGTGCTTTATTCAAGTCGTCGTTCAGTACCAGGAGGTCGAATTGTTCCGCATATTCAATCTCCAGCTTTGCTTTCTGTACCCGAACGTCGATTACTTCGGGAGAGTCTGTTCCCCGGCATACCAACCTCCGGCGAAGTTCTTCCACAGAAGGAGGCATAATGAAGACCGACAAGGCTTGTTCTCCGAAAATCTTTTTCAGATTGCATCCACCCACCACATCAACGTCAAAGATAACATTGCCTCCGGCATCAAAAATGCGTTGTATTTCGCTCTTTAGCGTCCCGTAGTATTTATCGGCGTACACTTCTTCGTATTCTACAAACTCATGGTGGGCTATACGTTGCCGGAATTCGTCGGGCGAGAGGAAATAATATTCACAACCGTGAGCCTCACTACCGCGGGGTTGACGGCTGGTGGCGGAGATTGAAAACTGAAGACGCAGTTCGGGCTTTGTCAGCAAATAATTGACAATTGTCGATTTGCCTGAACCGGATGGCGCTGAAAATATAATGAATTTACCCATGAAAAATATATACCAAATATGTGTCAAAGATGTAATGAATCGAATGGAACAGTGTTTCATTACCTATCCGAATCATTCCATTCACCGATTGGTGATTACATAACATTCAAGATCTGTTCTTTCATTTGTTCGAGTTCATCTTTCATTTGAACTACGATCTTCTGCATTTCCGCATGATTCGATTTGGAGCCAAGCGTATTGATTTCGCGACCCATTTCCTGAAGAATAAATCCCAGCTTTTTACCTTGACCTTTGCCGTTTTCGAGAGTCTCGAGGAAGTATTTCAGGTGATTTGACAAACGGGTTTTTTCTTCGTTCACATCCAATTTTTCAATATAGTAGATCATCTCCTGTTCGAGACGGTTCTTGTCATAATCCAGGTCGTTGATTTTTTGAAGAGCTTCTGTGATACGAACACGTATTTTTTCTACACGTTCTGTTTCATAAGGTTCAACTTCGGAGAGCAGGCGTCCGATATTCTCAATCTTTGAGCGGAACAGTTCTTCAAGCATCTTTCCTTCCTGACGGCGGAACGCGACTAAGTGGCTGAGTGACTCTTGCACTGTATTCATCAATACTTTCCATTCTTCTTCATCGACTTCCTGTGTCTCGTATTTTAAAACTTCGGGCATGCGAAGCAATACCTGGAACCAGTCTTTGGGTTCTTCTATGCCAAGTGTCGTGGCAGAGTCCTTGATTTGATGGAAGTACGATTCGAGTATTCCCTGATTGATTTGCGTAGAAGAATCTTTACCTAAGTTTTCGGAATAAACGACCACATCTACCTTTCCCCGTTCGAGAGTGCGGGACAGCAGGTTGCGTATTTCCATCTCTTTCTCTTTGTAGTTATTCGCGATGCGAGCAGAGAGATCGAGTTGCTTGCTGTTCAGCGATTTAATCTCGACAGTTATCTTTTTATTTCTTAATTCGGTTGACGCTTTTCCGAAACCGGTCATTGATAGTATCATATCCTAAAAAATTTTCCTGCAAAAATACATTAAATTGTAGATGAAAGGGCAAAAAATAGGCAATTAAATAATATTCATGTATTTTTGTGCCTATCTGAGCCGGTGTATGAAAAATTAAGCAACTCCTGGCAAACATTCTGTTGCTTCAGCTGTTTTTCTGTTCAAAACCCGGAAGACGAAATATTAATGTAATAATATATGTATATACTATCTATTGAAACGGCTACCAATGTGTGTTCGGTGGCTGTTTCGGAGAACGAAGATGTTATTTTTGAAAAAATAAATACCGAAGGCCCTTCCCATGCTGCGCTTTTGGGGGTGTTTGTGCAGGAAGCTTTAGCTTTTCTTAAAGATACGAACCGGACATTAGATGCTGTAGCCGTCAGTTCCGGGCCGGGCTCGTACACCGGGCTTCGAATCGGGGTATCCGAAGCCAAAGGCCTTTGCTACGGGCTCGATATTCCTCTGATTGCGGTAGACACACTGAAAGTGATGGCAATGACAGCTTTGCTGCACGCTGATGTGCCGGCCGATGCTTTGTTGTGTCCGATGATTGATGCAAGAAGAATGGAAGTGTATGCCGAAATTTTTGATTCCCGGCTTCAGGTGGTGCGCCCCGTAGCCGCTGATATTGTAGATGAGAACACGTATGCTGCCTATCTGGAAAAAGGATGTATGGTTTTCTTTGGCAATGGTGCCGGGAAATGCAAGGCAAACATTGTCCATCCTCGTGCTGTTTTTCTGACAGATATTTTTCCGGCTGCTTCACAAATGGCTAAACTCGCTATGGATGCTTATCGCAATCGTGATTTTGTGGATGTCGCATATTATGAGCCTTTCTACCTGAAAGAGTTCGTTGCCACCATCGCAAAAAATAAGGTGTTGGGAGCGCAATAGAAAAACTTACGTCCTGACAGGCATTTTCTGAGAAGGATAGGCTATATAAATGCTTGTCAGTGTGCTTAGGTGCCGACAGGCTTTTCTCCGAATTATAAAAATTATTTGTTCAAACCCGCTGTATGCAGAAAGATATAGATCTGAAGTTATTACCCCGTGATGCTTCCTCCCTTGAATTCGTAAAAATAAAAGCTGCGGAACATCAGAAGATCGATGCCGGAAGAATTCGTTCGGTTCGAATAGTGCGTCGTTCCATTGATGCCCGTCAGCGACAGGTATGGATTAATCTCTCCGTACGCCTGTTTATCGATGAAGATGAACCCGAAACGATATCGTACAAGCAGACGCTTTATCCGGATGTTTCTGCTGCGCCTCAGGCTATTGTTGTCGGGGCCGGTCCCGGTGGATTGTTTGCCGCTCTGCATCTTATCGAGCTGGGTATTCGTCCTGTTTTATTGGAACGGGGGAAAGAGGTAATGGAACGGCTGAAAGATTTGATGCTGATTAAAAAAGAGCAGAAAATAAATCCGGAGTCTAACTATTGTTTTGGAGAAGGAGGTGCCGGCGCATTTTCTGACGGTAAATTATATACACGCAGCAAAAAGCGGGGCAGCGTGGAGAAAATACTAAATGTATTTTGCCAGCACGGAGCTTCTGAGAAAATATTGGTGGATGCACATCCGCATATCGGAACAAACAAATTGCCGCAGATTGTCAAAAACATGCGTGAGCAAATCAGGATGAGTGGTGGTGATGTTCGTTTTAACACACGTGTCGACGCTTTGATCATTGAAAACAACGAGGTGAAAGGCGTGAAAACAAATACCGGAGAAACGTTTTTGGGCCCGGTGATTCTTGCTACCGGACATTCTGCGCGTGATATTTACTATATGCTTGACCGTCAGCAGGTGAAAATCGAAGCGAAAGGCCTGGCCGTTGGTGTGCGTATTGAACACCCTTCTCATTTGATAGATCAGATTCAATATCACGATCCCGAAGGACGCGGAGAGTATCTTCCTGCAGCAGAATACAGTTTTGTGGTGCAGGCAGGCGGTCGGGGAGTATATTCGTTCTGTATGTGCCCCGGAGGATTTATTGTCCCTGCCGCCAGCGGATCAGAAGAGTTGGTGGTAAATGGCATGTCGCCGGCTAACCGGGGCTCGAAATGGTCTAATTCGGGTGTGGTCGTTCAGATTAATCCCGGCGATTTTCCTGAATACGATCATTTCGGCGCGTTGTCGCTACTCAAATTTCAGGAAGAACTGGAACATCAGACCTGGCTCCAAGCCGGTAAAAAACAAACTGCTCCGGTACAACGGATGTATGATTTTGTAAACAAGAAACAGAGCAATTCCCTTCCCACATCGTCATATACACCCGGGGTTGTTTCGTCTCCGCTTCACGAATGGTTGCCTCCGTTTATTACGTCCCGGCTTCGCGAAGCTTTTGTCGCTATTGGGAAGACCTACAAAGGGTATCTCACGAATGAAGCATTGCTGCATGCCGTAGAAAGCCGCACATCGTCTCCTGTACGTATTGTGCGCAACAAAGAAACACTCGAGCACGAGGAAATAGCCGGGTTGTTCCCTTGTGGAGAAGGAGCCGGCTATGCGGGAGGTATCGTCTCTGCCGCGATGGACGGTGAAAACTGTGCGGCAGCATTGGCGGCGCGATTATTCGCAAAAACAGAAAGATAGATTAGCCGGAAGTATCTTTTGGAAAAGATCTTCCGGTAAAGCATTGTCTTGTTTCGCTTTTGCAAGCGGGTGGTGGAAGAAGATAATCGCATTAACACACACAAGATATATTGTCGACTACATAAAACAGGAGATATGCTATGCATTGGATGAGTACACTGTATTGGATAGTTAACGGAGTCTATATTGTCACAGTTATAAGTTTGGTGATTCTGGTCGTTTCTGAAAACCGGAATCCCATCAAAACCATGTCCTGGGTACTTGTGCTCATATTACTTCCTATTGTGGGAATTTTCATTTATTATCTTTTTGGAGAAGATCACCGTAAAAAACGTTTTATCTCCAAACGAATGTATAAACGGTTGAAGAACCGGGCGCTGAAAAAAACAATTCCGGATCATAATCAGATCATTCCCGAGAAATACAAAGAACTGAGTCTCCTGCTCAAAAACCTTGATCAATCGCCGGTGCTGGATGGTAACGATGTAAAGCTTTATACCAATGCCCGGGACAAATTCGACGCGCTTATCGATGATATCCAACATGCCAGGCACCACATCCACATTCAATACTATATTTTCGAAAACGGAGATTTGGGGACAAGAATAGGAGATTTATTGATACAGAAAGTGAGAGAAGGAGTAGAAGTGCGCTTTATCTACGATGACGTCGGTTCCTGGAAAACTCCGAATTCCTACTTCAAACATCTGATGAAAGAGGGAGTGCAGGTGGCACCCTTTCTGAAAGTAGCTTTCCCGGTGCTTACCAGTCAGGTCAATTATCGGAATCACCGGAAGATAGTGGTCATCGATGGCGAAATAGGATATGTCGGTGGCATGAATGTGGCCGATCGCTACATGGATGGCGGCCGTTTTGATAGTTGGGCCGATTTACATGCCCGCATACGCGGCAAAGGGGTTCAGGGGCTGCAATCCTCTTTTTTGCTGGATTGGTATTACGCACACAAAACCTACATTACTTCCCGGGTATATTTTCCATCTTTGCCCGGTTTTGGAGAAAACCCCATGCAGATTGTCACCAGCGGCCCGATTGGTATATACCGTTCCATTGCACAGGGACTCTTTTATGCTTTTGCCAACGCTAAATCCTCTATTTACATCGAGACGCCTTATTTCATTCCTTCGGAAGGTATATTGGGAGCACTGGCCACTGCTTCGATGAGCGGAATCGATGTGCGGATTGTCGTACCGCATCATTCCGATTCGTGGTTAGTGAGTTACGCTTCCCGTTCCTTTGTGAAAGAATTACTGGCCAATCGCATCAAAGTTTATTTCTACGAAAGTGGATTTATTCATTCAAAGCTGGTGATTATTGATGATTCGCTCACTGTTCTCGGCTCGTCGAATATGGACGTACGTAGCTTTGAGCATAATTTTGAGGTGAACGCGTTTATCTATGACGAGCAGACAAATGCGCAGGCAAAGAAAATTTTCAGGAAAGATCTGCATCGCAGCAAACTGATATTGCCTTCCGAATGGAAAGAGCGGAGCAGAGGGCAACGGTTTAAAGAATCGGCTTGTCGTTTGCTGGCTCCATTGCTTTAGAGGATAAAAAATAATTGGAGGAATGCCTTTGTCTCTTTTATTGTGTGGTTTCTGACTTGTCTTTATCGGTGAAACAACAGCGAAAGCCCGTATCGAGGGAATATGTACGCAAAGCTCATCCCCTACGATACCGAACTGCTATCGTATCGGCTTTGTCCGTTCTTTCCGAAAGGCTTCCGGCGAAGGAGGCTTTTTGTATTCTCTGTTGTTTGCCAGGCTATTCTAAAAGAAAGGCATTCTTCTGTGATTGATATTTACTTGTTTGAACCTGATGGTGTTTGTGTAACTATTTAAGTAATTCGGTCAAATTAACTTTAGGTGCCTGACTCGTTATGCTGCTTATTCTCAATATACTATTGATGTATATGCCTACAACTAATTATAAACATTTGCTTCTAACAATAATGAATAGGAAGATTTTTGTAATTAATGGTTTTTTTATTCTCCTTATTCGGTCGACGCCTGTGTCGTAATTGCAACATCAATTAAAATACTATCTTTTTTATTATCAAAGTTGTAAAGATATCCTTTGATTTTTATGTCGAAGGACGGAACTTTCAGCTCCTTATAATTAACAGATATTATTTCCGCTGCGATGGCTCGTTTTTCCTTGAGTGAGATATATAAATTATTAGTATTCTTATTTCCAGATTGTTCAACCCAATTGACGCTTATCCAGTTCTCATTATAGTTTGTGCTCTTTTTGTAAGTTTCAAAGAAAGGGAATGATGAGGTATTTAAAGGATTAACCAGATTTACAGCTAGTCTCTGCCTGACATCAAAAACACTACCATTTATCATCGTTGATGAGAGATCCGAATTAAATTGGAATTGGATACTTTTAGTGTCAAAATGAATTGTACTTATTCTCTGATTCGACTCATTATTGATTAGATCATATCCGTGCCGTCCAATGTTCCCTTTAAATTTGCCGTACTCAATTTTTTCAGGACTGGGTTTTTCATTATTGGAACACGAAAATGACAGTACACTAATTAAACAAGACAGTATAATGTTTGCGTTTTTCATTTGTAATTTATTTTGTTTATTGATAAATATTTACCACAAGATAGATGCCTTGTGGTAAATGTAATGAATTAAATTGGTTTAGGCAATAGCATGATATCAATAGAACCTGTTCCTACACTATTAGAAAAAAATGCAATTTTTATTGTAATAAGTTCCCTCTAATTACATCTTTAATTGTTTTTATTTCTAAATTTACACGGTAAAAGAGTTTTGTTTTGTGAAATTAATGAAAAAATATGCAGAAGTTCTCGCTTTATGATATTCTTACCGTTCTGTTTCCAGGGGTAATTTTTTTGTTTATACTAGATAAAATTCGCCTTCTGTCCGGTTGCTTTCTTACTTATAATCTGACCAGTCAATGGGATGTGATCATCCTTCTCTCGGTTTTTCTAGGTGCTTCTGTCTATGTACTTAGCTTTTCGTTAACAGCTCCTAAATTTCTATGGTTTTATACTGTATTAAAACTCTATCAACCAGTGTCTGATCTTTTTTATCAATGCTCTTTTCCGCGGGCTGTTGTGCAATTACTCAATAGAAGAAGTATTAAGTGGTACGAAAGGGAGTTATTCCCGACAAAGGAGGTATTTATTTCACTTTCGGAGGATGACCGAAAAGAAATTTGTGATCTGCAAGACGAGTATTACGATCGTATGTATTATGAGCTTGATTATGAACGAAGGCTTGATAAGGCTATTACCTTTCAGAGCTTTTATCTTTTCTTTCGTAACTTAGTTATCGTTTCTTTCGGGGGGCTTCTGTTGCTTGTGTGTGTAACTTTCTGGAATCTGATATCTCTATCGAATGGCATTACTGAGGACGTTGTTTTCCTTTTTGTCGTATTAATGCTGTTGGCTTTCTTGTCTGTATGGATTGCTCGCTGGTATCGCCGACGTATGGTGCATAAGATGTACTGGTATTTTTATTCGCATATTAACGCAAAACAAAAGATATAATGGAAACTCAAGAATATATAGGCAAAGGTATCAGCTATGATCATCTGCGGGCTGATGACAAACATTATTTCGGGGGATTTTTGAATTTGGCTCAAAATAATATAAACAGTGTTATTAAAGAGTTCTGCTTACGGTTAAATTTAGAATATTCAACGAACCATAATCAGGTTATTGATAAATACTTCAAAGAAAATATTTCTTATACAGATCGTGAGCGAGCTATAAAAATCTTGAATGAATATTGGCCGGTGGTTGAACTTATCAATTTGCCTATAACGCATTCCAAATTTGAAAACTTGCCTGATTTAGAAAAGGAGAATGCCCAACATAAATATTTCTCAACAACTTTGAAGAGTCTACTAACAGCCATAAATGACTTGAGAAACTTTTATACACACTACTATCATCCTCCAGTGGATCTGCCTGATGAATTGTTCCTTTTTTTAGACGAAGCAATGTTTAAGACTATTGTCGGGGTAAAGAAAACAAAGATGAAAAACGATAAAACCCGACAATTACTAAAAAAAACTCTAAAAGGGCAACTAGAACAGCTTGAGCAGTTAAAAAAAAAGCAGCTTATCGAAAAAAAAAGGAATAATCAGAAGATCAACCTCCATGATTCGGAAGGAATTTTTAATGCTGTCTATAACGATGCTTTCTCTCATCTTTTGTATAAAGACACTAAAAATAAACAGGAGCAATTATCGAAGTATTATGAATCGAGACTGGAAGGAGAGCAGGTGACGAATATTTCGATGGCAGGTTTGCTTTTTCTTCTTTCCTTTTTTTTGAGCCGAAAAGAAGCGGAACAATGCAGATCGAATATTACTGGATATAAAGGAACGGTTTTTGCCTCTGATAAATTAGTGACTCCTCAAGAAAATGGTTTGAAATATATGGCAACGCATTGGGTCTTTTCTGTTCTTACATTCAAAGGACTTAAGCATCGCATCACCAGTGCATTCAGTAAGGAAACATTCATGATGCAGATTGTAGAGGAGCTCAGTAAAGTGCCCGAACAAGTGTATCAAGTCTTGTCGGAAGATAATCAAAAAACCTTTCTTGAAGATAACAACGAGTATGTGAGTGAATCATCCAACGATGGAGAAACACCTTCCTATGTTGTGCACCCTGTTATACGCAAGCGGTATGAAGATAAATTCCGTTATTTTGCTATCCGCTTTTTAGATGAATACGCTAATTTTCCCAGTTTGCGTTTCCAAATTTTTGCAGGACAATACGTCCACGACAGCCGCCCGAAGAAAATCGCGGGCACTACCACTGTTTCTGAACGAACCATCAAAGAAAGGATGAATGTTTTCGGGCGTTTGTCTGAAGTTGTAAAGTTGAAAAATGACTATTTCAAACGTAATATTGAGCCCAGTGGCTGGGAACTTTTTCCTAACCCGTCTTATCACTGGGTTGAAAACAATATTCCGGTGTACATAAATTTGATAAGTAAAGGGGGGAAGGCGAAAGATATTCAAATTCACCGATTACAACTTCATAAAAAGCTAAAACCAAGAGACCATAATGAAGAGCGTAAAAACCGTATTTCTAAAGAAAAAATTACGAATGAGGTATTTGGTAAACAAGTTGCCTGGGGAATCCCAACCTGCATGCTTAGCCAGAATGAGCTAATGTCTATTCTTTTTGAATTTTTGGTGAATAAGAAAAGCGGTGAAGAATTAGAAAATCATATTGTAGATAAAATTATTGAACGGTATGAACTACTTCATTGTTATTCACCCGAAGAGTCACAAAATATTTCTAAAGCTATACTTCCGGCGCGGTTGCTCAAAAGCAAGGCCAATATGGATTTTTCAGATTATACTAAGTTGATTTCTGCTATAACTAAACAAATAGAAGAGGGTGAAAAAAAACAACGATTGCTAGAAAAACACAAACAGGAATTCTTAGCTGGAGATTCGAATAGGAAAAGAAAACCGGGTGAACCTAAACCTCGAAAATATTTATTCTATGCTTCCGAAATGGGAGAGGAAGCTACATGGATCGTGAATGACATTAAACGATTTATGCCTGAAGAGGCGCGCAAGAACTGGAAGGGATATCATCATAGCGAATTGCAGCGTTTGATTGCGTATTATCCCACCCATCGAAAGGAGGCCTATGAGTTGTTGGCAAGTGTGTGGAACATGAATGCTTCCTCTCCATATTGGACTAAATCCTTTCCGGATTTATTCAAAAACGAGGAATTTGAAAGCTTCTATCGGGGCTATCTTATAGAGAGAAAAAAGCTTCTTGAAGGTTTTGTATTGAGTATCAATAATAATAAGCATGAGCCTAAAATACTTAAAAAAGCACTTAAGGATATTTACATTGTCTTTGATGAGCGACTCTATCAGATCCCGCAGACCCAGAAGCAGAAAGATGAGTTGCTGGCCAAACCATTTGTGTTTCCGCGTGGAATATTTGACCAAAAACCGACAGTAATACCTGGAAGTAGTCCGCGTAAAGAGCCCTCAAAATTTGCCGATTGGTATATTTATGGATATAATTACGATGGAAAATATCAACAATTTTACTCTCTGCCAAGAGAATATAAGCATTGGTATGAGAGGTTGTCTGCAACCAAAAAAATAGAAAAGTTCTGTATTGACTGTGATCAGCAGATAAAGAAAATGCAATTTCAGGATGTATATCTCAAATTGATTGTAGACAAGCTATTTATGGATGTTTTTAATCAACAAATATCAGTCGATTTAAGCGGATTTTATGATACTCCTGAGAAACGAAGCAGTTATGCGGAGAAAGCTCTTTTACAGACAAAACGTAAAGTAGGTGATTGTTCTGAAAATGTGCTTATATAATTTACGATAAATATTTACACATATTTCATTATCTTTATCCCATAAAC
>JASGFJ010000051.1:0-31980 GCA_047605645.1 Dysgonamonadaceae bacterium | reverse complement strand
TTTCCTCTTTTTTTCCAAGTTCCGGAAGATTCTTTGTACCATACAGCACGATATTCATATTTGAACGTAGAATCTTCTGAGAAAGTAAAAACATGAGGACTCTGTTTGCCACCGTATACTCTATCTACAACAAGAGTTTTACTACAACTACTTAGCAGAATATTTAAAATGCATACGAATATTATATAATTGCATTTCATAACACTCTTATTTTATAATTTTCAATATATCTTGTGGATTTCACCGTATTCCCTTGGGTATCATTGGCACTAACCCATGTGGATGCATCATATATTCGATTTCATGACCTAATCCAAATAAGCAGGTCTGGTTGTATTACCTGTTTAATCTGGACCTCCAATGGTTGACATCGGATTCTAAAGAATATATGTTCCATTAGGCTCTGCTTTATTATTTTGTCTATTCGCTATTTGAACAGTTCTAGTTGAATTTATCAAACCTCCAACTCATAAAATTGGAATTGTGATGCCGCACCACCGTAGCTTCACCCCGTCAGTCGAATAGCTGTAAGGAATTGCGGGCTTCCGCCACCGGACTGAGGGTAGCCGCCTGCGGTAAATTTAGCTGATTATATTGGATTTTGCTAATCTTTACTATAAGATGAAACTAAAATTGTCTTTATTTTCTTCCTCCAGATCCATAGCTGTAGACCCAACTCATCAAAATCATAAACTTTCTGGTTTTGACCTCGATTAGGAGATATTGGAACATAACAAACATCTTCTCCATCTGGCTGTTGTCCTGACAAAATAATGAAATCATCATAAAACATATTTATAAGATTTTGTCCTTTCCAAAAACAATTTACATCGCATCGTATAGTCTCTATTTTATTGCCTGTTGTCCAAATAATTATATTTTCCATGAAAAAATCATAGCTGACATAAGAAAATGATTTTTCTTGATGATATTCTACAGTATGAGGTAAATATAGATAGTTATCAATAATATCTCCAATAATGAAACTTGCAACGGATTTATTAGGTATTAATTCTAAATTCATTTTATTTCCTCCAGTATGTTACTCCTTTTGCTCTCTTTTTGAGTTATTTCTCTTGTGTTTTTTGTTGTTTTTTAGCTGTGTCTTTCCCTATTGCTGATTGTAGTTGTTCTTCCAAATTGCTTTTAAGTCGTTCATAAATAAAGATTACAATATAGATAAAGAATAATATTCCCTAAAATGTTATAGTCGTTTGCACAGTAAGATTTAGATTTGAATATAAAATCCAAATTAAAACAAAAAAAGCAATCATATATAATACAATCACTCTATTTCTTTTTATCATCTTCCAAAGATTTATTTATAAATGTAGAAACCGGCAATAGACTTTAAAAAGCTTGTATAAAACAGTTCATTGTCCGAGGTTTTCAGACTAAGAATTCATGGCAATTATTACTTTGAAGTGGCAGCATCATCCGGAGGAGCATCCGTCTGATTGTATTATTGGTTCCTCTGACCTTTATCTTTTTGGCATTTTTATAACATTCAGCATCAGAAGCAAGCCTATAACAACCGGAATCATCATGAATAGAATGTAAATTCCGTGAATAATAAGAATCTGCGGAGCTAATGCGAGTGTAAACAAAATACCGGCTACTGCGCCACCCAGATGGGCGTCATGGCCTATTTGGCTTTCCGGCATTGATCGAATGGCATAAACAGTGAATGCCAGGTAGCAAACACCGAACAACCAGGAGCTGATACCTACCGGGAAGGGGAAAATATAGATTTTTGAAAATGGATTTAAGGCTATGGATGAAAATAAAATGCCGACTACTCCTCCTGAAGCGCCCAGTGCTGTATAATTGGGTTGCTTGCGGTGAAAGAACAGGGATAGGAGACCTCCGGCTGCAATGGAAGCGACATATATGATTACAAGCGTGAGCGAACCGAAAACAGCTTCGATAACAGGTGCAAAAAAGTAAAGCGTTACCATGTTGAATATCAAATGAATCCATCCTCCATGCACAAGTGCATGAGACAAGATGCGATACCACTCATGCCGGGGGCCTAAAATGGATTCCTCGTGAAAAATTAACTTTATCAGCAGAGAACGGTTGGAGAACGCAATGACGCTGACAAGTGAAGTAACAGCAATGATTATGAAATAAACATTTGAAAAATATTCGTGCATAAGAAATGAATTTAGACGAAGATAGACATTTTATGGGGAAAAGAAGATAAAACAAGATGAATGTTGCAGACTTCTTTTTATCGCCAGTAATAAAGGCTTAGATTTTTCGGGTCAGGAGAAGTATTTTCTTGTTGCCACTCAATGTTGCAGCAAACAGATAATCTTCGCCGCCGTCTTTAAGCTTCAGCTTCTTTCTCAGTTCATCCGCCGACATTGGGAAATTGCGCACCGAAATATTTGCCCGGTTTGTTTTGCTGAGTAGATTTTTTATCTCTTTTTTTCCGAACATAAATGTATCTTTCACTTCGAATACTCTGCCGGGAAAATCTGCCGGATAAACATCTGCCGTATATAAGTGAGTATTTGCATCTAATTTTTTGAGAGCAAAGCGGGAAGAAAGTATTTTATACGCACCGGCTTTCAATACAGCTGCATTAGGTTCAAACAGATATTTTCCGATAACGGAAGTCGTGGATGCTACTGCCCCCGTTTCTTCTTCTGTGGTAAAAATAAAATCTTCAGTCGGATGATGTTTTCGAAAATGAACAGCATGTATACGCACTGCTCCATCTGTCTTGCGTTTCCGCAGCAAGAGCTCTTTCACTTCGTTTTGAACAGCAATGACATACACTTCCGAAATATGCCGGAGCGCCTTCACCGATGCCGTAATGTCGAGCATTGGTGAGAGTTTGATGAGAATCTGTGTTCCTTTTTCTTCCAGCAACTCATCAATAAGAGTCAAATCGGGAGTACAATCCTGTAAAAGCACTGTTTTTTGTCCTGCTTGATCACGTCGGGCCGGATCTATAAAAATAGTATCGGCTTTGAAGTTCATACTTCTCAGGAATTCCACACTGTCGGCACAAACAATCTCAGCTTGCGTGAGTTTCAAAACATCAAAGTTGTGACGAGCCGTGTCCGCCAGTTCCGGCAGCATTTCGACATAGATTGCATGGGAAGCCTGCTGCGCCATAAAATAAAAATCGACTCCAAATCCACCGGTGAGATCTACCAGTGTAGGGCTATTGCCGACAAGTGAGGCCTTGAAACGCGCAGTTGTTTCGGACGAACATTGCTCCATCGAAATTTGTCTCGGATAGAGAACATCCTCCTTTTCTGACCAGGATGGAATTTTATAGGTCGCCATTCTACGTCCTTTCAATTGCTGCAATACAAAAGGAATATCCACCTCCGGATATTTCACTCCTTGAAAAGCCAGGCGCTGCAAATCGTCCTGCGCGTGTTCACGGATAAACTGTTTTAGGGCAGGTGTTATCATTTTTTTATTTTCACAAACTGACTGATCGAACTTCCCTTTTTTGCAGAATCAGGTACAACAGGGCGCAATGTATCCTGATGAATCGTGTCTCTATCTGTATTTTTGCGTTGGGGAAAGAGTTCCCTTATATTATTGAAATCCCGTTTGTAGAGCAGGCCTATTCCTTGTGTCTGAACGGGCGAGCCGGGGGACGAGTAATAGTAGTATTTTTCATTCAGGTGATTGTACGCTTTTAAGCGCAAATTACCCGATTTATTGAGTAGCATCTCTACATCTACTTCGCTGACAAAAGCATTCTGCACCATCAGGTTGTCACGATATCCGAAATTTCCATTTACCAACAGGCGGTCATTGAGCAACTGACTCGACAGCAGTAATTCCACTTCGGTATTCGTAAATTCCGAGTTGCTGGTACGGATATTGGTTCCCACCTGCCATCGTTTATCAATCTGGCTTAGAATATTGCTCAGGTTGGACGAAAGGGTTGCTGAAGCCAGTGAAGCAAAGTTGGTACTGCGATTGGGATTGTCTGCCATGTTTTCATCAGGCGTATAAAAACGGGAAAGCAACAACAAGTATACAATCTGCCTGTTCATCATGTCCTCTGTATTGATTAAATTCTTTACCTGACGTTGAATTTCAGGATCGGCAGAAGGCAACTCCAGGTCAAGTCCGATATTCGGATGACGCAATTCTCCCGATATATTCATCAGGCAATTCACCGGAACATTTGTCTGTCCGGATGTTTGTGCCAGCGACTGACTCAGGTCGTTCAGGTTGGCTGTCACCCGATAAAGAGCTTTGATATCGAGGTTTGCAGCATAAGGATCTCCTCTGAACTGTACAGAACTTCCGTCGTTGATGGAAAAACGTTTTTCCATAATTTTCTGGAATGTAAAGTTGTAGGTTCCTTTATTTATTACATAATTACCATAAATTTTCGGTTCGGATTTCAAATCCCATTCAAACTGGATGTTTCCGCTTCCATTGCCTCTCACAACATCTCCACCTACCGGATCCATCACCAATTCCACTGTGGCATCGGGGGTCGCATTGATGTAGAAATTCATATAGACAGCCATTCCGGAGCTCTGATTTTGAGTGGGTTTGGGCTTCGAATTGTCTGTGAGGATAATTTCCGGCTTCTTATATTTTATAAAAGAGTATTCCGTAGCCGTTTCGTTCATGAAATTGAGGCGCAGGAAAGAATTGGCTTCCGTTTTAATCTGCATATTAAGATGCACTGCTTGCTCGTCACCGGTGATGCTTCCGTTGCCTGATGCGTAAATTCGTCCGGAGAACGACGGGTTTTGTTTCTCCGTTCCGTTGTAAACAAGGAAATTGTGGCTATCGAGAGTGATGTTATAGTTGATGTCATTGAAGAAAGAATGACTGATTTTTCCACTGCACAGTGCGGAATTTCCGGCTTCGTCATGAAACCTCACATCATTGAAATATATTAAATCTTTCTTTAAATGAATTGTATCGGTAAAGGAATAGGTGGTGTTCAGCATATCTACACCAATAACTCCTTTTTCGATTGCGGCATCGCCTTCCACCGTCACATTGCTCAGGTCTCCGAAAAGACGTACTTTGCCAGATCCCGTACCTTCCACTTTGTTAAACAACGTGGATACATATCCGTGTACAAAACCGATATTCACATGATGGGCATCGAAACTGACTGATAGTTCCCTCGATACCGGGTTTATAAATCCATCGACCAGTGTTTTGTCTCCGTTGTCGTTGGTAATATCTCCCTTGAGAATAACCCGGTTTGTCTGTTTTTCTAACTCGCTGTATAATTGCAATTTGCCCAGATATGCCTGATTAAATAAAAATCCATCTACAGACAAGTTGCAGGTATAATAGGGTTTGCCTTGCGTACTTGAAGCAATCACCTGACCGGATGCTTGCCCTCCGAAATTGAGTGCTTTGATTTTCAGCATTTGAAAAACGTATGTCAAATCAATATGATGAAGATCTGCATATAGTTTTTTATCCGGATCTTTTCCGGAATAGGCTCCATCGAGTTTTAGATATTGATTGCCAGATTGATTTTGCAATATAAAATTATCGAATGAAACAGCTCCGGAAGCAATTTTTATTCCCGATTCTTTCACATTCCATATCGAATCATTTAGAATGAGGTTTCCCGGAATTATTTGTATATTACTTTCTAAGGCATTGTTATTTCCTGAACGACGGAAAGAAGTCACCGTAGCCAGTGTCCCTTTAAATTTTTGCTTATTCTGGCTGTCAAAACTAAGATTGGAATGGATGCTGTCGTTTGAAGCCCAAACATCCAGACCGACATCGTTTGCAATACCTTTGTTTGAAAAAACGATCCCGTTTACCTTTGCATTCAACTTGCTTTTTTCTTGGTTTTCTAACATGAAATACCCTGACTGAATGCGCTGTCCTGCTGCAAAAAGAGACGGTATGAAACCTTCAACGCGTAATCGATCCTTGATGTTGTCATAGTATCCCATGAGTTTAGCATCACTGTAATTGATTACAGGCAGATTCAATATTGCTGACAATTTCTCTGTATTTCCCAGAATAAAATTGAAGTTGAAATTATTCGTTTGATTTTTAGCCGATTTATCGGATGTGAATAAGGTCGGCATATACAGTGCCAGCGTATTTTTTATGCTTCTTACCAATGTTGAGAACAAATAGGAGCCACGTACATCACCATTCAGAATATCGGATCGAATAATCAAATGCTTGCTGTTTTCTTCCAATCCGGATTCGATTGAGAATTGATGTAAGAAGAAAGCAGCGTTACTTTTCTTAAAATATACGGAGTCAATGTTCAATGCTCCGATTGCGTTGTCTATCGAATTTCCTTTGAAGTTCGCTTTTGCCGAGAATGCAAGTGAGACAGAGGTCTCTTTTCCATAAAGGTTCAATTTATCCAATTGAAGGTGTCCGGCATTCATCGCCAGATTAAATACAGGCACTTTAGATGCCAAATCGGCTTGTCCTCTTACATCCAATTGGATATTCGGATCAGCCAGAGAGAGTATTCCATCTATTTTTTTGCCGATAAAGCTACCGTCAAGTTTTACATTTTTATAATTGTATCCTTTATAATCGATATTAAAAATTGTACCGTTCGCAACAATATCTACGGGCAATTTTTCCCGTTTATCCAGTTTTATGTTCAATTCCAGAGAAACCTGATTCAAATCTTTATTTCCCAGCAATTGTCCGATATAGAAACCGGATGTTGTAACTTTTCCATCCAGGAACGTGGATTTTCCTGCATTTATCCCTAGTAGAACTTCTGTTTTCACTTTTCCCAAATCGGTATCAAAAGCTCCGATTGTTTTCAACCGGCTCAGATAACCGGAGATCTCACCGACAAAGGACATGCGTCCCATGTTGTTTACAAAGTTGGGAACATTCACTTTGTTGGCCGAGAGATTGGAGGATAAGCCTTCAATTCCGGCCTTATTAATATCCAGCTTACGTACTTTTCCGTGAACAAAAAGTTTGTCTTTTACAAGGGCATCACGTAGCGAAGCATCTATGTCCAAAACCATTTTCTCCCCATAAGCCAGTTTTAGATTTTGCAGATGAATGTCGTTTACTTTTCCCCAAACAACAGTCTCTAACTGGAGGACATCCTTGAAGTTTTTCAGTGCCGGCACAAATGCCGAGATGTCTTTCAGTGTGATGGTCGATGGTTTCAAATGGCAATGCAAAGAGATTTTCTCCAATAGATTTTCTCCCTTTTGTATATCGAAAGAAAATTTTCCGAAGTTGATTTGCGAAGAAGGCATATCTACTTCAAAACCTTTCACATCCCAGTGATTTTTACTGGAAAGAAGCCTTGCCGTGAGATTCACAATATTGAATCCTGATTTTTCGGTGAGTGCCAATTGCTTGACATTGATGTTCATGGAATCGGATTTCAACGATTTCAATGATAATTTAGCACTCAAATCATGTACATAAATATGATTGAAATCGATTTTTGATTGATTGTAGTTCTGATCGAATACATCATATCTAAAACGCCCTTCCTTGAGATTTACAAAGTTGATCTTCACATCGTAGGGAGAAGGCTCCTTTTTCTTTTTGGAGGCAAATGCATCTATAATGAATTGTATATTCAGCGGAGCTTTTTTATTCTCTTTGGAGAGACGTACCTGAAAATCGGATAAAGCTACTGAGGTGACCACAACATGCTTTCGGAGAAGGGGTAGGAGGTCAATTCCGGCATAAATCTTTTTTGCCACCAAAGCGGTGTCGCCACGGCGGTCTTTGATATAGACATCATTCAGCTGAACATTTGTGAATGGTGTTATGTGCAGGCTTTTTATATCCAAATCCGTATTCAGACGGGAGCGTAAATCTGTCAGTATAGCGTTTTTGATTGAATTCTGCACAGAAGGGAGATTCAACAACAGGTATACAGAGCCAAGCAGCAATGTGAGAATGGCCAGGACAGAAAGGGTTATGTATTTAAAGGTTTTGATAGATACTCGTGTTTAATATTACAAAAATACGTAAAGCGAATGATTTTCCCGGTATCGATTTTTTAAAAACATGTTATCTTTAAGGGTTTCGGTTGATGGAATAATGTAAAAAAGATTAAGGAGCTAATCGTTCCTTGATCCAGATTTGATTTTCCAATCGGTATTGTATCCTGTCGTGAAGACGGTTGCTCCGTCCTTGCCAAAACTCAAAAAGCGAGGGTTTGACAATGTATCCGCCCCAGTTTCCCGGACGCACCACGGGTTTGTTTTCAAATATTTTCTCGAATTGACCGTACATTACCTCAAGATATTCCCGATTGGGAATGACCTCACTTTGCGGGGAAGTCCATGCTCCCAGCTTACTTTTCTCGGGGCGAACTTCGAAATACTTGTCAGATTCTTCCGGTGCTATTTTTTCGGCTATTCCTTCTATACGAACCTGACGTTCGAGTTCGTGCCAGACAAAATTCAGAGTACAATGTGGATTTTGGGCAAGATGCTTTGCTTTTTTGCTATCGTAATTGGTGAAAAAGACAAAACCATCCGGTTTTATTTCTTTCAACAACACAATACGTGAAGAGGGGCTTCCTTCCGAATTTACCGTCGCCAGATTCATTGCGCCGGGTTCATTGACCTGCGATTGCATTGCTTCCTGAAACCAGATTTCAAATGCTTCGACCGGGCTTTGGGGGAGCTGCATTTCATCAAGCTCTTTCAACGTAAAATCTTTTCTAAGATCGTATATATTCAACATATCCGGAATTTATCGGACTAAAACTATTTTAACGAGCAAACGTCAGACTGTCTTTTTCTCAGTCCAACGTTTGTTTTCTATCCAGTCACCCGGTTATTTGTGCATTTCGACTTTCTGCGAGGGTGCCAGTTCCTTGTTTCGTTTATCTACAGATTCCAGGAAATTGTCAGCCAGTTTATCAAAAGCAATACCTGTGACACTGTTTTCATTCAAACTCACGGGGACTCCACTGTCACCGCCTTCACAAATGCTTTGAATCAAGGGTATTTCGCCGAGCAAAGGTACATTCATTTCCTGTGCCAGCAGACGGCAACCGCCTTTTCCGAAAATGTAATATTTGTTTTCAGGAAGTTCGGCCGGAGTAAACCAGGACATGTTTTCGACCAGTCCTAAAATAGGGACATTCACTTTGTCGTTGGTAAACATATTGATTCCCTTTTTGGCATCGGCCAGAGCCACCTGCTGCGGAGTACTCACGACCACAGCTCCGGTGATTGCCAATGTTTGTACCATGGTAAGATGGATATCACTTGTTCCCGGAGGAAAGTCAATCAGAAAATAGTCGAGTTCGCCCCAGTTTGCATCGCCGATAAGCTGTTTAAGTGCATTGCCGGCCATAGCTCCGCGCCACACAACGGCTTCTTCTTTGTTGACAAAAAAGCCGATAGAAAGCATTTTAACTCCATATTTTTCCACGGGAATAATCATTTCTTTTCCGTCAATAGTTTCCAAATAAGGTTGAGCTTCCTCTTCATGTAGCATCTTCGGGAGTGAAGGCCCGAAAATATCGGCGTCAAGCAATCCCACTTTGTATCCTTTGCGGGCCAGAGTTACTGCCAGATTGACTGCTATCGTACTTTTTCCGACACCTCCTTTTCCGGAAGATACGGCAATGATATTTTTTACTTGCGGCAACAATTTGGCCGGAGTCTGTTTCGGAGCCTGCTTGCTTATTACCTCAATGTTGCCTACTATTTCAGCTTGGGGGTCGGCATAAGTCAATATTGCTGTTTCACTCGCTTTCACCACCGATTTGATAAAAGGGTCATTCGGGCGATCAAAGAGTAGCGAAAAGCTCACTTTCATGCCTTCAATGCGGATATCATCCTGCACCATTCCCATTTCTACCACACTTTTTCCGGTGCCGGGATAACGTACATTATCCAGTGCATCAAGAATTAATTTGGGATATAAATTTGCCATTATTTAGATGTTTTTTTAGTCTGAATACTTTGTGCATTATTGCGACCAAAGCTTCTGTATGAATCCTTCTCAATTTCAACATCCGGTTCCTGCCACTGCACTCCGTCAGGACATTCGAAACGGATATATTTGATGTTTAAACCGCGACTCAACCATTGTTGTTCATAGTAAGTCTGTATATTAAGAATTTTATCGTTCTCAAAACGTCTGTCGTGGTACAAATCGTCGGTGAGCAAAAGCTTTGGCAACTGATTGATTTCAGCCATCAGGCAGGTATATGAGAACATAAAATTACTGTCTGTCTTCAGGTGAATCATTCCATCATCTGTCAGGATGCTTCTGTAGAGTTGCATAAAACGGGTGGATGTCATCCGTTTGTTCGTTTTATTCATCTGAGGATCGGGAAACGTGACCCATATTTCCGACACTTCACCGGCAGAGAAAAACTCATTGATCAGTTCGATGTGAGTGCGAAGGAAAGCTACATTACTGAGTTGCTCTTCAACAGCTTGTTTAGCTCCTGTCCACATACGTGCTCCCTTAATATCTACTCCGATGAAATTCTTATCCGGAAACAATTTGGCCATTCCGACCGTATACTCTCCTTTGCCACATCCCAATTCCAGGACAATGGGATTGTTGTTGCGAAAGAAATCTTCTTTCCATCTCCCTTTCAAAGCAAACCCCTTTTCTTTCAAAACAGAAAACGGATATTGAAACACATGCGGATAATCTTCCATATCCGCGAATTTTGCTAATTTATTCTTTCCCATAGAAATTTCCCGCAGAAGCAAATATGCTACATCAATGAATGCCTGCGGCTCTCTATATTTTATAATTTAATATTATTCTGCAATATCTTTATTTCTTACCGATGCCAACAGCATGATCAAAGCTCCGGAAAACTCAACAAACCATCCCCATTGCAATTTTACAATTCCGGCCAGCGATTTTTGAAAAGATTTGATAAATACGATGCTGAAACTGTCCATTGCTTTGATTTTCACGGCTACAATGGTCAGCGAAAACAAGAGCAACAGTAAAATGGATGCGATTTTCACAATGCCCCGTTTTTCCATTAAAATTCCACACAGAGCCAAAGCCGAGAACACCCAGCAGATGATAGCCAATCGATAATCTAAACTCCAATAATTCCAGTTACCTATCACCGGCACATGCACCAAGGGTAGAAAACTACCGACAACTACAGCTGTCCATCCTAACCATCTCAAATTACGCATCTTCTTCTATTCTTTAGTTTTGAATGATATTTTATCCCAGACAAATACCTGAGGGTCATTATCCAAAAAAGGAGCTAATGCCGTATAATCTTCAGTATTCAGGTAATTGGCAATATCGGAGTCCACTTCCATCGAATAATTGTTCGGAGAAAGGGTGATCAGCATGGGATTCATATCTACTACTTTCATTGCTTCTTTGTAGTCTGCTGAATTTTTGTCGGTTTCCGGACTGAGAAACCAGTCGAATGTCCGTTGCGGTATCAGGTTTTGTTGCGGAAGCAATTTCCAATCTGTCGAATAAAAGCGGATGCGGCTATCACAGGCATTGGCACATACTGTTTTTACAACACAGAGAATTTTACTGTCGTTGATCAAAGGCAGGAGCTTGATTTGTGTGGTTCCTGCATCCGATGTTTCTATATTGATATAATCATCCGACATACACACCCGGCGAATTTCACCGTTGAGGGCATTGTCGGTGGTTACCGTATCAGACACCGCTCCCGAAACCAGTTCTTCTTTCTGGTCTGCTGTTAATCCCAAAATGATATTGTCGGGCATAGTCCGCACTACATCTTTAATAGTCTGCGACTGCATGTGTATCATGCAGCAAATCAAAAGTGCGGATGTTAAAATATATTTCATAATCAATAAATTATGGACGATTGTTCAAATTAATTATTTTGTCCCCAAATATAAGAAGATCATTGCAACAATAATCAATACCAAATCAATAATTTTCCCCTTTAGATTTTTTTCTTTAAAGAATAAAATTCCACCGGCAAACGAAACAATTACGCTGCTTCTGCGAACCATGGAAACCACTGAAATCATGGCGTCGGAGTCGGTGAGGGCATAGAAATAAACGAAATCGGCTATTGTCAGAAATAAAGACACCAGTAATATATTCCATCGCCAGCTAAAGGGAGTATTTTTCTTGCGCTGCGGATACCACACCGTCAATAGAATGATTCCCATCAGAATACATTGATAAAAATTGTACCAAAACTGCACAGACGTAGAGTCGAACCGCTGCATCAGGTACTTATCGTATAATCCGCTTATTGCTCCCAGCAAGGCAGCCATCACCATGCAAAAAATCCATTTATCTTTCGTAAAACGTATTCCTTCCTTCTTCCCGGACAGTGACAGCAAAGCAAATGAAACGATGGTGAGAATCACCCCAATCCATTGATAAAGATTCAACCTTTCTCCGAAAATAAGTAAAGCTCCTACCAGCGTCATCACAGGGCGTGTGGCATTGATTGGGCCGGTGATGGTCAGAGGAAGCTGCCGTACGGCATAATATCCGAATATCCAGGACGATAGTACAATGAAAGACTTCAGAATAATAAACAAGTGAGTGGAAAAGTCAATCGCTGGGACAAAAAATATGCTTTTTTCAGCAAATAATTCAGGGAAAATGCGAGAAAAAATAAATAGCGGTGACAGAAACAGCGTACAGAACAAGGTGTTCAGAAATAATACCGGAATAACGGCATTACCATTGACCGATGTCTTTTTACTGATGTCATAACATCCCAGAAAAAATGCCGAAACAAACGCTAAAACAATCCACATATTTTTTATAGAAGTCTTCTTCCCGATTTTAATTCGGAGTGCAAAAGTACATAAAATAATAGTGAAAAGAGACTGCTTTCTGCTATAAATTACACTTCTATGTTCCGTTTACGGGCTATTATTCGGATAAAAGAGAACTGTAAGGTACTAAATGTATTTTAGATGAACTTGTGATTCTCGGAGCAAGAGGATCAACTTCAGGGATTATAAATCGATATCAAACACCAACAGCCTCCGTCGGTGAGGGTTTCGATAATGAACATTTCGTGTTGTCAAGCGATAAGTAAATGTTCTTCATTCGTTGGAAGTATATATGTTTGTAGGATGTTCAAAATAAGTTCTTCTGTTTAAAATCGGGAGTGATGGATACGTAGCAGATAGCAAAAATATAAATTGTATTGTTATAGTTAACTTTTTAGATGAAAGAATTTTAATCTACATAATATAGCTTATGAGAACAATGCAAAGAAACGGATTGTCTTTCAACGGACAAAATGTGTATGTAAGATATGAGGAGTTGTATATGCCGTTGATTTTACCGGATTACTCCTAAAACAACAACAGCAGATATAATTCTGAATTATACCTGCTGTTGCCTTCAAATATGTTGTTCGGAAGTGCTATTTCAAAAGTGCTGCCAATTTGCTTTGCAGGGCTTCCGTACTTAGGTTTTTCGCAATGATTTTCCCTTGCGGGTCGATCAGATAATTTTGGGGAAGGGATTGTACGAGGTAAGTAGCTGCTGCCTGGTTGGGCCATCCGAGAAGATCTGAAACTTGCAACCAGGGAAGTTTATCTTCCGCAACAGCATTGAGCCATGCCGAACGGCTTTGCTGAGAATCGAGTGATATCCCTAAAATAGTGAAATTCTTGTCTTTGTAGTTGTTGTAGACTTTCACCAGGTTTGGATTGTCTTTGCGGCAAGGTACGCACCAGGATGCCCAAAAATTCAGCAGTACATATTTTCCACGCAAATCGGTCAGTCGCATTACATTTCCGTCTTTATCGGGTTGTGTAAAATTAGGAGCAGGACTACCTACGGCGAGTTTCATTTCATAGCGGAGTTGTTGACCGAAAGATTTTCCGTCTGCTGATTCTTTGATAATCCGGGATAAACCATAGTAGAGCGGCCCCAGTGTTGTGATATCTGTTCCGGATTGTACCATCGAAGACAACAAGTCGAAAGATACCCAGCTATTGGGATTCATTTTGATGAAGTTGACCTGCATTTGATGCATTCTTTCTTTCACGCCTTCCATTCGCAGTTTTACATCCTGCAGATAGGACACTGAATTTTTTTGCTCTGGAGTTGCATTCTGCAGCTGAAGCTCGGCTTGTTGCATTTCGGCTTCCAAAGGCTGATATAGTTTTTTATATGCTGTAAAATCGCGGTTGGTTAAAGTTCCTGTAATGGAAGCTGTCGCTATATTCTGAGTACCCAGAATGGAAATAGTTCCTCCTTCGAGAAATAATTGGTTGATGTCTGCATCGGGAGATTTCATCAATCCTTTTAGCCCTTTCCCTTTGGTATCGAGCATAATAAAAAGCCGGGTCGGAGTAGATACCCGCCCTCTCATCGTGAAAGCTCCGTTTACAACAGCTGCAGAGTCATAGGCAACACCTATATCGTCGACCATGTACACTTTTGCGGGAGCACTAAAATTGCCTACTTTGCCTTTGACAATGTATGGCACCTGCAATGCAAACGCAAAACTCGGAACAGCAAGACAGGCTGCCAATAGTAATTTTTTCATAAAATATTTATTATTCGCTTTTTGTAAAAAATGAGGTGCTATTCGTTAAAATATAGATCTCAAAATTGAACTTCAAAATAAATCATAAAAAACAAACCGACCAAAAAACGAAACAAAGATTAAGCAAATAATAAGTTTTATCCGATCATTCTGCCTTTTTCATTAAGTTTGTAGAACTATTTATTTATCTAAACCTGTTTTTATGAATCTGGAAGAATTGCGCGAGTGTTGCATATCTGTGAAAGGAGCATCCGAATCTTTTCCCTTCGATGAATCGACGCTTGTGTTTAAAGTAATGGGAAAAATGTTTGCCTATACTTCCCTTGAACCGGGTGATTCGGGCTTTGCGGTTAATCTGAAATGCGAACCCGAACGTGCCGTTGAGCTTCGGGAAAAATACCAGGGCATTATTCCCGGATTTCATGCCAATAAAAAATATTGGAACACTGTGTATCTCAAATCAGATGTTTCCGATAGCTTGCTGAAGGAGTTAATCGGTCATTCTGTGGATGAAGTTATCAAAAAACTTCCCCAACGTAAACAGGAAGAATATCGACAACTATAATAACAGAGACAGACAATGAGTCCGAGAATTTATCACATCAAAGAGACACTTTCCACCAATACATATATTCGAAACAAAGCTAATCAAGACAACGAGAGCAATGACCTTGTCGTTTATTCGGATATTCAGTCTGCCGGTCGCGGACAGAGAGGTAATGCTTGGGAATCGGAACCTTATCGAAATCTGACATTCAGTATACTGATTCATCCTTATTTTATTCCGGCAGATCAGCAGTTTATTATTTCTCAGATAATTTCGCTGGCTATCAGCGAAGCGCTATCTGCTTATACGGATGGCATTCAAATCAAATGGCCTAACGATATTTACTGGAATGATAAAAAGATATGCGGAATACTTATCGAGAATGATTTGGGCGAAGATTGTATTAGTCGCTGCATTATCGGAATTGGATTGAATATCAATCAGAAAGAGTTTGTTAGCGATGCACCCAATCCGGTCTCTTTAAACCAAATTACGAGCCGGGAATTTGTTCTTGAGGAGATACTGGCTCAGGTTATAGATTCTTTTTTTGAAAAATATGAGCAACTACGTGACAATCCGGAATGTCGTGCTGAGTTTCAAAAAGCATACCACGATAGCCTTTATCGTTCAGCGGGATTTTATCCTTATGAAGACAATGAAGGCGTTTTCAGAGCGCGTATCCATCAGGTGTCGCCAACCGGATTTTTGACACTTGAAAAAGAAGGTAGCGGGCTGATGAAGGAATATGCTTTTAAAGAAGTCCGGTTTCTACTTCACAAGACGGTTCGGAAATAGGAAATTTCCGAACCGTTTTTTACCAATTTGAATGAGTTTTGTTTATTTTTTATTGAAGTCGCCGGCGAACACAGATGTTATCCGATCCGCTTGGATATATTTCTGAAGAGCAGTATTTACTTCATCCAATTTCAGATTTTGCATTTTTGTGTTTAGCTCATCAAACCATTCCAGCGGAAGTTCATATAGTAATTTGTTGTTTTCCAGTTGAATAAGTGTGTTATCCATTCCTAAACTGGTGGTACGTACATTCAAGTAGCTTTTTTTATTAAAATCAAGTTCCTCTTGTGTAAAACCTCCCGAAAGAGCTTTGGTTATTTCTTCATTTACTGCATTTTCAACAGCATTACATTTGGTCGGATTTAAAAACGCATAATAGTTCCAGGAAGCTACATCATTGGTGATAGGGATATTCAGATAAGAACCTACGCCATACGATATACCTTCTTTTTCACGTAGTCTCATGGGCAGACGAGCAGTCAAGAAACCACCGCTTCCCAAAATTTCATTGGCCATCGTTAAAGCCGGATAATCCGGATTGTCCTGCTTCATTCGCAGGCTCACCGAGCCGAGTGCCACCGCGTTTTCTTTATCCGGAGTAAGGATGTTCTGCACAGATTTGCGGGTGTCGAAAAATGTTGGTGGTACTAAAACATATTTTGAAACTGCATTAAACTTAGCAAACGTGCTTTCCAATTGCTCTGCAATTGTTTTGTCATCCAAATTACCGATTATAGTACCGGCTCCACTTGATGCGCCCAATATCTGCTTATAAAATTCTGTAACTTGCTCTCTTGTCACTTTTTTTATGTTGTCAATCTGCTCCTGCAAAGTCGGCGTATAATAAATACTTGTTTTTGGATACGGACTTGTCTGTCGGCTAAGTTCAACTTGGGCAATTGCCTGTGGAT
The DNA here is from genome assembly GCA_047605645.1 of Dysgonamonadaceae bacterium. GTDB lineage: Bacteria > Bacteroidota > Bacteroidia > Bacteroidales > Dysgonomonadaceae > UBA1309. Next base: position 15,269 of record JASGFJ010000051.1, on the reverse strand, counting down.
CCTTTAATTGTCCTTCAAGGTAAGTATTGTATTCAATAATTGTCTTTTGCAGTTCGTTTTCAGGGAAAGTGGAATTTGCCAAGATATCACGCAAAATTTCCATTAATTGGGTAAAATATTGTTTGTATGTAGAGAACTGGATATACAAATCTTGTCCGCCTCCATAAAAATAAAGATTCGACTTCATCACATCCAATTGATCCTGTATTTGCTCTTTCGTTCTCGTTTTTGTTCCTGCTTTCATCAGGGAAGTTGTCAGTTCCTGAATAGCAGATTTTCCGGATAGATCTTTTTCGTTTCCTACTTTGAGGCAAAAAGTTCCGATTATCTTATCTCCCTTTAGTTCTTTGCTGATGTGTCCGTATTTCATTCCGTTTGAGAGAATGCCCTCTTGCAGGTGGTTCTTGATGTTGGCGATAGACGTTTCAAATGGAGCCGGCTCTTTTTCCGGCGCTTTTCCTTTATAATCTTTTACCAAATTTGCTATTTGTTCGGCCTGATATTCAGTGGGTGTTACTCTTACTTCGTTGGATGAAGGCCTGAAAATACCGATTGTACGGTTGTTTTCACGAAAATATTTTTCAGCCACTCGCTTCAAATCTGCTAATGTCAGATTCTCTACATTGTCGCGATAAAGAAAAGCAAGTTTATAGCTTCCCGCTCCGATGATTTCCGTCAGGCTGATAGCATAATTCACGGTATTGTTTTTAATGTTTTCAATTTGCTTAAGCAGTTTTGATTTTGCTCTTTTCAAATCTTCTTCGGTGTAGGCTATTGTTGATATTTTATCTAATTCTGTTTTGACTATTTTCAGGGTTTCGTCCAGATTTTTGTCTTTAGCTACATCAAAGGAGAAATAGATTAAGCCCGGATCTTTCAAGGTGTTGGAATACGAATACAAGGAAGAAACGATATGTGGTTCCACCAAACTTTTGTATAGATAACCGGAAGGATTGGATGTCAGCACTTCACTCAGTGCATCCAATGCAGCATAATCCTTGTCGGCAAAAGCTGCATTGTGATAAGCCGCGGCAATAATCTGATTTTCACCATTCCGCCTCACTTCTACAACTCTTTCGCCATCCTGAGCCGGTTCCACAGTGTAAGCTGCACCCAACACCCGTGTTGGCCTCGGCAGTCCGCCAAAATATTGACTGATATATTTTAAAGCATTGTTCTCATCAAATTTGCCCGCAATAATCAAGGTTGCATTATCGGGTTGGTAATATTTTTCATAAAATTTCCGCAGCGAAGGAACTTTCACCCGTTCAATATCTTCTTTGCTTCCGATGGTGCTATTTCCGTAATTATGCCACATAAAAGCTGCAGAAAAGACTTTTTCCTGTAATACACCGGCGGGGTCGTTTTCCCCTATTTCAAATTCATTCCGTACAACTGAGAATTCTTTGTCCAGATCGCTCTGCAGAATAGTTGCATTGAGCATTCTGTCGGCTTCCATCTTTAAAGACCATTCCAGATTTTCATCGTTTGATGGGAAAATCTCGAAATAGTTGGTTCGATCGTACCAGGTAGTTCCATTGGCCATACCTCCTTTGTCGGAAAGTTGCTTTTTGATGTCTCCCATGTTTTTGGTGCTTTTAAACATCATGTGTTCCAACAGGTGAGCCATTCCTTTTTCACCATATCCTTCATCTTTGGAGCCGACATGGAAGACCATATTAACCACCATATTGCTTTGAGAGGGATCGGGGATGAGCAGAATCTGAAGCCCGTTTTTCAAGGAATATTCCTTGATTCCTTCGATGCTCGTGACTAGTTGCGGTGCATCTGTTGTTTGTGAATAGGAGAGTGTCACTGACAGACTCAACAATAATCCTAAGAATATTTTTTTCATAGATGATTAGAATTAAAAGTGATTTTGTAAAGGTAAGTTTTTGTTTGAATATCAGGTGATTGATGGGTATGTAAAACGAAATTATTATTATGCTTTTATACGGATATGATTCCGATTGGCTGTTGGGGGTGTTATTTTTAACTAACGATTGTGATTTCTGATAATTTCAAATCAGACTAAACAATACTGATATTTCGAAAGAAGTGCTACATCATTTTATACAAACCACCGCTTGAGTTTTGCTTAAAAGCACCATCTCTTGAAAATCTGATTCCAGAAATGATTTTTGTTACTACCTTTGTAAAAACTGTACAATTATGGCCAAGAAGGAAAAAACATACAACGATGCGATTGCTGAGCTGAAATCTATTCTGGAACGCATCGAAAAGGAAGATATGGACGTTGACCTCCTTTCGTCCGAAGTGAAAAAAGCTTCTGAATTAATTGCCTTTTGCCGGGGAAAACTATTCAAAGCCGATGAAGAATTGAAAAATATACTAAATAATCTCGAAGTATGAGCAGCAGCAGACATGTTATTGTCGTAGCCGGAGGAAAAGGATTACGCATGGAAACAGATATTCCGAAGCAGTTTATTCCGATAGGCGGGAAGCCTGTCTTAATGCGCACTATTCAGGCTTTTGCCGATTTTGATTCGCAGATACACATTGTACTGGTGCTCACGGAAAATTTTCTTGATTATTGGAGAAAATTATGTGATGATTATAATTTCAGGATTCCTCATGAGATTGTAACAGGCGGACAAACTCGTTTCGATTCCGTAAAAAATGGCTTGGAAAGAGTGAGTGGGGGATATGTTGCTGTACATGATGCGGCACGTCCGTTTGTTTCGCAACAATTGATTGCGGAATGTTTTCGTAACGCAGAAGAGTCTTTGGCTGTCATACCTGTTGTTCCCATGACCGATAGTTGCCGTATGCTCAATGAGGACGGGCGCAATTTTATTGTCGATCGCTCCCTGATGCGAATGGTGCAAACGCCACAAGTGTTTCAGACTTCATTGCTTCAGCAGGCATATAAAACTCCGTTCCAGGAGGTTTTTACAGACGATGCTTCGGTTGTTGAAGCTTTTCACCCGATTAGTTTGGTGCCGGGAGAAAATACCAATATTAAAATCACCAATCCTATCGATTTAAGTATTGCTGAGTGGATTATTGAACATCAGCATTCGTGAATGTCAGATCGGTGAATGTTGCTAATAACCGTTTTTTATTGTTGGGATTTTATCGGGTGCAACTCGCTGAGAAGAATAGCTGATTGAGTTGCTTTTTTTGTGAATCGAGCTCGATAGAGCTCATTTGATGTTTGATAACAACGGTGTATGGTTGGTGGTTGTATAAAAAAAAGCCTGTTTTTCAACAGGCTTTGAATTTTTTTGGTGCGCACGACGAGACTTGAACTCACACGAACTTACGTTCACCACCCCCTCAAAGTGGCGTGTCTACCAATTTCACCACGTGCGCAATCTTATATATTAGTTTAAACAAAAAATGCGACCTTTGCCGCATTAGAGCGAAAAACGGGACTCGAACCCGCGACCCCGACCTTGGCAAGGTCGTGCTCTACCAACTGAGCTATTTTCGCGTTCTAGGTGTAAAACTGTCAAAGAATCTCTTCTCTTTTTCCGTTTGCGGTTGCAAATATAGAACTATTTGTTGGTTCTGACAAATGGTTTGAGTAGTTTTTTTTGAAAAATTCTATCCCGGGAATCGGGTGTATATTCCCGGGATAGATTAAATTATTTGATTACTTTATATTTATCTCCGGCCGACTTGACAATTTGTCGGTAAAAATTTTCGGAATAACCGACTCTTTTAGGCTGAGCGGGTGCACCAAATTCATTTTTCTCAAATTTACCATCCTTCTCTTTTCGTACAATACCATCCATGTATTTGATTGTCAGGAATTCACCCAGTTTTTTCCATTCGCTGAATGCATTTTGCGCGCTTGTATTTGCATATTCCGTCAGGTAGGCTATTACTGCTTCTTTAGATGTTTTTGATAACTCTAATGCTTTGGCTTCAATTTCAGGCTGGTTTCTGAGAAAAGTTGACTCTAGGTTTACCTGAACCTTTTTTAGATCCGGATACATCTGGCTAAAACGATTATAGACCATATTGGATACCCAGTTGTGAATCCAGAACGCCGAAGTCCAGGAAAAGTTAAGCAAGTCTCCATTGCCTACCCGGTAACATTCCGGTATTTTTGTGATACAGCTATACATGGGCGTGAACACAGTCATACCGGCATCATCCACTCCAAACCAAAGGATTCCACCTATTTCATTCGGAAGGGATGAACGCATCTGTGAAACAAAGCAAAAACCTGTCTGCTGAGTTGAAATCGGGCGTTCATTGCAATACTCAACCGAGTCGACTTTCCATTCCAGGGGCGCCCATCTGTAAGGCGATTTGTAGGGGCCTGCTCCGGGATCGTTGGTGAGTTCCAGAGAAGTTCCTTCATAATGATCACGCATCATGTTTTCAACATCCTCAAGCTTTAAAGGTCTATCGGGTTTTATATAAAGAGGCATTGGTGTATCTGTTTTGCCTTGCGCATAAGATTCGAATTTTGCCATCTCCTTATTGTATTTGTTGAAAAAGCTCCAGACACGCGCTTCGCAATAGCGTTTTCCTCCAAAATCAATAGGGTTGTAGGTTTTAGCAAAACTAAAATCGGCATCTTTTCCTTTAAAATATCCTTTCTCCCGGGCAAAAGAGATAACATCTTTTGAATACAGGCAATTTTTAGGATCTTTCAATGAGAATTGCTGTATTCTGGATTGATTGGCATGGGCTGCGATGCAATCATCCGGAATCCGGACGGCCACCCAGACTGCTCCTTTTCGTCCAACTCCTTTTCCAATCATATCCATAATCCATATTTCATTCGGATCTCCAATGCTAAAAGACTCTCCGGAACTGTAATATCCATACTTCTCGACCAGCGAAGTCATGATTTGAATTGCTTCGCGAGCCGTTTTTGCACGTTGAAGAGTGATGTATATAAGGCTTCCGTAGTCAATCAATCCTGTAGAATCCTGCAATTCTTCTCTTCCTCCAAAAGTTGTTTCTCCAATCGTAACCTGATATTCGTTCGAGTTTCCTACAACGTTGTATGTTTGTGGAACCTGATCTATTTCTCCGAGATATTTTCCTGTATCCCAGTCTGTCACTTTCAGTTTCTCTCCGGGAGTATGCTTCTGGGCCGGCCAATGATACAGCTCTCCATAGAGCGTGTATGAATCGGCATTGTATGAAATAAAAGTAGATCCGTCGGCAGAAGCTTTTTTGCCCACGAGAAGATTTGTGCAAGCTGCTATTTCATTTGAAACAAGAGATAGGCAGCATGCAGCTAAATAAAATAGTTTCATTTTCATTACTAAAAATTAGATAAGCGATTATTTTTGACGTAAAGATAGTGTATGGTAAATAAAATGAATAAAATTGTTTAGAAAAGTTACATATATATTTTTTTTGCTGTTTTGTTTGGCCCTAATTATAGCAAAAAAATGATAAGTATAATTTGGGTCTATTTAATATAAATGTAATTAATGTGTCTATAAATCAGTATTTTATGCCTTGTTTTTGTGAAAGTAAATCAAAAATTAATATCTGAAAATATGTTTTATAATATGTTTTTTTATTTGGCGACAGTCGTTTAAAATGTATATCTTTGCCATCAGATAACCTAAAACAATCTTTTTACCTTAAACACTGATACCTAAATTAACTCATAAAAGGTGACTTTGAGAAAAGTCACCTTTTATATTTTTATAAAAAAGGTTGATCTGGGAATCCTGTTGAAACCTATTTTATCTCCTTCTTTTTTCTTTAATTTAAGGATGTTTTTTAGGCTAAAATATACGAAATTGAACCTAAAATAAAATACTTGTGGTGAATAATCGTTCATTCTATTTGCCGGAATAAACATCATTGTTATCTCGTTAAAGTCCCAAACAGTTCCTTAAAATCATTGATATCTATCATAACTGCATGATTTCACTACTGTCCTATTAAAATTTTGATTATCTCTTGTATATGTCTTTCTTTTAGCAGTTTACGAGCCGTTTTAAAGTAAACGGACTTGCATTCAGGCTTAATGCTTTATTACAGCATTTGAAAATTTACACTTTGTAAATTACTGGAAATCAAAAGCCATTATTAGTCATATTAAGACAATCATCAGTGAACTGTTTTTTATGAGCCACTAATGACATGATTTATTAAAATTAAATAGATGTCAATTTTGTCTTAGAACGAAAATCTACAAATGCATAAAGGTAAAATGACGAAGAATGATTTGTCCGAAATGAGTCAAGTTGATTGAATTTATAATTTGTCTCAATTTTACGACTATATTAGTCAATGCAACTACATTCTCCCAAGCCTGGAGTTTATTCTTTTGCTTTCATTTTTCTCTGGGAAAGGAAAAAATTATAATTTTGTCAGACATGGAGAAAGATTTATCATTGAGAACCGTGACGGTGATGCGCTATATCACACCGCTGCGTGAAGGTGGCTCGCTGCCGGCGCTTGCTGAAGCAGATGACGGCTTCAAATATGTGTTGAAGTTTCGCGGATCGGGACATGGTGTAAAAATGTTGATTTCTGAGTTTCTCGGAGGGCAGATAGCACGCCAATTAGGACTGAGTATTCCGGAATTGGTTTTTGCGTATCTAGATGAGGATTTTGGACGTACCGAAGGAGATGAGGAGATTCAGGATTTACTCAAAGGCAGTCAAGGCCTTAATCTGGGTATTCATTATCTTTCGGGTGCGATAGCTTATGATCCGATTATGAAAGTTGATGCGTTGCTGGCCTCAAAAATTGTGTGGCTGGATGCATTTACGACAAATATCGATCGGACATTTAATAATACCAATCTTCTGATATGGCATAAAGAATTATGGGTGATTGATAATGGAGCTTCGTTTTATTTTCACCATTCGTGGACTGATTTTGAAAGACATGCTCTGAGTGCTTTTCCGTTTATCAAAGATCATGTGCTTCTTTCGCAAGCTTCCAGGCTGCAGGAAGCGGATGAAATTGGGAAAGCAGTACTTGATGATGATTTTTTAAGAAGGATAACCTGCTTAATTCCTGATGAATGGCTTCTCTGGAATGATGTGACTGAATCTCCGGATGAAATACGTGATGTTTATTACAGACTGATGAAAACACGTCTGCAACATGCTGATAACTTTGTAAATGCTGCTATCGATGCCCGAAAGAAAATTGTATGAGTATGCCGTAATCCGATTTGTTCCCAAGGTGGAGAGAGAGGAGTTTTTTAATATCGGATTAATTCTTTTTTCAAAAAGGGATAAATATATCCGGCTGGAATATCATCTTTGCCCGGAGAAGTTCCTGTTGCTTTGTCCGGAGATAGATTCTGAGGAAATAGAATCCAGTATGAAGACGATGAAGAATATCGCTGATGGCAATCAGCTGTATGGGCCAATAGCCCGGCTGGAGCTTCCGGAGCGTTTCAGGTGGTTGACTGCTGTTCGAAGCTCTGTTATTCAGACGTCGCGCCCTCATCCCGGTAAATCAACTGACCTGGATGAAACATTCGAACGCTTGTTTCGCGAATTAGTTATATAATTGGAGTACGATTGTCCTGTTAAAATTAGGATAAGAACTTATATTGTGCTTGTCTTTCGGTGAATGTAGGTAATCGCAGGGTAAACAGACTTAAATTCATATTTCAGACTTTATCGGTCAACCAGAATTTCTGTTTTTTTTGTAAATTACTGAAAATGAGTTTTTATAGTCGTTGGTTTTAAGGTGATTACGACTGGTTGTTTTTAAGAAGCGCTAATATCATTTTGTATTGACCTGATATAAAAATAGAGAGCAGTATTTTTTCTGCTCTCTATTTTTTATGAAATTCAGATGCTGATTTTCGGATTATTTCAAAGCTGCCAAAGCTGCCTCATAGTTTGGTTCCTGAGCCACTTCCGGTACAAGTTCGTTGTATACAACTTTTCCTTCTGCGTCGATGACAACTACAGAACGGGCAAGAAGTCCTTTCAATGGGCCATCTGCCATCAGAAGACCATAAGCTTTTGCAAATTCAGGGTTACGGAAAGCAGAAGCTGTTACTACATTCTCAATGCCTTCAGCGGCACAAAAACGTCCCGCAGCAAACGGCAGGTCTACAGAGACTGCCAGAACAATCGTGTTGCTCAAAGCAGCAGCTTCTTTGTTGAATTTGCGTACGGATGCAGCACATACTCCGGTGTCGATGCTTGGGAAGATGTTCAAAAGCACTTTCTTGCCAGCTAGTTCTTTCAATGTTATTTCAGAAAGATCACCTTTCACAAGTGTAAAATCAGGAGCTGTTGTACCTGCTGCAGGAAGTTCACCTGCTACATTCACTTTAATTTCGTTTTTAAATGTGATTGTTGCCATAATTGTTTAGTCGTTTTTTTAATTAATAATTAATGTATTGTTATTCTATTGTTTTGAGAAATTCGTTCATCGGATGGCGTACCTTTTCAAGCTTCAACAACCAGTCGTTTGCCTCGTCACGATATCCTAAAGGAAGAATCAGCACACTTCTTAATCCCATTTCCTTTAATCCGAGCAATTCATCCAGTTTTTCGGGATCAAAACCTTCCAAAGGCACAGAGTCAACTTCCAGTTCAGCGGCCATTGCCATTGCGAAACCAAGGGCAATGTATGCCTGGCGGGCAGCATGTTCGTAGTTTAAACTGGCATCTCTGTTGAGGTAAGCTGTTTTCAGACGTCCGGCGTATGCATTGTAACGTCCTGTTTCCATTTTCCTTTTTGATGTTGTTATTTCAAAGATATGGTCAATTCTGTCAGCTGTATAATTGTCCCAGGCTGCAAATACAAGTACATGAGAGGCATCAGCCAACTGTTCTTGCCCAAAAGAGATAGGAACCATTTTTTCTTTGAGTTCCTGATTCTTTATTTCAAATACCTGAAAAGGTTGTAACCCGGAGGACGTTGGCGCCAACCAGGCAGCTTCTATTATTTTATCGACCAATTGCTGATTCACTTTTCGCGAAGGATCAAACTTTTTGGTTGCGTATCTCCAATGAAGAGCATTTTCTAAATTCATACTTCTATATAACTATTTTGTACGTTATTTGTTTTCGGCTGTAGCCATTAAAATCTTTTTTAAATAATTTCTTAACGAAACAATTTCTTCGTCTGTCAAATCAAGCTTGCATCGGATGGATGACGGGATATTCTCAGCCACAGCCTGTAAACTATTTCCTTTGTCGGTGATGGTGATATTCACTATTCGCTCATCAGAAGAGTCGCGCTCACGCATAATTAGTCCGTTCGCTTCCATCCTTTTCAAAAGAGGAGTCAATGTGCCGCTGTCAAGCCATAGCTGTTCTCCGATGCTTTTGACTGTCGCTTTTTTATTTTCCCATAAAACGAGCATAACTAAATATTGGGGATATGTCAATCCAAGCTCTTCCAGCAACGGTCGATAAAAATTTGTCACTTGTCTCGAAAGAGCATAAAGCGGGAAACACAACTGGTTTTTTAACTTAAGAATATCTGACATGGTTTTATTTTCTTTCTCCTTTTTTTATGTTTTACAAAATTAAGTTGTGTGCAATTGGAATGCAAATTATAAACGTTAATATTAATTAATGAGGGAAAGATAAAGAAAAGGGAGTCCTTAAATGTAACAAGGAACCTGCTCGTCTAATTCAACGAGCAGGTTCCTTGTACTGTAATGCACAATTGTTATTCCGCTTATTGCCAAACAGATTGTTTCTTTTTCTCAAGAAAGTCTTTAATCCCTCCGATATGTTCCCTGACTTTTTTATCTGAAAACTCATACACTTTACTTACCAGGCCATCGAGGAAATCCCTGTCGTGTGACACCAATATTACTGTGCCGTCGTAATCTAAAAGCGCATTTTTGAGAACTTCTTTCGTCCGTAAATCCAAATGATTGGTCGGTTCGTCCAGAATCAGCAGATTGACCGGTTCCAGTAAGAGTTTAATCATTGCAAGACGAGTTCGTTCACCTCCCGAAAGTACTTTTACTTTCTTCTCCGAATCATCCCGATTAAACATGAATGCACCGAGGATATTCCGAATCTGTGTGCGGATATCGCCTTCAGCTACCCGATCGATGGTTTCGAAAACAGTCAGATCTTCATCTAAAAGCATCGCTTGGTTTTGAGCAAAATAGCCTATCTTGACATTGTGACCGAGCATAATTGTACCGCTATAATCGGTTTCTCCGGTTACACATTTCACAAAAGTAGATTTTCCTTCACCATTCTTTCCCGCCAGCGCAATTTTCTCACCTCGCGATACCATCAGTCCTACATGGTCAAATACAAGATAATCATCGTATTTTTTTGTCAGGCTTTCAACAGTCAGCGGATAGTTTCCGGAACGTGTAGCAGGCTGGAAGCGAATGCGTATAGTTGCTTTGTCCTCTTCGTCGATGACAACCCGCTCCATTTTTTCAAGCTGCCGGATACGACTCTGTACAAGGACCGCTTTAGCAGCCTGTGCCCTGAATCGTTCGATAAATTCTTCCATTTCCTGAATCTGCTTTTGTTGAGCTTCCCAGGCATGTAATTGCTGTTGGCGGCGTTCTTCCCGCAATTCCAGGTATTTGGAATAGTTCACTTTGTAGTCGTAAATTCGTCCGAGAGTCAGTTCGATGGTTCTTGTGGTTACGGCATCGATGAAAGCACGGTCGTGAGAGATAAGTACAACTGCATTCGCCTGTGTTTTGATAAAATCTTCAAGCCAGCCGATAGATTCGATGTCCAGGTGATTGGTCGGCTCATCCAGCAACATAATGTCTGGATTTTGCAGCAAAAGTTTTGCCAGTTCGATTCGCATTCTCCATCCGCCGCTGAATTCGTTTGTGGGTCTGTCTAAATCTTCTCTCTTGAATCCAAGTCCGAGAAGTGTTTTTTCAACAGCTCCATCAAAGTTGGTGTCTTCAATTCGTGCAAGCCTTTCGTGCGCATGAGTGAAATCGTCAATAAGTTTGGCATAATCATCCGATTCGTAGTCGGTGCGTGTTTCCAGTTGGCGATTCATCTCTTCAATTTGATGCTGCAAATCCAGGATGTGGGAGAATGCGCGAGAGGCTTCCTCCCGAACTGTCCGTGTATCGGAAACTTCCATGACCTGCGGAAGGTAGCCTATTGTAGTACCATCGGGCATCGAAACAGTGCCTTTATAGCTTTTGTTAACTCCGGCAAGGATTTTAAGCATGGTACTCTTTCCGGCTCCGTTTTTTCCAACGAGGGCAATTCTATCTTTATCGTTTATAATGTAATTGATATTGTCGAACAGGGTGCGTCCCGACAATTCTACTTTGAGGCTTTCTACTATTAACATGAAATAATTTTTGAGTTGCAAAGATAATTGAAATCTTTTGTTTAAATAAATGGAAAACTCGTTTACATCAGATTCTTTCCCTTAATTATTGCTTAAGAAGCAAGGGGGAATCGTGTCTAAACGAAGCCTGGTTTTTCGTAAATCACTCAAAACAGTGATTCAAAAATCAGAGGAGTTTTATACCGCTGGATAGTACGGGCTGAATTAGCTGAGAAGCAAGAACGATAAACTTCAGAGGGTCGGAAGAATCTGTAATTTATCGTTTGCTTTTGAAGAAATCTTTCATCAAAGCACTGCATTTGTCCTGCAACACACCTTGGGCAACTACCGTTTTGGGATGCAGAATAACAGGAGAGAAGAGCATATATCCCCGTTTTTCGTCTTCGGCACCATATACGATCCGCGACACTTGTGCCCAGGCAATGGCACCGGCACACATAGGGCAGGGTTCAACGGTGACATATAAGGTGCAGTCTTTAAGATATTTACCTCCAAGCACATTTTCGGCAGCCGTAATGGCCTGCATTTCAGCGTGTGCAGTCACATCATTTAGGGTTTCGGTTAAGTTGTGCGCACGGGCAATAATGCGTCCCCGGCAAACGATGACGCAGCCCACAGGTACTTCGTCTTCCTCAAAAGCTTTTTTAGCTTCTTGTATCGCTTGCTGCATAAAATATTCGTCGTTCAGAATGTCGGTGCTCATCGTCTCATTTCGTTTTCGTCAAACAAGGTAGGGTAATCTTTGTCGAGGCTCTTTAAAATGTGTGAAACAATTGTTTCACGAAACCAGCGCGACCTGTTGGATATTTTATATTTTTTTAGATAAAAGTTCACCAGATTAAATTCATCCTCGTTGAGCATAAATTCGGCTTTCTTTTTTCGCGGGCATAATGAATTGGAACCTGTTTTTTTCGCTGATTTCATGTTACAAAAATAAGATGCTTTATTTAATTTCGGAAGCTTTCTGCTATATTTGTGATAATTTACTAACATTTACCCATTCATATTAAATTCATAACATGGCACAACACAACGAGTTGGGAAAAATGGGGGAGGAGGCTGCCCGGTTATTTCTTGTACGCAAAAACTATAAAATCCTATACCGAAATTGGAGGTTTGAGAAGTATGAGGTGGATATAGTTGCTGAAGATGTTGATGAATTGGTATTTATCGAGGTTAAGACCCGTACTTCGGCAGAATGGGGCAATCCTCAGGATGCCATAGGAAAGCAACGGGTGAAGCGACTGGTTGAAGCTGCCCATTATTTTTTACAGATGCAGGACTGTGACAAAAGTGTTCGTTTTGATATTATTGGTGCAATCTGGAATGGTCAGGATTTTGAAATCGAACACATTGAAGATGCTTTTTTGCCACCCGTTAATATTTGATATTTTATGACCAACTTTGGTGTTATATGTACTATATTAGCAGAATAAAGAATGGAATAACAATATGGAGACATTTATTTTACTTCTTTGAAGGCCTTAAAAGCTTTGAATTTATTAGTAATTAATTTTTAATTATCATTTATGGTTAAAAAACAAACTTTAAAGAAAACACTTCAAATTACAGGAATTGTAATTACCGTGCTCTTATTGATTATGGCGGCAGCTCCTTTTTTGTTTAAAAAACAGATAAAATCAGCTGTTATTGAAGCCGCAAATAAAAAACTGAATGCAAAATTGGAAGTCGGTGATTTCGGGTTGAATTTCTTTTCTAATTTTCCGAATGCGACACTCTCACTGCACGATGCCTCTCTAAGTGGAGTAGGGGTTTTCGAAAAAGATACGCTTTTTAAGGCAAAATCTGCATCTGTGACCATTGATTTGGCCAGTTTATTCGGCAGCCATTACAATGTTTCAAAAATTTCTCTTGATGAGACGGTTGTATATGCCAAAGTACTTGCAGATGGCAAGGCAAACTGGGCCATTGTCAAAACGGATTCTACGGGAGGTGAATCAACAGGAGATACGGCATCGACCGCCTTTAATATTCAACTTAAAAAGATTACGCTGAAAGATTGTCGTGTCGTTTATGAAGATCAGGTTTCCAATATGAAAGTAATCATGGATAAATGGTCGGGAAATGTTTCGGGCGATTTCTCAGCTTCCTCAACAACCATCAATACCGAATCATCGGTGAATGAACTTTCATTCTATATGGCAAATATTCCTTATCTATATAAGGTCAAGACATCCGCCAATGCTTCTATTCAGGCAAATCTGGATAAACTGACATTCAACTTTTTGAAAAGCACGCTTGATATCAATGATGTGAAGGCTGTGATTGACGGTTCTTTTGCCATGCTTACCGGAGAAGACGGTATGGAATTCAATTTGACGCTGAAGGCTCCGGATACGCAGTTTAAGGATATTCTTTCGCTGATTCCGACCATGTATACAGCCGACTTTAAAGATGTGAAAACATCCGGAACAGCTTCATTGGATGCTTTTGTGAAAGGGGTGATGAAAGATGAAACTTATCCGGCTTTCGACATGAAGATTCTGGTTAAAAACGCCATGTTTAAGTATCCGTCGGTGCCGAAGTCGGTGGATAATATCAATATCGATATGAATATCAATAGTAAAGGCGGTTCCCTGGATAATACGGTTGTCGATATCAACAAATTCAATTTTACGATGGGCGGAAATCCGTTTGCAGCTCAATTAAAAGTGTCTACTCCTGTTTCGGATCCCAACCTGACGGCAAAAGTCAATGGGGTGATTGACCTGAATATGATAAAAGAAGTGTATCCGTTGGAAAAAGGAACTCAATTGTCGGGTAGATTAGATGCTAACCTGAATATTGCCACCAGAATGTCGTATGTTGAAAAAGAGGAATATTCCAAGATTAACGCTTCGGGAGGATTGAAAGTGACAGGAATGACTTATCAGACAACGACAATGCCGACTGTCGGTATCCGGACAATGGCGATGCAGTTCTCTCCTGAATTTGTAAATCTGAATAGCTTCTCTGCTAAAATCGGAAGAAATGACATTGAAGCGAGTGGGCGGTTGACAAATCTCTTAGGCTATATGCTTAGCAAGAAAACATTGCAGGGAACGTTGAATATGACTTCCGATTACCTGAATTTGAATGATTTTATGTCCGAAACAGCCGAATCCTCTTCTGCTGCTTCATCAGGAGACAACAGTCCGGTTGCAGCTTTCGAGGTGCCTAAAAACATAGATTTTACGTTAACCGGAAAAATGAGACAGGTGGTGTACGAAAAAATAGACATGACAAATGTTACCGGTGTCGTAACGCTGAAAGACGGAACGGTGACATTGAAAAATGTAGGAGGAAATGCTTTAGGAGGTTCATTGTTGATGAATGGTTCATACAGTACAGCTGAGAACGTGCAGAAACCCAAAGTTGCCATGGACATGAAAATGTCGAACGTGGCTTTTTCTCAAGCTTTCAAGCAAATTCAAATGGTTCAGAAATTTGCTCCGGTATTTGATAAGATAGGCGGGAACTTCTCTATGAATTTAAATATGAATACCGTTATGGGCGGGAACTACACCGATATGCTGAAAACCTTAACGATGACAGGGCTGTTGCAATCCTCCGACATGAAGGTGCAAGGAGTAGAGGTGTTGAATTCATTAGCGTCCACTCTCAAGGTCGATGCCTTAAAGTCTTTGGCTGTTAAAGACCTGCATTTGCCCTTTTCTATACAAAACGGACGTGTTTCGACCCATCCTTTTACATTAAGTGCAAATGGAGGAAAATTGAACTTATCGGGGACTACGGGACTCGATCAAACCATCGATTACAAGGGGACAATCACCCTTCCGGAATCTTTAGCAAATAAATATGTCAGCAATTTCGGAATCACTATCGGAGGAACATTCACGCACCCTAAAATAGGTGTGGATACAAAATCTATGATTTCCGGTGCTGTGAATTCTGCCGCGGAACATTTACTGGGTACCAGCATCGATAATAAGAAACAGGAATTAAAGAAACAAGCTTCTGCCGAACTGGCCAATCAAGCTCAAAGAATCAGAACTGAAGCCAAGGCAGCT
>JASGFJ010000050.1:0-33468 GCA_047605645.1 Dysgonamonadaceae bacterium | reverse complement strand
TGGTGCTTAATCTGGTCAAATTGGCGGGAGCGAAGCTCCTGTGTCTTATACTGAATCTCTGCTTGTGTTTTTCAGCAAGTGCTGGCCAGAGAAGTAATCAACTCCACAACATATTGCGAGTGCAACACCAATCGCTCGGATCAATAAATATCGTGTAATTGATGTGTGAGTTTTTAAGCAGACCCTAAAGTAATTTCTTATGAGAAAAATATTTCTGTCATTATTGCTGCTCCTCCTCTGTCTGCCGGCTTTTAACCAACATAGCGAGAAAGCATTGATAGTAACTACACCTAGTGCATTCCAGACCGATTTATCGATTGACAGCACAATTTTTATTGGCAAAAGCCATCCATTCCTTATAAAACAGACAAGAGTGCCCAATACGACATCTCCGTGTGCACTGCCCATCTTTTTCTTTGGCTCCCAATTGTTTTACATCCCCGATTCTACGCGACAAGTATCGGTATGCATCAATTCAAGAGGCAAGGATATCGGATTTGCAGAGGCTCATATAAATATCTTCGACAAGGAGGAAAATATCGTATTGAAAGACTCTTTGGATATAAACGACACGAACTGGGGCAAAAAAGAAACAGTCTATCCGGCCGCCGGATGCAGGTATATAGAAATAAAGCTGCAGATAAAAGGAGCTGCACATCCTTCAGAAAAGGATGAGCAGCAGATGAGGTTTACCACCTCAGTCGAAGCAGACGGAAAAGTCCTGTCCCCATTCGATTTTCCCCGGAGTAAAACGATGCATGCACAAGTCGAAAGGGATAAAATAATAGACATCGGCATCGATGAATATACAAATCTGAACTCGGTACTGAAAGAAAAGAAAATAGTGGGTCTGGGTGAATCGATACACAGGAGTAAAACCCAGCAAAAATGCGTGTTCAACATCATAAAAAGCAGAATAATGCACGAAAAATGCAGGCTGGTGCTGTTTGAGAATCCAATGATAGAAATTCTTCCATGGGAACTGTTTGTGCAGGGATTGCTACCGGAAGATGAGATTGACTCGATCATTGAAGATGTGTCAAACAGAAGTTTTTTTTACGATGAAGACTATCTCAAAGAGTTTCTCTGCCTGATCCGCTCCCACAATTTGAACAGCGGCCAGAAAGTGCATGTCCTGGGTATAGACCTACCGTTTGGAGGTAGCCGACCCAGTCATGTCCGTCTGCACGATTTCCTTGAAGGACTTACAGCGGCACAGAATCATTCAATAGTGAAGCCGTTTTTAGATCTCTTAAACAAAGAGTCGGATTGGAGAATAATATTGGATTCTGTTCTTGAGAATGAGGCCTTATTGACCAACGTGATCGGAAAAAACCATTATGAGATATTCAAAACAATTGTGCAACAGCTTATTATAAAGCAAAGCCGATATTATGATCCGCCGGAAATAGATCCCGTGTATGAATACGTCTACTACAGGGATTTCAATATGTGGCTGAACACAAAGTTACTTACGGACTCTTTCCTGAAGGAGGGGGAGACAGCAGTAGTCTATGCTCATACCGCACACATAGCAAAGCAAAGGCCACCGACGCAACAGCTGGAGCAGCCTCTCGGTTATTATCTGGCCCGGCAGTACGGAGACGAATATGTAACCGTAGGCATTGCATCGGGGAAAGGCAGTACCCTTGTTTCTAAAATGTCGAAAGAACCCATTCCGAGATATCCGGAGATATCCATATCCGTTCCCGTTCCTGATACAATAAAACTTGACCGTGCTCTTCCGGGAAGCGTCGAAAAATTCTGCGAAACCGCCGGCCGCAGCATCTTTTGTTATCCAGCGAAAGAAATTCCCAATGAGATAAATTATATCAATTTTATAGGTGGTACCGCGGGATTATGGGCGCGAAGCCTATATTTTTTCCAAAAAAAATACCTTGATTACATCATCTATGTCGAGACGAGCTCACCGATTAAGGCAGAATACTATAGGCCGTTTCCGTCAATGGACAAGAATTACAGCAAAGCAAATACTAAATCAAAATAAGGATCTATTTTTCAATTATTTATTAACAGGTCTTTCGTAAACATGTATTATAAACGTTTTCCCGTGGAATATCAGATGGACTCGCAGGATTGCGGGCCTGCTTCCCTCAAAATCATTGCCAGGCACTTCGGTAAGTTCTATTCGCTCCAGTTTCTGCGGGATCGCTGCGGAATAACCAAAGAGGGTGTTTCGCTACTGGATCTGAGTACCGGAGCGGAAAGTATCGGATTGCGCACGCTGGCCGTCAAATGTAAGATAGATGATGTTATAACCAACATTGCTTTTCCTGCTATCATTTTTTGGAACAACAGCCATTTTATAGTTGTGTATAATGCAGACAAAAAATATGTATGGGTTTCAGACCCGGCAAAAGGACACGTGAAATACACACACCGCGAATTCAGAGAAGGGTGGTATCAAAAGGACGAAAAGCAAGGCGTTTTACTTGCCGTAGAACCAACAACAGACTTCAGAAACTCAAAAGCAGAAGATGCACAAAAGAAAAACAGTTTTTCTAACATTTTGAAATACTTTCTACCCTACAAGAAGGACTTCGCATTCGTCTTTTTGATTATGCTGATGGTAACACTGTTGCAAGGTCTCTTACCTTTCATATCCAAAGCGGTTATTGATGTCGGCGTAAAAACATCCGATGTAAATTTTATCAATATGGTTTTGATTGGCAATATATCCATCTTGCTCAGTGTAACGATTTTCAATGTAATTCGCGATTGGATCTTGATGCACATCACTTCCCGGGTAAATATTGCCTTGATATCGGACTATTTAATAAAGCTAATGAAACTCCCGGTTACTTTTTTTGAGAATAAACTGCTTGGTGATATTCTGCAACGTGCCCAAGATCATGAACGCGTCCGTAGTTTTATTATGAATAATTCACTGTCTCTGATATTCTCAACTTTTACATTTATCCTTTTTTCAGTTATACTACTCATATACAACGCCGTTATTTTCTATATTTTCATTGCCGGTTCTGTACTCTATGTTGTCTGGGTATTGTTATTCCTGAGTATCCGAAGGAAGCTGGATTGGGAATATTTTGGATTGATCTCCAGAAACCAAAGCTACTGGGTAGAAACAGTGAGCGCCATTCAGGATATAAAAATATATAACTATGAAAAACACCGACGCTGGAAATGGGAAGAAATACAGGCAAGGCTCTATCGGGTTAACAAACGGGTACTGACTGTTACCAACACGCAAAATCTGGGGGCACAATTTATCGAGAATATAAAAAATATGGCAATAGTGTTCTTTTGCGCTGTAGCTGTAATTAATGGGAAAATAACGTTCGGCGTAATGATTTCCACTCAATTCATTATCGGAATGCTTAATGGCCCATTGGTTCAGTTCATCAATTTCATTGTTTCCGGACAGTATGCCAGAATTAGTTTCTTGCGCATTAATGAGATCCGCCAGTTAGAAGATGAGGATGAATTGCTAACTATCGGCACAAATACTACGATTCTCCCGGAAGACAAAACCATTACGTTGGAGAATGTGCATTTCCAATACACAGCAAATAGCCAGCCTGTGCTTCGAAATATTTTCCTTACAATTCCCGAAAATAAGACAACGGCATTTGTTGGTGGAAGCGGAAGCGGGAAATCTACATTGCTGAAACTTCTCATCCGTCTGTACAAAACTTCTTATGGCGATATAAAAATAGGTGGATTGAATATCAATTTGATCAACCTCAAACAATGGCGGAACATGTGCGGCGTGGTAATGCAGGATGGAAAAACTTTTAACGACACGGTATTGAACAACATTGTGTTAGACGACGAGCATATCGATTATGATAAATTAAGAGAAGTGTGCCAAATTGCACAGATAGAAACGGAGATTAACGAGATGCCTAAGGGGTTTGAAACCATAATAGGTGAAAACGGGCGAGGATTGAGCGGTGGACAAAAACAACGGTTACTCATTGCCAGAGCTCTTTACCGCAATCCTAAACTATTGTTTCTGGATGAGGCTACTAATTCTCTGGACGTAATCAACGAACGAAAGATTACTGATGCCTTGAACGGAGCATTCAAAAACCGTACTGTCATTGTTGTCGCACATCGGCTGAGCACCATCCGCAATGCAGATCGGATCGTTGTCCTGGACAAAGGTTATATAGTAGAGGTAGGCAATCACGAAGCGTTGATGGAAAAAAAAGGATATTACTTTTCTCTAGTTTCTTCGCAAATGTAAGAGTGAAATTTTTGAGACTATTAACCCAAATATACAGTCAGAGGATGAGACAGGCTCCTGGTTATTTATTCTAGAGACTATGCTTGATTTACCTATTGAATTTTTTCTACTGTGATTTCTCTAAAGTTAAGGGACATATACCTGAATTCACGCCCAGGCATAAAAGGATTACCACCCCAATCAGGCACTGTTATATTTGAACTCCTCAAAGGAAAGAAGAGAAAAAGGCTATATCTGAGGCTATAACATCTAAATAGCTAGTGAAGAGATTGATATTTTTGAATTATCAGTCTCTTTCGCCCGAGAAAGCGATAAGCATACTTACGAATCCGATTATTATGCTTAACTTGCACCGCTTTTCATAAAAGACAGGAGCCGAAGTGCTCTCTATTTGTATAAAACAATTATTTATCAACAGATTACACGTAAAAGTAGAATAAATCCTGTATGAAAGATTTTATTACTCTCATCAAACGTTTTGTGCCGCCTTACAAACGTTTGGTGTTCTGGAACATTCTTTTTAACATTCTTAGTGCCTTTTTAAATGTTTTTTCATTTGCCCTGATTGTTCCCATTTTGCGGATCCTTTTCAAGGTTGACAGTACCGTGTACAGCTATATTCCCATCGATACATCCAACATCAATCATCTCTTCAACATCAATGTGTTGGAAAATAATTTTTACTGGTATTTATCTCAGACAATGAACCAGCATTCCGGTACCGGAGTACTTGTTTTTCTGGGCATATTACTGGTTATCATGACCGTGTTACGTGTAGGTGCCATGTTTTTGAGTGGTTACTTTATGGTGATGCTGCGTACGTACGTAGTCAGGGATATCCGTAAGCAAATCAACGATAAAATCCTCACTTTGCCGCTTCGATTTTTCTCGAACGAACGAAAAGGGGATGTTATCGCACGTATGACAGGAGATGTCAACGAAGTAGAGAATTCAGTGATGAGTTCTCTGGATATGATCAGCAAGAATCCGATTATGATTGTCATCTATTTGCTGACAATGCTTATTATCAGTTGGAAGTTGACTATTTTTGTTTTGATATTGCTCCCCATCGCAGGGTATATCATGGGAAAAGTCGGCAAAAGCCTGAAGAAACAATCTGTAGAAGCACAAAACCTGTGGGGAATGCTTATTTCGCAGGTAGAAGAAACACTGGGTGGCCTCCGCATCATTTTAGCTTTCAACGCACAGAAAAAAATAGAAACCCGTTTCGACAAGTCCAACGATTACCTGCGCCGTTTGACTAACCGCATCGCATTACGCCAGCAATTAGCACATCCGATGAGCGAGTTGCTGGGCACGGTCACCATCGTCTTCGTCCTTTGGTTTGGAGGAATGCTTATTCTGGATCAAAGCCATTCGATTGATGCTTCACGCTTCATCTACTATCTGACGATTTTCTATTTAATTATCAATCCGGCGAAAGATCTTTCCAAATCGGTATATAGTATTCAGAAAGGAATGGCTTCGGTGGAACGTATTGATAAAATCCTCAACGCCCAGAATGACATACTCGAAGTGGAGAATCCAAAGAAGGCAACTTTCGAAAAAGGAATTTGCTACCGGGGAGTCAGCTTCAAATACGACAACCTCTGGGTTCTCAACGAAGTAAATATAACTATCCCCAAAGGGAAAAAAGTGGCCTTAGTCGGACAATCCGGTTCAGGGAAATCCACTCTTGCCGATCTGCTTCCCCGATACTACGACGTTATAAAAGGAGGAATCTTTTTAGATGAAACGGACATTAAGGATTTCCGTATCGATTCATTGAGAGGGCTAATGGGTAACGTCAATCAGGAAGCTATTCTTTTCAACGATAGTTTCTTCAATAATATTGCGTTTGGGGTCGAAGAAGCAACGATGGAACAAGTCATCGAGGCTGCAAAGGTGGCGAATGCCCACGACTTTATCCTTGCATCAGAAAAAGGATACGACACCAACATCGGAGATCGTGGTTCAAAGCTCTCAGGCGGACAGCGCCAACGTATCAGTATTGCCCGCGCAATTCTGAAAAATCCACAAATACTGATACTGGACGAAGCAACATCAGCTCTTGACACGGAATCTGAACGACTGGTGCAGGATGCGCTTGAGAATCTGATGAAAAACAGAACCACCTTAGTTATCGCACACCGCTTATCTACAATCAAAGATGCCGACATTATTTACGTTATGCACGAAGGCAGAGTTGTGGAACAAGGACGACACGAGGAACTCTATAACTCGAATGGCTACTACCGCCGCTTGTGTGACATGCAGCAATTTTAATATAATCCTATCGTTTTACAAGACGATGAAGATGGCGTCCCTGGTTGCAGCCTTTGAGCCAGGGTCAACGCATAAAGGACTCCAAAAACAGTTTCACAAAAAAATCTCCATCTATATGGTTAACGACTGGGCTTACGGGGATCAACCGGTTCTCGGATAAGCTCAAGGTGACTAGTGTTGAACCTTATACAAATGTTTCACAGCAGCACTTCAGCCGCCCTATTGCCAAATGGATGTTGTGCGTTCGGCATCGTTTTTAGTAGACTAATTTTCTGTTATTCAATTCTACGTTAAAGTTTACTTTTGCTCCCAAAGCTTCAAAAACTTTCAAAATTGTCGTAAATCGTGCATCAGTTGTACTGTTTTCGATTTTTGAGATTTGAGCTTTTTTCACGCCCACCAATTCGCCCAATTCTTCCTGTGTCAAGTTACGTTCTTGCCGAGCTTGTTTTATAGCTTGTCCTAGTAAGTCAAGACGAAGTTCTTTCTCAAACTCGTCACGCTTTTTTGTACCCTTTTTTCCGATGTATTGGTCGGTCAAATCTTCTAAACTATATGTCTTCATTACTTTTTATTTTTTCGTTAAAATATTCTTCTCTTAATTTCTCAGCTCGCTCAATTTCACTTTTCGGAATTTTGTTTGTTTTCTTAATTAGTCCGTGAGTAGAAATTACAACGGTATCACTTTTATCGGTCTTGTCCCAAAATGCAAAAAGTCGATAATATGCTCTGTTGTATTTTGTTCTAAATTCCCAAATTTCGTCTTGCAACTTCTTAAAAAGCTCTTTGTCATTTACACTTTGCGCTTTCCAAACATTGTAAACAACTTTGTTTCTTGTTTTTTCGTCCAGTTCGTCCAAAAATCCTTTTGCGTCTTCTAAAACCCAACCCGAGATCTGTATCCATCCATTCAATATTATTTTTAAGCAAAGATGAATGTTTCTTATTTAGGAAACATTCCTTTTAATAAAATTCGCTTTCAGTCTATATTTTGTCAATGTTGAGTTTTGGCAGGCTGCTCAGAAATGCTGACAACCACGCTTTCAGTCCGCTTGTGGGCAGGCTGCAAGTTAGGCACTGGCATTTATTCCTTTTCAAAATTAACCCAAAATCAATAATGTACCAATAATAGAAACAGGAATAGTTATGTTATCCATGCCATTGGGTGTTAATAATTCTGCGATTGTTGCGGATATAGAAATACAAAATGAAAGCAAAATAATTTTTTCCGGCCTATTATGTGGATACAAAATAAAAAAACAAATGATGAATGTTGATACGAAAAATGCAAATGTTCCCATAGCTGTTTTTCCTAATACTAAATGCCTCGATTTCCATTTTTTTCCAATAACACATGCTAAAGAATCGCTTATAGCCAAAGCTACAATCGGCAATGTAAACAAAGTGAAATCAGTGTAATACAAAGCAATATAATAGCTCATACATATCGAAAGGGGTAAAAGAAATGACCCAAATGTTTTTCTACCCACAGAATCAATGGAATGAAAAAAAACATTCTGTTTACTGTAATAGAGTATAAAAAAACATCCGATTCCTAATGCAGCTACATACCAATGTGTTGAAAATAAGACAGGGAAAAGCAAGCAAGATAAAGTCGAAATTACATGTGCCAATTTGCGTGTGTATTCAGATTTTAGTTTCATTTTTTTGTGTAATAATTCACAGAAAAGAATGATTAATGTATAACCTACACAAAATGAGCAAAAATATAATATCTGTTTGTCTATAACCATTTTGAAAACGAGTTAAATAAATATACAAAACCGCCGGCACTCAGCAAACTGTCAAATCTATCTAAAAAACCGCCATGCCCGGGCAAAAAAGTGCTGAAATCTTTTACATTATACTTTCGTTTTACCCAAGATGCCAATAAGTCGCCGAGAAAAGAAAAACAACAAATCCCCAAACTAAGAATAATGGATTCGGATAAATATATCCCGGTCAATCTACCTATAAAACAAGCAGTTCCAACCGACATAATCGTTCCTCCTATTAGCCCTTCATAAGTTTTATTCGGACTTATTTTGGAAAATATTTTTCGTTTTCCGAACAATTGCCCCGATATCTGGCAAAACGCATCAAACACGCAAACTACAAATAAAGTGAACAATAATAAGCCTTGAGTGGCATGTGAGAAAAGATAAAAACAATAGGAAATAACTGTATAGCTGATGATTATTGAGCAAAAGAGCAACGGTTCCAATTGTTTCTTAATCATCTGCAAATTGATTATTTCAAAATATCCGAACAAAATGAGAATGATGCCCAAATAAGGAAAGGCTTTTTCGCAAAAAATGATAGTCCCGATTAAAATATTGACAATAAAAAAATAAGTTGTATATTTTAACCAATTTTTCTTTTTATCCGCTTCGTTTTTCTTTCCGTTTGTAAGGAAAATGCCGAATCCACCCATCAAAAAGAACGCTAATAAGATTGTATATAAAATCAAATTCATGATAAATTCTTGTTTTTCAGCACCCAATAAAGTCCTTTAGCATTTGATATCATAGTCTTAATAATCAGCAGTATTGCAATATGTTCTGCGAAAGCCAAAATACCCCAAGCAATCATAAAATAGTAGAAAACTGGATAAAAGCCTAATGTAAATAGAATCAAGAAAAACGCTCCTTGAATATATCCTCCAATTTTCCATGAATATAAATGAAGGCTTGGCAATCGCTTAAATTTTAATAATGACAATGCAAATGATGCAAAAAGCATAAAAATGAAGATATAAAAGCTGAATAAATGCGGTTTGAAATCGATGGCTTTGAAAATAAATATCCCAGTAATAGCCAAAATGTATGTTCCAATATCTGCAATGGAATCCAATCGGGCGCCAAATTCGGTTTGCATGTTGAATTTGCGTGCAATAAATCCGTCCAAAACATCTGTTATCAAATTTATTACGAGAAAAATAGCAAACAAGTTTTCTTGCCTGTTTAATCCCAAGTATAAAATAAACGGAAATGCAATAATCCGGTAAAACGATAGTAAATTGGGAATGTTATAAATATTTTCTTTCTGCATATCAAATGGGGGTTAATTGTTCTTGCTGGATTTGGCGGCTTGCACCTAAGGGGCGGTGGCTTTGCGTTCGGGCAGGTGGCGGGACAAAGCCTTGTCAACCGAGGCGAACGACAAACGATGATGAAGCCACATCAACGCCCGCTGCCAACAGATGCGCAGTTGGGTGGCGTCTTCTATTCATCAAATCTTTTCTTCTGTTTCAATCTGTATCTTCCCCAAAACTTGTAATGTGTTAATGATGTAAAAGCAATCAATCTCCCCAATAATCTATTTTTTAGTAATAAATGTTGTATACGGTATAGTATCCACAACAAAACTAAAAATACAGTACTGAACAACAAAACGTTAACGAGCATTGATTGAAAACAGGCTATCAAAAGGGAACAAATCAAACTTGTGACAATTGAACTCAATAGAATTAGTAAAATCCAAAGTCCATGTGTTGTCTCAATCGCTTGTTGGGGGCAGCTATTCATACATTTCATGCAACTCTCACACTTAAATGTCCAAAATGGTTGCTGGTTGCTATTCCTAATTGCTTTTACAGGACATTCTTTTTCGCACAAACCACATTGGTTGCACTCTGGTGTCGCATAAAATGATTTGGCAAGAACAAATTTTCCAAATAAATAATATGCTAATGCTACGGGAGAAATCAAAATGTCTTGAATTAAATCACGATAAGCAAGGAAATCAGTTTTGTTTGAATACAGTTTATCTGCATGTTGTATGACACAACGATAATTGGTTTTGCACAGAAATTCCACTGTCTTTTCATTTAGAGCCGGATGAATCGAAATCCAGTTTGAAGGCATGTCGAAAGGAATCTGCCCCATGATTTTGTACCCTTTACTTTTCAAAATAACAGATGACAGTAGAAATGCAATACCTGTCAATCCGGGTGTTGCCCAACGTCCAATTCGCATTCCCGCCCGCGTACTCATCAGCACTATACCGTTCTTCCCTTTTGGAAAATGTTCAATGAAGTCTAACGTTATTTTCGGGAAATTAAAACCATGTACAGGTGAAACAATGATAATTAATGTCTCTGGGCGTATTGTTGGCAGTGTATTTCTACGCAGTTTGGTAATATCGAAACATTGGCAGTCAATATTTCGGTCCTTTGCCAATTCCGAAAACCAAAATGCTATTTGTTTTGCATTCCCGGTCCCTGAAAAATAATATATTGCTATGTTCTTAACTATATCCATTTATTCTTTCAATTTTCTATCGCTCAAATGGTAGCCAACGGTCGACGTCTTGCCGTAGTGGCGGGGGAACACAAATGTTCGCACGGGCGATACATTTTCACATTCCCATAAAACTTACTGCGAGCATACACCCCGCATTATTGCAAACTACTTGTTAGGCGGTCGCTTTTTATCGCTTTATAGTTCTTTTTCCAATAACCATTCAAATACATTTCTGTGAATAATCCCCGCCCTGCTTTGTGGAAACGACTCTGTTGAGAGTAAGAATTTTGGATAATTATCCTTTACCGTTTCTAATGGCGTAAATTCCCGCTCTTCTGTTTCTTTATTTGAAATTTTCCACGAAACTTGATAGTATTCAATTTCGCCATTACGGTTTTTAACTGTAAAGTCAATTTCGCCATTACGGAGCATACCTGTCCAGATTTTGTAACCTCTCCGTAAAAGTTCAAGATAAACCACGTTCTCCAAAATATGCCCTCTGTCGGCAACTCTATCTCGCCCAACCAAAACATTTAATAACCCGACATCAACGAGATAATATTTTTCTAATGTTGCGAGTTGCTTTTTGCCTTTAATATCAAAACGATTGACACGGTAAAAAACAAAAGTATCCACCAAGTAGTCAATAAATTTCTCCACTGTATCGCGGTGAACATTCTGATTATCTGCTTTTAATGCTTTTGAAATGCTGTTTGGGGAAATTGGACTTCCAATGTTCCCTGCTACAAATTTTGTAACATTTCCAAATGCCCGTTTGTCATAAATTTTATGCCGTTGTGTTATGTCTTTTTCAATAATGGTGGCGTATAATGCTTCAAGATATTCATAAATTTTATCAAATCCTTCTTCGCGCAATTCAATTCCTTTGGGCAATGAAGTTTCGTTGGCATAGTCGTAAAATAAAGCTTCGTAGTTAAGATATTTATTGCTTGTATCTATGCCACGGACTTCTAAGTATTCCGCAAATGAAAATGGCAAAATAGAAATTTCAATATATCTACCACTCAACAGAGTAGCTAATTCGCTCGACAATAAATTAGCGTTTGAACCTGTAATATAAACATCCGTATTTTCACTTGCGTAAAGTCCGTCAACTAATTTCTCGAAATCGGCAATGTTCTGAATTTCATCAAGGAAAATGTAATTGGGTTTATCCGTCTCCAATTTCGATTTTATTTCAAAATAAAGCGTTTCCCATGATGTATTCAAGTAATTTTCGGGTAATTCAAAATTGTAAAATTGTATTTGTGAGGCTGGCACATTGTCTTTCAACAAATGACTTCTAAACAACTCTAACAGTGTGGATTTTCCAGACCTTCGCAAGCCTGTAACCACTTTAATAATATCTTTATCCTTGTATGACAATAATTTATTGAGATATCCTTTCCTTTCTATTCGTTTTTTCATACTGTAAAGATACATTAAATTAGCGAAACATTCGAAATTTGCAAGTTTTACTAATTCTAATTATATGTAATGTCATCACTCTCCAAAGTACTGCCTAACGTACCTCTGGCTGGTGACGGGCGGAAATGCGGGTGACAAACTGCCCGCCGAGACGAACGGTGGGCGGGTGTGAAACTTCCAAATTTCCACTTCAACTCGCCTGAAAGCAGGCCGCAAGTTAGGCGAGATTGTAAATTATCACTATGTCCATAATCGTAATGTCCTTTTTATGGGAATTTTTAGAAATTTTTTCAGTTTCAACTTCTTGACAAATTTATTGATAATAATGAATTCATTTTCCAAATACGATTTTTCTTTATTATAAGGAACCGCTTTACTATCCACGAGTATATTATTTGTTGTGAATTTCCCAAGAAACCATAATGCAGGAGACGATTTTATTCCTGTAATATCATATTTTAGTTGAAAATTAAGGATGACTAATAAAGCGATAAGCTCCCCTGATTCCATTGACACATTATCATCAGAAGCACATGCTATTTTATGTTGTATGTATTTTATAATTTTCGTTGTATCATTTGTTCCATAAGATAATATTTTATCCGTTAGTTCGTGATATAATTTGAATGAGTTGTCATCGTTCTGGTTATCAATAGATTTCACAATTTCACATATTACCTTATCAATAATCGGTTGTAGGCTAAATAACTCCGAAACCTGCTTTTCTGTTCGTATTTCATATTTCTTTTCTTGTCTCTTAAAAAAATGAAACAATTGTAAATCCGATTATACTAAATGCTGATGTTAAAATAATAGATAACCACTCCATAAATATTTTTTTTAAACTAATTTTGACAAATTTGCTTAACTTGCACCCAACTGTCGGCGGCTTGCTGTAGTGTGGGGGAACACAAATGTTCGGACGGGCGATACATTTTCAAATTCCCACAAAACTTACTGCGAGCATATACCTCGCATTATTGCAAACTGCTTGTTAGGCACAGTTGTTTTTTTAATCTGTTTGCTAATTCAATAGTTTTACTCATCAATATTTTTCTCTGTTTATCATTCTCAATTAGTGATAGCATTAATTCTGAAGTTGCCCTAACTATATGTTTTAATTGCTCTAATCTCATATCAGCTTTATTGGCTCCAGTTACATCTAAATCATAGAATACATTTTCCATTCTAACAATCCATTCTCTGTCAACATCTTCTGTGCTCTTGTGTTTATTACTAAACTCATAAAAGCCAATTACATCGTATTTTCTCACTTCATTTTTATTTTCTCTAAGCATCATATCTCCAATGGCATCTTGCCAGTCTCGATAAATCCAAGCTTCTTTTAATGAACATAACTGTATTGCTTGTGCTGTTGTTTGTTTTATAATATCATCAGAAACATTATTTACTTTATAACTTTCAGCCATTTCGGTAGTAATACATTTTATCAATTGAAATCTTTCTATCTCTTCTAATTCTAAAGCGTTATCACATCCTTTTTTAGTAATAAAATCTTTTATCTCGTTATCTATTGAAGAAGCTAAAAGACTACTAAAAAAACAGTCCTTGAAATTGAAGCACCACAATTCTAAAAAACCGTTTAATCTTTCAGATTCTATATGTGTCCCGTCTGCTAATGCTTTATTAAATTCATTTATTGAATTTTTAATCTTTTGCAACTCATCATTATTTTTTGTTTTCAAAAGAGTCAATTCTTTTTGAAAGGCTCGCAACCAACCCAAAAGTGAAGCCATTCTATAGACTGTCGAGTCTCTTTTATATATAGCATAAGTTGTTGTGTAATTCACATGTAAATATGAACTTTTATGTTTTTGCTCAAGTATTTCATTTAATCTCCATAGAAAACTCATTGTCGCATTCGATAATGGATCAGCATATTGCCTAAAAATTGCAAGTTCGTCTTTCTTCAATTTTCTATTATCAAACCATAATTTGATAATCAAGTCTTTGACGAACATAGTTAAAATGGCAACTATTGCTCCTATAATTGCAGATATGATAACATCAGATATGGTAACACTCATTGTTTCATGCTTTACGTAATTGTGCCTAACGTTTCAGGTATTGCCGAAGGCGGGGTTTTAAATACACTTCCGTTCGGCTAAAGTACAAAAGTTTTTTAAATGCACAAATGTTGAATAAAGCACTGAAGCCCCGCTTTTGGCAATACCTTGTTAGCAGCAGTATTTTTAGGAAAAGAGTTGATTGCTTCTCTCATTACCAAATCTTTTTGCTTCTTCAACCATATACATTGTCTTACAATTGGGACACAACAAATAATATTCAAAAAAATAATCTTGGTTTGGCTTTAAAACTTTTTTCTTTGTCTGCTTTTTAATTACAGGTGTGTTACATTTTCTACAAATGTCGCCTTCTTTTGAAATTTTACTTTTATTGCAAGAACTGGTTGCTTCTTGTGAACTTTCTAAATCACTTGATGCTTCTGTAGTTGGTTTGTAACCAAAGTCTTCAAGAAGTCCTTTACCATTTAGAGCTATGTTGGCTAATTGGTCACACCTTTCATTTTCATTATGTCCGTCGTGTCCTTTAACCCAATTGAATGTCACACTTTGCTGTTTGGAAATTAGGTCTAAAAGTCTTGCCCATAAATCATAGTTAACAGCTTTTTCAGTTCGTGTTCTAAACCAATTTTTCGATTTCCATCTTTCAGCCCAACCTTTGGAAATTCCATCAACAACATATTTTGAGTCTGAATAGATATTAATGATTGAACGCTTTTTCAATTGTTCTAAACCAAAAATAACTCCCATCAATTCCATTCGGTTATTTGTTGTCAATAAGTAACCTTGGCGAAATTCTTTTTTGTGTCCTTTATATGTCATTATAACGCCAAAACCGCCTTTGCCTGGATTTGGTTCTGCTCCACCGTCTGTGTAAATATTTACCTCTGGAAATGTTTCCTCTGTCTGCATATAGGGATGTCGTTTTATAATTACCACTAACTTGTTTATTGGTGGAATTTTTATCCACAATATATCTTTATTTTGGAAATAGTATACACTTTTGGTTAAATCCTACCTCGTTTTACAAATATCTGCTTTTCATTTCACAAATCCAAATCATCAAACGGTCATTTTACATCCTGTATACCTTTCTTTGTCAAACAAGTATAGACTTCGGCTGTTTTGCTGTGTTTATATCCAAGTAATGTCTGGATGTAGTGAATATCTGTACCTGATTCCGGCAAATGGGTAGCATAACAATGTCGCAAAGTATGCAACGAGCAAGGCTGTGTCGCTTTTCTTTTCGTTGATTCTCCTCGCCGACGGTGAACTCAACCGGAAAAACAAGAGAAAAATTCTTGCGGAACAATCAGGCTAAATACTCGATTAATCGTCTCATGAAAAGGGATACCATAGGTAAATGAACCGTATTGCCGCAACCACGCCTCTTCCCGGCGACCAAACAGTTCAATCTCATCCCCACTATTGGTTCTCGAAAAGAGGGCAGGAAGGACAAGCAAAAGGATATTGCCTAGTTGATGGTAGTTGCCACAACTTATGCGGCGAGGGGCTGAAACGCCGGAGAAGATTTCAAGAAATGAGCTTCCCGATGAATGCTTGGATAAATTAGTTTCTCTCTTCTAGCTAATATAAGACTAAGGCCAAATCACAAAAAACACATATAAAACACATATAAAACGAATATACACCACATTAAAATTATAGGACGAAAGGCGGAAACAATACGCTAATCTACCCTCCTCCTTTCAAAAAAATAGAATGATTATCCGCATAATGAAGAATTATGAAGGAGACAAACTCCTTCGGGAGTTTTTTTGTGTTTTACATAATATTTTAAATGTGTTTGCCCCGGCCTTTGCGCCTATACACTTTGATTGTTGGCTCAAAGGCTGTATCTTTGTATATTCAATATCTGACACTTCAGGTGAAGAGAAAGCTTGCATTGTTGTATTTTGCTCTATCTGACACATTTTATTTGTTATTGTGATATTGTTCTATTTTGCCCGGAAAAGACACCGGGAGAGTTGTGATAAAATATATCTATATAGAAATTCTAATTTATGGCACAAAACAAACCCCTGATTCTAATTACGAACGACGACGGTTATCAATCAAAAGGTATTCAATCTCTTATCGACAGTGTTGAAGGTCTCGGCGAAATAGTTGTATTTGCACCGGATGGTCCCCGTTCAGGCATGTCGAGTGCTATTACTTCGGGAAATCCAATCCGTTATTCGCTTATAAAAAAAGAGGAAAGTAAAGATTTGACCATCTATTCCTGTTCGGGAACACCTGTAGACTGCGTCAAGCTTTCCATCAGCGAAGTACTTAGCCGCAAGCCGGACGTGCTGATTTCCGGAATTAATCACGGAACCAATGCTGCCATCTGTATCGTTTATTCCGGAACAATGGGAGCAGCCATCGAAGGGTGTATTTTCGGAGTTCCATCTATCGGTTTTTCGCTAACCGATCATAGTGCCAATGCTGATTTTGAAGAATCAAAGAAGGTTACTCGTGCAATTACCCTTCAGGTACTCGAAAACGGATTACCCGAAGGAGTCTGCCTGAATGTGAACATTCCCGATGTTGACCACGTGAAAGGTATTAAAATATGCAGGCAAACCAAAGGGCAATGGGTAAAAGAATTTGTAAAAAGCAAAGACGGTGTAAAGCGGGATGTATACTGGCTGACAGGAGAATTCCGCAACGATGAACCTGAAGCATCCGATTCCGACGAATGGGCATTAGCAAATGGATACGCCGCAGTCGTTCCCTCAAAGATAGACTTGACAGCTTACGACATGATTTCGTCCATCAAAAACTGGGAGCAGCAATTTTAATCGAAGATTCCATTCATTTATAAAAGAGATAACAGCGGGATGAAATATTATCTTATAGCAGGAGAAGCATCCGGCGACTTGCACGGATCGAATCTCATGTCAGCTTTAAAAGAGGTAGACAAAGAGGCCTCTTTCCGTTTCTTTGGAGGCGATCTGATGCAAAAACAAGGAGGTACTCTGGTAAAACATTACCGGGAAATGGCATTTATGGGGTTTATTCCCGTACTTATGAATCTGAATACCATTCTTCGTAATCTGAAAATGTGCAAACAAGATATTGCCGGATTCCAACCCGATGTCGTTATTCTGATTGATTATCCCGGTTTCAA
Organism: Dysgonamonadaceae bacterium; assembly: GCA_047605645.1. Taxonomy (GTDB): domain Bacteria; phylum Bacteroidota; class Bacteroidia; order Bacteroidales; family Dysgonomonadaceae; genus UBA1309. Next base: position 16,101 of record JASGFJ010000050.1, on the reverse strand, counting down.
TCTGAAAATAGCAGAATACATCAAGACTGCATTGCACATCCCTACGGTCTATTATATTTCGCCCAAAGTGTGGGCATGGAAAGAATATCGTGTAAAATCATTCAAAAAGTATGTGAATAAAATGCTCTGTATCCTTCCTTTTGAAGTACAATTCTTTCAAAAGCATCACTATCCGGTCACTTATGTAGGAAATCCGATTGTTGATGCGGTTGCACAATTCCGTGCTCAAAACATCAATGACTCCCTGGAAAAATTCAAGCAGGAAAACGATTTAAAAAACAAACCGATTGTTGCCTTACTGGCAGGTAGCCGTCAACAGGAAATAAAAGATAACCTGCCAACAATGCTGCAAGCATTCGAACCTTTTAAGGATAAATATCAGGCTGTAGTTGCCGGAGCTCCCGGGATAGACACCGGCTTTTATAAAGAATACATAGGAGATACTCATGTACGTATTATCTTCGATCAGACATACCGGCTACTGCATTACTCGCAGGCAGCCTTTGTCACTTCCGGAACAGCAACACTTGAAACCGCTCTCTTCAGAGTGCCTCAGGCCGTATGTTATAAAACGCCGATCCCGGGTATTGTCACTTACGTCTTTGAACATCTTTTCCATACCAAATACATCTCGTTGGTCAATCTGATTGCTGACAAACCGGTCGTTAAGGAATTATTCGGTAAATATTTTTCACTTCCTTCTTTGCGAGAGGAGATGGATCGATTGCTTAACGACGATTTCTACAGAACTCGTATGCTAGACGAATACGACCGCATTATTCAATTATTGGATGCTCCCGGAGCCTCAAAAAGGGCAGCAGAGAATATATATCAGTTTTTAAAAGGACAATAATATCTATTCTTTCCGACAAAAGAAAAGCGCCTTTTTTGTCTTTACAAAACAAAGAAAATATATACCAACAGATTTGAATAGCTGAAATACCCTCTAAAACAAAAGCGACTCCCGAAGGAGTCGCTTTTGTTTATATCAAGTTTTATTTCTCGATTTATTTGCAATTATCTTTCAAAATCTTGTTTACTTCATTAGAAGTAACAGTTGGCATTTCGCCATGTCCTACCTTTTCAACCACGAGCTCTGCTGTCTTACGAGCAGCTTCTTCGCAGGGAAAAGTTTTTTGTCCTGCAATAGCCGGCATCACATATTGATTGACCACCAACTTTCCTTTTACATAGATTTTGTATCCCCAGCCATCACCTTGTCTAACTGTTTCAACATACACACCGGTTCTTTTTCGGTATTCACGATATCCAAAAACAGAGAGAACGGCGACGACGATAACCAGAGATATAGAAATTACAGCTATTTTTCCGGACTTAGTCATAAGAATTGTAATCTGCTGTTGGGAAGAATTCATTGATATCTTCCAGATAAGAAGTACCACTCTTTCCAATCATAACAAAACATCTTCCATTAACTGTTGCGCTAACAGCATTCATTCTCACTGTTTTTTCAAAGCCGGTCTTTTCAGTCCAGATATCAGTTGAAGGATTATACTCCCAAGTGGTTTTGGTTAAACTTCCATTATTTCCACAAGTAATATATCCTAAGCCATTCAACACAAAAGTAGATGCTCCCTGACGAATAATGTTATAATCATCATCAAAACTATCATCGGTTACGTTCGCAATCTGGCGTTTTGCAGTCCAGTCGGTTCCATCAAATGCCCAAAAGTCAGTTGGATAACCAGAGCTATTCACCCCTCCGACCAAATAAGCGACTGAGCCAATCACAAACGTTGAAGCATAAGCCCTTTTCTTTCCTACGGATGTTTCAGCAGTCCAAGCTTTAGTAGAAGGATCATATTTATAAAAATCAGACAAGTAATTGTCATCATAAGTTCCTCCACCGACATAGCCATTGCTGTTCAAAGCAAAAGAATAGGAACCGCATCTTGCCGCACCGATAAAATCTGCTATTTGTGTCCATTTATTGGTAGAAGGATCATATTCCCAGAAATCTTTCATATAATTAGTTCCATCGTATCCAGTACCGATATAACCGACAGAACCTATAGAAAAGCCTACAGCTAAACTTCTAGCATAGTGTGCTGTCGCTGAATTTATAATAGTTGCCGTTGTGTCTAACGGAGCCAATTGAGTCCAGGAGCCGACAGTTGAGGTACCCGAAGAAACATCTAAAGACCAAAGGTCGCTAAAACGGGTTTTTCCGTTATATCCTCCGAAAATATAAAGCTTGTTGCCAATCACAAAAGAAGAGGCATCAGATCTTGCCATACCGGCAAAGTCTGTAGTTGTTGCAACCCAGTTTCCGACCAAATCGCTATTGCTATTACCACAAGAGGTGAACGCTAACGACAAAATCAGGATCAGAGAGTAAAAAAATCCGAATTTTTTATTCATAATTATTATTATAGTGTTATTGTTTCAACTTTCGCACCATAACAGACGAACAGAACTGAGCAATACTATTCAATGTTAAGGCAAATCGTTTGCAAAAATACACTTTTATTCTACAAATCAATAGGATCAAATAATAAAGAAAAAGAATTTTTTCATACTAAATATTAACTGATTAAAAAATAAAGGATAAATCACGGACTTCATTTTTACATTTGAATTTTGTTTCTATCTTTGCACGTATTTGAAATTCACTGAAAACATAGATAAATCAAATAATGAAACATATCGGTTTCTACTTTCTTTCACTTATAACGTTTTTGTTATCCTCGTGTGTTGATAGCAACTTCTCTGCCGGGGATTCTATCTTAACCAGCAATGTCAGAAATGTCATTGTGGACACTTGTACGGTTCAGCTTCATACAGTATTGACGGACTCCACGAAAACTTCCGGAATCAGTAAAGTATTTATGGGGAAATACATTTCTTCCGATTTAGGGACTATTACAGCGAGCGCTTTCATGTCGTTTGGTGTTCCGTCTGTCAGTAAAAGCGCTGATTTCGCAGGATCCGCTAAAACGAAAACAGTAATAGACTCAGTCTGTCTTATTCTTAGATATGACGGTTTCCGGTACGGCGACACCACCCAGGTGCAGACAATCAATGTCAGCAAACTGACCGACAAACTTGATGAGCTCTACAGTTCACATTCTTCTGCTTTTTATAATACCGATGAGGCAGCTGCTTCCTCTTCCGTTTATGTAACCAAGTCTTTCAAAAGACCACAAATATCGGACGAGAACGATTCTACTCTTCTCATCAGACTTCCGGATGCATTCGGACAAACCATTATAGACTCTCTGAAAGCACAATCTGATTATATGACTTCCGAAACAAAATTCATTCAGTTTTTCAGAGGATTCAAACTTTCACCGGGAAGCGATGATAAATATTGTATCAATGCGTTTAAAATGAGTAGCTCGGCTGCTCCCAAAATTGTGATATACTATCACTCGATAGATAACGTACCTACGGAACAAAAAATAACCATAAATGCAAATACAAGTTATGCTTTTTCCAATGTAAAAAATGACCGTTCTTCATCCACTCTCAAGAACCTGGTTACCGGATCGGAAGGAATCATATCCTCCAGTACGGCAAACAAAGCTTTTGTACAGGGGATTACAGGATTCTCCACATATATGACATTTCCTTCTGTAGCCTCGATGAGTATATTGGGTAAATATACCAAGGTGTCTGCCGCTTATTTATATGTATATCCGGTGAAGAATAGCTACGATCTATTTCTACCGCTACCCTCCACCGCCAAATTGAATTTTGTCAACAAATTAGGTACAGTGAAGGATGTTTATACAGAAACAACAACTTCTCTGACATCAGGCAGTTTAACTGAAGATACGGCTATTCCCTACAGATATTATTATCCGTTTGATGTTACAACATTTATCAAAGCGCAGATTGGAGCCGCGCAAGCCGATTGGGGAACATTACAATTCACACTTTCCGATACAGACAAAGCACAAAGCTTAAAGAGTATAACAATCGGAGATTCCAACTATCCTGATGAAAATTATCGTATTAAATTAGTAATACAATTTTTAGTATATGACAATAATTAAGCGAGCCTCTGCAGCAATTATTCTATGCTTGCTGACAGCTGCCTGCATTCATGCGCAAAATACCTATTCGCCTAATTCAAGTTTAGGATTAGGTGAAATAGCGAATAATGATTACAGCCAGACCGCAGGGATGGCGGGTGTGGGAATTGGGATGCGCAACGGAACTTCGCTAAACACATCCAATCCCGCAGCAATTGCGGCTATCGACAGTGTCACCGGTATATTTGAAGCAAGTGTTTTCGGAAAATATTCCAGCTTCAACAACAGTTCGAGCAATAGTGCTTTCGCGGGAAACTTTAAAAAGCTGGCTATCGGATTCAGAGGTACAAAATGGTGGAGTATGTCTATTGGACTAAAGCCATACAGCAACGTCGGGTACAATGTACAAAGTGAAAGTCCGGTAGAAGGCGGGACCTCCAAAACGATTTATTTTGAAGGAAGCGGAGGATTGTATACCCTGTATGCAACCAATGCAATTCAATTAGGGAGTCATTTCTCCTTCGGGGTGACCAGTTATTTAATAGCGGGAAGCTTCACGAATACGGAAAATCAGAATTCTTATCGCTTTACTACAGAATCAAGATTAACTCAATTTCACAACAAATTCGGTCTGCAATACCAAAAAGAAAATTGGGTCTTCGGAGTGGTGTATGGATATAAACAAAAGACCGGGGTGAAAAATGAATTCACCGTTTATAATTCCAGTAGTGTAGCCGAAAGTTCGGAAAAGCTAAAAAACACCAACCAGTTCATTCCTGCAAGTTATGGAGTTGGAGCATCGTATAAAAAGAATAAATTTGTTGTAGCGGCCGACTACGAATGGGTGAAATGGAAAGGATTGCAGTCTGGAGTATCCAATGTTGCTATCGGAGATTCACACACGGCTAAAATCGGACTTTCATATACTCCTTATCGGGATATCTACACCAAGCATCTGGCCAAGCAATATCAGTTAGGTCTGTCTGTCAACAAATCATACATTGAAGTGAAGAACAGTACAGCCTGGAACTATTCCGTATCGACCGGAATGTCTATTCCGATGCGTGCCAGTCAGACACAGAGAGCATTGCTCAATGTAGGTCTTGAATTCGGAAGCAATATGAAGGCGCCCAGCGGATATATAACAGAAAATTACGTATTACTATCGATAAATTTCTCATTGATAGAAACCATGTTTATGAGAAGTAAGATATTCTAATATAGAAACAAGAATCAATGCTACACAAAAGAGTTGAAACTATCCGGTTTCAACTCTTTTTGCATAAGTCAACGAGGAGTTTTCGACATCACATCCGCATCAGAAAAAACAAGACAGCCGTACTAATCAGCGCAATAAATAAAAACAAAAGAATAATCTGCATTCCTGTCGATAATGACTTCAGGAGAGGGATGCGGTTACTCCATGAAGAAAGCGCACGAAAACGGTGTTCTGCCTCACCGACCTCATCAACCGGAATATACCCCATTTCTTTCATGATTTCAAGTGCCCGGTCTCTGTCTGTTTCTCGAATCTCAAGTTTTATAGCTCCTGAAAAAATATTACCGTATACCTGAGAACTAAACTCATTCTGAAGAAAACAGTCAATACCTTCCGCTCGTAACCGCGACATGAATACCTGTGCATCGGCAGCGTTCGTAAATCGGGTTATTTCAATAAGATTATCCATAAAGTAATCTTTAAAAGACACATAAGCAATAAATATATTTTCAAAAATAGCATTTTTATTGTATTTTTACCCAACATCCCGATACCCAATACAACAAACAAATAAAATTTTCGGAATCGGGATGCCAACTATTATTCCGAAAAGCCGTGTTCCAACCTCTTTGTCTCAATAAACAGAAAAACGTATGAATAAAATTGTATTATTAACAACAATATTAGGTTTATCAATGATGTTTACATCTTGTAAAGGAAAAGCTTCTACAACCGAAGCTAACGACTCATTCAAATACGAAGTGGATCAATTTGCAGATTTACAGATTCTCCGCTACAAGGTCCCTGATTTCGATTCGCTGACTATTCAGGAGAAAGAAATGGTTTATTATCTCGCGCAGGCTGCCGCCGAAGGGCGCGACATTCTCTTCGATCAAAACAACAAATACAATCTGGCGATCCGTCGGACACTCGAAGCCATCTATCAAAATTACAAGGGAGATAAAAACAGCAAAGATTATCAGGAATTTGTGGTCTACTTGAAACGCGTTTGGTTTTCCAACGGCATCCACCATCATTACGGAGAAGAGAAATTCCTGCCGAGTTTTTCAGAAGCTTTTTTCAGAGAGCAAGTCAAAGTGCTTCCTGCAGACAAAGTACCGGCTAAAGCGGGACAATCGGTAGACGAATTTATTGCCATGCTCACCCCCGTCATGTTTGACCCGAACATCATGAAGAAAAAAGTGAATCAGGCAGACGGCGAGGACTTGATTCTTTCCTCAGCCAACAACTATTATGGAGAGGGCGTTACTCAGGCGGAAGCAGAAGCTTTTTATGCCAAAATGAAAAAACCGAATGATTTGACACCGATCTCCTACGGGTTGAACAGCCGTTTGGTAAAAGAAAACGGTGTATTGAAAGAGAAAGTATGGAAAGTAGGCGGACTTTATTCTCCGGCAATCGAGAAAATTGTTTTCTGGCTCAACAAAGCAGATTCAGTGTCTCAAAACAATTTACAAAAAGCATACATCGAGAAACTAATCTCTTTTTACAAAACAGGAAATTTAAAAACATTCGATGATTATGCAGTTGCTTGGGTACAAGACTCTATTTCCAGAGTGGATTTTATCAATGGATTCACCGAGACTTATGGCGACCCAATCGGCTATAAAGCGAGTTGGGAATCGACTGTAAATTTCAAAAACCTGCAAGCGACCAAACGGGCAACTATCATCAGCGAAAATGCACAATGGTTTGAGGACAATTCACCCGTTGATCCCCGATTCAAGAAAAAAAACGTGAAAGGTGTCAGTGCCAAAGTTATTACCGTGGCTCAACTCGGTGGCGATTGCTACCCCTCTACTCCTATCGGAATCAATCTACCCAATGCCGATTGGATTCGAAAAGAACATGGTTCCAAATCAGTGACTATCGAGAACATCATGGAAGCCTACGACAAGGCATCAGAACATTCCGGATTCAATCAGGAATTTGTATGGTCGAATACGGAAATGGATTTATTGCACAAATACGGATTCATTACCGATGTGCTTCACACAGACCTCCACGAAGTATTGGGACACGGATCGGGACAATTGCTACCGGGAGTAAGTTCGGATGCGATGAAATCTTATGGCTCTACCATTGAAGAAGCACGTGCCGATTTATTCGGTCTCTATTATATTGCAGATCCAAAGTTGGTGGAACTGGGTATTCTGCCCGACAGAGAGGCATATAAAGCAGAATATTACCGGTTTATGATGAACGGACTAATGACCCAACTTACCCGCATCGAACCCGGAAAAGACATAGAAGAAGCACACATGCGCAACCGGCAACTGATTGCCCGATGGGTATACGAACACGGTAAAGCAGACCATGTCGTACAATTCAAACAACGCGAAGGCAATACCTTTGTTGTGGTAAACGATTATGCAAAGCTACGCGAATTGTTCGGAAAATTGTTGGCAGAAGTGCAACGCGTAAAATCGGAAGGAGACTACAACGGATGTCGACAACTGGTAGAAAACTATGCAGTGAAGGTCGACAAGAAGCTACATCAGGAAGTATTGAAGCGATACAAAGCGCTCAACCTGAAGCCTTATAAAGGGTTTGTGAATCCGGTTTTCGAATTGGTAAAAGATAAAGACGGAAAAGTAACGAATGTATCGGTAAGCTACCGGGAAGGGTATGTAGAACAGATGCTTCGCTATTCGAAGGATTTTTCTACCCTGCCAACCTATAACGACTAGCGGAAACGGAGAGAGAGAAATAAATAATTTCAAAACGCGGGAACATTCTTTTGTCTCCGCGTTTTGCTTTTCTTCCTGAAATGGGAACGAAATGGAAATATACCCAACCGTAGCGTTCAATCGAACACAATCCTGGTTGAATATCAGTGTACACCAACCGAATAAAACCAGACGAAAACACTTTTTATATTCAAATAAATATTATCTTTGCCTGAGACCAGAGCACTCAACATCAACTAATTGCATTCAGAGAGAAACAACTAACAAGTTACCATATTTTCACTAAATACAACTGACCATGAAACGAATTCACCTCGTCATTTTTTTTCTGTTTCTATCGCTTGGAGTATATTCTCAAACGGGAAATATCTATCACAAAGGATGGATTGATTTCAATAAAAACGGGAAAATGGATGTCTTTGAAAACCCAAAAGCCAAACTTGAAGACCGGATAGAAGATCTCCTGAGCCAGATGAATAGCAATGAAAAGACAGCTCAGATGGCCACGTTATACGGTTCGGGGAGAGTGCTGGCAGATTCCCTGCCAACTCCGGGCTGGAAGAATGAGATATGGAAAGACGGCATTGGAAATATAGATGAGGAACATAACGGACTAGGCGCCTTCAAAGGCATGTTTGCCTTTCCATTTTCGAAACATGTCACCACCTTGAATACGATTCAAAAGTGGTTCGTGGAAGAAACCCGCTTAGGCATTCCTGTCGATTTCACCAATGAAGGAATCAGAGGACTCTGTCATTACCAAGCAACACTTTTTCCTGCACAAAGCGGACAAGGAGCAACATGGAACAAAGATTTGATACGAAAAATAGCAGACATAACAGCCGTGGAGGCAAAAGCACTTGGATATACCAACATTTATTCTCCGATTCTGGATATCGCACAAGATCCGCGTTGGGGACGAGTGGTAGAATGTTATGGCGAAGATCCATTTCTGGTAGGGCAACTAGGCAAACAAATGATAATCGGTTTACAACAGCATGGGCTGGTCTCAACGCCCAAACATTTTGCTGTTTACAGCATTCCGGTTGGAGGACGTGACGAAGATACACGCACCGATCCGCATGTGGCTCCACGCGAAATGCACACACTCTTTCTAGAACCTTTCCGGGTGGCATTTCAAGAAGCGGGAGCTCTCGGTGTCATGAGTTCATACAACGACTATGACGGCATCCCCATTACGGGCAACTCCCATTTTTTGACAGAAATCCTACGCCAACAATGGGGATTTAAAGGCTATGTTGTTTCCGACAGTGAAGCCGTTGAATTTATCTTCAGCAAACACAAAGTAGCAAAAGATTCCGTGGAAGCTGTTGCACAGGCTGTGAATGCCGGACTCAATATCCGCACCAACTTCACACCGCCTCAAGATTTCATAAATCCCCTGAGAAAAGCGATCAAACAAGGAAAAATTTCAGAACAGACTCTCGATTCGAGGGTTCGAGACATTCTTCGGGTGAAGTTTCTGCTGGGACTTTTCGATGCTCCCTACACCGGGAATAAAGAGGCAGCCGATCAGCTCGTGGGCAGCCCTGAACACAAAAAGGTATCTCTGGAAGCTGCACGAGAAAGCATTGTCCTTCTGAAAAACAAAGACAACCTTCTTCCTTTAAGTAAAGAATTGAAAAAGATAGCATTGATTGGCCCGAATGCCCACGAACAAAAAGATTTTATTTGTCGCTACGGCCCGGCCAACCCCAAAATCATTACAGTAAAGGAAGGATTAGAGGCATTGCTTCCACAGGCAAAAATTCGTTATGAAAAAGGGTGTAACATTGTTGACAAGAATTTTCCAGAAAGTGAAATCATTCCGGAAGCGCTTTCACCCGAAGAGCAAGAAATGATTGACAGAGCTGTGAAAGCGGCAAAAGAATCGGAAATAGCAATTGTGGTATTGGGAGGCTCTGAAAAGACCGTAAGAGAAGGATTCTCGCGCTCAAGCCTGGATTTAGCCGGACACCAATCGCATCTGTTGGAAGCTGTATACAAAACAGGAGTACCGGTTGTATTGGTATTGATTGATGGCCGTGCTGTTTCTATCAACTGGGCAAATAAATATATCCCGGGTATTCTCCAGGCATCATTTCCCGGAGAATTCACAGGGAAAGCCATTGCAGAAGTATTGTTTGGCGACTATAACCCAGGAGGCAAACTCCCGGTCACTTATCCCAAAACAGTCGGACAAATTCCTTTTGCATTTCCCTTTAAACCCGGTTCGGACACCAAAGGGCCGGTTCGGGTGTCGGGTGCTTTGTATCCGTTTGGATACGGACTCAGCTACACGACTTTTGAATATTCTGATTTAGAGGTATCTCCGCTAAAAGGAGGATTATTATCGGATGTGGTCATTAGTTTCAATGTAGCCAACACAGGAAAAATAGCCGGAGATGAGATTGTGCAATTGTATCTAAACGACGAAGTGAGCAGCGTAACAACTTATACGCAGGTTCTCCGTGGATTCGAACGAGTCCATCTGAATTCCGGCGAAAGAAAAAGCATAAAATTCACTCTGTCGCCACAAGATTTAGGCCTTTGGAACAAAGACAATGAATTTGTTGTGGAGCCGGGATTCTTCGAAGTCCGCATCGGAGCTTCTTCTCAAGACATTCGGCTAAAAAAACGATTTGAACTCACAAATGAATAATCCTTTGTTCTTTCTATAGAGACCGAACGATTACTTATTTTCAAACATGTATTTTTCGCTAAAGAGTAATTCAATTACTGTCAGATAAAATTCGACTCAGCATATCTTTCAAAATCAGAGCATGATTATGCGCTGCATTTTTGGAAGCATAGAGCAATGTCACTCTCTGCTTATCCCGGATTTCATCCGCAAATTTCTTTAAAGCGCCGGATTCATTCAATTCTTTTTCGTAAAAAAAGGCGAAATCAGTCCAACGATCTTCCGTTTGAGCGTGCACCCATTTTCTTAACTCATTGGAGGGAGTAATGGATTTATCCCATAAATCGTATTTGAGATTTTCTTTTTTGACTCCCCTCGGCCAAAGCCTATCGACGAGCACCCGATATCCGTCTGCCTCATCATAAGGCTCGTAAACGCGTTTCAATTCAATTATTGTCATTGTTAAAAAAGTAAAGTGTAAGAACATATCCACTCACATTTCAAAAGATTTTGAGTGAACAGATATCCGATGGACAAATATATGAAAATCGTACAAAGACAAGATCTTTTTCTGCTCAGAGTCAGCTGCTATTTCCTTTTTCCTTCAAAAAATGGTGATTCTTTGCCCGGCTATGAGTATATTTGTCCTCAGGAATCGAACCATCAGCAGGCATTGCAGGCTCTTGAAAATAGATAGCCGATCCTGTCCGTCCTTTTCTGAAAAAAAGCATTATGGACATACTTATCATTCTTTTACTCACACTCATTAACGCATTCTTTTCCATCGCAGAAATCGCTTTAGTGACGGTAAAAAAGAGCAGAATCGAACTGCTTGCCGACAAAGGGAATAAAAATGCAAACTATATTCTACGTCTCACATCCAATCCGGAAGTATTCTTATCGTCCGTGCAAGTCGGAATTACACTTATCGGAATTATTACCGGAGTTTACGGAGGAGCCACTTTGGGAGACAAAGCCACAGCCCTTTTCATCGAGTGGGGAATTTCCATTAAATATGCGAGCGTATTGTCCCTGACATTGGTTATCGGCGGCATTACTTATCTATCTATCGTGATTGGTGAGCTCGCACCGAAAACCATTGCGTTGCACAATGCTGAAAAATCGGCTTTGTTTTGTGCTCCCATTATCCACTATTTCACATTGGCAATCTATCCGTTTGTAAAACTGCTCTCATGGACAACAGACATTATTATGAAACTGCTGCGTATCCGCAAAACAAATGACGAGATAATGAGCGAAGAGGAGCTGCTGATCATGCTGCGCAAAGCACGGACTCAGGGCGTACTCGAACAAGAGGAAGGTTTGGTGCATGAAAACCTGTTTGTTTTTAACGATTTGAAAGCTCAGTCCTTAATGACACATTATTCCGAAGTGGAATGGATTGACACCGATATGTCGAAAGAAGAAATCATTCAGCTCGTGGCGACAAGCAAGCATTCAAAATTTCCGGTAGCAACCAAAGAGATTGATAACCTCAAAGGATATACAACTGCAGGGGATTTATGGCAAAATTTATCAAGGCCAGACTTTCAGCTGACCGAAATAGTCCGTCCACCTGTTTTTCTGGCTGAAAACGCTGATGCCTTCGATATTATTGACATTTTTCGTAAACAAAAGACTCATTTCGGGTTTGTTCTGGATGAATTCGGGGCTATACGGGGCATCATCACGCTTTATGACTTGATGTCGGCACTTTTCGGGAATCTGCCGGATGAAAATGACGAATCCGAAGAGCCTCAAATTATAAAAAAAACAAATGGGTCTTATCTTGTAGACGCTCATATTCAGATCTTTGAGTTCAACAAGTATTTCCACAAAGAACTGCTCCATTTCAACCCGCATTATACCACACTGGCCGGATTTCTGCTCTATAAACTACAGGATCTACCAAAAGAGGGACAGGTCATTCGTCACGAAAATATGGTATTTGAAGTAATTGATATGGATAAAGTTCGAATAGATAAGGTATTATTAAAATTCAAAAAAGAATCTTCACACAAAAATCAATTATAAGATATGGATAAATCTCAATTGAAAGGGCTAAACGCTTCTCAGGTAGAGGCTAGTCGTGCCAAGCATGGTTCGAATATACTATCTCCTCCCAAAAAGATTTCTCCCTGGATACTGTTTTTTGAAAAGTTTCAGGATCCCGTCATTCGTATATTGCTGATAGCAGCACTGCTTTCTCTTCTAATTTCCTTTGTGCATCACGAATTTGCGGAAACAATCGGTATCTTTTGTGCTATATTTCTTTCTGTAGGAGTTGGTTTCTGGTTTGAACACGATGCCAGCAAGAAGTTTGATTTGTTGAATCAAGTCAATGACGACAACCGATACAGCGTGATTCGGGATGGTGAAATTATGGAGATCGCAAAGAAAGATATTGTTGTCGGAGATATTATCATTCTGAGTACAGGAGAGGAAATTCCGGCCGATGGCGAGCTACTCGAAGCCATTTCCTTACAAATAGACGAATCCAACCTCACCGGAGAACCGGTAATTGACAAGACAACAAATTCCGACCTTTTTGACGAAGAGGCTACCTATCCATCCAATTGGGCGATGCGCGGAACAAACATTGTGGACGGACACGGTATCATGGAAGTAAAACAAGTCGGAGATGCCACAGAATATGGAAAAGTAGCTCAGAAATCAACGGAAATTTCGCAAGAAGAAACTCCTCTCAACCGACAATTAGACGGACTTGCCAAGTTCATCGGATTTATGGGATTGATATTGGCTACATTAACATTTTCGGCACTCTTCCTAAAAGATTTATTTCTTCAGAATGTATCCTACAGCCATGCCGAACTTTGGACATTAGGAGCCACTATATTATCGACCATTATTCTTCTCGCAAAAATATGGATGCCCATTATTTATGACGGACTTAGTTTGTTTAAAAGAGCAAAATCACTCCCAAAACTCGTCCAAAAGAGCTGGGCGTTATGGATAATATTCGGAATACTGTCGTGTATGATCCTGCTAGGTGTGGGCTGGATTTTAGGGATAAACCCCGCCGACGATTCTTCCTGGATTTCGGTTGATGAAGCCGGACAGATTCTCCAGTATTTTATGATAGCCGTCACCCTGGTTGTCGTCGCAGTACCTGAAGGGCTACCCATGAGCGTAACACTAAGCCTCGCCATGAGCATGCGGCGCATGTTGAAAACCAACAATCTGGTACGGAAAATGCATGCCTGCGAAACGATGGGGGCCATTACTGTGATCTGTACGGATAAAACAGGAACACTGACACAGAACCGGATGCGTGTGCATGATGCTACCTTTTATGCTTTGCCTGAGGGCAAATTGAATCCGGAAGAACTCATCAGCCGGCTGGTCATCGAAAATATAGCAGTCAATTCCACGGCAAACCTGGAATTCCATCCGGGAGAAGAACCGAAACCTATCGGAAACCCGACAGAAGCCTCTCTCCTGCTATGGCTTTATGACTGCGGCATCAACTACAAAGATATCCGGCTAAAAATGGAAGTACTCCATCAGCTCACCTTTTCTACCGAAAGAAAATACATGGCTACAGTCATATATTCCGAAAATCTGAAGAAACGAATACTCTTTGTAAAAGGTGCACCGGAAATTGTCTTTTCGCTATCCAGAGAAGTTGGGATAACAAACGGCCAAAAAGCCTCAACAGCGGAATACAAAGCAAGAGTAGAATCCAAATTGCTGGAATATCAGAATAAAGCCATGCGAACGCTTGGCCTGGCTTATCAGATTCGGGATGAAAACGACACGAATCCTCCTTTTGCAAACGGGAAATTAGAGAATGTTGATCTCACGTTTATTGGTGTTTTCGCGATCTCCGATCCTATCCGCGAAGAGGTTCCCGCTGCGGTACAGAAATGTCTGAATGCCGGAATATCCGTCAAAATGGTCACAGGCGATACTCCTGGAACAGCCAGAGAGATAGGGCGCCAAATAGGGATCTGGGACGACCAGCTGAGCGCGAAACAAATTATCACCGGCCCTCAGTTTGAAGCTCTATCAGACGAAGAAGCAGAAAACATCTGCCAGGAACTAAGAATTATGTGTCGCGCCCGTCCCACCGATAAGCAGCGCTTGGTTCAGCTTCTGCAAAAACGAAAAGAAATTGTAGCTGTGACCGGCGACGGAACAAATGACGCACCGGCCCTCAACCATGCCAATGTCGGCCTATCGATGGGTTCCGGTACTTCCGTGGCCAAAGGAGCCAGTGACATAACTCTGCTGGACGACTCTTTCAACAGCATTGCCACAGCTGTCATGTGGGGACGTTCTCTCTACCAGAATATACAGCGCTTTGTCCTCTTTCAGCTCACCATCAATGTGGCCGCTTTAGCAATTGTATTTCTTGGCTCGGTATTCGGCCACGAACTACCACTCACCGTCACTCAGATGCTCTGGGTAAATCTGATTATGGACACTTTTGCTGCAGGCGCGTTGGCTTCGCTGCCACCCAATGCAAACGTGATGAACGATAAACCACGCAATGCCGGTGCTTTTATTTCAACCAGGCTCATGACCACACTCATCATTTCGATGGGTATCGCCTTCGTTGTCTTCCTTTTATGGTTATTGGCTTATTGGCGGGAAAGCAACGATGAGATTACTCCTTATCACCTTTCGGAGTTCTTCACCATCTTTGTCATGCTTCAGTTCTGGAATCTTTTCAACGCAAAAGCCTTTGAGAGTAAACGTTCCGCATTGGCCGGCTTATGGACAAGCAAAGCTTTTCTGCTTGTTGCCGGACTTATTCTTGCCGGACAATACCTGATTGTAACCTTTGGCGGTGAAGTCTTCCGCACGGTTCCATTGGCGTGGGAAGATTGGCTGACGATTATCGCGGGCACATCCATCGTGTTGTGGGTTGGAGAACTTGCAAGGTGGATATACAGAAAAAGAAATTAGGAAAGAAAGATACAGCAACGAATTAAAAGAGGATATTCAGAGCCATGTATGAAATATGAAATATTCAACTTTTAAAACGCTCTGTAAAACAGACTATTTACTCACATAATAGCAACAGAATCAAAAAATCGCAAATAAAAGTTTATTCGTGCTATGTGGTGCAAATTTATTGTATTTGCACCACATAGTATCTAAATAGGGAGAAGAAGAAATCTGAAATGACAAGAGAATGACAAGAGATTTACTTCTTTCCGGCTTCTATAATACAAGTAAATACACGACAAGCTTGTAGCTCGTAAACTTCTTTACATATTTGTCGGCTTCCAACTCTCTAGAAACTCTATTTATTTGTCCTTTATTCAGGAAACTTAATAATTGTCCGAATATAGGCTGTCCGGTAAAATGTGCTCTTTGCCCACGTTATATATTGAAAGTGCCCTAACTTCAAATATACAACTTGGAGCTGATTTAAAAAGATTGGCTCCTTTATGTGTTTACTCAAGAATGTTTACTGGACAACAGTTATTAATAAAAAAAACAGTTTATTTTTTGTTTTGTTTGAGAAAAAATATATATTTGTGTTGATTTGTTCCTTTCAAA
>JASGFJ010000049.1:0-33486 GCA_047605645.1 Dysgonamonadaceae bacterium | reverse complement strand
AAATTCTTTCTCTTTAGGCTCACAAAAATTTATGCATAAACACATATTTTTACCGCTGACCCCTGAGATCGGATGAGTGGCAAACGAAAGGTATATAAAACAAGAAAGCCCGCGAATCACTTCGTAGACTTCCCCCTCTTAACACAAACTTTACAAAAACTACACAATAGAATTGATTGTAGACTGAATCCTTAGAAACAGGAATCAATTCTTTGTACTTTATATATTTTGATAAAACATTGAAAAATCAAGTTTTATTTAAATTCAATTTATTGTCAAATTTAACGCCTTCTTAAAAGTAATTATTGGATAATCAATTTTATTTAGCATTACTTTGTTTCCTTTTTCTGGTTACAAATATAAATAGGTTTTTTTTATTCACCAAATATATTTGAGTAAAAAAGACTGGATTAAACAATTTTAAATTTCCTCCTTTAAAAAATGCATTGTATGGCTGCTTTTCTCGGATATTATGTCCTCTGGAACCCCCTGAACAAGTAGTTGACCCCCCTTAGAGCCTCCTTCGGGCCCCATGTCGATGATATAATCCGCCGATTTAATTACGTCTAAATTGTGTTCAATGACTAAAACTGTATTTCCTTTTTCAACAAGTTTATTCAAAACATCAAGCAGAACGCGGATATCTTCAAAGTGGAGTCCTGTGGTTGGTTCATCTAAAATATAAAAGGTATTGCCTGTGTCGGTACGGGCTAATTCTGTTGCTAACTTGATTCGTTGAGCTTCTCCTCCCGATAACGTGGTGGACGGTTGCCCTAAACGGATGTAGCCTAGTCCGACATCCTGAAGTACTTTCACCTTTTGAAGAATATTGGGTACATTCTCAAAGAATTCAACAGCCATATTGATCGTCATATCGAGTACATCTGCAATAGATTTTCCCTTGAATCGAACTTCGAGTGTTTCCCGATTATATCGCTTTCCGTGGCATTCCTCACAAGGAACAAGCACATCCGGAAGAAAATTCATCTCAATGGTTTTATAGCCATTTCCTCCGCATGTTTCACATCGCCCCCCTTTTACATTGAAGGAAAAACGTCCGGGTTTATACCCTCTTATTTTAGCTTCGGGCATTCCTACAAACAGGTTGCGTATGTCTGAAAATATTCCGGTGTAAGTGGCCGGATTCGAACGCGGGGTTCTTCCTATAGGAGACTGGTCAACGCTGATGACTTTGTCGATATTTTCAACTCCTTCAATGGCTTCATAAGCCAGCGGATCGGTGAGCGAACGGTAAAAATGCTGGCTCAGGATTGGCTGCAGAGTTGCATTGATAAGAGTTGATTTGCCACTCCCTGAAACTCCGGTAACACAAATAAAAGTGCCTAATGGAAATTCAGCGGTTACATTTTTCAGGTTATTCCCTTTGGCGCCTATTAGTTTAATCTTATTCCCATTTCCTTTTCTTCTGGTGGCGGGAATTTCAATTTTTCTTTTTCCGTTGAGATAATCCGCCGTGATGGTTCTGGTCTTGAGCATTTTCCTGGGCGTTCCGGCGAATACGACTTCTCCTCCTTTTCTTCCGGCGAAAGGTCCCATGTCAACTACATAATCCGATTCGATCATCATGTCTTTGTCGTGTTCGACCACAATAACGGAGTTACCGGCATCACGTAACTTTTTCAACGAATTAATCAGCCGGACATTATCCCGCTGATGCAGACCGATACTCGGTTCATCAAGAATATACAGGACATTAACCAACTGGGAGCCAATCTGAGTGGCCAGGCGGATACGTTGACTTTCCCCACCGGATAAAGTTACCGAAGAACGGATAAGTGATAAATATTCCAGACCAACATCCAGGAGAAAGCTGAGTCGTGAAAGAATTTCTTTCTTTACTTCAGTGGCAATCACTTTCTGG
This sequence comes from Dysgonamonadaceae bacterium, assembly GCA_047605645.1. GTDB lineage: Bacteria > Bacteroidota > Bacteroidia > Bacteroidales > Dysgonomonadaceae > UBA1309. The sequence continues at coordinate 31,604 of JASGFJ010000049.1, read as the reverse complement.
CGGTCGGAAATATGTTCGTCCATATCCTGCATCCATTCATATAGTTCGCGAATGTCCATCGCTGAAAGTTCGGCAATATTTTTTCCATTGATCTTATAGTGCAGAGCTTCTTTGTTGAGGCGTTGTCCTTCACATTCCGGACAAACAACGGTGGTGATAAATTGTCCGGCCCATTTCTGGGCAGAGGCAGAAGCATCACTATCTTGCTGCATGCTGATGTATTTGGCAACACCTTCAAAAGAGACGAGGTAATTCGAATTTCCTAATGATTCATTTTTGATTTGCAGACGCTCATCCGTACCAAACATGATTTCGTCCATCGCCTCTTCGGGAATATCTTTTATCGGTGTTTTAATTGTTACACCAAATTTTTCACAAATGGCTTCTATCTGCCAGAAGAAAAGAGAATTCTTGTATTTTCCCAGAGGAGAGATTCCTCCTGCATAAATACTAATTTCAGGCTTAGGGACGATTTTAGTCATGTCCATTTTATTGATGGTTCCCAGGCCTTTACATTTTGGACATGCTCCCAGAGGAGAATTGTATGAGAAATTATGCGGAGCCGGTTCCCCATATGACAGGCCGGTGCTCGGGCACATCAACTGATTGCTGAAGTGGCGGATTTGGTTTGTCTCGGTGTCCAGGATTATTACCAGGCCTTCTCCCATTTTCATCCCTGTTTGCAAACTGGCTTTGAGCTGTTCTTCAAACTTATTGGATACCTGAAGCTTATCGATAACGACCTCAATGTCATGGTTTTTGTATCTGTCCACCCGCATACCGGGAAGAATCTCCCGGATATCTCCATCGACTCTGACATACAGGTAGCCTTTTTTTCGGACTTGTTCGAAAAGTTCCTTGTAATGTCCTTTTCTGTTGCGAACAAGCGGCGCCAAGAGATAAATTTTTTTGCCAATATATCTGGACAAAATCAGTTCAAGAATCTGCTGATCGGTGTATTTCACCATTTTTTCACCACTCAGGTAGGAATATGCTTCACCGGCACGAGCGTATAGCAACCGCAGGAAATCATAGATTTCGGTGGTTGTTCCCACTGTAGACCGGGGATTCCGGTTAGTCGTCTTTTGTTCAATGGAAATAACAGGACTTAATCCTGTTATTTTATCTACGTCGGGACGCTCCATACTTCCTAAAAAGTTCCGGGCATAAGCGGAGAATGTTTCGATATACCTCCTCTGACCTTCCGCAAAAATGGTGTCGAAGGCGAGTGACGATTTACCACTGCCACTAAGTCCGGTGATAACAACCAGCGAGTTGCGCGGTATCTCTACATCAATATTTTTTAGATTATGTACGCGCGCACCGTACACGCTTATCTTTTCAATATCCTCGAGCAGTTCTTTATTCTGCATGTGTTTGTCTTATTTAGTCCTTTTTACTCTAACAAAATTATCTGAAAACCTTCGTCTTTCCCTTTATTGAGCCAGCCACCTGTCGTCATAAACCTTTTCGTTGGGCTCTTTATACGACAGACATTCCGGTTTGGGTATCTTAATGGTATATGTTTTGTTGCCACTGACTGTGAGCTTGCGATCTCTCAACCAGGAATTAAATTCTTTCAGATCGGCAAAAGAGATACCCTGGCTTTTGGCAAACTGAGACAAGTCGCTGATACTGCTGTTTACTTCCACATCTTTAAAATCAATAGGTTTATATAAGGTGGAAGGAGTAATGACAAACCCATATTTAAATGGAGATTCAAAAATCAACTTAATAGCAGCCATGCGAAAAAAATAACGGGATGATTCATCGACCAACCATAGGTCGACAGCGCTTTCTCCCTGCTGATTATCAAGCTCATTACTAATGCGACCCATTCCTGCATTGTACGACACTGCAGCACTAACCCAGCTTCCATACTTCCGGTAAGCATGTTGCAAATATCTGCAGGCAGCTTCTGTCGATTTTTCTACGGAATATCTCTCATCTACCTCATTGGATATTTCCAGGTTCCGTTCCGAACCGGTAGATGACATCAATTGCCAAAGTCCTGCGGCACGTGACGGAGATACAGCGCGCGGGTTCAGACTACTTTCTATTACTGCTAAATATTTGAAATCTTCAGGAATATTGTTGGCTTTGAGAATCGGTACAATAATAGGAAAAAAGCGATTGGCCCGTTTGAAAAGCAGCATGGTGCTGGCATGCATATAGGCGAACGTGTTGATTTCTCTGTCAAATCGTTCGTGATTGTCATAGCGTGTCAGGTCGACTTTTTCGCCGGCAAAAGTTGTTTCATTGGGTACAGACACCGATTTGATCATTGCCAGCACTTCGGGTGTCTCTTTCTCAACTTTTTCAGCATCTTTTGATGCAATGAATAAGGTAACTGATATAATCAGGCAAATACCGGAAAGGATATAATGGATATTTTTCTTCATGAATCGAAATGATTTTTGTTGGAAACCCGATTCTTCTCCGTTTAACTCATCCTGACAGAAACTGAAAATAGCTCAAGAACAGTTTGGGAGAAGAATACAATCTTAGCTACGAAGATAATGAATTTAATATTTTCTGAAAAATCAGAATGAATATCGATTTCTTTTTCTTTATTTTTTCAACGGAATAAGCCATTTGCAGCATCCAAACATAATAATCATCACGAATATAATGAATGCTCCGGAAGGGACATTCAGATAGTAGGACAGAACCAGACCGCTTATACAGCAAATGAAGCTTATCAGGATTGAAAGCAATATCATTTTTCGGAAATTAGCCGTAAATAGATTGGCTATCATTTGAGGTACCGTAAGGAGCGACATCAACAGTACGATTCCAACCAGACGGATGGACAATACAATGGTGACCGCTACACACAGCATCATGACATATTCAAAGGTTTTGACAGCGATTCCTCTTGTCTTAGCAAAGTCCGAATCGAAAGCGATATAGAGGATTTGCCGGTGGAACAGCGTGAAAAAGAACACTAGAAATAAAGAAAGGATTCCCAGATAGAAAATGTCTGAATTTGCAATTGTCAGGATGTTTCCGAATAAATATTCAGAGAGGTTGGGAGCATATCCCGGTTTCAGAAAAATAAATATGATTCCCACAGCCATTCCCAATGACCAGAAAGAGGCAATGGCCGAATCTTCCCGGACATCTTGTCTTGAAGTAAGCCATTCGATGCCAAAGGCTGTCATGACGGAGAATACCATGGCTGAGATGATCGGATTCAATCCGAAATAAAATCCGATTCCCAATCCTCCGAATGAGGCGTGGGTAATTCCTCCGCTGATAAATACCAATCTGCGAATTACAATATATGTTCCTATTATTCCACAGGCAATGCTTGCCAGGAGGCTTCCCCACAATGCATTCCGGAAAAAGGCATAATCCAGTAACTCAAAAAAATGCATTTTTAATTAATTTTCGAGTGTTCGTCTTGTTTTGAAATTGAAAAATGTACTTTGTCTAAATCCTCCCAGAATGTAGGATAGGATTTTGTAACAACTTGTGGTTCTGCTATTCGTAACTCATTCAGTCGGATAGCTGCCGGAGCAAATGCCATCGCCATGCGGTGGTCTTCATACGTTGTGATGACCGGTTGAGATTCTGCTTCGCATCTTTCTCCGTTCCATTCCATAAAACTGTTCTCTCTATCGTTGATAACATAGCCCAGTTTTTTCATTTCAGCTTTCAGCGCCTCGATGCGATCGGTTTCCTTAATTTTTAAACTTTGAAGTCCTGCAAACAAAAAAGAGATGTTCAGCATGCAGCATGTAACCACAAATGTCTGTGCCAAATCGGGCTCATTAATGAAGTTGTGAAACATCTTTTTAGTTCGGATTTCCGTTTTGCGGAGAATAACTCCCCGATCGGTGAATTCGGTACTCACCCCTAAATCCTGAAATAATTCCGCTACTTTTGAGTCTCCCTGCGCACTGTCTCTGAACAGACCCAGTAACTCCACTTCTGCTTGATCTGATAAGGCAACTATTTCGTACCAATAAGAAGCTGCTGACCAATCAGATTCCACCACAAAAGGTACGGGGCGGTAACTTTCCGGATATATTTTTATGGTATTGCCATCCCAATTGACTTTCACTCCGAAATTTTCCATCAATTTCAGGGTCATCTGGATGTATGGTTGTGAAATAACTTCTCCTTGCAAATGGATAGTCAATCCCTTAGTCATGGTCGGTGCTACCATTAATAGTGCGGAAATAAACTGGGAGCTGATGTTCCCTGCCAAAAATATTTCTCCGCCGTCAAGCGCTTTCCCTTTGATATGAAGAGGAGGAAACCCTTTTTTCTCAATATATTCAATATTTGCTCCAAGCGAATTGAGGGCATCTACGAGAATATGAATAGGACGGTTTTTCATTCTTTCACTTCCTGTAATTACCCAATTGCCGGGAGTTCGGGAAAGGAATGCCGTTAAAAAGCGCATCGATGTTCCTGCAGCTCCGATATTGATAATGTCATTTTTTGAACTGAAAGCTTTTACCATGACTTTGGTATCATCGCATTCCGATAAGTTATCGATGGAGTGTGTACTCGAGCTTAAAGCATTTAAAATGAGAACTCTGTTGCTAATACTTTTAGAAGAGGGTAGTTTTATACTTGTATGAAAATTTCGGGGTGCCTTTAAAATGTATTCCATGTGTTTGATGAAAACTTTCTATATGATGTTTATCATGCAAATTTAGCAAAAAAATCTTGCTTTCGGAGGTGCCGTAAGAAACATTCATACTTGTTAAGTTTCTCTATAAATTTGCCTATCGGTAGCACCTGGCGCCACCTTATTCTCTATATTTTGTCGTGCTTTCATGGACTGGGAGCCAATGGGGAAGAATAAAATAATAGAAACCCGTTTTGACTCTTTATTTTCTTCTTGAAAATCTATCGATGGGAGCCGTGAAGGTGTATCTGTGAAGCTTGCAGGAGATTCGTTACGCCGATTTCCTAGGATTTTATTACCTTTGCTTTCTGAAAATAAAAACTGAATTATAATGCAAAAATATGACATTTGTTGTGTCGGTCACATCACTTTAGACAAGGTCGTGACTCCACGACAAACAGTGTATATGCCGGGAGGCACCTCATTTTATTTTTCTCATGCTATCCGTCATTTCGATGATATAAACTACATTCTGGTAACTGCTTTGGCTGAATCAGAAATGAAAGTGGTAGAGGAGTTGCGCTCTTTGGGAGTTGCCGTAGAAGCACATCCGTCAGCACATTCTGTTTATTTTGAAAATATATATGGTGAGAATCAAGACAATCGGACCCAACGTGTATTGGCAAAAGCAGAACCCTTCTCTTTGGCTCAGGTCGAAAATATTGATGCTAAATATTTTCATTTAGGAGCCCTTCTTGCAGATGATTTCCCCTTGGAAATGGTGAAGCAACTTTCAGAAAAAGGTTTAGTTTCCATTGATTCTCAAGGTTATTTGCGGGAAGTGCGTGACCAGAATGTGTATGCTATTGACTGGAAAGACAAGAAAGAAGCCATGAAGTATATTCACACATTAAAGGTGAATGAACATGAAATGGAAGTTCTCACCGGGTTTTCCGATATCCGCAAAGCTGCTTATCTTTTACATGAATGGGGAGTTAAAGAGATATTGATTACCTTGGGTAGTCTTGGATCCGTAATTTATGACGGGAATGAATTTCATGTGATTCCGGCATACAAACCCGAAGAAGTCGTAGATGCAACCGGATGCGGGGATACATACAATATCGGATATCTGTATCAGCGGGCAAAAGGAAGTTCAATTACAGAATCCGGAAAGTTTGCAGCAGCCATGGCTACTATGAAAATTGGGAAAAATGGCCCGTTTGAAGGGACAAAAGGAGATGTAATGCATATTATTGCAACAGCAGAACAAGTGATTCCTGAACTATAAACCGGAGTTCGGGTATTCATTCGAATGTGCAGGATTTATCAAAATTTGAAGATAAATCCTGCACATTTTTTACCTCCTTACTTTCTAGCCGGAGCCGTTGTCGTTGATGATAAAGATGTGTTCATGTATTATCTCTTTTTTCCTTCTTAAAATTCAATATTACAGATGATTAATAAAATTATTTATGCAAAAATAGGCTGGGTAAGAACGTTTAATCAAAAATTATCTATAAATTTGGCAAAACATGGAGGCCATGAAACAATTGTTTTGCATCTTGCTTTTTGTGCATCCTCGAATATGCTCTGTCTTTAGTAGAAAAGGAAATTTTTTAAATATGGGAAAATATTCAATTACGCTTAAAGCAGATATCTTCACATATCCGGATGATGAGCTCCGTTGCTTGCTTTTTCCAGTCCTTAATATAGTTTTGGCCGAACGTAATTCGTAGTAGTATTTGGAAAAGTGATGCCGATTCGTGGTAGAGAAATACGCAAAAAAGAAAAATGTGATTTTGTATCTATCCCGCAAGGCGGGAGAATGCGTGTTGAGGATAACTTGGAGAGATGCATTCCCCGCATCCTGAATGGCAAAAAGAGATATTGCATATATACAAGTTGTAATGTACCCATTTAATAAATCAATTATGCCAAAAAGAAAATCTGTTGTTGAAATAATGCGGAGAATTATAAACATAACTACCGTTGTTTTTCTGGTGGTATTAGTTATTACAAAACGTTTTGCTGATAATACTCAGCTCTTCTGGATACCTTTGCTGTTGTTTGTGGCTAATATTATTGTTTTAATTGAATTAGGGTATCTACTTTACAGAAACAGGGAATTAAGAAACAAGAACTTCCGGACAAACATAAGCTGGATAGTCATTCAGTTTATTCTCAATGTTGTTTTTGCTATTAGCAGCGTTTGTTTTCTATGTACAGAATCTTCAGAGTCTTTGGCTGAATAACAAAATTAAAGTTGAGCTTGAGTTTGATGTGCTTACTTTACATTGATAAAAAAGCACAGACTTTTCGGAAATCTGTGCTTTGAGTTTATTGTAGAGGGATGCTAGAGCAATTACTCTTTCATCGATTTACTTATAGAAACAATTGCAATAATGCATAATCCAAAGATACCCACTGTGAGATATGCCCATTGTAAATCCCAGGTTTTTGAAATATATCCAACCAGAATGTTTGTGACCAATGGTCCCACAAAACTAATTCCAGACATAATCGTGAGGGCAGTTCCCACCGGAATCCGCTTTACTTTGTCTCCGACAATGCTATAGATTGTCGGTACAATACATGAAATCCCGAGACCAATCATCATAAATCCCAGTGAATTGATCACTACTTTCATCTCTATAGATGCAGCGTGCCCTATCAGCATGGAAGATGTGAAAAAACCGAGAAATATCAGTGTGCCGGCTACTTTCAACACGGTAGCTTTTGTCCAGATGGTGTAAGCATAATTGGCCAGTAATCTTCCGATAGTCATCATAACCATGAATACTAAAAATCCGATTTGCATTGTTTTAGGAGCCTGTATTGTATTTTCAAAATAGATATTACTCCAGTCGAACATTGTATTTTCTATAATCAAAGCAAAGAGCCAGACAAATCCTAACTGAAGCAGGATGCTTTCTGAAAAGATAGTTTTCCAGGTGATTTTTGTCTTCTCAATCTTTGTATTGGGGGTTTCTTCTGCCGTCTTATTTTGAAGATTCACTAATAAAAACCGGCTGCTGTACAATAAAATAGCCAGACAAAGAAGCGTTATGATAGAAAAATGAAGCTTGGGGCTGATGTTCAGGTTAATCATCAGGAATCCGATCAATGCTCCCACACAGGCTGCAATGCTCCATCCTGCATGAAATGTAGCTATGATTGTTTTTCCATACATTCTCTCCACTTCAATGGCTTGTGTATTGAGTGAAATGTCGGTCATATTCCAGAACACACCGAAGAGCATGAAGAACGTGCCTAAGAAATAGATATTGTGAGTGAGTCCGATAAAAAACAAAGAGATAATGAAACCTCCAAGACTAACTCCAACAGTCGATTTGCTGCCTATTTTCTGTAAAAGAAATCCGACTATAGGAATAGCCAGAAATTTACCTATCGGTTGTAATGTAATTAATAAACCAAAACGGAGGAGATCCTGAAAATCAAACGATGATTTGATATCAGTCAGACGACTTGCCCAGCTGGCAAAGCATAAACCTTGTGCCAGGAACAAGGATAATACCGCATATCTGACTTTCTCTTTCGAGTATAAATTCGTGTTGGTTGCGGACATATTTTTTTTGTATACTATTAGAATTTGTTATTTGTGACCATATAAAAAAAAACTTCTCTAGTTTTGTAGAGAAGTTTTACTATGCTTCGATATGGATTATTCAGCGTTCAACGTGAAACGTTTGAATGATACAACTACTAATTCCTTATCGTGTTTTGACAGATACTGTCCGACAGTCGTTTTAGAATCTTTGATAAATTCTTGTTGAAGAAGCGTATATTCTTTGTAGAATTTAGTTACTGCACCTTCAGCAATACGGTCGAGTAAGTTTTCCGGTTTTCCGGCTTCAATAGCTTTTTCACGAGCGATAGAACGTTCACGTTCTTTGATTTCTTCAGAAACTTCTTCCGGAAGAATAGCTACCGGGTTCATGGCTGCTACTTGCATTGCAATGTCTTTACCTACGTGTTCGTCAACATTTGCTTTGTTGAATCCGACGATAGTCGCTAATTTATTTCCCGGGTGAACATACGCGAAAACAGAGGCAGCTTCAACAGATTCAAAAGCACCCAATTCCATTTTCTCTCCGGTGATACCACTGCGGTCGATGATGACATCTGCCACTTTGAATCCACCAATTTCTACACTTTTTAGAGCTTCAGCGTCAGCAGGTTTGTTTGCCAATGCAGCATCCAAAATATTTTTTGTCATTGCCACAAAGTCTGCATTGATAGCCACGAAGTCTGTTTCGCATTTCACAGCTACCAAAGCAGCATATCCTTCTTTTGAGGCAGCTAGTACACATCCTTCAGATGCTTCGCGGTCGCCACGTTTTGCAGCGAAAGCCTGTCCTTTTTTACGGATAACTTCTATTGCTTTTTCAATATCTCCATTTGCTTCTTCCAAAGCTTTTTTGCAATCCATCATTCCTGCGCCGGTTCTTTTACGCAAACTTTGGATTTCAGCCATTGTAATTGCCATATATCTTCTGAATTATAAGTTATATAAAACTTGATTGAAATGAATTTTCGAAAAAAAAGCTAAGATTCAAGATCTAAGAGTTGTCTCTCAGAAACCAAATCTTAGCTCATTTATTGTTGTCTGCGAATATTATTCTTCGTCTTCTTTGACAAATTTGCTTGCAACAGCAGCATTCAAAGCTGCTTCGTCTTCTTTCGCAACACGTTCTTTTTTTGCTTTTGCTTTCCGATCGCGTGGAGCATCTTCATCCTCCTGTGCTTCAGCGGCATTCGCATCGGCCTTTTCAATCTTTCTTTCTTCAAAGCCTTCTTTGATTGCATCACAAAGAGAGGTAAGGATTACTTCGATTGATTTAGCAGCGTCATCATTTGCCGGAATTGCAAAGTCAACTTCATTTGGGTTGGAGTTTGTATCGACCATTCCGAATACTGGAATACCCAGACGTTTTGCTTCTTTCACAGCGATGTGTTCTTTTACGATATCTACCACGAAAAGAGCAGAAGGCAGACGAGTCATGTCTTGAATGGAGCCAAGAGTCTTTTCAAGTTTAGCACGCTGACGTGTAATCTGAAGTTTTTCTCTTTTTGACAACGTATCGAATGTTCCGTCTTTAATCATTTTGTCAATGCTGGTCATTTTCTTCACCGCTTTGCGGATAGTGGGGAAATTGGTCAGCATACCTCCGGGCCAGCGTTCGATAACATAAGGCATGTTAACGCTGCCTGCCAAATCAGCAACAACTTGTTTTGCTTGCTTTTTAGTTGCAACAAAAAGAACTTTTTTGCCGGATTTCGCGATTTGCTTTAAAGCAGCAGCCGATTCTTCTGCTTTTGCAATTGTTTTGTACAGGTCGATAATGTGAATACCGTTACGCTCCATGAAAATGTAAGGAGCCATAGCAGGATTCCATTTTCTTTTAAGGTGTCCGAAGTGTACTCCGGCATCCAATAATTGGTCAAATGTTAATTTAGCCATGATTTGTTTTAATTGTTCGTTTACTTTCTTTTTCAAAATCGAATTGCCGGGTAGTTCAATTTCTGTTCGAAGTCCGGGCAATTTAGATACTAAACGCTGATTATATAGCGAATCGAATCAGGCAACCGGTCTGTAAGACGAAAGACACAGATTCGAAAAACTGATATGCATTAACGTTTTGAGAATTGGAATCTTTTTCTTGCTTTTGGTTGTCCTGGTTTTTTACGTTCTACAACGCGTGGGTCACGAGTCATAAATCCTTCCGATCTCAATGCTGGTTTGTCGTCTGCATTGATTTTCACCAAAGCACGGGCAATACCAAGACGAGCTGCTTCAGCCTGTCCTTTGTAACCGCCACCGTTCAGATTGATGTTGATGTCGTATTTTTCAGCAACTCCTAATTTGTTTAGAGGTTGTTTTACGACATATTGCAGAATAGATGAAGGAAAATATGTCCCTAACTCACGTTTGTTGATAACAATTTTACCAGTTCCTTCGCTTACGAATACACGAGCTACAGCAGCTTTGCGTCTTCCGAGTGCATTAATTACTTCCATTGTTATTATTTAAGAGAGTTAATATCGATTGATTTAGGAGTTTGAGCTTGGTGTGGGTGTTCTGTACCTGCATAGACATGAAGGTTTTTCAAAAGAGCAGCACCTAATTTGTTTTTAGGAAGCATCCCTTTTACTACTTTCAATACTAAGCGATCAGCACCTTTTTCCATCAAGTCTGCAGGAGAGAATGCTTTCTGTCCGCCGGGATATCCTGTATATCTCAAATATACCCGGTCTGTCATTTTTTTTCCTGTCATCACGACTTTGTCTGCATTGATCAAGATCACGTTATCTCCGCAGTCTACGTGGGGAGTGAATGAAGGTTTGTATTTTCCTCTCAATACTTTTGCCACTTTAGACGCCAAACGTCCCAAGGTTTGTCCTTCCGCATCGATGACAACCCATTCTTTGTTTACTGTTGCTTTATTAGCAGAAATGGTCTTATAACTTAAAGTATCCACTTTCTTAATTGTTTAAAATGTTAATGATTCGCTGTTTAACCCGTTCCCCGACAACTCGTTGCTAAGGCGATAATCGAAAATAAGAGGTTTAGGATCAAACCATTACGCTTTGTTTCTTAATAATCGGCTCGCAAAGGTACGGTTTTTCAGCTAATTACCAAAAGATTTATATTTAATTTTTTTGTCTAATAGCTAAGTTCTTAGGAATATGCCATTGTGTTAAATAATTCCTCTTGCCTTTAGAGGATGTTGGGATGTTTTCTCAAGTGCTTTTATGGCATCCTCGTTGTATTCTTATCAGGTGTTGTTTTTTGTTTTTTATGATAATTGTTTTATTCATGCAGGAAAGTCATTGTGTTTTTGATGTTAACCGAGGTTTTACGTGGAAAAATCCAGGTTGGGAATATCGAAATACGCATCAGGTAGTGTTCGTATATTTAAAATGCATATAGACAGTTTATTATACTGTTAAAAATGCCGTTATTGCTGGCTGCGAATAACGTTTCTTATCTCCATTTTATGGAGAAATAAAAATGGGTTAGTGTTAAATAATATTAATTGGGTGAAAATGTTTTTCGATTATGTTGTACAACATAAAAAAAGCCTTACCTTTGTATCAAGTTTTTCATGGTATTAGATTTAAGGTTAATAAGAAGATTGGTTGTCGGGATGACAACCTTTTTTTGTTTTAGTCCTTTTCATATTCTTTCCTCTTAATTTATCTTCTGTTTTCATTACTGTCTTATTAAAATTTTGATTATAGTTTTACCTGATTTGGTTTTAATTATTTACAATCGATTTTATAGTAAACGGACTCGAATTTATGCTTTTCCATCGAAAACGGATTTTCCCATTTTATAAATCATTGAAAGGGCAGCAGTCCTTACTAATCAGATGAAGCCAATTGCGAAAGGCCATTTTGGGGGAAAGGTAGGAATCTTCTGTTTTTTTTAGATTAATAATCGGTATCCGGTAGAAATATGGAGATTGGGTTGATATATATTATTCCATCTGTTTTATTTGCAATGAAATGTTTTTGCCGGTTTCGCCTGGGCTTGTTGTAAGCCGCATGCTTCCCGATAAATGATAAACTGGCTGGCGATATGTATTCATTAAAGTGCGGATTTTGAATAGAGCAGAAGCCGAATGGATCGTAAACGAGTGCAGAGGGTGGGAGATAAGGTGAGTTTTATCTGTCGAACAGAAAATTAAACTGGAGCTCCAAAATCATCCTTTTATATAAAAGAGGAAGAACGAATAAAGACAAGACAACCGTCTGATTTATAGAAAAATCAGACGGTTGTGTATAGAAGAAAAAATCTCTTTTAATAAGAGCGTTGATTTACACCTTCGATGTAATTCAGAAAAGCGGTATTTACCATTCTGTTACCACCCGGTGTTGGATAATTTCCGGAGAAATACCAGTCTCCGGTGTGATTCGGGCAGGCTTTATGTAAATCTTCAACAGTCTGATACACAATTTTCACTTCCGCCTTTGTTCCCTGTGGTGTCAGCATTTGTGCTATTTTATCGGATATTTCCTGGTCGGTGAATGGTTCGTAGATTTCTTTCACATAATTTACAATCTCTTCTTTTGGCTTGTTCCGTTGAGCCGCAGATTTTTTGTACACGCCGTCAATGATATGTCCCAGATTTCGTTCCTTGAGTAATTCGATTGCTGCACGGAAAGCTATAAATTCTTTCATTCGCGACATGTCAATGCCATAACAATCGGGATAACGAATTTGAGGAGAAGAGGAAACGATAACAATCTTCTTCGGTTGCAGGCGATCCAATATTTTGATAATGCTTTGTCTAAGCGTTGTTCCGCGAACAATACTGTCGTCAATGACCACCAGGTTGTCTTTGCCCGGATGGATGGAACCATAAGTGATGTCGTAGACGTGAGCAGCCAGGTCGTCACGTCCTGAATCCTGAGCGATGAATGTGCGGAGTTTGATGTCTTTTATGGCAACTTTCTCTGCTCTCACCCGATGTGATTGTAGCACTTCTTTCAGCTCTTCCTGAGTCAGCTCCGATCCTTTTGCCCTGATTTTCTCAAAAGCTAATTTATCCATATACTTTTCAAATGCCTGCACCATTCCGAAAAATGCCACTTCAGCGGTATTTGGGATGAATGAAAAAACTGTATTTTTCAAATCATCATTCACCGCTTTGCAGATATTTGGGAGCAATAATCGTCCGAGTTCTTTGCGTTCTTTGTAGATATCAGCATCGGAGCCGCGGGAAAAATAGATACGCTCGAACGAACATTGTGTGATATTGGGCTTTTGAGGTAGGATCTGGGAGACTTTAACGCTTCCGTCTTTCTTAACAATAATGGCCTGGCCCGGTTGGAGTTCCTTCACTTGTGAAGTCTGTAAATCCATGGCAGTCTGAATGACCGGACGTTCGGAAGCAACGACCACTATTTCGTCGTCCTGATAATAGAATGCCGGACGTATGCCCCATGGATCACGCAGCACGAAGCCATCTCCGCATCCAATCAGTCCGCCGATTACGTAACCGCCATCCCATTTATCGCTTACTTTACCAAGCATATAGTGAGGGTCGAGATTCTTCTCTATTTCATTATTCAAAGCCTCACCTTCTAAATCAGGGTTGTTCTTGATGGCTTTGTCGTACTGATATTGTACTTCGCGGTCGAGATAGTGCCCTAATGTTTCAAGCAGAATAAATGTGTCGGCATAATCCCGTGGATGTTGCCCTTGTTTCACCATATCGGTGAACATTTCGTCCACATTCGTCATGTTGAAATTTCCGGCAAGAGCCAAGTTGCGAGAACGCCAATTGTTGCGACGCATAAAAGGATGGACATACGAGATTCCATCCTTTCCTGTTGTGCTGTAACGAAGATGACCGAGAAATAATTCACCGGCAAAAGGAAGATTTTCTTTTGCGTAGAACGGATCATCCAATCTTTCTTTCGGTAAATTGATATAGTTCTTGTGAACATTACCAAAAATTTCGGAGATAGCACCCGAGCCTGTTGCCCTTTCACGGAAAATGAATTCGGAGCCGGGACCTGATTCAATTTTTACAACAGCTAATCCGGCACCTTCCTGCCCTCGATTGTGCTGCTTTTCCATCAACAAGTAGAGTTTGTTTAATCCATATTGCCATGTTCCATACTTTTCCTGGTAATACTCCAGCGGTTTAAGTAAGCGGATCATTGCAATCCCACACTCATGCTTTAATGCTTCCGTCATAATGTTTGTAAGATCTCCTTCGTACCTTAAATTTGTTTGAGAATTATTTATTCGACTGTAACCGATTTTGCTAAATTACGAGGCATATCCACATCTCTGTTTTTATTCACAGCAATATGATAAGCCAATAGTTGAAGAGGAATGGAGGTCAATAGCGGCGACAAACATTCTTTTGTTTGTGGTATCTCTATATAATGGTCTGCCATCCCTTTTATTTCGCTGTCACCTTCGTTGATAATGGCAATTACACGGCCTTTTCTTGCTTTTATTTCCTGAATATTGCTTACGATTTTCTCATGAATCGCATTTTCGGTCGCAATGGCTACTATCGGCATTTCGTTGTCAATAAGGGCAATAGGACCGTGTTTCATTTCGGCAGCCGGATAACCTTCAGCATGTATATAGGATATTTCTTTTAGTTTTAAAGCTCCTTCCAGAGCAACCGGATAGCTGAATCCACGTCCCAGATAGATGAAATTGTGTGCATAGGTGAATATGGAGGACAGCGATTTAATCTGGTCATTCAGATCGATAATTTTTTTAATTTTATCGGGAATCTGTTGTAGCTCTTTCAGTATGCTTTGGTATTCATCTGTTGCAATGGTTCCTTTTTGGTTTGCCAAAGTTAAGGCAATCATGGTCAGTACCATCACTTGTGCCGTGAATGCTTTGGTCGAAGCCACACCGATTTCAGGACCGCAGTGTGTATAGGAGCCTGAGTCCGTGTTGCGTGGAATGGAAGAACCTACTACATTGCAAACTCCGTAGACGAAGGCTCCCATCCGGCGTGCCATTTCTACAGCAGCCAGTGTATCTGCTGTTTCTCCCGATTGAGAAATCGCGATAACAATATCGGTGTCATAAATGACCGGATTGCGGTAACGGAATTCTGAAGAATATTCCACTTCAACGGGAATACGGCAAAATTCTTCAATCAGATATTCTCCTATAAGTCCCGCATGCCAGGATGTTCCGCAGGCAATAATTAAAATTCGTTTTGCATTTAGAAATTTTTCGCGATGGTCGATAATTCCGGAAAGGATAACATTGGTGCCTTCCACATTGATACGGCCGCTCATACAATTGTGTAATGTCTCTGGCTGCTCAAAAATTTCTTTCAGCATGAAGTGAGGAAAGCCTCCTTTTTCCAGTTGGCTCAGATTAAGCTCCAATTGCTTGATTTGGTGTGTTTTTTCCACATTCGAAATCGTAACAATTTTTGGTTCGGGTTTTCCTCTTTCGATAACAGCAATTTCCTCATCGTCGAGATAAATTACCTTGTTGGTGTATTCGATGATGGGCGATGCGTCCGATCCCAGAAAAAATTCATCTTCCCCAATTCCGATAACAAGCGGACTACTCTTTCGCGCAGCAATGATGCAATCCGGATTTCCTTTTTCCAACACTGCGATTGCGTATGCTCCTACCACCTGGTTGAGTGCTAGTTGAACTGCCGTGAAGAGGTTGCATTTGTTGGTGTTCTTGATATATTCAATGAGCTGTACCAAGACTTCAGTGTCGGTGCTGCTCTGAAATGTATATCCCTTTTGTTCAAGCTCTTTTTTGATGACTGCGTAATTCTCAATAATTCCATTGTGTATCAATGCCAAAGATTCGGATTGAGAGTAGTGAGGGTGAGCATTCACATTGTTGGGTTCCCCATGGGTAGCCCATCGCGTGTGTGCGATACCGATGTGTCCGGAAATATCTTTGTCTTTTGAAAATTCTTCCAAATCAGAGACACGGCCTTTTGTTTTATAGACCAGCAATTCATTTTTTCCGTTAATCAGCGCTAATCCGGCACTGTCATATCCTCTGTATTCGAGGCGGTGAAGCCCTTTAATCAAAATTGGATAAGCATCTCGCTTTCCAATATAACCTACTATTCCACACATATATAAATATGAACTTAAATTACTATTTTATTTCTAACTTAGAGTTTACTTTACGCAAAGTTAATCAAAATGATTTGTACTTTTAACGTTTTCAATTTTCTTATGAATAGAACACATCTGATAAAACTTATTTTAATCCTGTATGCCTCCGAATAACCACTATTTCCTTATTCATATCCTTGTTTTTTTAGGAAATAATATGCTGAATATTTGATAAGAATATTCTATAATATTCCGATTCCTCAGAGAAAAATCTATTTTTGCATAAAAAAAGAATATGCATCAGTTAGAAATTTCCGACTCTACTTTATCCAAAGAAGAAAAATATCAGCAACTCTATCCTCAAATTCAGGCATTACTCGCAGGTGAGTCAGACCTGATTGCGAATCTTGCTAATGTCTCCGCCGCATTGAAAGAATTATTCGGATTCTTTTGGGTCGGTTTTTATCTGGTCAAGGAGCAACAATTGGTACTTGGTCCTTTTCAAGGAACGCTTGCCTGTACGCGTATCCCTTTTGGCAGAGGGGTTTGTGGAACAGCCTGGAAAAATAAAGAAACAATCATTGTACCCGATGTGGATACCTTTCCCGGACACATTGCTTGTAGTTCTTTATCCAAATCAGAGATCGTCGTTCCTGTGTTGTGCGGACAGGAAGTGATAGCTGTTCTTGACATTGATAGCGATACTCTTAATAGTTTTGATGAAATCGATCAGAACTACCTGGAGAAAATCGCTGCTCTGCTTGTCTAAAAAAACAAAAGCACATTGGTCTGTTAAAACAATGTGCCCTGAATATTTTGTTGTTTTCTGCCCAGATGCGAATAGGCCAGTTCGGTCACTTCACGGCCACGAGGAGTGCGTTTCATGAACCCCTCTTTAATTAAAAAAGGTTCGTACACTTCTTCAATCGTTCCGGAATCTTCCCCTAATGCGGTTGCAATGGTGGTGATTCCGACAGGACCTCCCTTGAATTTATCGATGATAGTCAATAGAATTTTATTGTCTATTTCATCCAGGCCGTATTTGTCAATATTGAGTGCTTCCAGTGAAAATATAGCAATATCTTTATCGATATTTCCGGTACCTTTGACTTGCGCAAAGTCTCTGACCCGGCGAAGCAGTGCATTCGCAATACGCGGAGTTCCCCGGCTCCTGGAGGCAACCTCTACGGCTGCATCGTGCTTGCAGGGAACATTCAAAATGTCCGCCGAACGAAGTACAATGGATGTAAGGGTGTTGATATCGTAATATTCCAGATGCATATTGATCCCGAAACGGGCTCTCAGAGGACTTGTGAGTAAGCCGCTGCGGGTTGTAGCTCCCACAAGAGTGAACGGATTGAGTTCGATTTGAATGGAACGTGCACTGGGGCCTTTGTCGATCATGATGTCGATACGGAAATCTTCCATTGCACTGTACAGGTACTCTTCTACGATGGGCGAAAGCCTGTGGATTTCATCGATAAACAATACGTCGTTTTTTTCGAGAGAAGTGAGCAAGCCTGCCAAATCGCCGGGTTTGTCAAGTACCGGTCCCGATGTAACTTTGAATCCGACATTGAGCTCGTTGGCTATAATATTGGAAAGTGTTGTTTTTCCAAGTCCCGGCGGACCGTGCAACAAGGTGTGATCCAGTGATTCGCCACGCATTTTCGCCGCAGCGACAAACACCTGCAGATTTTGCACTACTTTGTCCTGGCCGCTGAAATTGGCAAAAGAAAGTGGACGCAGTGCATTTTCATAGTCACGCTCCGTTCCGTTGATCTGCTCAGAATGTATATCAAAGAAATCTTCCATATTTTTTCTTGAGTACAAAAATATAAAAAAAGAAAGAGTTGACGGCCTTGAACGACCAACCAGAGTAAAGTTTTCTATAAATATTTAACTGTGAATATCTTCAGCAGTTCTTAAAATTTATTTAAAGAAGGGTGCTGCATGGAGAAAGAGAATTTTCTATCAGCGAAACAGCTTTCCTAAGTCCGTGTCTTTAATAATCGAAATGACCGTTTTGCCATCCGGTGTATAATTGGGCGTTGGCGTAGCAAACAACTGATTGACCAACTGAGTCATTTCTTCTCCCGAGAGCTTTTTTCCGTAAGTGATGGCACTGGATGCAGCCATAGAAAGAGCAATGGATTCCTGAATTTCTTCTTTTACATCACTGCCGGTTTCTATACTTTTTCCAATAATGTTTCGGATTAATTCTATCGGATTTTGCTGCTCTATTTCAGCGGGAACACCCGTAACCGAATAAGCATAATTACCAAGAGAATTAAGTTCGAATCCCATAGCCGACAAGTCGTCGGAGATGTAAGGAATCATTGCCGCTTCAGAAGCTGAAAATTCAATGATTTCCGGGAAAAGCACACGCTGGGAGACACCGTTTCTGTTGCGTATATGTTCGATGAAGCGATGGAACAGAATGCAAATATGAGCTCTGTGCTGGTCGATCAGCATGAGGCCTGATTTCACGGATGTCAGAATATAATTATTCTTATATTGGAAATGAAGCCCGACACTTTCGCCGGTATCATCACTCAATTGTGTCTGTTCTTCTTCGGTATTGATGAAGTGAACCGAATGAGAAGTGGGTACCGGTTGCTCCATATCGATATCCGGGTTTATCTCTTCCCCATTGTTCTCGAATCCGGCATACAGTTTATCCCATTCAAATCTCGGATTTGAGGAATGATAGGTATTTCTTTGGGATGAGGTATTAAACGGATTGTAACTGGGATTTACTCTCACTTGAGGCTGAACAATGTCTCTGTCCGGGTCAAAAATGGGAATATCTACAGAATCGATGGTGTCGAAATCGATGCTCGGGACTTCGTTCGATTTACCGAGGGCTTCTTTTACAATCGCGTGAAGAATTTGCCAGATGGGTTGCTCATTTTCAAATTTGATTTCGGTCTTTGTCGGATGTATGTTTACATCAATTGAGTCGGGCTGAACTTCCAGAAATAAAAAGAAGTTCGGATTTTCTCCCGGAAGAATTAACGGCTCGAAGGCATTTGATACAGCTTTGCTGAAATAAGGGTGCCGCATGTATCTCCCATTCACAAAAAAGAATTGTTGTGAACGCTGTTTGCGGGCTGATTCAGGTTTGCCGACAAACCCATGTACCCGCACAAGAGTCGTGTCAATCTCAACCGGAATCAATTGCTGGTTGAAGCTCTTTCCAACTACATGAATAATACGCTGGCGCAGATTGGATGCCGGAAATTTTAATGCTTCCACTTCATTATCGATAAAGGTGAATTCGATTTCCGGATTTACCAGAGCAATGCGTTCTAACTCGGTGATGATGTTTTTTTTCTCGGTGTCGTTTCCTTTTAAAAATTTTCTCCTGGCAGGGACATTGAAGAATATATTCCTGACTGCAAAGTTGCTACCTGGAGGACTGGCTGTGACCTCCTGGCATTCTACTTTTGAGCCGGCAATCCGAATCAAAGTGCCTAATTCATCTTCCTTACGTTTGGTACGCAGTTCCACCTGAGCTACAGAAGCGATAGAAGGCAATGCCTCTCCTCTGAATCCCATTGTGTGCAGCGAGAATAGATCTTCAGCCGATTTGATTTTAGAAGTGGCATGTCGTTCAAAGGCCATACGTGCATCAGTAGGAGACATCCCTTTTCCATTGTCGATAACCTGAATCAGAGTGCGTCCTGCATCTTTTATAATAAGCTGAATTTCTGTTGCTCCTGCATCAATCGCATTCTCTATCAATTCTTTCACAACAGATGCCGGTCGTTGAATGACCTCACCCGCAGCTATTTGGTTTGCTATTGAGTCGGGAAGAAGGTGAATGATATCGCTCATGATAAAATCGTCTTTAACTTGATTTATGTTGAATAATCGTACAGCACTTTGTCTGTTTCGAAAAAAAATCAGAGTCGGATGAATAATTAATTGTCTTGGTTGTAACGGATTCTTTTAGGCGGAAGATCTGTTGATTTTCGAACCGATTTTCTGAAAATATCGTTTTTGTTGAGTGGTCGCAGATAATCCAGCCAGGCAACATTCTTGAGTTTCAGATTGGCTGGTAGAAGCTCGGGCAAAGGAGTCATAACGGCTTTCGGCTCAGGCCATAGTTTGAGACGCTTGACTTTTTTATCCGCAAAATATATCGACATGAATCCGCTTTCGGTCTGATTATGTCCAATGAAGCTTTTATCTTTCTCTTGTGGATAGAATATGGACTCTGCATTTCCTTCTACATACACATAATGCAGTTGCTTGTTTTGAAGATAGGCTGTTATTTTTTTTCCTTTCATCTGATTGAACTTCAGAGAGTCGATTTGTTCCATTATGTAAGCATTTATATGGAGGATCATGTGATCGACAGTCGAATCTTTCATAAAGATATGAATAGTATCTCCTGCAGCCTGATAGGATGAATTCCATGCAACAGCATCTTTAAACATGTGCAAGATAGAATCTTTCGTGCTGTATTGAATGGAGTCGCCGAGTCCTTGTATATCGGTACGGAAAAAGCGTGCGTTCCAATAGGCTTTCATCAGGTTGTTGCCGTGGCGATCGCGGGTCATCTGCAAGGTATCGGCGTGCATATACAAGGTGTCTTTTTGTGAGTATTCGAGCATTTGTGCAGAGTCGGCAGCCCAGGAAAAATTAATTCGTCCGTCATAATGCCCCCGGTTTCCTTTTAAAATTACTTTTCGAAGTGTATCTTGTAAAATCATGTTTCCATACACATCTCCGAGCGACATCGCGCGATTGAAATGGATTGAATCTCCGGTGAGGAACTGATTTTTTTGTTTATTGACTACTACTGATTGGTTGAGAAGTAAAGATTCTTCAGTCTTGGTGTTGTACCATCCGTGATTTGTGTATATGGTACCGCTGTCAGAAAGCACTACGGCCGGGCCTAAAATAGTCGCGATACTGCTCCGTGTGTTGTATTGCAAGGTGTCTGTATTGATTGTGTATTGCTTGTTGACGAGTTTCACACTATCTCTAAATGTGGCTAGTTTCAGATTGGGTTCGTATTGTCCCCAGGTGGAAGTTAATTCGTTGACCGGATCGACAATCATACCTCCGTCGAAATAGTACGCGATATTCATCATTCGGTCGTAGTTGAGGCTGTCGGTAAATAATGTCGTTTTAGCTTTTTTGTCTTCTAAAATAACATTTTTACGCACTTTTGCCAATCTGAACATCCCGTCGTAATGCATGTAGTCGCCAGTGAGGATGATGGTGTCTCCCTGATTAATTTTTACATGCCCGAATGCGTCAAAGGTATTGTTCTTATCGTCCAGATAGGCGCTGTCGCAATACATCAATGCTCCATCGTGATATAAAACGACGTTGTTATTGAATACGATAATGTCCGGATTGGTGCGTTGCGTCATTAAATCCGCTTTGCGCAATTCGATTTTTTTTGTCGATCTGGCTCTGCTCGGATGTTTGGGCGAGTTGCTCTGAAAAAGTGTTTCAGCAGATGCGCATACAACAAGGAAACACAGAATCACCAATACAGGGATTCTGTGTCTCAATGCATCTATTTTTTTTATTAATCGATTGTTCATCGGATAAAATTAAAAATCAATAAACAGTATGAATACTGACTTTTATGAAATTGAGGTGGTGATTATAAATCGTTTATTTTTTTTGTCCCCAGCCTTTGTAGCGAAAATCGCAGTGGCTCCAGTCATCTACAATTCTTACATCTGTAGAGAGAATTTTATTGCGAACCCACTTGTCTAGAATTTCGTTTCGCTTGTGATCTTCGACGATATTTTTCAGAACGACGTAGTCATCTTTCATATTGGCCCGATGTCCGTCAATTCTGTTACGTAGTTTTACGACGGCTATCACATCTTTTCCTTTGCTGTTTGTCATTTTAAAAGAAGGTGAGATTTCACCAATCTTCAATTTTTCAATTTGCATGGCGATAGGGCCGGGTAGTTCCTGCATTTCGAAACGAGGTGTTCCATAATTTGAGCTTTGTTGGTTCTGGTTCACCATAATCCCTTTGTTGTTGCGGGTATCAATATCATACGATAAATAGCTCGTTGCGTCATCAAAGCTCATGACTTTTCCTCTTTTGTCTTCCGGAATGAAAGCTTTACTTTTATACATGGAATCGAAATACAGATTGTCTTTTTTGATAAGTGTCATGACCGAATCCATCCGGTGGATGGCTTGATCCATTTCCTCTGTGGTAACCTTTGGTTTCAATAGGATATGTCTGAAATTAGCCCGGTCGCCCATTCTTTCTATTAATTGAATGATATGGTATCCGTATTCCGTTTCCACGATATTAGATACTTTTTTGGTATCTGTTAGTGCAAATGCGGCACTGGCGAATTCTGGAACAAGTTGTGCACGTCCCATAAATCCAAGTTCACCTCCCCGTTTTGCCGATTCGGTGTCTTCGGAATACATAATAGCTAATGTTGAAAAGCTCTCTCCTTTGTTGATACGTTCGGTTAGTTCACGCAGTTTAGCTTTCACTTCATCCCTTGCTTTCAGCGACACTTCCGGTTCAATGGTCATCACCTGCACTTCCACTGAGGTCGGGACGAAAGGAAGACTGTCTGTGGGGATGGTTGTGTAATAATTGCGGACATCGGACGGAGTCAGTTTGATATTTCCGACAATTTTCCGCTGCATGGCTTGCACAATTTCTCTTTCACGCATTTGGTCTCTCCATTCTTCACGTAGTTCGGAAATGCTTTTTCCTGCATACTCTTCCAATTTTTCTCTGGAACCTACCTGATTGAT
Source organism: Dysgonamonadaceae bacterium (assembly GCA_047605645.1). GTDB lineage: Bacteria > Bacteroidota > Bacteroidia > Bacteroidales > Dysgonomonadaceae > UBA1309. The sequence goes on along the minus strand of JASGFJ010000049.1, from coordinate 8,644 downwards.
ACGGTAGTTGATCATGCGTTCTACTTCTTTGGAAACAGTAGCAAAAGGAACTTCCACACTGTCTATCTTTGCCTGATGAAGGTATAGCTTGTTAACGGCAATTTGTTCGGGTATAAAACAATACGGATCACCTACCATGTGTTCCCCATCCATCTGCATTTGCAAACGAATTCCCTCAACGTCTGATTTAAGAATCGGCTCGTCACCAACAAACCAAATCACCTGGTCGATAATATTGGTTTGTGAATAAGAATTCAGGAAGCCTAAACATAGAAATAATCCCAATAGTACTGCTTTCAAATGTAATTTCATTGTTATTTTCTTGAAATATTAAAAGTGCGTAAATGTACAAATAATGTAATGATTCCAACCGTTAAAAGTAGTTATATTCTTTAGCGATAGCACGGCTATATCTACTCTTCGTTGTTATAAAATGTAATTGTTTTTTCTTTTAAAGCCTGTTTGTAGATGCCTTCTTCTAATTGCTGAATAAATTGGTTTTTCTTTTCATTGATCAATAAATCTCGTATTTGAGGTTTTACATATTCGTAAGGTGGCACGCTTCCAGCGAGGCAATATTCTTTTATATTGAGCAAATAAATATAAGAACTGTCACGCGATTCGAAGTTTCGGTGTGTTAGCAGAAATTGTTTTGAATCGCTGATTGCACCCGGAATCACTGCTGCTACTTCACCTAATTCTCTCCATTTGTTATAGAAATACTCATAAACAACTGCGTTTCGGAGCGAATATTTCTCAATTTTCTCTACCGCCTCATCAGTGGATGATTTATACCATTGTTGCAGTTCATTCTTTTGCGGAGCATTCAGTGGTATTTTCAGATATAATCCTTTCACCAGATTGGTTCCCAGGGTAAATTTCTCTTTGTTATTGTCATAATATTTTTTCATTTCGTCCTCCGAAATGCTTTTCGACATTTTTTCACGGATTATATGCTCCTGATAAGTATATAGAATCAGTGTTTTCCGGTAATTTTCCACAAGCTGTTCTATATTGTCTTTATCCTTATCTGTTATGTTTTCCTGGGCTTTCCGGTAAAATAGCTGTTCGTTTACCCACTTTTGGATAAAAGTCTTTGCTATTCGTAGGCTGTCTTTCGGATTGGTTCCCTTTGGAATTGCTGCTTCAATGTCAGAACGATAAAGTTTCTCGTTTTGGATTGCCACCACAGGCTGGTCATCTTTCGTCTTTGTTTTACCGGTCTCATTCCGGCATGAAGTCATCAATGCTCCTCCTAACAGGATAATCACAAATAGGATATGGGCGTTTCTATTTAAAAAGAGCATTTTATGTTTACCTGATTAAAATTATATCTGTAATGCACAACTATCGTTGCAGACGAATGAAATTACAGACCAAATTTATTATAAATTTCAGAATTCTGCAAGTCCTAAACAGGATGGAGGCAGATATGTGATTCTAAAATATAGTTTATTTATATTTCTGACTAACAGTTGTTGTGTATATTTCTGTAGGCTGCTACCTGTTTCTGATTCTGATTTTTCGGTACGCTGTTTATATTTATTCTGTTATGTCTTGTGGTGATGGTGATGCGAAAGAAAATGTCGGAAGCGCTTGTGTTTTCATAACTGTGCTGTTGCCTTTTATCCTTTTTATCCCTTTCTTTGAATATCTCTCTACGATGGCTTTCCTTCCGTTCAATACTTAGATTTATCTGATTGTCGGGATGATTGCTATGTATCAGAACTGTTATTTCCGAACAATAAAGATTTTAGCAGGTCTTTTGAAAAAAGGATTACTACACAAAACAGAGCAACTTCTTAGGGATATATCCGTAGAAACTGCTCTGCCTGGTTTTTGAAATTATTAAATTGTTATTTAACTTTATTCAGTATCTTGTTGTAAACTTCAACTTTGTATTTCTTATGTAGAGATTCAACCCATTGTTTTTCGAGCAGATCCTGATAATCTGTGATTATTTGGCCTCTCACATCAACATACTCTTCGGGTTGTGTGATTGCGCGGGCTTCAACAAAAAAGATCGGAAATCCTTTCATTTCTTTCTTATTGGTTTTTCCGTAAAACTGCTTATCAATGTAAGAATTGTCTCCTTCGCCCCATGTACCCATTTCTATCCTTACGTGTGTACTACTGTCATTCAAAACAGCCAATGACTGCGGTAAGCCTTTCTTCCCAGTCTCCGTACTGATGATTGCCCGGGCTTTTTCCTCGGTTTGGGAATCCTTGCAATGAATCACATATCCTTTATATTTGGGTGCACTCCAAGTGTATTTACTTCTGTTGGCCACAAAAAAGTTTTTAAGTCCGGTGGTATCCTGTTCCGCTTTGAGCCAAACCTCCTTGTTCATGATATCGAAAAGAAGAATTCCGTCGAAATATTCTTTTGATAGGTTTCGGAATTCCGGGTTTTCATTAGCCAGATTCTTTTCTTTTTCTTCATTCAACTTATTCAACAGGTAGTTGTTATAGCTGTTCTTCAGATAATCTGTTGATAAATTGCTCCCTTTCAAAGGCGTTGCTTTCACGTATGCAATAAAATCGGATACAGGAAAGTTGTCTTTGTTTATTTTCAGAAGCGGGGTGTTTAGCTTGTTTGCCTGCGCCTGAAAGGTGGAGTCGGTAGGAAAGTGATTGCCCGCGAGCACCATAAGCGCTTGCCATGTTTTTTCATTAGTTTGTGTGGAAAGTTGTTTTTCCAATGACCCAATTTTTATTTGGGTTAGCTCTGATTGACGTTCGCTGTTCCGGATAAAATTAACCAAATCGTTTTTGATAGCACTGTAAGGTTCCCGAGATTTTTTCTCAAGAAGTTTAATAATGTGATATCCGAAATCGGTTTTGAGGGGAGCTGTGGTTTCGTTTACATTCTTGAGTGAAAAAACGCCGGAGAGCCATTCTGCCGGAAACCGGCTGTTTACGCTTACCCATCCGATTTCACCGCCGTAATTTGATGAATATTTGTCAGATGAATATTTCTTAGCCAGTTCGCTGAAGTCAGCACCGCTCTTTAGCTCATTGTACACTTTTTCGGCAACCGAACGTAGGCTGTCTGTCTGTTGTGAAGTCATATTGGGCTGGGATGCAAACATGATGTGCGCTACCCTGTGTTGCCCTAAATCGGGGCGGCGGTTGTGAACCATAATAAGGTGGTAGCCAAAGTTGGTCCTTACGGGTTTACTGATTTCTCCGGGTTTCAGAGAAAACATTGCGTCTTCGAATGGAGCTACCAATGCATTGGCAGTCACCCAGCCCAGGTATCCGGGGCGTTCAGCGTTTTTATCTGCTGAATATTCAGCTGCAGCTTGTTGGAACGGAAGCGGATTGGTGGTGGCTGTTATTTTTTTCCATACCTCCATGGCTTTGTTGTAGCAAGCCAGGGTATCGGAAGGAAGAATGCGTTGTTTGTTGAAAGGAATAAGGATGTGACTTACCTCTATATTCTCGCTAAGACGCTCATAATATTTTCGGGCAAGTGCATCTTCTGTAACTGTATCTTTGAGGTAGGGCTCTGCCAATTGGGCTTTATAGTTGTCATATTCTTTTTTGAAAGCCTTTGTCGTGTCTAGTTTTTGTGTTTTGGCTTCTTCCACTTTGAGCTTGTAGTTGACAAAAAGATTCAGGTAATCATCCAGATTTTTTTTATCGGAAGTTGTTTCCGGATTATTTTTTTTGTAAATATATTCAAACTCGCTGATTGTAACGGGCGTTCCGTTTATTTTCATCAATACGGGATCGCCTTTCTGAGCTGAAATAAAATTCATTGAAAATGCTGTTGCCGCGATGGACAAAACCAAAGTCTTATTCATTCCTTAGATGTAATTATATTTAAATTTTACAGTAAACAAATATTTTGATAAATGCTTAATAAAACCAAAGCATTGTCTGGCTTATAGCAATATAACGCAAAGAATTGGTGTTTGGTATTTTGGTGAGTGAAAAGATTTCTATTTTTAGAAATAAAATAAAAGAGAATATCGTTTAGGAGACGGTATTCTCTTTTATTATCCATTCTTTGGATGTGTATTTAATGTAATTTTTTTCTATTGGTTTTGGTTGACACCAGAAGAGCGTTTTTTGGCTGCAGAAGGAGTGGCTGATGTTGTCTTGGAGCTTTCGTCAAAAAGCTTGTTGTAGTCAAGCATTGCGCGTTTGATAACATCTTTTGCCTCTGTCACACCGTATGTTGCGGCAAGCATACATCTTCTTTCCGGATTTCCGGGAATGTCTTTATAAGTGGTGAAATAGTGTCTGATTCTTTCAAGTACCAGAAAAGGTAGCTGGTCGATGTCGCTGAATTCTCCATAGACAGAGTCGTTGTCAAGTACTGCAATCAGTTTGTCGTCTGCTTCCCCTCCGTCGATAAGCCGTAATCCTCCGATGGGGCGTACTTTCATGATAATGTCGCCGTGTGAAATGTCTTTTTCTGTTAATACACAGATATCCAATGGGTCACCATCACCGACGATGTCGTCCCGATACATGCGGGCATTGCTCAGTTCTGCAACTTTCGGGCCGCAATAGGTCTGAGGAATGAATCCGTATAAGGCGGGAACTACATTTGAATATTTTTGAGGTCTGTCGACACACAAATAGCCAGTGCTTTTATCGACTTCGTATTTTACGGTGTCCGTAGGAACGATTTCGATGAATGCAGTGATTGTGTCCGGTGCTTCTTCGCCAATATTGATCCCATGCCAGGGATGTGCCTTAAAGCGTAAATCGAGAAGGCTCAGGGTGTCTTCTGTGTTGAATGCCTGTGATGATTTTCTCATAGTCTTTGGAATTAATTATATTTCTATTCAAATTTAATGAATATTGATAGTCGTTATTTTTTGTATTAGTGACTAAACAAAGGTATAAATAGTATGATAATGTTGAATATTTCAGAAAGATTTTTTATTGAGAAATAGCTGTTAAATTTTTTTTAGATAAAGACGGGATTCTATTATTGAAATATTTAATCGGAAAAAAGGATAGAGTCAGCAGGATTTATCAGCCTTGTCCCTTTTACTAAAATAAAATATAGATAAAATTTATCATTTTCGCTTCTATAGCTAACAAGGCGGACATTTGTCATATCCGCCTTGTTTAATTCTCAATCAGAGAGGGGCTATACTTTCTATTTTCCCGTCATCCGTTTGATGATGCTGTATGCATCAACAATACCTAATTCTCCGGCTTGGCGTAAATCGGACAGGCCGCTTTCTGTGTCGCGAATGGATAGCTTGCATAACCCGCGGTTGTAATATGCTTCTGCGAGTTCGGGATCTAATTTGAGAACTTCATCGTAATCAGTGATGGCGGCTTTGTAATCCTTGAGTGATGCTCTGATTTCAGCACGGTTGTAATAGCCATAACTGAAGTTTGGAGCCAAAGCTATCACTCTGTTGTAATTGTTGAGAATCAAATCATAATCCATCTTGTCCTGCGAAGCTATTGAATTGTCTTTCGGATCGGCTTTTTGCGGAGCCTGACTTGTTCCGAAGGTAGGAGCTTTCGCTGAAGATGTTGCTTCATATTCAGGACCACTGTGGCGCAACCCCATCTCCTTCGAGGTGACGACAGCCAAATTGAAATACGCCAGTGTGAATTTATCATTTAGGCTAATTGTTCGTTTGAAGTCTTCTGCTGCACTGGTAAAATCCTGTACCATGAGATATTCCATTCCGCGGGCAAAATAGGCATACGCATTGTTTGGCTGGGCGGCAATTGTTTTTGTATATTCATCGATGAGCTTGAAATGGGTATCAATCTGTGCTTCAGTCAACGCAGTTTCATTGTTTGTCAGGCGTAATTTTCGTTGGAAGATTGGATTTTTATTGACCTCATCCAGCAAGGAATTGTAATAGACGAAGCGTTTGATGTTCAGATCGCTTTGGTTTTCATAATATGAAATTACGAATTTCGGAAGGAGTTCGATTCGTACCTGTTTATCCTGTACGCGTCCGCGGGTTTCGTTTGCATATTTGCTTTTTTGTTCATCGTTTTTATCCGAAACAACAAGCAAGTTAAACTTATCGATATCCTTATCCGATTTTTCACGTGTTTTGTCCATGGCATCTTCCCGTTTCTTTTCCCGTTTTTGGACTTCATTCCGTCCTTTGGCAGTTGTCAGCTTACGCTGATTCACGACTTCCATCGAGCGGGCATAGTTGTAATCCCTTTCGGAGCCTTTCATATCCCCTAATCTCTTTTTGAGTTCAGCCCGGAAGAAAAATCCCTGATAATAATCGGGATATTGCGACATGACAATGTTGATGTCTTTTAATGCTCCCCGGAAATCAGATATTGAATTTTTCAGTATAGCTCTGTTGTAGTAGGCCATATAGTTCTCCGGCTCAATTTCAATCACTTTATTGAAATCTTCAATAGCCCGATTGTCGTCACCTACTTGTGTGCGGAGCAATCCCCGGTTGAAGCGGGCAATCAGGCTAGAAGGTTCCATGTCAAGTACTTTGTCATAGTCAGCCATTGCTCCCCGCAAGTCGTTTCTGTAATAGCGAATCAGTCCCCGATTGATGTAGTTTCCGGATGCCATTGGGTTGAGTTTAATGGCTTCATCTAAGTCAGAATATGCTTTTTCGTATTGTTTTTTCTGTAGATGAAGCATTCCGCGCATCGAGTAGGATTGTGCAAAATATTTATCGACATCAATCGCTTTATCGTAATATTGAAAAGCGGTGGTGGTGTCTTTTTGTTCCAGTTTTAGAGCCGCCATAGTCAGATATCCGGCATTGAAATTGGGGTATGTTTTGATAAGCTCGTCGAGATTTGTTTTGGCCTCATCATACGATTTGAGTTCGATATTAACAATACCCAGATTGATGAGTAGAAATTTATTTCCCGGCATTTCCTGGAGCGCTCGTGCGTAGTCATCACGTGCCCCCTGATAATTTTCCAGCTGTTGACGTGTGTCACCCCGCAATTGGTAGGCATTGGTGATGAATGGATTTCTTTCCAGACAGGCAGAGCAATCTTCCTCAGCCCCTTTTATGTCGTCAAGGGAAAATTTGGCAATAGCTCGTAAATAGTATGGATCAGCCAGATATGGTTTAGCCTTTATGACCTGATTGAAATATTGAATAGCCAGGATGTAATCTTCGTAGTACAATGCGTTTCGTCCGATTGTCATGACTCTGTCGGTATTCACCTGCGCTGTAATGTGCGGTTGAAAGCCAAACAAAACGCATATTAAAAGAAGAAGGATTTTATTTCTCATTTGTTGCATTTTATATTTTGCAAATATAGGAACAAATCGAGTTTTTGCCTTCCATTTCATTCTCTGATATCCGCATTTAATTTTTTTTAGACGACAGAGGATTCTGTTTTTTATTTCTTTTCGTTTCTAAGCCTTAAAAGTGAATTTTTTCTGAAAAAGATAGCTGATCAAAACAGTAATAACTGTGACTAGCATTTTGGAAGGAGTTGGAAAGAAGTGAAGGTGATTCACCATGACTTTGATACCAACAAAGTTGATGCCGAAATTCATTGCCACAACAAACATATAGCGTATAATTTGTGTCGCTCCGCGCAAGGTGGATTCCGAAAAAGTGACATATTTCTGAAGAAGAAATCCCGTTGAGAAAGATATCGGAAAAGTAATTGTCAGAGCAGCAATGTAGGGACTCATGGTAAAAAAGCCCAGATCCAGATTTTGTTTTGCCAGCAAAAAATTATAGGTGGAAAAATATAAAAGCCAATCGAAAAGAATATTTAAAATTCCAGTTACACCATAAAGAAAAATTTGGAGTGTAACAACGCGTCGGAAAGGAGGATAGAAAAAACTAATCAGTCGCTGCAGCACTATGCCGTATTGTGTAAGCGTATTTCTCATTGTTCGTTGTCCTCTGCAAATGCGGGTTGATTTAATTTATTCTGATTTCCTGAAAAAGTTGTGCAAAAGTAATGAAAAATAAAATACAATCTCCGTCTGAGGTTATAAAAACAGGAGTAGATTAAATCCTTTATGATACGAAACCCGATTTTTATTCAATCATCTAAAACAATGATTAAAAATCAGGCGAGTAGATACGTTGCATGCAACGTATCTATGTGAATTACTGCCAGTAAAAATTTAATCGTATGAAATCAGGAGTATAAAATCGCAGAGATTCCTGAACTAAAAATAAGTATGTAACTTTCATTAATTCCTTTAGAATGGATATTTAATAAGGATATAGCTTGCCTTTCAGATGTTTATATGCTTTTTTTCTTGTAGTGTTAAAAATAAGATAATTGAAGCATATATTGTCGTATGCCACTAATGAAAGATGTCCAAGTCTATTGTATATATACTAGCTATTGTTTCGAACATTACGCGGAATATTTTAATCAGGGGGCGAAAGCGTGGCCTGAAAAGCCGGATTTTATTATTATCGTTGAAGTGATTTAAATAACTCAAAGACTTCGGAACTTGTGCCGTAGGTTGGAAGGTTAAAGAATAAATTATTTGCCATCGATAACGGTTTGAAAGTCGTGGTTTTCTTTCCCCTAACAGGAAAATTCATTCGATAACCTGAAAAATAAAGAGTGCTTTGATTCATCAAGAACAGAATAAACCTGTTGTAATTTTATTCGGAGAAAGGGTATAAGTATATAGTATAAAATAATGTCGTATTATCTTGTTTTTCTGATGATTATT
>JASGFJ010000048.1:0-33677 GCA_047605645.1 Dysgonamonadaceae bacterium | reverse complement strand
ACATTACACTCCAAATAATTTATCACCTTTTTTTAATCTTTTCCTAAACTATTTTCAAACTGCGCTGAATGACACAGGGGTTAGGTCAATAAAAAAAATGAAGAAAGCATTAGAAAATCCGATTAATATCCGGTTTAATAACAAAACCTACTCGCAATCGTTGCCTATAAACTTTATAATCGAGTAAATTTTCTCCATATCCATTGTAAAATTCGGCAAACAAATATTGATTTGCATCCTTAAATAATTTTATAGCTAAACTAAGGGTGATGTTTGCACTCAAATTATCCACCGACCGTTTATTAATAAGCATATTAAACCAATATTTAGCATCATTACTTCTATATTCTCCTCCTAAATATGCCCATCCTTTATATTTTGTTAGATCCTGATTATTAACTCCATCGACTAAAGGGATCCATGCTTTGGCATAAAAAGTCCAATTTCGGTCAAAAATAATATTTCCGGTAAAACTAATTTTATTCCAGCTACGCGAGTCTACTCCATCCTTGCCATTTGATTCGTGTTCGAATTGGAAAAGGAAAGTACCTAAAAATCGATTTTTTGAAATCAAAGCCTTACCGAAACCTATTGTCGGATTGTAATTCAAATCCCGAAAAGGAAAAGAATTCTTAAACACATCCCAGATTGCATTCTGCGTATAAGTCAGAAATAGATAGGTTTTGAATGGAAGCATACTCTTTGTGAGACGGTGACGAATACTAACTTGAAATTTAGCATCGGAGTTATCACTGGTGGGCGTTCCTGAGACATCAGTACCGAGTACAAAATAATTATCTTTATAGATACCAAAAGCAGGTAATTTATCAAATGCGCGTAGGATACTATCAGCATTGTTCAATCTCAACGAATCACCAAACATGGAGCTAAGTACTTTAGAAGCGGCTTCTTTAGCCCGTTCCGGAAGAATAACCCCCTTAGGGGTAATCAAAGAATCTGCAACAAGATCACTTGGATGGACTTTATGCTTTTTGATTTTAACAAGCTCTTTCTTTTTACCGGAAGGTTCTTCAGGTAAATTTCCTGCAACAATGGATATGCTTAAAAAGCAAAGACAACAAGAGATTAAAAATTTATTCATACAAAAGATATATGATTGCATGTATACTCAACCTTGAGAACCGAATAACGTTTTCCTAAACAAATAAAGAGTCTTGAAGTTTTTCTCTGTTTGCAACAACAAATATTATTTATCGCTGCAATATCAATTAAGATGCTGCTATGAGAAAAGATCTTTATGAGAAGACAAACAAAGATAATTACAATCTGACATTTATAGAAGAAAGCAACTGGGTAAAAAAAATATTTTGTCGAAAATGTTTCAATTTAAATTATCATGCAACATTTCCAACAAAATATCAAAATAGCTCAAAGCAGGTAATCTACTTTCGTTTTTCCTGAAGATATTTTTCCTGAAGTAGTTTAACCTTCTCTGAATTAACTTCAAGGATTAAACCATGAGGAATAGGTTTTCCGGTTTCTTCATCCACGCGGACAAAAGTGAGAAATCCATCAACAACAAACGTATTGGATGCCTCAACATATACTTCTACGTATACTCCCACACTACTCTTACCGGCATAGACTATCTGGCTGGCAAGACGAATGGTATCGCCCGATTTTACAGGGTGAGAAAACAACATGCCATGTATCCTCAAACATACAATCTCATTGGTGTTTAATGCGAGGGACGTGACAATAAATCCGGCTTCCACAAAAAGCAAGGCAGCTTTGCCTGCAAAAAGGGTTCCGTGGTGGTTCAGATCCATCCCTCGCACCAAGTGATAGTTAGTAATTTGTGTTTTATCACTCATTACTAATTTAGTGTCCATATCTTTTTACTTTATATAAAAAGTTTATTTTTTTGCAGACTCAGATGGTTTAGCACTGCACTTGCGATCTTTTTTGTTTTTTGCTTTTTTACAACAAGATTTAGACTTATCCTTTTTGCATTTTCCGGAGTCCTTACAGCAAGATTTTGTTTCTGTTTTAGGTTTTTCGGCTTTAGCAGAAGGATTTTCCTGAGCCATTACACTTGTTGAAGCGATAAATGCCAACGCCATAACGGCTGATAAAATAGTTCTTTTCATAAGAGTGTTATTTACATTAATAAAACATTTCTTTTAACAAAACAAAGATAAGGCAAGAATTTGAACACAGAACAGACCTCTCGTTAATAAAGGCAAAAACTACTCCCGAAAAAGACTAAAGTATTTTAATCTTTTGTCTGGAACAATGCAGCAATGCCTGTCCGGGATATTTATTCAGTATTCTGGAATGAACATCTTCCAAGCAAGCAATCAATCATCAAATCAGTATTTCATCAAAAGCCTGCGCCAAGGTCAGGCACTCAAACTGAAAAGGTGTATTCCGTATTTTACGATTACTCACTTTTGTGCCCTGAAGAAGCATTTGGGACATATCTCCAAGCATAAGACGTAAGACAAATGCAGGAACGGCGGGCGTAAGGATTGGCCGATGAAGTGATTGAGATAGTTTTCTTGCAAATTCCTGCATCGTTACTTGTTCGTCGGCTACGGCATTAAAAATACCGTCGATAGAAGTATTGCGCACACAAAAGTAATATAAAGCAACCATGTCCGCCATGGATATCCAGGGTAAATATTGTCTGCCGGAACCGAGAGACACATTAATTCCCCACTTCGCGAGGGCAAACAGTTTCTGATAGATTCCCCCCTCTTTCCCCAGGACAACGCCTTGCCTCAAAATAACAACCCGTGTTCCTAACTCATGAAACTGCAACGCCTCTTTTTCCCATTGATTGCAGACAGAGGATAAAAAGTCATCTCCTTTCGGAGAATCTTCAGACAACGTCTGATTTTCTAAAGTCTTCATTCCATAATATCCAACCGCAGAAGCCGAGACGACTGTATGTACCGGAAAAGAATTGGAGCGTATCACTTCAAACAGAAACCGGGTCGTTTGAACACGACTATCAAAAATCTCTGTTTTACGTTTCTGCGTCCATCGTTTTTCTCCAATATTGGCTCCGGAAAGGTTTATCAATGTTTCTACCTGTTCAAAAGCATTCAGATCAATTTCTTTCTGTCGCGGGTTCCAGTAGAAATAACGGATATTCTGTTTCGCAGAGGCCTCTTGCCTCTCAACTTGCCGGGAAAGCACATGCACAACAGTACCTTCTTGAGCAAAACGGGCGGCTAATGCTTTCCCAATAAAGCCAGAGCCGCCTGCAATTAATATGCGGGAGTCTTCTTTCATAAAGAAAGAACAATTATCCCTTCAGTAAGTTTTCGTTATTCCTGTTTATCTTTATTCGGCAATACCGTTTTTTGAGTCAGCATCTTCATTTTGGGAGGAATCGGACTTTTAAATTCCTGGAATATAGAGGTAACAGGATGTTTGAAGGAAAGCTCGTAAGCATGCAGACACATTCGACGAATAGGATTCTGTTTCGAACCATATTTTTTATCACCCAAAATAGGATGTCCGAGCGACTCGAGATGTACCCGAATCTGATTTTTTCTTCCGGTATCGAGTTTCAGGCTCAACAAAGAGTAATGTTTATTGGATGCCAATGTCTTGTAATGAGTAATCGCTTTCTGCCCACCGTTATCTTTTGGAGAAGAAAACATCTTAAAATTTTTATTTTCCGTAAGCCAGGAGGTAATTGTTCCTTCAGCAGGATCCAACTTCCCCTCTACAATAGCCTGATAGGTTCTTGCCGTAATAATATCATCCCAATTTTTCTGCATAATCTCTTGCACTTTCTGGTCTTTGGCAAACATCATTAACCCGGATGTTTCCCTATCAAGACGATGAAGTACGAAAATTTTTGCTTCCGGATCTTTATGCTTCAGGTATTCACTGATAATACTGTAAGCCGTTTCCCGTTTTTCCCGTTCCGTTGCAATGGACAAAAGTCCCGGTTCTTTATCGATGACGATAAGATAATCATCTTCAAAAACAATCTGAATGCCCTTCAGAAATTTCTTTTCCCGGGAATGATCGTTACGTTGCACCAGCACTTTGTCACCGGGATGCAACAGGAAATTGTGTTGCGACACAGATTGTTTGTTCACAATGACCTGTTTGTGAACGAGCAGAGATTTAATAGCGTTTCTGCTTTTTTTTACTCTTTTCTCGAGCAGGAATGGAAGCAACTCGATTTCTTTCGTAACGACCAATTCCTGAAGAGGTGTATTTTGTTCTTTCATACGATTATTTTTTTCTAGTAGGTAGTATGGAGCTCGCCTGATTTTTGAATCATTATTTTGTTGATTAAATAAAAATAAGGCTTCGCTGCATCCGGTTTAATTTTTCTCTTAGGTGATATAAAATCCGCCTGATTTTTAGATTATTGTTTTGAATGGTTGAATAAAAATAAGGCTTCGCTGCATCGAATTCTTTTCTTATATGTAAAAGATCAGTTCCGACTGTTTTCGACAAGCGAAATAATCTCTTTTATAGCTTCATTTTCGCCGGAATGAGACAAATTTACCCAATGTATATCTTCATCCCGTTTAAACCATGTCATTTGTTTACGGGAATAGATCCGGGAATTTTGTTTGATTTTCTCTACAGCAAATTCCTTTGTCCATTCGCCATCCAGATAGTTGTATATTTCTTTATATCCAACCGTATTCAATGCATTCAAATGCCGAAAAGGAATCAATGACTGACATTCCCTGACTAATCCATCCTGCATCATCATTTCTACCCGCTGATTGATTCGCTCATAAAGTTCTTCCCGTTCCCGGCACAGACCTATTTTAATAATTTCAAAAGGTCTCTGCCTCACTTGCCTTTTACGTAAAGAAGAATAAGGTACTCCCGTCATCAGGCATATTTCCAGAGCATGAATAACCCGTTGCGTATTTTTCAAATCTACCTGACGATAAAAATCCGGATCTAATAATTTCAACTGTTGGCGAATCGGGTCCAGTCCTTCCCTCTGCACTTGCTCTTTGAGTTGCTTTCGCAGACTTTCGTCTACATCGGGCAAATCATCTATGCCTTTGCAAACAGCATCGATATACATCATCGAACCTCCTGTCAGAATCACGGTGTCGAGATTCTCATAAAGAGAGGAAAGCAGCGAGATGACATCCGATTCAAATTGCGCCGCATTGTAATATTGTTCCGGTTCAAGTTGATGAACAAAGTAATGCTGTACGCGTTGGAGTTGTTCTTTGGTTGGAGCTGCTGTTCCAATCTTCATCTTTTTAAAAATCTGTCTGGAGTCGGCAGAAAGCACCGGACTGGAAAAATATTCGGCAAGACGAAGACTCAACTCCGTTTTGCCGACACCTGTTGGTCCTAAAAGAACAACTAACTTCTTCATTAAAATGATTCTTCGCCGCCTTCCGGTGCAGGTGAATCCAATCCGTCGAAGCCATCAGCATCCAATTCATCGATGCTAAAATCTTCATCACCATAAAAATTCTCACCGATTTCCAGACTGCTATTTTTCGCTTCTATTTCGCTAAAATCTATAAATTGAGCAGGAGGATTTCCAACGGATAACGAGTTCACCGGAGCATCGAGGCTTTTTCCGGGAATAATTTCCCGAAGCTCCATAAAGAAGGAACGCTCCGTCATATAGTCGAACATATACATCAACTTCTGTCGTTCATCTTCCAAAATATCCCCCAATACAGTTTCACTCATGACATAAGAATCTATGTCGGAACTTGTATCCATCTCAATGGCTGTAATTTCCATCTCTTTTTCCCAATCGTCATTACATATAAAGAAGGAAGAAATCTCTCCTTCTCTGTAATCGACTGCCTCAATTATCGCTTTTTGCAAATCTGCAAACGTGTCATCTGAATCTATTTTGATTTCTCTTTTAAAGTCATCTACTTCATCCGAAAGTATCAAAAATCTGAAAACCATAGTTTTAGTATTTTATCTATATTGTTTTATAAGCCAAAGTTAAGAAAAAAATTTATCCAGATATAGCATCGGCTTTTTTTAAGGGATAATTCGCTATTCAACATTCCGGTCAAAACGCGAAAGCAACGAAACTATTAAATATTTTACATCCAAGAAAGAGATCTGCCATATTGGGGTTATAAGAACAAACAGGATAACTCGGCGGCTGTAATATCTATCTTTAAATCAGGAAAACAAATACAAATACAGAATTGTTCATTCAGAAGAAGCAGCAATTTTCATACAGGAATCAAGGAATAAGCCGAAGACGCTATTTAACATTTTAAAGAAAAGTTTTCACCTCAAATAGACCAACATCTGTAAATTCAGCCTATTTTTGCAAATCAATTTATAGCAATATGAGCCAAAAAGCCATTATCAAATTTTTCAACGATAGCCGAAGTAAGATAAAATCGTTCTTCAAGGCTAAACATGAATATTTTAAAAACTCACCTTGGTATCGAAAAACAATATTGGTGATAGCAACCCTATTTGTACTTTTCTTTTTATACCTCTTTCTCGTCGATATGAACTTTCTGTGGCTCTTTGGAAAATCACCCAGTATCAGTTCTTTGAAAAACCCAAATCAAAGTGTTGCTACGACAATTATTTCTGCCGACGGCAAAGTGATGGGTAAGTTCTTCCGTGAGAACAGAACGCCTGTCACATACAATGAAATTTCGCCCATGCTTATAAAAGCGCTTATTTATACTGAGGATGAGCGTTTCTACCAACATTTTGGCATTGACATCAAGGGAGTATTTTCTGCTATGAAAGATGCTATGCATGGAAAAGCCAGAGGTGCCAGCACCATTTCACAACAGTTGGTAAAGAATATGTTTAAAACCCGAAATCAGTATTCCCGCGGAGTGCTTGGATATGTACCCGGCGTCAACATTCTCATTATGAAAACAAAAGAATGGATTAACGCGGTAAAGATTGAAATGTTTTATTCAAAACAAGACATCCTGACCATGTATCTCAATACTGTCGACTTCGGCAGCAATGCTTATGGAATAAAAACGGCTGCAAAAACATTCTTTAATACGACACCCGCTAAGCTGAAAACAGAGGAAGCAGCCACGCTGGTTGGTTTATTGAAAGCTCCGACATCTTACAGTCCGATACTACATCCTTCACGCTCTGCCAAAAGAAGAAACATTGTCTTATCCAACCTTCGTACTCATAGAGTGATTACAGCTACCGAATGCGATTCCTTACAAGCGCTGGACATCAAGTTGAATTACAGGCAGGAACAGCCATACGATGGAAAAGCCCTGTATTTTAGAGAATATGTTGCAGAAGAAGCAGGTCAGTGGTGTAAAGAAAACGGATACGATCTCTATTCAGACGGATTGAAAATATACGTAACGGTTGATTCCAAAATGCAGGAGTATGCAGAACAAGCTGTTCACGACCAGATGAAGAGTATCCAGAAAAAATTTGATGATCACTGGAGAGGCCAAAATCCATGGCAGGACGAAACTCACAAAGAAATTCCAATGTTTATTGAGAGACTTGCTCTTCAGACAAATGCCTATAAAAATCTGCAAAAGAAATTCAAAGAAAATAAGGATTCCATCGATTACTACATGAACAAACCTCATACCATCCAGTTGTTTAGCTATGACGGAAAGGTCACCAAATTCATCAGTTCAATGGATTCAATCCGGTATATGAACCGATTCATGCACACCGGATTCGTCGCGATGGAACCACAAACAGGTTATGTAAAAGCTTGGGTCGGCGATGTAGACTTCAATTTCTGGAAATATGACAAAGTCGCTCAATCAAAACGCCAGCCGGGTTCAACATTCAAACTTTTTGTATATACCACAGCCATGATGCACGGCATGTCACCTTGCGACACCCGAGTGGATCAGCCGGTTTCGTGGCCGAACACAGGAAAAGATCAGAATGAGACATGGAACCCGACCAATGCCAACGGATATTACCTGTATTATCCTGTTACCCTCAAAAATGCTTTTGCTCAATCAATCAATACCATTGCGGTACAGATTGCAAAAGAAGTAGGTATCAGCGAAATCATTAAATATGCTCATCTGATGGGTATCAAATCACCTTTAAAAAATGAGCCGGCACTTTCACTGGGAGCATCCGATGTTTCTCTTCTGGAAATGGTGAATGCCTATACAACGGTTGTCAACGAAGGTAAATATCACGATCCGGTGGTTATCACCCGAATTGAAGACCGAAACGGAAATGTCCTTTATACAAACAAGACCATTCAAAAACAAGTTCTTCCGTATGAAGATGCCTGGTTGATGCAAGAAATGCTGAAAGGAGGTCTGACAGAACCCGGAGGAACAAGCCGTGCTCTTTGGAGTTGGAATCTATTTAAATGGAATACTGATTTCGGTGGAAAAACCGGAACTTCCAACAACCACTCCGATGCCTGGTACATAGGAGTTACTCCGAATCTTGTCGGCGGAGCATGGGTTGGTGGTGAACAACGCAGCGTCCACTTCCGAACCGGAAGTCTTGGACAGGGAAGTAGAACTGCACTTCCTATTTTTGCCAACTTCATGGAAAAAGTGTTGGCTGATGAGAGCCTGAAGCGCTACAGAGGTAAATTCCCGACACAACCCAAAGAGAAGATTACCCGCGAATATAATTGCAAAACTTATATTCCGGTAGACTCCACCTCCGTCAAAAATGACTCACTGGACATTGCACCAAGTGAGGATATGCCGGATATCGGGAATCCGGAATCTCCTGTTCCCGGAGATTAAATTTATTCGAGATAGAAAAATTTGAAGAAAGTCCGCAAATCTGATTTGATTTACGGACTTTCATATTTCTAAAATAGGACTTTAATTCTTCCGAGATAATACACTTTGATAATCAATATCCTGTATACTTATTCATAAAATAAAAGGAATAAGTGTTCGGGTTTTTCCTTTAGAATTCGTATTTTCGTAGCACTAAACCATTGCAATGATAGATCAAATTACAATTGACCGCATAATGGATGCGGCACAAATTGTTGATGTCGTGTCCGACTTTGTCACACTGAAGCGCCGGGGTGTCAATTACGTTGGGCTGTGTCCCTTCCACTCCGATAAGACCCCTTCATTTTATGTGTCTCCCGCTAAAAACATTTGTAAATGCTTTGCCTGCGGAGAAGGAGGAACGTCTGTTCATTTCATAATGAAACACGAGCAGTTGTCTTATTATGAAGCATTAAAGTATCTGGCAAAGAGATACAATATTGAGATCAAGGAACGTGAACTTACAGACGAACAAAAGCAAGCATTCAATGAGCGTGAAAGTCTGTTTATTCTAAATGATTTTGCCTGTGACTATTTTGCAAAAACGCTTCATAACAATATCGAAGGGAAAAGCATTGGAATGAGCTATTTCCGGGAACGGGGTTTCAGAGAAGATATTATAAAGAAATTTCGCTTAGGATACAGCCTGGAACAAAAAGACGCCCTGTTTCAGGAGGCTCAGAAAAACGGGTTTAAAAAAGAATATCTTTTTAAGACAGGATTAGTCATTAACGGTGATAACGGATATGTTGCAGATAGGTTCCGCGGACGGGTCATGTTCCCGGTACATACCTTATCCGGCAAAGTCGTTGCTTTTGGCGGACGTATCCTCAAAAAAGCGGAAAATACCGGTAAGTATGTCAATTCTCCAGAAAGTGAGATTTACCATAAGAGTGATCAGCTTTATGGTATTTTCTTTGCCAAACAGGCCATTACTAAATTAGATAAATGCTATCTGGTGGAAGGATATACGGACGTTATCTCCATGCACCAGTCGGGTATCGAAAATGTCGTCGCTTCTTCCGGAACGGCCTTGACTCATGGACAAATCAAGTTGATTCATCGTTTTACCAGCAATATTACGGTGCTGTATGACGGAGATGCAGCCGGAATTAAAGCAGCAGTCAGAGGTATCGACCTGCTATTAGAAGAAGGTTTGAACATTAAAGTCGTGCTGCTGCCTGACGGTGAAGATCCGGATTCTTTCTCCCGCAAGCATAACTCGAGCAGCCTGCTTCAGTATCTCGAATCCAATGAGACCGATTTTATCCGTTTTAAAGCCAAACTTCTAATGGATGAGGCAGGGAATGATCCGATAAAAAAAGCAGCTCTTATCGGCGATGTTGTAAAAAGTATTTCACTGATTCCGGACCCGATTATTCGTTCGGTTTATATACGCGACTGTAGCTCCTTACTGGAGGTTGATGAACGATTGTTGGTTACTTCTATCAAAACCCAAATTCTGGCAACTGCAGAAAAAAACAGTACTCAACCTCATCCAGGCCCGGTAATAAATCAGGAAAACAACAATCCATTCCAAAATGAACAGGCAACGCTTTTGGTGAAAGCACCAAACGGATTGGATCGATTTGAGCTGAATGTGCTTTACTACATTATCCGGTTTGGGCAACTTCCGTTAACAACAGACAGTGAAAGTATGGAAGGAGAAACAATCCCCACCGTGATTGAATTTATAAAGTTCGATCTTGAACGTGATAATATACAAATACAGAATACCCTTTTTCGTACAATATACGATGAGGCTATCGCCCATTTAGAAGATGCAAACTTTATTCCGAGCAAATTTTTTCTGGCACATTCCAATAATGAAATCAGTCGGTTAGCAGCCGAAATCATCAGTGACAGATACCAACTGAGCAAAATTCACCTGAAACAATATGGTGAAAATGTGCGAAGAGAAGATACTCCGCTGGGGGAAGAGCAGCAACTACTGACCAGTGTACCACGTGTAGTGACTGAATTGAAAAATGAGCATGTAGCCATCAATATCAAATCTTTGAAGAAGAAGCTTGAAGAGGCCCAGAAGGCCGGAGATATGGATTTAGCGATAGAATTGATGAAACAACTCAAACAGGTAGATGAAATCAGAAAAGCGTTGGCTAAAATATTAGGAGAACGCATTATTCTAAGAATGTAATAATAAAGCCGGTATATACGGAAGAAGAGGTTATTTTCAAACGATGAAAATGACCTCTTTTTATTTGCATAACCGCATGTCGGTTAATGTCTCTTCAAAATTGAGCCTTTCCGTGTGCATTTACCAACCAAGCCGAGAATACTTCGATGTAATTCCAGAAAGACAAGATCAAATCTTCCGCCAACGATGTTTCCTGCAATGCAGTGCGGTATGCTTCCAGCCAAACTCTCCGTCCATTGGGGGTTATCGAGAAGTTGTGACGCCTGACAAGCATTGGTTGGCCTCTATGTTGATTAAAATAATCCGGACCGCCACATATCTGAATCATAAAATCAGCCTGGTTCTTTTTTGCCTGTTCAAATCCCGCATCGTCTTCAGGGAACATTTTTCGAATCGGACTTTCGCGCAATAAATCGTAATGACGACTGACCATCTGCCTCAGGCCTTCTTCCCCCAGATGCTCCAATATAGCAGGATTTGGTTTGGTAACTTCGGGGCGGGCACCGACCGGATATTCATGAATGATTAATTCCATTTTATAATTTTTCCCATATAACCATTCAACTTCCCTTTTTGTTTAATTCTCTGATAACAGATTTGAATGTATTCGTACGGTTTTATTCCTTATTGAATCACTATTGTCTTATTAAAGTGATACTAAAACTTACATCATCCTTTTTTCAAACTTAATCGTAAGTGATTTAAAAGCAAGCAGAATTAAATTCATAGTTTATACTTTATCATCCGTCCTGAATCTCTTCTCTTTGTAAACCACTGTAAATGAATAATTTTAATTATTTTATTTAAGCCCATTACGAATGACCACTTTTTAATGTGACACAAATATTATTGGATAATAAACAAGAAAACCTGCACCAAATAACGGCAGCAGGTTCTGCTCTTATTTTTTATTATAAGTCCTTCGATAAAATTAGTTTCATGTATTTAATCCGTCGTATCACTTATTTTCAAAATACGACAAATACATATACTTACAACGAATTTCGAATATTTACTTCGATAAAAAAAGTATTACATCATACATGAAGCTAAATACTCTCTCCTTTCAATACGGAATCAATCAACGCCAATTCACTCTCGCTGAAACGAGAATTCTCTATCGCCTGAAGATTATCATCTATCTGCCCAACAGAACTAGCTCCAATAATAACAGAAGTCACAGCAGGGTTTCTTAAGACCCATGCAAGCGACATTTCAGCCAATGATTGTCCACGCTCAAGTGCAAAATTATTTAAAGTTTCCACTTTCGATATTAATTCCGCATTTAAGTCTTTTTCTTTCAAAAAAGCACTCCCTTTGGCAATACGTGAATCTTTCGGGATACCTTGCAGATAACGACTTGTGAGTACACCCTGGGCTAAAGGGGAAAAAGCAATAAAACCGATACCTTCCTCTCTGCAGAATTTCAGATTCTCTTTTTCTACTTCGCGGCGAAGCATACTGTAGCGATCCTGATAAATAAGACAACGCACATGTTGTTCCCGCATCAACTGCACTGCTTTTTCGGCTTTGTCTCGGGGATATTTTGACAAGCCTACATACAAAGCCTTTCCTTGATGTACAATATCAATAAGTGCCTGCACTGTCTCTTCCAAGGGAGTCTCCGGATCGTACCGATGAGAATAGAAAATATCGAAATATTCCAGTCCTGTACGTTTCAAGCTCTGATTGACGCTTGCCAGGATAGATTTGCGGGAGCCTCCATCTCCGTATGGCCCGTTCCACATAGCATGCCCGGCCTTCGAAGATACAATAATCTCATCACGATGACCGGATAAATCGGAAGCCAGGATTTTTCCAAAATTCTTTTCAGCGCTACCGGCAGGCGATCCATAATTATTTGCCAGATCAAAATGAGTTATCCCTTTATCAAAGGCATGGCAAATCATGTCTTTTGCTGTTTGAAAATTATCTTCTTCTCCAAAGTTATGCCATAATCCGAGCGACAACTGAGGTAGTTTCAGTCCGCTTTTTCCACAAAAATTATATTCCATGAACAGTTTCTATTTCAATATAAATTTACACTTCCTCCTACTGAAGAACTTTCAGCATAGCTTGCATTTTATCTTCCGTTTCTTTCCATTCTTCTTCTGCCTGAGACGAAATAAGGATTCCTCCTCCGGCATACAAAACAAGTGAATGTGGAAGTATCTGCATGCACCTCAAATTAACATATAAATCGGTGCGATTGTTCATGGATAAATTACCTGTAAAACCCGAATAATAGGCTCGATCGTGCGATTCGTGAGTTTGTATAAAAGATGATGCTTCCGATTTTGGAATGCCGCATACCGCAGGCGACGGATGAATAGCAGCCAGCAAAGCTCCGGTCGATACGGAGGGGTTGGACTGAAAATGAAAATCAGTTTTTAGGTGAGCCACGTTTCCCGCCCTGAACGAATACACCTCGCTTTCAGAGAACTCCAAACCCTGCTTCTGCAGGAGATTGCGCATGTATTCTGAGACAATAGCCTGTTCGCGACGATTCTTCTCATTCCAAGTCAGGCATGAAACGTCTTGCACATTGTCAGCCATCTGCGTTCCGGCTAAAGCAGTCGTATGAAAAACGCCGTTCTCTTCAGCAAGCAAAAGCTCCGGTGTACTTCCCATCCAAATTCCGGTGAAAGGAGTATAGGCGAGATATACAAAAGCATTGGGATATAAATCCACGGCTTTCTTATATGCTTTTGACGGGCTAAAGCCTTTCGGTTTTTCCAACAAATATCTTCGCGAAAGAACCAGTTTCTCAAACTTTCCGGCATCAAGCGCATTCTGAAAAACATCAAACATCTGCTGATATTGCTCCCGGCTAGTCGAAAACGGAGGCAATATCGGGAAATTCGAATGGTTTGGCAGACGCTTGTCCTGATAGGACAACGCAAACTCGTGTATAGCTTTGTCACCGATCAGATGAATATCTTCCGGTATTAAAACAACAGGAAAATCTACGCTTGTTTGAAAAGGAGTTATCAAAAATCCCCGTTTTCCACTGACTTCAGTCAGAGAATTAAAACAAGAGAGAGCGTTTGATTGCTGAACGATCAAATGAATATGCTTCTCTGCCGGTAGCCTGTAAGCGGCAAAAGAGATATTATCTTCAATCAGCAAATCAAGGATACTATAGTCGATTTTCATCGAAACGAGTCAATGCATTATTTTAAACAGTAATTCTTTCAGCAATTCTCCCTGAGGCGTCGACGGATTATCTACCCCTTTTCCTTTGGCGTCATAAGTACGGATAAGCGAAATAATCTCCATCGTCTTCATTACTTTGTAGTTTTTAACTCCGACCACATAATCTCTCGCCTGATACGTTCCTCTTAGTCCCAGTTCCTTAGCCAATCCGTTTTCAGTTTTATCCGCAGCCCAATAACAGACAAGCAGATTGCTGAAATAATTGAAAAGAACAGACAAGGTCAGAATCAGAGGGTTTGCCTTCGGGTTTTTCTCAAAATAGAATGCTATTTTACTGGCTTTCTCAAAATTCTTATTCACGATGGCATTCAGTAATTCAAAATTATTGAAATCCTTACTGATGCCAATATTTTGTTCTATCAATTCCGGCGTAATACGTTTATCCGAAGGAGAAAGGAGCAGACGGAGTTTATCGATTTCATTCACTACTTTTTTCAGATCATTTCCGAGAAAATCAGCCAGCATCTGTGCCGATTTTTCATCAATACCTAATCCTTTGGAAGCAATATACGAAGTGATAAATCCGGGCATTTTGTTGTCATATACCTTGTTTGACTCGAAAATGACTCCCTGCTTTTTAATCTCTAAATAAACTTTCTTGCGTTTGTCCAGCGTCCCATACTTATAATTAAGTACAAGAATTGTGGATGGAACAATGTTTTGCAGATACGATTCCAATACCTCCATATGCTTCAACCCCTGCGCTTCTTTCACAACCACCAGTTGACGTTCGGTCATCATTGGGAATCGTCTCAGCGCCGGGATAAGCGAATGCACATCAGTATCGGGGCCATAAACAATCGTCTGATTAAAATCTCTGACATCGTCGGACAGTACATTTTCAATCAACATCTCAGTAAGAAGATCTATATAATAAGGTTCCTCTCCCATCAATAAATAGACCGGTTGGAATTCTTTATTTTTAATGCTCTTGCTGAGCTGCTCGAATGTCATGGAGTTTTCTGCCATCGGAAAAAATTATTCTTCGTCGAAACGAAGATGTTTCACTGTGCGTCCGTCATTGATAAGTGTTGAAAGAGACTTGATACCAATCATCACATGTTCTTTTACAAACTGAGAGGTAATGGATTTGTCACTTTCTTCGGTCTTCACACCTTCGGGAATCATAGGTTGGTCTGAAACTAACAACAATGCGCCCGTCGGTATCTGATTGGCAAAACCGCAGGTGAATAAAGTAGCTGTTTCCATATCGACAGCCATTGCACGCACTTTACGGAGATAATTTTTAAAATCCTCATCATGTTCCCACACGCGGCGGTTGGTTGTATACACTGTACCTGTCCAATAATCGTGTCCATAGTCACGGATATTGGAAGAAACCGAACGTAAAATACTGAAAGCAGGAAGCGATGGCACTTCGGGTGGAAAATAGTCATTAGAAGTTCCTTCTCCACGGATAGCTGCAATCGGAAGTATATAATCCCCTAAGTTGTTAATTCTTTTGATACCGCCACATTTTCCAAGGAAAAGAACCGCTTTGGGAGCCACTGCACTCAACAAATCCATAATAGTAGCAGCGTTAGCACTACCCATACCGAAATTGATGATTGTGATGCCATTGGCAACAGCATTCGGCATATTTCCTTCTTTCCCTACCACCGGAACATTAAAGTGGTCGGCAAAAATATCGATGTAATTGGAAAAATTAGTTAGAAGAATATACTTGGTAAATTCTTCCAAAGGTCTTTTGGTGTAACGAGGCAACCAATTAGCAACGATTTCTTGTTTTGTCTTCATAATAAATTTACTTTTGTCATTATTGTTTTGATATACAAAACCTCAATCTTAGAAAAAGTGTTCGAAGATTGAGAAAATATTAATCTGCAAAGATATTAAATGTTGAACTTAAATTTACCCCCTTGTGAAATAAAAATAAAAAAAACGGAAAAGGGGTTACGCATATTCGACAGCTTACGAGCTAAATTTGTGGCACTTACTCCGGAAGAATGGGTGAGACAAAATTTTGTCTGCTACCTGATCAATCACAAACAATACCCACCGATGCTTATCGCCAACGAAATGCAGATCAAAGTCAACAGCCGGATAAAAAGATGCGATTCGGTTGTTTATGACAACAGAATGAATCCTCTTGTTATTTTGGAATACAAAGCTCCGGACGTTTCTATCACAGAACAAGTATTCGACCAAATTGTTCGATACAACTACGTTTTGAAAGTCCCCTACCTCATTGTCAGCAACGGGCTCAGGCATTATTGCTGCCAGGTAGATTACGAAAATCAAACGACCACCTATTTGCAAGACATCCCTGTTTATGGGGAACTTGTGTAAGTAATTATATCCATTCCTATCAAAACAGAAAAACCTTTTCGAAGCAGCTTATTTTTTTGCTAAAATTAAAAATAAACGCAATACCAACCCCAATGTATTCCGCTTATTATCAAACTTTACTTAAAACTTATTTTTTCCTTAATCCGAATCAGGATAATTCAACTGGAACAGAAGCAAGAGATATCCAAAACTCACTATTTTTATTTTTTAACAAAACTAAATGCAACGAATATACCGCCCTGCCGTCTTTCAAACAAACGAACCTCACGGGCCCTTGGTAAGTTTTATTTAATTATGTAAAACAAAACTTTATACCAAAATGAAAAAATTAATTTATTTAGTGTGTGTTTTATCGAGTTGTTCGGTTTTTGTTGCATGCAACGATGATGACAATACCCACCCTTTCGAATTAAGCAAAACGACTACTAAATTATTAGTTGGGAAATCGGATACAATCCGGATGAGCAATGGAACAGCACCATATACTGTTCAAAGTCCGAAAATGGAAATTGTCAATTATTCTGTAAAGGGCGACACCCTGTTTCTCAAGGGAGTATCAGAGGGGTCTATCCAATTGAATATAAGCGATGCCAACAGCCAGAAAGCATCTATTTCTGCACAAGTTTACAACGAATCGGAAGAAAATTAATCTCGCTTCATTTCTGTTAACGCTACATAGATAAGACCGATTGCCTCAATTAAGTACGAACAGATACATTGTATCCGGATACGACTTTGAGGCAATCTTTTTCATTCTTATTTCTTGCAGACCGTCCTAAAATCACACCATTCACAAGCCTTTCCCGTACTAGTCTGCGTGAAAGGAACTGCCGGGTCGAAAATTTCATCTAAACATTTATCCAGTAAAAGTTTAAAATCGCATCGATACGTTTCAAAATCAGTCACATCTCCGGGAGAAGATTCAGGGTTTCTATTTTCAACAACTGACTTGAAATCGTTCTTAAAAATACTTCGGAGGAAATAGATAGCAGGAGCAATCTGCGCTTTGGGATGCTCTTTGGCATACATCAATGCGTAGAGGAACACCTGCATAACCGCTTTCGGACGTTTATCCAAAGCGGGGTCAAAAAGGTCGGATAAAGATTTGAATTGCAACAAACCTGCTCCCGTCTTATAATCGATAATCCGGGTGACGCCGTCTTTTTCGTCCACCCTGTCAATAAATCCCTTTAGATGCACCATGTTGCCGGAAGGTAAAAGATATGCCTCATCGAATTTTTTCTCCGAACGAATATATACAAACGGAGTCTGCCGCCCATCATATTTGAGTGTCTGCACAACATATTTCTTGATAATTTCGCCAATCAGAAGAATTTGGCCTGTCAATGGGCGAATTAGTTGTTCATTCTTAAAATAATACTTTGCAAAACCTCTTTCGGTCAGCGAATGAACATAGTTTTCATCATGAGCTATTTTTTTGAGTAAATCAGCTGTAATAATTTTACCTTCAAACTCTGCATAAATTTTCTCCATCACAAAGTGAAAAATACTTCCGAAGACATTTGCTTCCACTTTTTCGGTAAGTTCTTCTTCTGCACCGAGGTTTTCCACCACATTTAAGTAAAACTGTAAAGGACAATCCAGGTAATTATTGATAGCACTGGCCGACAATGCACGATCTCCGCCATTCAGAAAACGCTTCAGGCGATTCATGACTTCAGGTGATTTATCCACTTGAATTTGCTGCGATTCCATAGCCGGCACTTCATACACAACAATGCGTTCCCGAATATCAAAATATTCCGGATAAAGATGTTTCAACTGGTAGAAGTAACGGCTCACTTCGCCCCCTTTCAATCCGTCCGTGCGTGTATCATAAATCAAAAAAATACGTTTAGCCCGGAAAATCATTCGGTAGAAATGGTACGCGAATACACTGTCCTGATGTTCATAAGTAGGCAATCCGAATCCTTTGCGAAGGTTGTATGGAATAAACGAGTTGGCTCCTTTTTTTGCAGGAAAAACACCATCATTCATCGAAAGAAGAATGAGATTATCGAAATCAATAGCACGCGTTTCGAGTACGCCCATTACCTGAAGCCCGGACAAGGGTTCACCTTCAAAAGCCACACTAATCCCAGAAATCAGCTTTTTCAACAAACGGAAAAAAGTATCGGGAAGAACCTCGATGTTGAGCTCTGTCATGGTATCCTGAATGCGATTTACAGCCTTGTAATATTCCACGATAAACTCACATTCGATATCCACCGAACGGGCTGTGTTCTGGTTTGCTTCTTCCTCCCGATTGCCCACCGAATCGGATAATTCGCGGTGTAAACAAGATAGAATATTTCGCAGAGCCTCCGGTATCTGACCACTGTCGACCATCGGTGTAAAAATCATTTCAAGCAAGGGATGCACTTTCAAATCTTCCACAGGCACCACCAAGCGATTCAACGTCATTATCTGACGTCGTAGCTCCTCTGCCGGTTGTCCGACAATCCGGGCCACATAGCTATGTGTCAGAACCGGAAGGACAAAACGGTAGTAAACACCGAGTTGACCATTCGATGTACGAAAATTTTTCTGCACCTCGTACACCTGATTCATCAAGGCTACAATCGATGAGTTACCTAAGCCATACCCCATCGTCACATTTATTTTATCGATTTCAGCCGGGATAGAATAAAGGGTCGGTAAAAGCAGGTTTTCTTCTGCTAAAACAATCGCCGTGTTCGGAACAAGATGACTCTCCCCTACTTCACCGTCGGTAATCATTTTTTTAAGAATCGGATGCACTTGCTTGGCCTGTCCTACAAACGACGGAATTCCAATGACTTCCACCACCGGCTTTTCCAACGGAAATTCTTCTTTAGCTAATGTCAACTGAGATGGATATCGCAGCTCGTTTACTTTCAAGAAGAACGATGCCTTGTTGGTTTCGTCACGGACTAACGGCGAAACATAGTCCCAGTAAAAATCGGCAATATCTTGTTTTTTAGCAAAATCCAACAGGCATTCTTCCGATTGGGAATGCCCGTTCAATCCTACAAAGACCAGACGTTTGTAATTCAACAAAGGCAAGTCGAGTCGGCGTGCTTTTTCGGCTACTTCTCTGAATATCATTCCTTCGTAGGCAAATCCCCTGGATTTCAAACGTTCGCGAAAGACAGAATACAATTGAAACAGGACTTCCCAAATTTCAAGGAAATCATGTTTTGTTTTGTCCTCGGTAGACACAGGAAGAAAATTCGACCAAAACCGGCGAATAATAGCAACCTGCTCTTCTGTGAGATAAGAAAAATTGGCATCAATTTCTTTCAAATCCTGTATGTTTCGGAAAAGCTGCCGGGCATCGGCCATCGATTTGTCCAGATCATCAAAATCATTCAGCAACATTTCTCCCCAAAACATGAAATCTTCAAAGGTTTCATCCGAACCGCTTACCTCGCGGTAGCAGTCGTACAGGACAAACAATTGATAGATGCGGTCGGCAGACTTCAACTCACTCAACTTGGTAAACAAGTCGGCAATCGTGATGATTTCCGGTGCAAAGACGGGCTTGCCCGCCACTTCGGATAAATATTTCAAAAAGAAACGTCCGGCCCGACGATTGGGGAAAATAAATGTAAACCCGCTCACTTTGTTTCCAAAATGAGAATAATAAGTTTGAGCTACATTATAAAGAAACGGAGTCATAAAGAGTAAATCAATCGTTTTCCATTCAAGTTTTTATCAAGCGAAGCTACACAAATATATTGATAAAACAGTTCATTCGCCTCACTTTTCAATACCTGCGATGTGTTATATTCTCTCATTATCAGGTAAAAAATATTCCCGTACACCGGAAGCGCTCAATCCGTCCATTCACCTCAACCGGTTCTTTCGAATGAAAAGGCATTCTATTATTTCAAGAACCAGAAAAGAAATCAGATAGAATCTTTGATTACGAAACAAACAATAAAAGACAGACCATTTTTTCAGTATATATATATATCGGAATAGCATTTAAATAATGGAGACCATAGTGTCCTGACAACTATCAGAAAAGAAAGATTCCTTTTTTTTACAGATAACATTCTAATAATGAAGAGTTATACAGATGACCTAAAATTCAGATTTCAGAATGAGCTTCGGCAATGCAACCGAAACATCAGATTCGGATGAGTTATTATTTCTATCTTTGCAAGTAAGAAACAACCTTAACTAGATTATTGTAAAGTCGTATTTTCTTCATCCGAATGAGCCGTAAAATAATACATATCGACATGGATGCATTTTTTGCTTCCATTGAGCAACGCGACAACGAAGCATATCGTGGCAAGCCGCTTGCTGTGGGATATGCCGAATCACGTGGCGTCGTTGCTGCAGCCAGTTATGAAGCAAGAAAATACGGTGTCAAATCGGCTATGCCTTCCAAAACGGCCCTTCGAAAATGCCCACATCTGATTTTTGTCCCCGGCCGATATGAGGTTTACAAATCCGTTTCGCATCAAATCATGGATATATTTCATGAATACACCGATTTGGTAGAGCCTCTCTCATTGGATGAAGCTTTTCTCGATGTGACAACCAATCATTTTCAGATTGATTCAGCTACGCAGATTGCCCGCGAAATCAAAGAAAAAATTCGAGAGAAGACCCAGCTTACTGCATCAGCAGGAGTTTCTTACAATAAATTTCTAGCAAAAATCGCCTCCGACTACAACAAACCGGACGGGCTTTTCGTCATAAAACCCAAAGACGGTGAACGATTTATCGAGACTCTCGAAATAGAACGTTTCTTCGGAGTAGGGAAAGTGACAACTAAAACAATGCACCAACTAGGTATCCGCACCGGGCTCGACCTGAAAAACTTCACAGAAGAACAACTTGTTCATATTTTTGGAAAAGCGGGGCATTTTTTCTTTCAAAATGCACGGGCCATTGACAATCGCCCGGTGGAAGCAAACAGAGAAAGAAAATCTGTGGGTGCGGAAATCACATTTCAGGAAGATACCGATTCGTTGGATGAATTGCGAGTTCTGTTGGATGAAGTTGCCGAAGATGTTATCCAACGCATTTCGAAGCGAAAATTCGAAGGAAAAACCGTAACATTGAAAATAAAATTTGCGGATTTCCAAGTCATTACACGTAGCCATACCGAATTAACTCCCGTCACCAGCAAATCCCAACTCTATCAGATAGGCTTCGAATTACTATCGGCAGTCGATCTTCAACCCAAAGTTCGCCTCATTGGGCTTTCCATAAAAAAAAGCGAAACATCCGAACGCTACGTTGACGCTTATCAGCTCGAAATAGAGTTCGATGAATGGAAAAATAAAGACTGAATTCGTGCAGACAAAGCTACAAGGGTAAAAAATAGTATCTTTACCGGAAAATAAAACAAGACTTTGGTATGAATGAGAATGAATTAGAATGGGACGATCTCTCCATTAAAGAATTTACCGATTTACAGAAATTTGCTTACGTCACGCAAAAAGCCATCGACAACGATTACATCGGCTATTGCTATCGGGAAAACAGTGAATTGAAAATAGATAGTGGCTGGCGTTTTCTTTTCGGAGACGAAGAGGAAGATTACCTTGATAATCCGAATAATACAATAACTAAAGATTTGAAGGAAATAGTCGAGTGGAAGCCGGCAATCAAAGAGATCCTGAAAGCATATCCCGGACAGGATTTCGAATGGGATAACGAAAAGCAGACATTTGTGAGAATCTGAATCCAATAAAAAAATATCCCTTGTCGTTATTTAACGACAAGGGATGTTTTTTTTTCTATTTACATGCAGAAGCTACCCTCTGCTTTTCATACTTTCTTCATCCGGATTAATCTTGTTCATAGCGGCTTTCACCTCTTTGTAAGTAACACGGCTGGGAATCATTCCTGTTTTGTGTCTGCGGGCTTCCTCATAAGCAATAAAATCCTGAGGATGTTTTGGTAGTTCTGCTGTTTTCGGCATAATATTCAGATTTTAGTTGAAACTTTTGTTTATCAATACGCTATTTCAACATTGTCCGAAAGGATTCTGTTCATCTATCACAGATAGATATTAACTTATACCCGACAACCTTTCCAACGGCTTATTTCTTCGGAAAAGATTTGACTTCTCCAGCTCTCCAAACGCTGTACTTTATATCGTAACCTTTTGGCGCATAAATCACCACAGGCAATTTACTGTTGTATCGAACAAGAACAGAGGGTCCGGATACGAAACGATCTTCCTTGGTATTGCCGGGACATGCCCTCATCGTCGAACGCACATTGCCATTTGTTTCAAAAACATAATAAGTATATCCCCATCCCGTCAGATTTTTGGCGCTTATTCTTCCGGAGAGTGTATGTATGTTGCAATCCACACTCATCGTTTTTCCTGCAATCAGTTCCAATTTGAAATTATCCAGTTCATTTTCGTATTCGGGCAAGAATAAAACATGTTTTTCCATCCCCTTCATTGCGTCAGGAAAAGGCTTCAGCAACCTGGCCTGTTCTTCGGACGACAGCTTTGTCTGAGCATTTACAAGACCACATACTAAAAATAACGAGAAAAAAACAGTAATCAATTTTCCTAAATGTTTCATATAAAATTTGTTTTAAAATAAGTTCTGCCGTCTCGCGGATTAAAATTACGGCAGGTTAATTCGATTCAAATTCTAAGACCGCGAAGTAGAGAAAGAGTTTAATGAAGAAACCCATAAATAGATAATTTTTCAATATAAAACCATCTATTAACATTTCCCTCATAAAATCAAACAATCTCTGGGACGAGCCCCACAAATCCGCACAAAAAATGAGGAAGTCCGGTTGTAGCCTGGCCGCAGCCGACACACACAAGAAGGCTAAACAATTGATAATAAAAAGGAAGTAAACGGCCATTATTGATTTTCGACCGGCATATTTTCATTTATTATTAACAAGCCTATTCCTATCAGCTCAACACCTGATAATAGTATCTATCAAAAAGATGAAAAAAAGACATATTGCAATTAATTCTTATTTTATTGCCTAAAGACGAATGAGTTTTATTCTAAATTTGTACTTTTGTGATATTATTACCAAAGCAGGTAACGACTCGTTTTTTTTTAATAGAAAGAATAAAAAATGGAAGCAATAGATTGGTCGAAACTGTCTTTTTCATACATGAAGACAGACTATAACGTAAGAAGTCACTACAAGGACGGAAAATGGAGTGAACCGGAAGCAACGACATCAGAGTCAGTGGAAATCCACATGGCTGCTACAGCATTGCATTACGGTCAGACTGCCTTTGAAGGGTTGAAAGCATTCAGAGGTAAAGATGGAAAAATCCGAATTTTCAGAATGCGGGAAAATGCTCTCCGCATGCTCTCAACCTGTCGTGGAATTCTTTTGGCCGATCTACCCGTAGAAGTCTTTGAAGAAACGGTCATAAAAGCCGTAAAAATGAACGAACGCTTCGTTCCTCCATACGGAAGCGGAGCCTCTCTGTACATTCGCCCGGTGTTGTTCGGAACTTCCGCTCAAGTAGGAGTCAAACCTGCTCTGGAATACACTTTCATCGTATTCGTCACACCGGTCGGCCCTTATTTCCCGGAAGGATTCAAAACCACGTCGGTTGCTATTTATCGCTGCTATGATCGTGCCGCTCCTCTGGGAACAGGAACATTTAAAATCGGAGGCAACTATGCTGCCGGACTACAGGCCGGAGAACGAGCTCATCACGAAGGATATTCCGCAGTGCTTTATCTGGACGCAAAAGAGAAAAAATATCTCGATGAATGCGGCCCGGCAAACTTCTTTGGAATTCGTGACAATACCTATATCACACCCAAGTCTTCCTCTATTCTACCGTCGATTACCAACAAAAGCCTCATGCAATTGGCTGCTGACAATGGATTAAAAGTTGAACAGCGCCAGGTTCCCGAAGAAGAATTAGCACTCTTTGAAGAAGCCGGAATGTGTGGTACAGCAGCAGTTATCAGCCCCATCGATCGGGTGGATGATGTGGAAGAAAACAAATCATACGCCATCTCAAAAGATGGGAAGCCGGGAGCTGTCTCTACCATGCTTTACCATCAGTTGCGTGACATTCAATATGGTGATCTTCCTGACACACATGGATGGAATACAATACTTGAATAAAAATTGAAACAATTTAAATGCTCTCTTAAAAGACATTTATGGATTTAAAAAAGGAAATTCTATCTGAAGAAATAGTTCAGGAAGAAATAGTCATACAGGAGGAAGAACCATCTCAGGAAACAGGGATGGTTCTTCGTACTGAAAATCTCATCAAGAAATATCGAACCAGAACAGTTGTAGACCATGTTTCCATTGAAGTAAAACAAGGGGAAATAGTGGGATTGCTTGGTCCAAACGGAGCCGGAAAAACGACAACTTTCTATATGACGGTAGGCTTGGTCATTCCGAATGCGGGAAAAATCTTCCTCAATGATCAGGAAATTACCAAATTTCCCGTTTATAAACGCGCCCAACGAGGAATCGGATATCTGGCTCAGGAGGCTTCCATCTTTCGTAAAATGACCGTCGAAGACAATATTCGCGCGGTACTGGAAATGACTCCGCTGTCGAAAAACGACCAAAAGGCAAAGCTGGAGAGCTTAATTGCCGAATTCGGATTACACAAGGTTCGGAAGAATCTGGGCGATAGACTTTCCGGAGGAGAACGGCGCCGTGCCGAAATCGCACGCTGTCTGGCCATCAGCCCCAAATTTATTATGTTGGACGAACCTTTTGCAGGTGTCGACCCGATTGCCGTACAAGACATTCAGGAAATTGTTGCACAGCTTAAATATAAAAATATCGGGATTCTGATTACCGACCACAATGTGGATGAGACGCTAAGTATCACCGACAGAGCTTACCTGTTGTTTGAAGGAAAAGTATTATTCAAAGGCACAGCTGAAGAACTGGCTGCCAATGAAATCGTCCGCGAAAAATATTTAGGTCGCGATTTCGAACTTAAGCGAAGAAAATTCGACCATTTGAAATAAGCGTCCTTTTTTCGTATCTTTGTCGCCAAATGGGAAGATTACTATCGATTGATTACGGGCAGAAAAGAACAGGTATTGCCGTTTCAGACACGTTGCAGATCATTGCAAACGGACTGACAACAGTGGCAACAGCCGAATTGCTAAAGTTCCTGGCAGATTATTTTGCGAAAGAAACAGTAGACAAAGTGATTGTGGGTTATCCGACACAATCCAATGGACAACCTTCCGAAAATCTGAAAAGAATTACTGAATTTGTAAATCAGTTTCAGAAAATTTACCCTCAAATACCTGTTGAGTGGTACGATGAACGTTTTACGTCCGTATTAGCTCATCAGGCGATGATTGATGGCGGACTGAAAAAGAAAGCGAGACAAAACAAAGCATTGGTCGACGAAATAAGCGCAACCATTATTCTGCGTGACTACATGGAAAGCCATCGTTGAGACAAGGCATCTAAGAAAATAATAAAAAACAATACATTAGAATGATATTACCTGTTTACGTATATGGTCAACCGGTTCTTAGAAAGGTAGCGCAGGATATTACCCCGGACTATCCGAATCTGAAAGAACTGATTGAAAACATGTTTGAAACAATGTACAATGCTGAAGGAATCGGCCTGGCAGCACCACAGATAGGCTTAGACATCCGCCTGTTTGTGATCGACCTGGAGCCTCTAGCTGAAGACGATCCTCGATATACAGGATTCAAAAAAGCATTTATCAATGCCCGTATCGTGGAAAGTTCGGAAGAGGAAGTGACCATGAAAGAGGGTTGTTTGAGCCTTCCCGGATTAAGTGAAGCGGTTGTTCGTCCGGAAACGATCAAAATCAAATACATGGACGAAAATTTTGTTGAACACGAAGAGGTATATTCCGATTTTTTTGCCCGCTGCATTCAGCATGAATACGACCATATCGATGGAGTTTTATTTATCGATAAAATTTCGGCGATACGTAAACAATTGATTAAGTCTAAACTGACCGATATGCTCAAAGGAAGAACCAATTGCCGCTATCGTGTAAAAACAGTGAACAACAAACGATAAATCAACTTTGTGCAAGTTAACATATACAATCCCGAAAGAACATTCAACGATTCTTCCGGGATTTTTTTCTGCTGTTTGCTGAAAAGCAACCACAAAAA
This sequence comes from Dysgonamonadaceae bacterium, assembly GCA_047605645.1. GTDB lineage: Bacteria > Bacteroidota > Bacteroidia > Bacteroidales > Dysgonomonadaceae > UBA1309. Next base: position 7,161 of record JASGFJ010000048.1, on the reverse strand, counting down.
ACAGAGTCGAGAACCAAACCGGAAAAATAGAGATCCGAATACAACAACGTCAAAAAATAGTTAGATAGCTGACTAATATATTATATTTTTCTTAATTAAAGACAATTTTTCATTCAGTCACATTCAGTATAATTAAAATCGGGTATCTTCGCACAGCAAAATGTAATAACATCAAAACATATTCCTTGCTTGGAATAGACTAGAAGCTTATACAAAGTATCAGCAAAATTGGCCTCAATTTTGCGTCGTTGAATACTTATTAAATATTAAACATAAAAATTCATATTTGCATAAAAGATGAGTGCAACAATAAAGTCAATTGGAATTTATCATCCGGAAAAGGAAATTACCAATAGTTTCTTTGAAGAATATCTCAACACATCCGACAAATGGATACGTGAAAGAACGGGTATTATAAAAAGATATTTTACAAGAGAAGATGAATATACGAGCGATTTATGTGTTAATGCGGTAAAAGCATTACAGAGAAATCATGATTACAACTTAGCTGAGATAGATTTTATTATCGTCGCAACAAGTACGCCCGATCAAATTATCCCGAATGTGGCCAGCAGGGTTCAGGCTCAACTGGAAATCCCTCAAGCAGGATGTATAGATGTCTCTGCGGCTTGTGGCGGTTTTGTTTATGGATTGATACTCGCCAAAGGGTTGATTGCCGCCGGGACGCATAAAAAAGTACTTATTATCGGAGCAGAAACCATGTCGAAAATTATCGATATGAAAGATCGGAATTCCTGCATTTTATTCGGAGACGGTGCCGGAGCAGTCATCATGGAAGCAAACGAAGAGAATCATGTTTTTAAAACTTTGACAGCTACAGACGGAAACAATGGAAAAGAGCTGTTCATGTCCAATCTATCGGGAGTCGTATCCGGAGAACAGATTCTGCACGATCGACAAATGCATCAAAACGGACGAGCAGTTTTCAAATGGGCTGTATCGACCTTAGAACATAAAATTCCCGAACTTCTCGAACAAAATGGCTGGACTTTACAGGATGTCGACTACTTTATTCCGCACAGCGCAAATATCCGCATTCTTGAATCGGTCAGTCAGAGGCTTGATATCCCAATGGAAAAATGTATAGAGAGCATCCGAAACTTTGGAAATACATCAGCCGCCTCCATTCCGCTGGCCTGGCACGAGGGTATTCTTTCTGGTAAAATAAAACCGGGCGACAACCTGCTACTCATTGGGTTTGGAGGAGGTCTGACCTCGGCCGGAATATGCTTGAAAAACAACATTTCTTTTGTCTCATAATTCAGACAAAAAGATATTGTCACATCAGCGGGAATGCTGGACGATATGGTTGTTGCTCTTTATACTTGTTGAAACCAGCTTAAATAAAGAAGCTTACCATACATCCGGCATTCCTTTTGTTAACAAGCAAATCGTTATTTTCAACTTCACCGCCTGGCAAATACCATTAGCGAATGCATCAAATCCATGTCAGACACAGTTTGTTGAAGACTAATGTTTTTCTTCATTAAAAACCGGCTCTTCATCATCTCACGAAGTTCATAAATTGCACCAAGAGTTGCAAACAGACGTTTATTCATATAAATACTGCCCGTTTTCCCTATATTTTTGCTATTATTGCAAAAGGAAACGGGAAATAGTTACCGATTATTCTCTGTTGTTCCACCGATCTTATTTACAAATATATCTATAAAAATGCATCCATTAGATTCCTTCAAATACTGCCCCAAATGCGGATCATCTCAATTTTTGGAGAACAACTTCAAGTCAAAAAAGTGCCACAACTGCGGCTTCGTTTACTACTACAATACTTCGGCCTCAGTAGCTGTGATGATAAAAAACAGCAAAGGAGAATTACTTGTGGCAACACGTGCTCACGAACCAGCTAAAGGCACCTTCGACCTTCCCGGAGGATTTATCGACATGGATGAAACGGCAGAAGAAGCGGCCGCCAGAGAAATACTCGAAGAAACCGGATTAACTGTTATAGAAACTAAATATTTATTTTCCATCCCCAATAAATATGTATATTCGGGATTTGAAGTACAAACAATGGATTTGTTTTTTGAATGCAAGGTAAAAGAAGGGACAATTCCTCAGGCTGAGGATGATGTTGCATCCCTTCAGTTCATACCCATTAACCATCTTAATCCGGACGATTTTGGTCTTGCTTCTATAAAGGAAGCAATACAAAAACTAAAAGAAAAAATAGTTGAGTAACCATACAATCTGTATAATTATCAGCTTAACCACATAAATTTGAAACAACGAAAAAAAGATATTTATGAAAAAAACGGTTCTTGCATTGAGTCTGGCAAGTGGATTGCAACTCTCAGTACATGCACAAAAAACGGTGGAAAGCGAACTTCCTTACCGTCTCTTTCAGCAGGGCAAAGAGATGTATCTCGATAAGAATTATCAGGAAACACTGCATCGACTGGAAGAATTCAAAAAGATATCGAAAGATCGAAACCTGTTGGTAGAGGCAGATTACATGATTATCAGCACCTATTATTATCAGGGAAACCCAAATGCGTTGAATTTGCTGAAAGATTATCTGGACACGTACCCGGAGACTTATCATCGCCAGGAACTTGCTTTTTTTATCGGAAGCAGCCATTTTGAAGCGCAAGAATGGAAAAAGGCAATCTATTGGCTTACTCAGTCCGATCTCGACTACCTGGATCCGTCACAACAGGAAGATCATAGCTTCCGGCTTGCCTATTCCTATATTCAGGAGAGAAAATACGATGAGGCATACCGGCTTCTCGGCATTCTGTCGCAAAAAAGTAAGAAATACAAAGACGACGCCAGTTACTACAAAGCATTTATCGATTTCCAGCAAAAGAAATACGAAGCATCTACACCTGTTTTTGAACGACTTGTGGGCTCACCCAAATACAAAGAACTAGCTTCTTTCTATTTAATGCAGACCGCTTTCATACAAGGCAATCAAAACGATGCCATAACACGGGGAGAAGCTTTTCTAAGGGATTATCCGGGAAGTGGTTACAAAAGCGAGGCTTTCCGCATTTTAGGAAACAGCTACTTCCGGAAAGGCAACATGGCTAGTGCAGTCAACAACTACGAAAGCTATCTCCAGCACACCGATAAACCTTTCCGGGAAGACATACTCTTTCTGGGGAGCGCATACAATGCCCTGAAAAATTACACCAAGGCAAGTGATGTGTTAAAGCAAGCCGTGTCGTATAGCGATGAAACAGGGCAAGAAGCTTATATGCAACTGGGCATTGCCTCCGAAAAGTCCGGAAAAACAGCAGAAGCATTGTTAGCCTTCCAGGCAGCTTCGAAAATGCATTATAACCGGGGCATCAGCGAAAGGGCTCTGTACAATTACGCCATGCTGACACACAATTCCTCTATCGCGGTCTTTGACCAATCGGTCAGCGTATTTCAGCAATTTTTACAGCAATACCCCAATTCTCAGTATTCAGACAATGTCAACGAAGCATTGGCTTCGACACTTCTGTCTACCAAAAATTATCCCGCGGCACTCTCGGCTATCAGTGCAATAAAATCGCCCGACAAACGTATTTTGGAAGCCAAACAGATGATTCTCCTTCAATTGGGAATCCAACAATTCATCAATGGAAATACCATTGAAGCCATTCAACGTTTCAATGAAACAATCGCGATGGGAACTTATCACCAGAAAGCCAAAAACCAAGCCTATTTCTGGAGAGGGGAAGCTTTTTATAAAATCGCAAATTACCTGGCAGCCACCCGCGATTATGAAATATTCATTTCACAGGCAACTTCAGGAGAAGAAAATTACACATTGGCTTACTACGATTTGGGATATGCTTATTTTAAACAAAGTCAGTATGCTAAATCGAAGTCAGCTTTTATAACATATACCAACCGCGAAAACGACAAATTGCGGCCAAACTACAGCGATGCCCTCAACCGGATTGGAGATGCCAACTTATTTGCCCGCAATTATACGGAAGCGACATCATTCTACACTCGCGCGGCCAATCAGAATCCCACCAATGCGGATTATTCCGAATTTCAAAAAGCATTCGTACAAGGATTACAGCGGGATTATACCGGTAAGATTGCGACATTGGACAATTTAATGGCAAAATATCCGAACTCACAATATTACGACGATGCTCTTTTCGAAAAAAGCCGCGCGCTAGCGATGCTCGACAGAGAAAAAGAAGCAATCCCTGTATTAGAAAAACTACTGCAGAACTATCCGGGTACAGTCCTGGCTCAAAAAGCCGGCGTACAATTAGGACAGATGTATTACAACGTGAACGAACCTCAAAAAGCAATTGCGGCCTACAAAACCGTTGTCAAAGAACATCCCGAATCGGATGAAGCTCGCATCGCCATTCAAAGTATGGAAGGTATCTTCAGAGACATTAACGATGTAAACTCGTATGCCTCCTATGTCAATTCACTGGGCAACGGTGTGCACCTCAGTACATCCCGTCAGGATTCCCTCACCTTCCTTGCTGCCGAAAATATTTATATGAAAGGGCAGAAAGCTTCCGCGAAAGAGGCATTTTTAAAATACCTTCAGACCTACCCGAATGGAAACAACGCAGCAAATTCGCATTACTATCTCGGTGTGATTGCTCAAAACGATAAGGACAATGATACCGCCCTGAACGAATACCGTCAATCCATCGACAAGGGCAGCAACCGTTTCATGGAAGAATCCTTGCAGGCTGCGGCTGATTTGGAATATGACAAGCAGAATTACGACAAAGCATATCTGTATTACAACCGGCTCAATCTCTTGACCGTGACCGCTGAAACAAAAGAAGAATCCCGTATAGGAATGATGCGTTCGGCTGCCAAACTCGGGAAAGATCAGGAAGTAGTATTGGCTGCCACACAGCTTATCACACAGGCAAAAACAGCTCCGGAAACTCAGAAAGAGGCTTATTTCTATCGGGCACAATCGTTATTAAACCTGAAAGAAACGGAAAAAGGAATTGCCGACCTGAAAGAATGTGCCTCCGATACCCGCTACGTGCAGGGAGCACAAGCCCAATTCCTGTTGGCCGACATCTACTTCAAATGGAAATCGTATGACAAGGCCATTGCCCAGGTCAATGACTTTATGAAAAGAGGAACTCCCCATCAATACTGGATGGCACGTGCACTGATTGTCCTTTCGGATGCATATACAGCTAAAGGAGACAAATTCTCTGCAAAACAATATCTGGAAACGCTGAAAGACAACTACAAGGGAAAAGAGAGTGACATTACTGAAATGGTTTCTACCCGTTTGTCTAAAATGAATTAATAAACTGCCGTTATGAACAAAAAATCAATATATACAAAAGTCTCATTAGGACTATTCTGCGGACTTTTTACGACGTTTGCCCAGGCTCAAACCGCGACGAAGGATACGACCTATAACAGACAGATTTCACTTGAAAGAGATTATAATCCAACTCTTCAGGACGCAAACAAAATCAACTCGATGCCTTCGGTATACGATCCCATCGTTACGAAGACCAATGCTCCGCTTGCAGGCTGGAGCACTGCCGGAAATTCCAAAAACATGCAGCTTTCCTATTTAGGAGCAGGTTCTTTCGGCACAGACCTCCAACACGATAAATACCGCGGATATGCCGGATTAAGAGCCGGGACACATGGCATCATCGAAGGAGAAGCCGGTTATCAGATTATCGGTAACGAGAAAACGAAGCTTGACCTTTTCGGCACCTACGCCATGTCCAATGGCAAGCCCAATTATACCGATCAGGGAGTAAACGGCGGGGCAAAAGCAAAATACAACGAGGCCTTGGTAAAAGCCCGCTTCCAGCACCAACTTGCACCTCTCACGCTGTTTATAGATGCCTCCTACAACCGTACGGGATTCAACTATTACGGTGCACGTTACGATCTTACAGACTGGAGTTCCGCCATATCGGATACCAAAACGACACAATCTGCCGGAATTTTCGATATGAACTTCGGCGTAAAATCGAAAGACGACATCACTATGCGCTATCTGGTTAAAGCAGGATATACTCATTTCGGATTCCAACGCGGAAACCTCAGTGATACCAAAGGCCCTCAAGCCGGTATCTTGAGAGCCGATTTGAACCTGAATACCGATTTTGGCAGTTCGACTGTCATCGGATTGAATTTTCATGCCATGAACCAATCCCTCAACAGCGATTACAAAGATCTGCACGCTTTGACTCATTTGAAGGCTAATCCTTATCTGAGTTTCACCGGAAGCAACTGGAAAGCGGTGGTCGGCGTAAATGGACACTTGACTTTTGACGAGCAAAACAAAGTACTTTTTGTCCCCAATTTGTCGGGCTCCTGGAATTTTCAGGAAACAAGTTCTCTTTATGCCAGCCTGACGGGAGATATTCAGGAAAACACATTCCCCGATATCCTTCTCGAAAACAGATACGCCAATCCGATTGCCCGCATCACACCTTCCCGCACTTATTACAATGCACAGGCAGGAATCAAGACCGGCGCAATCAAGGGAGTAGAACTCGAATTTTTCGGCGGTTATAAAAATACATCCAGAGAGCATTTGTATTATGCTTTACCCCTCAATTTCTGGTCAAATACAAACTCTATCATCTATGCGACTCTGAAAACAGGAAATATCGGGGGACAAATCAAGACAAATTTGATTCCAAATACCGATTTAAGAGCTAGATTCACTACGTTTTTCTACAATGTGAAATACAGCGATACGCAAACAATTGATGCCAAAGCCTGGAACCTGCCGACTTATACACTTGATTTAAATGCAGATATCAAACCGATAGATAACCTGGTGGTATCGGCAAACTATCTGTTGTCGGGCGGACGGAAATACCTCTATAATTATTCGAGAGCCAAAAGCATGAATGCCATCAACGAATTGAATGGAAAAGTCAATTATCAATTCAGTAAAAACCTGTCAGGAAATGCGGCTATCAACAACATCCTGTCGCAGAAATACGAATTGTACCCGGGATATGCCAGCTTTGGAGTTAATTTCCAGGTAGGCGCATCTATTAAGTTCTAAAGGGGATTCCCCGCAATATAAAACAGGAAATGGATTGTTCGATACGGACAATCCATTTCCTGTTTTTCGGATTCATTGCTTTTTATATAGTTTCTAAAAATTAATTACACAAATATTTTTAAATAGTTCATTTGGTT
>JASGFJ010000047.1:0-33757 GCA_047605645.1 Dysgonamonadaceae bacterium | reverse complement strand
CAAATCAGAAAGCAAGCCACTCGAGAAGAGCCCGAGGGCTTGCTTTTTTTAGTGTGTAGCAGATGAAATTTCTTTTGCTTGGTAATATACGGATTTGGAAGTCTGCGTGAGTCTTGGGTTGGCGAGGGCATCAAACTATGTTAGTCATGGCATTGGAACAAAAGAAGAGATTATATCGCCTGGATATTAGCGAGGGCATCGGATCTGTGCTGTACAGGGTATGGGATCTGTACTGTACAGGGTATGGGATCAACGCTGTACCGGATCCCCGATCAGTACGGGTGATTTTTATGAAAATTACAGCTATATAGTATATCCAGTATCACTAAATGAATGGAGGGTTTCCTCTATTCAGCAAACCGTACAACGGTCGGCGCATTTTGGGAGAAATGCAATATGTTATCCCGACCGCTTTGTTTTTATAATGCAAATTCGTTCTTCTTTTAACGGCTGTGACAGTCCCGGAGAACCTATTAATTCTTTGTAGTTTCTATTCTTTTCTACCGGGAGGCAGGGAAGGATGCTGAAGTCATTTTAGATTTATAAAAAGGTCTGGTACTCTTCTTTGAATCTGGATGCTTCAGCCAAATTAGAAAGCAAGCCTCCAAGATGATTGCGAGGCTTGCTTTTTTAGTGTAACTGTTAAATATATTTCGTTTAGAAAGACGCAGACTTGGAAGTCCGCACGAGCCTTTACTTTGTAGAATGATAAAAAACGATTAATTTTCTCAAAAGAAAAGCGGAAGTGAACGACCGTGCGAGCCTGATGAAGTAAGGTATTGTAGAGACGCACTACCGTGCATCCGTACTAAAGAGATAAAAGAGCAACATCTGCTAAGCTATTTACAAATTGAATTATAGACAGACAAAACATTCTGTTATTAACAATTGCAAACACCCAAGAGGGGTTCGTCCCGGATATTGCATTCTAAGAGAAAGAAAGGTGTTTCGTTTTGTGTTTTTATCCTTAATGCCTTTTAGAGATGGAATCTTGATTTTAGCTGTCAGTATTTATTCTGTTTTCGTCTATTGGTTTTATTGTTGGTCAAAACACTAAAGCGGAGTTTGAGCATTGAGTTATTGTCGTAATGAAGCATAGATTAGCAATTTTTACCAAAAGAAGAGAAAATTATTATTTCTTTGACAAAAAGTTGGATAATAGACATATTAAACCTATTTTTGAATTTATTAAGAGTGACTTTTAGAAGGTTATATGATATTGTACTGTATCATTATTATACTTATATATTTTTTGAATCTTGACTTGTTTCTCTTTTGAGTAAAAACTGAATTGTAAAAATAATAACACTAACTTAAAAAATCATGGTAAGATTTCAAACATTCAGAAGGGCATTTAGAGTATTGCTAATCCTTCTTCCTGGCTTGCTTCATCATGTAGATGCTTTTTCCCAAAAAGCACCAAGCCAATTAAATATCCTTGTAATATTTGCACATCCGGACGAAGGAGAAATTTATGCAGGAGGTATTTCAAAAATTTATTCGGATCTGGGGCATCAAGTAAAGTTCTTATCGCTGACAAACGGGGATGCCGGACATTGGTCCATGACTCCTGCCGATTTAGTGAAACGTCGCTATAAAGAAGCTATGGATGCAAAACGGATTCTCGGTTTGGCTGAATATGAAATTCTTAATTATCATGATGGAAATCTGAAAAATACCTCCCAGATACAAAAAGAAGTTGCATCCAGAATCGAAAAATGGAATGCTGATCTGGTTATTCTTTTTTATCCTATAACTTCTGTTCCCGGAGGACATAACGACAACATGCAGGCCGGGCATATTGTGACGGATGCAGCTCCATTGGTGAATATGAAAAAGATGCCCGCCTATATCTATATGCGAGATTTTTTCACAACAGATTTCTCTCATATTCCTGATATCGCTATTGATATAAGCTCGGTCTGGAACGCGAAACTGCTTGCCATGAAAGCACATGAATCGCAGGTTGTGGAGGCCAATCCTTACGCTGATGGTGTTCTTGATGAAGTATTGAAAGATGCAAAAAAGAGGGAAGAATATCTTTTCTACAATTTTTATCCATTCAGTCGGGTTTCCCCGGATATCCGTCTGGCACTGGAAAAGTGGTATGGGAGGAGTAAAGCTCGGGCGGTGGAGTGGGCGGAAGCATTTCAGTTTGCAACTTTCGGGAGACAAATTGATACCAATTCTATGCATGAACTATTTCCAATGCTCGCCAACCCTTTCATCGTTAAGGGGTACAGCCAATGGCTTGACACCGGAATAGACCTTGCCAGCGGTGATGTAATAGAAATTCGCGCCGAAGGAGAGGTGGTTTGGAAGAAGGAGGGATTCAACCGATGTGACCCTGCCGGTGATTGTTTATTTTCGAGTCGGAACAATAGACCGTTATCCGGTTCTCCAGTCGGAGCTTTGATTGGTAGAATAGGAGAATCTTCGGAGCATGTTTTTTTTGCAGGTCAGAATCTGACTTTGGAAGCAAGTAAATCGGGAAGATTATTTCTTGGAATAAATGATGACAATGTGAAGGATAATGCAGGATATTACAATGTCTGGATTACTCAGGGCAATAAGCCTTCGAAATGAAATATATATTCTCGGTCATTCGATTTAGCGGAGCTAAATTGCAAACACTCCGAGAAGACTTGAATAATAAGGTGGTTTTCCCATATTTTTCGATTGGGAAAATCATAAATAAAAAGGTGTAACAATCGTATTCAAAGAAAATGCCGGTTAGAACAGGAGTATAATCCAAACTCGTTAAAACTCGGCAATCAGTCTTAGATTCAGTTGTCTTCCTGTAAGGTAGTTCGGTACTGCATATTGAGTGTTGTAAACATCCGACACCCAGTAGTAAGAATTTGTATTTTTAATATCCAGCAGATTGAATACATCAAGTCCCAGCCAGATGTTTTTAAAGCCTTTCCAGAACATGTTTCGGTCGCGAATAGCATCTTCTTCGGCCAATGCCTGCCACGAAAAACCGATATCTACCCGGCGGTAAGCCGGCATGCGGAACACTCCTTTGCTGTATCCCTGGTTGGACGGGGTAGCGGGTAGTCCCTGAGAGAGAAGACCGCGAAGGTTCATTTTCAGACGCTTGTGTCCCGGCACATAATCCTGAAAGAACAAGGAGAAATTATAGCTTTGATCGGTTGGCAAGGGCACTTTCACGCCGTTGATATCCTGTTGTGATTTCAACAAAGAGAGGCTTACCCAGCTATCTGTTCCCGGGACAAACTCTCCGAAGAGTTTCATATCGATTCCCGCGATGTATCCGTTGGCCATGTTGCGTCCGTAATAGTTCATTTTCACATTGTCCACTGTGTAAGGCACGAGGTTATTCAGTTTCTTGTAATACATTTCCGTGGTAAACTTAAACGGTCGCTCCATGGCCTTAAATTCATAATCACCTCCCAGTACGATGTGGATTGATTTCTGCGATTTAATATCTTTATTGAGCTCTACATAGGAATTCCCGTCGCTGTCGGTGATCGTTTGGCGGAATTCCTTATAGAAAGGAGCCTGATAGTAAATACCTGTTGCCAGACGAAATGTGAAGTCGCGTTCTTTGTTCGGAATATACGAAAGGGAAGCCCGCGGACTGATAATTGTTTCCTTGTTGAACGACCAGTGTGCGCCCCGGATTCCGGCATTCAGGGTGAATAGTCCGTCCTGTATTCTAAATTTGTAAGTCTCTTGCAGATAAGCCGATAATCGGGTAGAGGAGAGGCGGTTATCGGAACGTAGATTGGAATATACACGCACCAGTGTGCCATCACTAGGCAGGGAATACCCAGCCGAGTCGCGCAGAGTCCATTCTTTGATTTTGTCGTCGATACTTTCGTGCTGAACAGTCACTCCCCAGCGAGAAAACAGTTTTCCTCCATTGTACGACCCTGACAGTGTAAATTTGTTAACCTTCATTTCCAGCCGGTCGCGGGCATGTTCGAGATATGCACCCACTCCCAACAGATCGCTGTTTGAGGCGGTTGTGTTGTCCTCGTTTGCGTCCTGATTGTTGAGCCAATATTCGCCTGAAATATCGTAATTCACGTTCTCGTTTGTAGTGAAAGACGAGGCCGTCAACCCCATTTCCATCTTTTCGGTCAGTTTCCCTTTCAGCGACAAGGCCCCGAATGCGGTGATAAAGCGATCGTTTTCCCATCCATCGAAATAGACAGTGAAATTTTTTATATCTGTCAATGTTCCGAAAGAGGTCGTTTGGTTGATGGGGCGAAATTTATAGATATTGCGGGTGTAATTCCCGAGGAAACTAGCTTCCCAACGGCGTGACAAACTATAAGTCATGTAGGTTTGTACATCCATGAAAGACGGGTCGTAGTCTGCTTTGGTGTCCATTGTGCCTACTAGCGAACGGTTGGTTTTATAGCGGATACCCGTAATTTGAGTAAACCGTTTTCCGGCAGTGCCTATATGTGCGCTTCCTCCCAGAAAGCTACCCGCAGCCGATGCTTCAAATTTTTCCGGTTTTTTGTAAGTAATGTCCAGTACCGACGACATTTTATCGCCGTAAGTGGCGTCGTATCCGCCCGCCGAAAAGCCCACAGCTCCTGTGAGGTTCGGGTTGATAAAGCTCATCCCTTCCTGTTGTCCGCTTCTGACAAGTAGCGGACGGTTTATTTCGATGCCGTTCACATACACAATGTTCTCGTCGTAACTTCCTCCCCGCACCGAATACTGCGAGCTCAGTTCGTTGGTAGAGCTCACTCCTGCAATAGTTGCGAGCAGCGACTCGATACTTCCTCCCGAAGGATCGGCCAGAAGTTTCACATCGTTCGGATTTACCTTCTGTATCGTACTGGTTTGTTTTTGCTTTCCTATCACCGTCACTTCTCCGATGGTATTGGGTGATTCCCGCATCATGATATTCAGTCGCATATTTCCCGTCAGTTTCGGGATAATACGCTGCGTTTTCTGATATCCCATGCAGGAGAAAACGATGGTCACCGAATCTCCCTTTGAAACAGTGATCGCGTAATTCCCTTTTGAATCCGTAAACGTGCCGATAATTGAATTTTTCAGAGCAACACTCACAAAATCCATCGGTTTGTTGTCGAAGTCATAGACCGTGCCGGAAATAGTAGCCTTCTGAGCACAGATATTCAGGCTGATAAAGAGGGAAATAAGGACAAATATATTTTTTAACATCTAATCTTTAGAATATAAGGATTTGTAAGAGGTCGCTTCTTGCTGCGTTGCTCCCTGTTTGTCTTTTAATAACGCAGATAAAGGTAAATTATTTTTGTCAAAACAAAGTTATCTCTGAATGTTTTAGCAAAGGTTGTAGCCGGAGAAAAGCCATATATTTATCGGCTTTATAGTTTTATTTTCATACTTTTGTAGTCGAAATTTTTCCTCAAAAGGAAATAAGAAACTGATAAAAAATAAAATACAACTTATTCCCTTTTCTTATTTCGGGTAAATAATTTGAAAGGTAATGAGGGTAAACCAAATTATAATCTGATGAAAATATCAATTATTGGAGGCGGCAATATGGGCAGTGCCATCGCTTTCGGTCTCTCAACCGGAACTTTGGTTGCCGGAAACCACATCACTGTTATCGATCCCAACAGCCGCAATGTAGAAGCTATTGAGGCTTACGGGACAGGAATCCGGGCTGTTTCCGACGATTATTCTTCCGCGTACGAAGCCGATATTGTTATTCTGGCTGTGAAGCCCTGGCTTATTCAGCCTGTTTTGGAAAAACACGGCAACCATTTCAATTTCGACAAACAACTGATTATATCTATTGCGGCAGGGATTACCCTGGATCAACTCCTCTCTTATACGGATGCGAGAGCCAAGGTGTTCCGTCTTATTCCGAACACAGCCATTGCCATCAAACAAAGCATGACATTCATTGCTTCCAAGAATGCTTTGCCGGAAGATGACGAGTACGTACTGTCTCTCTTTTCCGAACTAGGAAAGGCGCTTATTATTCAGGAATCACAGTTCGGCGCAGTCACTTCTTTGTCTTCCTGTGGAATTGCTTACGCTTTTCGCTACATCCGTGCAGCCATGGAAGGAGGCATCGAAATGGGTATTTATCCGCATCAGTCGCAGGAAATAGTGCTTCAAACACTGCGCGGAGCAATAGAGCTGTTGGAGACAAACGGTTCTCATCCCGAAGCAGAAATCGATAAAGTAACGACTCCCGGAGGGATAACCATCAAAGGTTTGAACGAAATGGAACATGCCGGATTTACCTCTGCCGTCATCAGAGGCCTGAAAGCAAGCAATAAATAAAATAGACTATTTACCCGTCGGCCGGAAAGATTCAAGCGGCAGCAAGATAAGCTGAATAAATTCCTTTCGGGCATTCCCGGACGATAGTTTTCTAATAAACACACACATAATGAACAATGATATTTTGCAAATTGCTCAGCGTCTGCACGGCCTTCGTGAAGATGTGGGAGCTACCATCGAAGAAGTAGCTTCTGTGGGCGGCGTGAAGCCTGAATTATATCTCCAATATGAAAAAGGAGAATTGGATATTCCGATTGGTTTTCTGAAAAAAGTGGCAGAAACCTATCGGGTGGATTTATCTACTTTGTTGTTTGCTGATGAACCGCGGATGAGCAGTTATTTTCTTACCCGCAAAGACAAAGGAGCATCCATAGAGCGTGTTTCGGAGTATAAATATCAATCCTTATCGGCTGGTTTTCAGGATAGATTGGCCGATGCTTTTCAAGTAACGGTTGAACCAAAACCGGCAGGAACTCCGGTGCATCATAGTTCGCATGCCGGGCAAGAATTCCTTATTGTAACCGAAGGACGCCTGCTTTTCCAGCTTCGGGAAAAGGATTTGATTCTTGAAGAAGGAGACAGTATCTATTTCGATGCCAGTCTTGCTCACGGGATGCAGGCATTGGATGGAAAAGCGGTGAAGTTTATCACGGTCATCATTTAATAAAGAGAAAGTCAATAAACATCGTTAAAACAGGCAGACTTTTCTTATAAGAGCCGGCCATCACGGAAATTTATACAATGTTAGAAAAGTTTATAGATAAAACAGAGTTTGTATCCACACAAGACTTTAAAGAAAATTATCATGTTCATGTACCTGATAATTTCAATTTTGCATACGATATTGTAGACGAATGGGCTCGTACAGAACCTCAAAAAAGAGCTATCTGCTGGGTAAATGATCATGGCGTCCATCGTGATTTCACCTTCGAAGAGATAAAGAAATACAGCGATCAGGCTGCCTCTTTTTTCCTCTCTTTGGGAATTGGTAAAGGCGACATGGTGATGATGATGCTCAAAAGACGTTATGAGTTCTGGTTTGCCATTCTGGGATTAATCAAAATCGGTGCCGTAGCGATTCCGGCTACTCACTTGTTGACGGTAAAAGATATTGTGTATCGTTGCAATGCAGCAGATATCAAAGCGGTTATTTGTACCGAAGAACACGATATGCAGGACAAAGTGAATGAGTCTTTGGCGAAATGTCCGACCCTGAAAACCCGTATTTCACTCGGAAGCCCCGAAGAGGGATGGATTGATTTCCATAAAGGTCTCGAAAACAGTAAACCTTTTGTGCGTCCGGAGCATGTGAATACGAACGACGACATCATGATGCTGTATTTCACTTCGGGAACCACCGGAGAGCCCAAAATGGTAATTCATAATTTTGCCTATCCGCTGGGGCATATCATTACAGCAAAATATTGGCACAACCTGCATGAAAAGAGTTTGCATCTGACCGTTGCCGATACGGGATGGGCTAAAGCTGTGTGGGGAAAATTGTTCGGACAATGGATTGCCGGTGCAGCCGTGTTTGTCTATGATCATGAAAAATTTAGTCCGCAGGCCATTTTGAAGCTTATTGAAGAATATAAAGTAACTTCTTTCTGCGCACCTCCTACGGTGTATCGCTTTATGATCCGTGAGGATCTGTCTCAATATGATTTATCGGCTCTGGAATATTGTACGACTGCAGGTGAAGCGCTGAATCCTTCCGTATTTGAATCTTTCTATAAATCCACAGGGATTAAGATGATGGAAGCCTTTGGACAGACAGAGACCACGGCTACTATTATCACGTTCCCTTGGGTAGAACCCAAAGCGGGTTCTATGGGCGTGCCTAATCCGGCTTACAATATTGATCTGATCCGCCCTGACGGAACTTCTGCCGAAGATGGAGAACAGGGAGAAGTGATTATTCGGCTGGGAGATGAACGTCCCTTGGGCTTGTTTATCGGCTATTACCGCGACGAAGCGCTGACCAAACAAGTGTGTCACGATGGTATTTACTACACCGGCGACGTAGCCTGGCGTGATGAAGATGGCTATTACTGGTTTATTGGACGTACGGACGATGTGATCAAGAGTTCCGGCTACCGCATCGGGCCGTTTGAAGTGGAGAGCGCCCTGATGACACATCCGGCAGTTGTGGAATGTGCCGTAACGGGTGTTCCTGACGAAATCAGAGGAATGGCTGTGAAAGCAACCATTGTACTGGCAAAGGATTATAAGGATAAAGCGGGAGAGAAGCTGATGAAGGATATTCAAAATCATGTGAAGCAGGTAACAGCTCCCTACAAATATCCCCGAATTATCGAGTTTGTAGATGAATTGCCTAAAACCATTAGTGGTAAAATCCGGCGAGTAGAAATCCGTGAACAGGATAAAGAATCAGCCAATTGAATAGTTCCCAATCAGGTAGATATATGCGCATAGTTGTTAAAATCGGTAGTAATGTATTGACCCGGGCAGACGGAAGTCTGGATGTAACCCGTATCTCGTCGCTGGTAGATCAGGTAGCCGAACTGAAAAGGAAAGGGGTAGAGGTGATTCTCGTCTCTTCCGGAGCCGTTGCTTCCGGTCGCAAATTGTTGAACCGGCAGTCGAAACTGGATGTTGTCTCCGCCAGGCAGTTATTCTCTGCTATCGGTCAGGTGAAACTCCTGAATCATTATTACGATTTTTTCCATCAATACAATATGGTCTGCGGGCAGATTCTTGCTACCAAAGAAGATTTCTCAACCCGCAGGCACTATTTGAACCAACGGAACTGCATTTCTGTGATGCTCGAGCATGATGTGATTCCAATTATTAACGAAAACGATGCCATTTCAGTAAATGAACTAATGTTTACTGACAATGATGAGCTTTCGGGCTTGGTTGCAACAATGGTCGGTGCCGATAAACTGATTATACTGAGCAATATCGACGGTATCTTCACCGGACATCCCGATGATGAAGAAAGCAAACTAATCCCACGCATTCAGGTCGATAAAGACGATTTGAGTCAATACATTCAGCGTTCCAAATCATCAAACGGACGCGGTGGCATGATTACCAAATACAACATTGCCCGTAAAGTGGCGGAGGAAGGAATTGAAGTGGTTATTGCTAATGGAAAGAAAGCCAATATACTGGTCGATTTAATTACCGATTGCGAACATACTGTGAGTTCCCGATTTTTACCGCTTCAGCAGAAGCCTTCGAGTATTAAAAAGTGGATTGCTCATTCCGAAAGTTTTGCCAAAGGAGAAATCTATGTCAACGATGGAGCAAAGGAAATGCTCCTGGGTGACAAGGCCGTAAGTCTGCTGATGGTGGGCGTGACGCGTATTGAAGGAGAATTTGAATCGGATGATATTGTGAAGATTATGGATGAAGGCGGGCGGCAGATTGGGGTAGGGAAAACAGCCTACGACAGCCATAAGGCATTGGCGTTGATTGGGAAAGCCCGTTCCAAACCGATCGTACATTATGATTATTTATACATTGAAAAATAAATTCAATCTGAACAAAAAGAAAATAAAACTGTTTATTAAATAAGTGTTTAATATATAAATTACCAAACTTAACACATTGAAATCTATGAATAGAAAGAATATTATTGCAGTAGTATGTCTGTTGTGTGTATTTGCTTTTGGGGCGAATGCTCAAAGTTACGAAACAATGTCTAAATGGAATAAAAAGAGTGCTCCGTGTGTAGCTATCACTGTGGATGCTCCTACTGAAATTGCGATTCAGAGTTTATTTGATTTGTTGAAATCAAATAAACTGAGCGGTAAGAAATCGAAGAAAGACCTCCGGTTCGAAAATGTAACTTTTCCGACTATCAGTACCGATTACATTAATATCTATGCTCTTGCTTCGGTGAAGGATAATAACAGTTCGATAGTGTATGTCTTTGTGAACAAAGGGAAAGATTCGGATTTTATTTCTTCCAGTACAGACCGTAACCTGATTGAAAATCTGAGAAACTTCCTCGATACAAAATATGTGGATGCTGCAGCAAAGGCCAGTCTGGATTACAAAATCAAGGTTCAGAATGATTTGATTAAGAGTTCGAACAAAGACCTTACCAAGATGCAGAAAGATTTAGACAATAAGATCAAACAACGTGAAAAAATGGGGAAAGACATTGAAGATCTAGCCAAATCGATCGAACAGCAAAAGAAGCTTCTGGAACAACAAAACCAGGATTTGTCAAAAATCGGGTCAGGGAAGTAAATCTTCCGACTCTTCGTTTCCATTTATATAAAAGTTTTTCAGAGAGAGTATGTCAGTCCCGGCATGCTCTCTCTCTCTGTGATTGGGCAAACACATTTAAAAAAGCAAAAGTTCCTGTCTATATTTTCCTTCAATTGCAGCCTTAAATCTTTTTCGTTTGAGGCTTTCATTTCCTTTCTTGTCTTGGTTTAATATGGATAGCGCATATTTGAGTATAGATTCATTTATCCTGATATTCTATCAGCTTATTTCAAAAATCTCAATCTCTTTGCCGTGTCGCTCGCTTGGTGACGGCTTGGCGTTCGGCGGGATGAAGTCCAGTCAACCGAGGCGAACGACCACGCGGGTGAAATCACTTCCAAAACCGCACTTCGACCTGATGCCAAACCGCTTGTTATGGGCTGGCATTTCATTGGATTACAGATTCTCTATCCAAATCTGAATATGGATAATATCCTTTTTCTTTTAGTTTATCTATCAGTATTCGAGTTCCATTACTCATTGCAAATTCCATTTCATTTCTATGAACCTCCATTATTAACAAAAGTCCATGTTTTCTATTTCCAACTTTAAATTCTTTCCCATTTGGTTTATATTCATCAAAAATCAAACACAAATTTTCTTCACCTTCATCTCTCGGCATTTCACAAGTATCCAAAGGCTCTAATTTTGCTTCAAATGAATAAAATCCAATACCAGTTAATATCCCACAAATACGTCTTTCTATTAAATTGAATGGAGTTTTTTCTGCTGTGTCTTGGTCGTAATTAAGTTTTGTGAAAGCAACCAATTCGTATGTTCCATTTTGATTAGGAATGGGGCCTGTTCCATCTAGCTGTAACAATTCCATTGTGGCAAATCCCGTCCCTTTTATTCCGTTTGTGAAATAATACATGTCAACAGCACCGCCAATTTCAAATGGGATTATTGCGTGTCCAACTATATTATGTGATTTTCCCAAAACATATTCCAAACCGTCCATCTTGAGTTCATATTCTCTGTCATATTCTTCCTGAGTAAACTCTTTTTTTACTTCCTTCTTGCCAAAGAATTTTTTGAAAACATTCATATTATTTTATTCCATTTTATTTGAGCAACTTATAGTTGTCAATATCATTAACATTAAAATTTTACCCATTGTTCTATTTATTTAAATCCGATTGTCAATTTGCTGTTTGTGTCGCCAGCTTCTGACTGATATTTTTGTAAGTTGCAGACTTTCAATACTGTTTTTCGCTCTCAAAATTGTCAAAATTTCACTTCGCTACTTCCAAACGGTAACTTGAGAAACAATTTACGCTTCGTCAAAAGGGGGCTTGCCCATAACGTTCGGCGGCTTGGCGCAGGGCGGGATTTCGAAGCACAAAGTTTCAATTCATTACTAAACTTCAAGTTTACACGTCAGTCCGCCTGATGCCAAACCGTTTGTTAGCGGTAGTGCGTTATTTGTTCAGCGTTCTTAATGCCTTTTTTGTGATATATTTTGTTTCTTTCGTGTCGCTTTCTGTTTCCCAGCGCTTACAAAGTTCTGTTACAAATCCGGGTTGTGTTTTACTTGCGTCATTTAGCCAATTTCCAACACTGTCTTGAACATATTTTGCTTTGTCAGATTTTAGCTGTTCCAAAATTGATAAAGCTAATTCCGGATTTTGTTTCAACTCTTCAATGTGTTCGCACCAAACACCACGAGGTCTTGTGGCTTCTGTCGTAAATCTTCGAATATTTTCATCTCCATTAGTCGTCCATTTAGAGAGGATTTTGATACTTTCTTCAAGATTTTTTGCAATTTTAGGTCTTACCGCCATCCAACAAATCTCTCTTACTCCAAAATGTTTGTCAGCAGAAAATAGTTGGATTTGTTTTAGTGTTTCGGATATTGTTAGATTTTCGTTTTTTCCGATTGTATGAGTTGCCCAACAACGAACGAGGTCAGCATTATGGGTTGACATAATTACTAAAAAATCTTTATCGTTGTTTTGTGTCGCTTGTTCAAAAAGTCCAATTCCAATTGTTTCGTTGATGGTATTTACTGTTTGCTTTTTGAGTTGGTCAATTTTGGCAATGATGGATTTTAAATATTCTGTCCGTTTATTTTGTTTTAGTAAATTTTCGAGTAAAAGTTTTTGATCCACAGAAAGCCACTCCACAAGATTTGCAGTTTCGATTTGTCCAGAATTGAGTTGCTGTAAAATGTCTTTCGGAATATCTTTTGTTGAACGATATCCTTTTCTTTTTATTTCTTTCATCTGTTGATTTTTTTGTCTTTGCGTACTACCGCTAATGGCTAGGAGCTTAGCGTTCGGGCGGGAAATTCCGCAGAGACTTTCAAGTCAGAACGTAACCCCGCCTGACGCCAAACTGCTTTGTTATCGGTTCGCCCTATTTTTATATCTTGTTTATTATGTTCTTAAAATATCCATAATCTTTATCAACTAAAATTCGTCTGTCAAGATAGCAATTGAATTTTTCACAAGATGTTTCAGGTAACAACGTGCAACTAAAACAAGCAGAGAGATTCAAGTTCGCTACACCTTGTCCGTGTGTATGGTAACAAATTGGGTCTGTTGCACAGTCAATAGCACGAATCATTGCGGATTCAATTAATTTTCCAATTTTGTTATCGTCACAAATTGATGTTATACCTCCATAACTACCTTCTGAACCTGCTATTGTATAAATTAAAACACCGTTCATTTCAGGATTTTCGTCTATATAAAGCCGTTCCTGAATTGAAGTTGAAGGGTAGCCACACAAATATTCCAATTCTTTAATAATTAAATGTGAAAAAGTATGTATGAGAACATACTTTGGATTTAATGTAAAGTCTTCATTGAAATTTGATTGAAAATGTTTTTGATTTCCTATTATAATTGAAATCCTATCTTGTATTTTAGAGTTTTCTTGAATCCATTTATTCAAAATTTCATTATCAAATTCAAAGAAAATCCCTTCGCCAAAACTTTCAATAGCTGGCAAATATTTTGTAGTTTTACCAAAAGTAGACGTGAATTTTTTTACAATACTTTCTTTGGTCGTTTTTTCAGGGTCTTCATCTTCTAAAATTGCATTTGATGAAATTGGTTCTTGTCTTGTGAAAGATGTCTGAACAGATGAAATCTTTATTTTATCCATTTTCAAAATGGATTTTATCAAATCATTTTGAAAAAAAGAATTATCTATTTTGTTGAAAATTAATTCATCTCCAACTCTCTCTCTCTCTCTTTCAGTGATGAATTTATATTCGTCAAATCTGTATTGATTTTCGGTTTTCGCAATTTCAATTTCTCGTTCGCTAAAATTGTTATCAATTAATCTTTGAATAGTCACAGAATCAATTTCTATGTTTTTATAGCGTCTCAAATTCTTTGAAATGATTTGTGCATTACTTCCGTCATTATGTTCTTCTCTAATCAAGTTTATTGAATATTCATTCAATTCATCATTTGCAGGAATATAAATACTGGATAAAATGTTTGGATAATAAACGCTATTACTTGAACGAATAACGGGTTTAAATAAAATATCTGTTTCTTTTGTGTTGGGTAATAAATCTTGAATTTTTACTCTTAAATTGAACAAACCAGAAAGCGTTGTGAAATTTAACTGTTCACCGTTTTTTCTTTTCGCAATTATCCAAATACCTTTTAAATCATCTAATTTTTCAGATGTTACATATTCAAAAATTGCATCTTCTGGAACTTGAATATTTGCAAGCGTAATGATTTCTTCTTCGTTAGTTATTGTTTCGTTGGATTCTTTTTTATTGTCTTTTTTTCTACTATTTAAAAACAGTGCCCATTTATCCCAAGGAACATCAGCAATTTCACCGTTAGGTGATGTTAGAATAAATCGTATTTGTTCTAAATCATAAAACTTTCTCTTTTTATCTCTGTTTTTAACATAACAACTATAGCACTTTGGCGGATAAAAATTATCTTTATGTTCCGAATTAACGTTGTTTTCCCAATTACTTTTCCATTTATCAATTCTGTCAAAACGATTACAATTCTTACAATAAAACCATTCGGGAAAATATTTGGCAGATAAAAAAGCAAATTGATTCTCTGGTTTAAAACCTTGTTTTAAACCATTAACTGGAATTTTTACCAAGTGCTCTAATTCTTGAAAGTATCTACTTAATCGGTTTTTAAATCTTTTATCAATGATAAAATTATGTTCCTCAAATTTCCCATTTATGGTTTGGAAAAATGGCCATTCGTTAAAATTGTCAATCAATATAGAACCGTCTCGTGTTTCTATAATAGAACCAACACCACCATAAGAACTAATGGCTTTTCTTGTTTGTATTTGCTCAAATTGTCCCATTATCTGTGTATTATTTTCACAATGCTGTTTGTATCTATTTCTCTCATTGACATCATTAAACTCCAATCATCTAAATCGGACATTTTTTTAATCAGAATTTTGTATGTCAAATCGCCTTCTTTTGATGCCCATTTCTCAGATAGAATTTTTAATTTCCCCAAAGCGTATTCCAACTGCTTTTTGTTTTTGATTCGTTCAGAAATAAACGTTTCAAGTTCTTTGTAATTTCCTGTAAACTCTTTTGCCCGCTTATCTAAATACAAACCTTGTTTATGTCTGACAAAACAAACCAACAAACTTGCTAAAACCTTGTCTAAAGCAATTTCTGTAAATGGTGTTACACTGAGTGGTTCAACAAACTTGTAATAAGCATTATTGAAAGGAACGTAATTCTCAAAATACGATTTATCTCTTGAACGATTAGCATCTAATAAATTTATAACTATTCCTTTGTTTTTCCTGCCTACACGGCTTGATGCTTGAATGTATTCAGCCACATTTTTAGGTTGTCCATTCATCAGCATTACATTCAATCGCTCAATGTCAATACCAACTGAAAACATATTTGACGCCAAAACTAGATCAACTG
Source organism: Dysgonamonadaceae bacterium (assembly GCA_047605645.1). Lineage (GTDB taxonomy): Bacteria > Bacteroidota > Bacteroidia > Bacteroidales > Dysgonomonadaceae > UBA1309. The sequence continues at coordinate 18,348 of JASGFJ010000047.1, read as the reverse complement.
CATTTTGAACGAAGTTCATACCATCTTTTGCAATTAAATTAAACGGCATTTCTAATTCGTTTAATAGTTTTTTGATAGAATTACTTTCAATTCGACTTGTCAATTCTTTTGTTCTACCTGTAAGTCCGAAATAATTAAAACCGTAAACTTGTTTGTTTAGCTGATAGCGGCTGTGTAATAGTTTTAAGAAATCAGAAATTTCCGCAGGAATTTTGTTATAAACCTTTCCAACATCTCGTAAACTATTATAAAATGAAACGATTGTCCAAGAATTATTTTCTCTGCTAATTGCTTCTTCTTGTGACAAATTTTCTTTTACTCGGTAATATTTAAATAATTCTATTCGTGATAAAAGTAAATTTCCTAAAATTCGTATTTGCGAATTTAGTGCTGTTTTTCCTGTTGGCATAAAGCCGATGTGTTTTCTTTTACTTTCAGTAGAAACGTAAGAAAAAAAGTTATCGTCATAGGTTACGCCCATTGGTGGAAAAATATTCAACGCTCTATTTCCATAAAGCATAGCGACTTGTTGTTCGGTGTTTCTTGTTGTTGCCGTTGAAGTAATGATTTTTGGTTTTCTTTTTCCTTTTGTAGAAAGTAATTCAACGATTGATTCATATAAACCCGTGATTGAACCTAAAGGGCCACTCAATAAATGCAATTCATCTTGAATAATTAAGTCAGGTGGTAATTTTTTATCATCTAAAGAATTAAAAAGATGATGTCCTTCTTCTCTATGTGAAAGCATAGCAAATTTATCTACTGTAGCAAAAAGCAATGTAGGTGGATTTTGATAAATTTTATCATCTACAAAATAAATTGGAAGTTCTGGACTAAATGCACAATCTGAATTTAAACAATTCGTTGAGAATAGTTTGTCAGTAGCTTTGTATCCCAAATCAAATTTTTCCGAAAGATTTTTTGAAACCAAATTACAACCACACCAAGAACAATTGGTAATTGGAAACGTGTTTGCTTTATGATAATCACCTGTTTTATTGTTGTTTAGTTTTGTAATTTCGTCGAATACTTTTTTAAAAATTGTTCGGGCATCTGTATATGAATTTGGTGTTGTTGATGCCCCAACCCACATTCCTATCGAAATTTTATTATCTCCGAAAAAGTATTCTTCATTTGGTTTAAAAAATCTCCTTAAAAAATCTAACGAAAGAATCAATTTTGTTGCTCTTTCAAATTGTTGTGCTGTTAATAATCTTAATGTGTATCTCATTATTACAGAGACTCCGCCAGAGTCTTTTCCATGTATGATCCTTCTACTGATTATTGTGAAAGCAGTAATTGCTAAATATGCTTCTGTTTTACCACCTCCAGTTGGAAACCAAAGCAAATCAACAATATTATTTCTATCTTCAGAATCTTCTATGATTATTGATTCAAGATTCAAAAGAAAAAACGCTAACTGAAAAGGTCTGTAATTAGGGTCGAATGTGTGATTTTTAAAAAAGTCTAAGTCACAATAATTAATTTTTTTGTCAATTTCAAATAGTTCAACACCCTTCTTGCCAAATAATTCTTTTTTAGAAATCAGCATTTGAATATACATTGCTGTGTTTGCCAACAAAAAAGATTTAAAAGCTGTTTCATTTTTATTTAGAAACTCTATGTTTTTGATTAGTCTTTCATAAGTTTTATTTTGTTTTTCTAAAATGGTATTTAAAGATTTTTTGTAATTAGCTTCAGCATTTGTTTGTTCTTGAGTTGTTATCCAATTTTTATATTCTTCGGCAAAGAGTTTTAATTTTTGAATGATTGTCGATTTATCTAAGTCAGTCCAAATTGAAAGTTTTTTCAGCTCAGTTATTTCCTTCAATTCTTGTGGAAATGAATCTTTAAAAGCGTTACTGTAATTCTTAATATCAACTTCGGGTAAAAACGTGGTTTTTAATTCTGTTGGATTTTTGTCATCGTTCCAAGTAACGGCACAACCGTGTCCAATTGCGAAAGAATGTTCATTTCTATATTGAAAATTGATTAAGTTTAATTCTTCGTCAAATGGGTTTGTTTCAGAAAGTTGTTTGTATGGCAAAAACGTTATACCCGAAATTGAGATTTCGCCTTGAAAAATTGCTTTTGTATTTAAAAGTTCATTGCCAAAAGAAAATCTGTTTTTGGGATGATTCAGTCTATTTGCTAACAAAATTTTTATGAATTTTCCATAATGCGTTTCGTAAATTTTCTTGTAATAGCATGTAACAATTGAATTATCTTCTTGATTTTTATCTAATGGATATTCTTTCGATTCATCGGTATTAATCTCCATTAGGTTTAATTCAATAATTACAGGCTCTTTTTTTACTCTTTTCCAAAGTCGTCCCAATAATAATTCGCCTTTTTTGTATGCAACACTGTCAATTAATTCTCTTTGTTGTACGTTTTCTTTGAATTTATTTCTGTAATTACGAACAGATAACCCACCTTTGTCAAACTCTTCTTTGTTTAAAGACATTAGACCACTCTCATACTTGAAGTATTTAGTAACAGAATTGTATGGATTTTCAGAGAACTTTTTAAAATCATTTTCTTCAATTTCTATTGTTGCAGCGGTTGGTTCAATTTGAATGTATTTTGCATAGTTAAAAGTTACTTTTAAACTTTTTGCGTCTTTAGGAACACAAAAAGTTAAACCAAAATTTGTTGGAAAATATTGATTCGCTTCTGAATATTCTTTTTCAGGTTCTATATTTTTACTTTTTCCTATATCTTCGTCCAAATCATCATCACTTTTGTCTGCAAATTGTAGGTTCGTTTCAAGATTGTCATCTTCTATTTCTGCATTTGCATCATTTGTTTCTTTCTCTCCAACAGAAACTTCCATATCACGTTCAGGAAATAAAATCCCCGAATAGTATCTACTCAATGGATAATCAGAAATTATTTCGTTTTCAATATCGGAAATAAAAACATCAGAACCGGGACCAATCAAGTTATTCTTGATTGTATCCCGAAATATCAATCTTGGCTCATTAACGTAGTTATTCATCTACCAAAGTTTTTTTAATTACGGTTTTTTCTTGAATTGTTGCTGTCAGTTTCTCTAAAATTTCATTCGGCAATTTCTTTAATGAATCACTTTTTTCTTCTTTGTTTGAAGCAACATAATCCAACAAATCACTGCCTAGTATTTTCCCTGCCTGTTGTCTTATGGAATGGTCTTTTTTAGAATACACTTTGAATTTGTCAAATTCATTTACAATTAACTCGTTTGTGTAGTTGTTATTCAAACAAAAATTCCGAATAAGTTCCATGGTTTTTACTCTCGGAAATCTTGTTGTTGAATTTTCGTCGAAATAATTCCGGAATGTGTTGTAATTTATTTTGAACGAAGTAAATAATGAGTTATATAAATTTTCAGTACTATTAAATTTTGAAGATAAGTCTTTCAATGTTTTTTTCCAGCTATTAGAGTATTCATCAAAGGAATCTAATAGATTGTCTGTATCAAAGATTTTAAGAATTTTTTCAAACTCTTCTTTACTGTTGTTTTGATAAAATCTAATTGTGGCGGTGCTGTAGAGTTCACCGATTGTTGTTTTAATTTGTTTGCCGTTCTCGATTAAAAACACACCCTTTGAAGAATCAAATTTATCCACTGTTCCGTCAGAAAAATGAATTTCATAAATAGCTCTTTCTTTTGGTAAATCAATAGTTTCATACGGATTGTTTTTAAAATTTTCATTGTTCAAATCAAAAGAAAAAACACCATCCAAATCTCGCTTTTTCATTTCTTCCGAATGCGTGAAATTCACTTTGAAAAATTGGAGTCTATCCTTGTGGTTTAATTTTACTTTTTCCTGATTTTGGTAGTTCTGTTCAACATTGTCAAAAGAAATTTCATCTAAATTTTCATAACAAAGAATTTCGCAGCGACCTTTTATGGTTTTAATTTTCGTGTATAGTTCCATGTTGTTCATGTATGGAATTATCACTAATTTATTTTGAGAATTTTGCTTATCATTTAACCATTTATCTAAGTATAGTTGTGAATTATCTATTCGTTTATCACTTATTAAACGAATATTCGTGATTCTTTCGTTTTGTATTTGATTATGAATAGCATCGTAATTTTTCTTTTCTACGACTAAGTAAATCGTTTTTGTTTTATCCTCTTTGGCTTTTTGTTTTATATAATCCCACTTTAAATTTTTATTTCCTAATGCATTTGAAATTCCTGAAAATACATTAAAAATTCGTTTTGCGTAATCACTAATAACATCAGGATTATAAATATTATTCTCGTAAAAAAGAGTGTTCAATTCTTCTGAAAATGTTTCGCTTTGAAAGTAGCAGTTAAGTCGGTCTAAATACTCTTGGAAAATTCCTTTTGACAAGTTTGTGTTTACCAAAATCATTCTGAGAAAAAAATTCGTGTATTTTAAAATGAAGGCAAGATTTACCTTACTTTCATCTTTGATTTTCTGAATTTCAGATGATAGTTCTAAAAACAACGCATAAAGTATACTATCAGTTAAACTAACTTTTATCATATCATTTGGCGATTCATTGTTTGCTATTTTAATCTCGTCATTTGACCACCGCCATTCTATAAATTGATTTTCTGAATTTGGCTTTTCTGTTCCAATTACAATAATGTTCTTGTATTTTTCTCTGTATTTCTCTTGCAGAATGAAATCAAAAGTATTTCGATATTTAGCATCACCAATGATAATTATTTCGTCGAATTGCAGGTTTTCGTTTAAAAGAAAATTTTGTGCAGAATTGAAGTCATTGCAACATTCAACCAAATAACTAAAAAAGGGTAAATCATTGCTGATTTTTCCGTTTTTATTTGTATATCTAATCGGTAAAAATTTACTTTCTTTGAAAAATTGCTTTTCAGCAATTACCAATGTTCGATTTTTAAAATCGGTAATAAAAGGAAAGTTTTCGCTAAAATTAGACGTCAAAAAAGCACGATAAGCATCCATGTTCTTGGCTGCATTTTTGTTGTCTACCAAATTTGGATTCAACTTTGTAAATTGAAATCGTTCTTGGAAAAAATCACAAATACCAATTTCATTCTTTCTTGGAAAACGGAAATTTATTTTCACTCCTGTTTCATAAGAATCTTTGACTATAAAAATTCGATGTTCTCTATTGTGTTTTTTGTAAATTAAATCTCCTTTAATTAATGTTGGCAAAGAATGTTTGTAATTGAAAAAGTTTTTATAGAGTTTGATTAGAACAATTGAATGAAAAATTGAACTAAAAAAATTATCTCTATATTCGTCTTCCGAAATACTTATGAAAAAATCCTTTTTTTTTGAACTATCATCAAGGATATATTGGTAAATCAAATGAAAGTTAGCAAAATCAAATATGCTATACTCTTTAAAATCAGTTTTTTTTAAATTGATTTCGTCAGAATATTGTTCCTGAATTTCGGAATATATTTGGTCTAAGTAATTTTGAATTTGTTCTTTCATTCAATGATGTTCATTTTTCTTCGCAGTTCATTATAGGGTGACCGCTAACTTACTTATTAGTGAAATTTTCATTCACAATATATCTTTATTTTGGAAATAGTATAAACTTTTGGTTAAATTATATCACGTTTCACAAATATCTGTTTTTCATTTCACAAATCCAAATTATCAAACGATGATTTTATATTCTGTATACTCTGCGTTGTTACATGGGTATAGATTTCGGTTGTTTGGTTGTGTTTATATCCCAATAATGTATATGTATATAGCCAATATTCAATATTTTATAATTGAAAAACGAAAGACATAAGCAATACTCTAATCTATCTTCCGCCTTTCAAAAAATATTAACGATTCAAACATAATGAAGAATTATAAAGGAGACAGGCTCCCTCAGGAGTTTTTTGTGTTTTAAATAATATTTTTAAATGCGGTTCCGGCATGCTCTCTCTGTTTGAAAGTGGGATAACCAATAGTTTTTGTATCTTTAGCAGGGTCTGCAGAGCGATGTATATTGCGGATGTGTTTTTGCTTTAATATAGATCTGGAATCATGTTTCCAGAATAAATGAATGAGCCATACGCCTAAAGGTGCTGAGGAAGCCATTACCAAGTTAAAAGTCCGATAAGGCTATATTCTCCGGAAAATAAAGAAACAGGTATTACGGAAACTTATTTGCACCGGTTTTACCTAAAAGAATAAGTCGTTTTCGGTATATGGCGAAATAATTTGGGGAAGTGCTATAATTCCTCCTTTATTATATCTCGGATTGTTTAAGGAAATAGCTCGTTTAATGTAAGGAATATTTGTAATAAATGGAAAGTAAATATGTCGGTGGTTGAAAATGAGATGTATGTTGAGTTGAACGCATGGATCTGATTTTATAGAATTACTTATCGAATTTAATTTGAGGAAGTGCTCGCAATGAAGTAGTCAGTATATATAGAATGCTGAAAATAAATAATATGGGAATTTGCATACATTAAAATAATTGTGTAGAACGACTTCATATACATGTTTTCAGCTTAAAAGCGAGGAATTTCACCTATCCCGTAATAATAAATAAGTAAATAAAATTGAATTAGAAGAAGAAATATGGAATTACAGATAAAAACAGACACCCAAAATGTGGATTGGGAAAAAGTAACAGCACTATTGAAACAAGCAGGCATGGCTTTTTTTACGGCAGAAGTACACGAGCGGGCTTTTCACCGGAGTCATTCTGTTATTTTTGTATACGATGGAGCGCTTTTAATTGGTATGGGCAGGGCTATTTCTGACGGAGAGTACCAATCAGCCATTTATGATGTTGCTGTTTCTCCCGATTATCAGGGAAAAGGTCTTGGTCGATTGATCGTCAGACACCTCAAAGAACAGACACCTCATTGCAATTTCATTTTATATGCGACTCCCGGTAAGGAAAGTTTCTATGAAAAAGAAAACTTTCGGCGGTTGAAATCGGGAATGGCCTTGTTTGTGAATGCAGAGAGAATGACTGAGCGAGGATTTACAGAATAGGGAAATGAAATAATCTTACTATTGTCTTGTTGAACTATTGATAATCGCTCGTATCCTGCTTCTATTTAGGCGCTTACGGGCGTTTTTTTAAGTAAGGGAAAATTAAACTTATCCGGTATGCCTTATCTCCGAATTTGCATTTTTTTTAATAGGATAAATGGCTGAAGTTCAGAACTCGTTATTCGTCAGGTTAAACCAATGGTTAACGACTATTTCTTATAAGACACTCATAGAGGGACATCATACAACAATGGGATGAAAATCCAACAACGGAGAGCTTTTACAGGGGTAAGAGATGAAATAATATTTTCTTTATTTACCCTGCTTCGGGGATGCGTAAAGCCTTTATTGTCGAAAAGATATGCATACTTGTTTAGCGTCGGTTCTTTTTTCCTATTCCCAGAAACATGGGCAAGAGAAGGAATAATGCCAGAAACGACACCAGCAATCCACCCGATGTTCCGGCAGCCAATGGAAACCAGAACGATTCCTTCAGGCTCCCTGCCATAAAAGGAATGAATCCGATAACAGTCGAAAATATAGTCAGGAAGATTGGCGTGATTTTAGCATTCCATGCCTTTATATAGGCTCTCGTAGAAGACATGTTCGGGTGCCTCCTCCGCGTACGGTTATACTCTTCAATCAAATAAATATTCGCATTGATAGACAATCCCGACAATAAAACAAAGGCAGCGAATCCTCCCTGATCGAAACGGATGTCGAAAAAATAGAATGTAAGGAATATTCCGATAAAGGAAACCGGAATAATGGACAGAATGATCAGCGGTTGACGGATGGAATTGAAAAGAATGCCGGAGGTAAAGAAAATAATCACAAATACCAGTCCCAGTAACCAATATTTATGGGGATTCCCTTGTTCCCACCAGAAACGAAAAGTATCGCTCTCGGCTTTATACCCAAGCGGAGCAGAGGCATTGAAGTTGTCGATATGGCGGGTCATCACATGCTTTGCCTGTACATAACTTCCGATATATTCGTATTGCAGACAGAGTTTGTATTGCTGATTTTCTTTCGATATTTCCTGAGGCATCTGCGATTTTTCCGGATTTGCAACCGCTAACAACTTAAAATCAGCCTGGTTTGTCCTTCCCGGATAATGCACCAGGTTCCAGATATCCAATTCATTTGCTTGTTGGGACGACAAGATGACAGGAATGGTTCTTCCGTTTTCGATTCGGTTTCCGACAAAAGCATTGCGCTGGAATATCGGTATAAGCCCTGCATAGAGGTGAACCGGCGACAGATTTGCCTGAGCCAGTTTCTCCTTGTCTATGTCCAGAACAAACTCCGAATAATCGTCTTTGTACCAACTAAATTCCGATGCGATGCTCACTTCTTTTATCCGGCGGTGTTGCAGCAGGGAATCACGCAGTTGCAGGGCCAGAGAGTGAAGCATGTCGTAGTTGTATCCGAACAGTTTTATCCGGGAGGAACCCGCCTGTTCTTTTACATCGTTGTTGAATCCGTCGCCAACGCCATAGACCGACCAGCTTCCGCCTCCGAGTTCCAGTGCCTTGGACACTAATTTCGAATACAGTATATATGGAAATGGTCCCTGCTGATATTCATCTTTGAACAGTATTCGTATGTTTGCCCTTTGTCCGCTTTCAATTGTTGTTTCAAACTGTTTGATTTCCTTATATGAAGATATGTAAGTTTCCATTCTCCCGATCAGCGCATCCATTTGTTTTATGGTTGAGCCATTGGGCAAAGATGCATTTGCGTAGAGCATTGTTTCGCTGCGTTCCTCTGACGAATAGGAACCGCTTTTCACCTTTTGGGCAAACAACCTCATACTGCCTCCAAGGAGTATATTGGTCACGGGCTTCATGTGTTCTCTGTAAAATGCACTGCCCAGGGTTTTGTTATAAAGGCGTATGTATTTGTTATCCTCCACCGTTTCCGGCATTTCCGATTTATTCTTTTCTACTCCCAGCTGTTCCGGAAGTAAAAATACCGGAATACCAAAAGAGAGTATGACAAACGTAAGGATGCCGATTCGCATCTTTCGTCCCTGGGAAAGTTGGATAATTCGTACATAGACGCTGTTAAGCCATACCAGTATTCTCTTCTTTCTCTGTCCTGAGCATAAAATCCGGCGTGAAGGCTGCTTTTTCTTGCGAGGCGGATTGAGTTTTGCTATTAATGTCGGGACAAGCAACAGTGCAATTATCAGCGAAAGTGTCAGATTCAGAATAACGACGAGCGTAAAATCTAAAAGATTTAACCGGATGCTATTATCCAGGAAGAAGATCACACTCAGAGCACCGATTGTGGTTAGTGTCGCTGTCAGAATAGCTAAGAATACATTGCGGTTTCCCTGACGGATAATCTGATCGGACATGATAATGAAATTATCGATAATCAAAGTGATTGAAATGGTTAGCCCGGCAAGAGAAAACAAATGTATCTCAATGTGCAACAGGTAATAGATAATAGATGCGATGGAAAGATTACATATCAGGGAAAGGATGATTATCATGGAGTGCCTGATGTTGCGGTACACAGCAAAAACAAACACCAGGAGTATCAATAAGGTCAATCCCGAACGCAGATAGATTTTATTGAGTTCTTTGCCCAAGTATTCACTTTCATCATAGGTCTTGTGAAATTCATATCCCGGAGGAAGTGATGGAATGAGCTGATTCAGGCGCATTTGTACGGCCCGGCTCAGGGTTAGGCGATTGGCATTTTCGTCGGCAGCGACTGTCAGGAAAATGGAGTTCATTCCGTTAATCCGGTAGAAACCGGATGCCTCTTCTTCCTCATACCTGGTTTTGACAAGCTGGTCGAGACGAAGGATTGTTCCCCCTTTGTTGACCACTTGTATGGAGGACGGATCAAATTTCTCATTGTTTTGTTCGGGCGTCAGGCATACGCGGATATATTGTCCTGAATTGTCTGCCGTCAATTCTGCCAGTCCGAGAAATTCATCGCCTGTATAAGCTCGGATTGCCTGTTGTATATCTTCCACACTCACCTGATGGGCTTGCAGGAGCCTGTAGTCATATTCCAATTTATAGATATATTTCCCCGCTCCATATACATCTACGCTGTGCACGCCTTTCATCATGGCTAGTTTATCCTGTATATTGCCGCTTATATATTCTTTTATCTGTGCAGATGTGTATGGAGCATTAATCGTATATTTCAAGAAGTCGTTGTTCTTGCTTTCCCGGCCTCCGGCTATCTGTATTCTCGGATAGCTCACCCCCTCGGGCAATGATGCCCAGGCTTGCCTTATAATGGTGGATATCTCGAACCGAACCATTTCCGGATCTGTATGTTCAGACAAACGAACTGCTACATGCCCTTTTCCCTGGCCGGAATACGAGTGAATGGATTCTACTCCCCGTATGCGATTGAGCATAGCTTCCAACTTGGAAGTGACTTCCATTTCTACAACACGTGGCGATTGTCCGCTCATATTGAAGGAAACATTTACTACCGGCTGCTTGCGGGAAGGGTTTAGCTTGAACGAAAGCTGAGGGATAAAAAAGAATCCGAGCAATGTCAGGCAGGCAAACACCAGAATCATAGAGAAGTGTGAAGGCTCTTTACGCATTGTCTTGAAATAGTTGGTTTTATGCTGTTTATATGGATACGGCTGCTGAATGGTAATCAGCTGCCAGCCTGACGTTCAATTGTTTTGAAATCGACAGACAGCTCTTCTTTTTTGAAAAAATCATACAGTGTCAGCCTTCGTAGCTTGTAATAACTAAGCCAATACGATCGCAGGCTGCTAATGTAGTTGCGTTGAGCTGTATTCTGTCTGTTGAGCGAAAGGGTAAGGCTGTTTAAGTCGGCTTTTCCGATAATAAAGCGCTCTTTGGTTGTCTGATAGGCCAGTGTTGCCAACTTCACGGCTTCTTTTGCCGACGAAAGAAGCGATTGTTGGATGTTGAATTCCCTGACGGTTACAATCACTTCCTGCTCTAACTCCTGCTCTTCCTGCTTAATGGACAGTTTGGTGACATTCAGATTATTAATAGCCATATTTACTTTGCCTTTTCTTACTCCCCAATCCAATAAAGGAATAGACAGGCTGAAAGAGATAATGTCCTGTTCCAGAGGTGCTTTGTAGGCGTTAAAGAGTTTGTTGGCTGCTTGGTTGTATCCGATACTCAGTGAGAGGTCTGCATTGAAATTGGAAGTCTTTTTCGTCTGCTCAAGCTCTCTCTGCGAATCCAAGAGCCGTTGTCTGTACTCCAGGTAACGGGGGTTGTTTTCCCGGGCATATTTCAAAGCTTCATCCACCGATATAATGATTGCAACAGGAGCATCAGGAATTTCCAAATGGAGTGAAGTCTCATTCGGTAAGCTCAGGTATTTCAGGAAGCTGAATTCGGATCTCTGATGAGCTGTTTCCGCATTTTTGAGAGAGTTGGAGGCATTTACGGCATCCAGTTTCAATGTGAGCAGATCCGATTGGGAAATGCTCGCGATTTCCTGCCGTTTTTGCCCGATACGATAAAGAGTGTCGGAGGAGCCGACTGTTTCCCGCGCCATTTCGTATTCCAGCTTTGTAAAAGCCAAATCAAAGAAATGGCTAATCACGGTCTCTGATATTTGTTCACGGGAATAAAGAAATTGTTTTTGTGCTTTGTCAAACTTCAAGGGTTCGATTTTTTTCTGCCACTTGAATCGATTGAATCCGAAAAGCGACTGTGAATATCCGACCTGCACGGGAACTGTATTGAACTGTGTGTATGAATATTCGCCATAGTTTTGGTAACGGCTCAGCGAAGAATTCATAAAAAAAGTGCCGCCGGTCAGATCCAAATTCTGAATGACAGATACATTTCCGTAGGAATACAGCGATTGTTGTTGTTTATATACATCCACATTCAATTCCGAATCATAGCGTTGAGTGAAATCCCGATTGTATCGTAAAGGAGTCATGTTGAGTACCACCGAAGGCAGCCTAGCCGCTTTGTAGGATTTATATTCCCAATAGCTTGACATATACCGGTTCTTATTGATGTATGCTTGTAAAGAACTGTCCGAGGCTATGTCGATGCTTTTCTGAAGGCTGAGGTTGAGGTTCTGCGAATGCAGCTTCGCCTGGAAAGTCAGCAAAACAAGGGGGAGGATTCCGATAAGAGTTTTGATTGTTTGTATTGTTTTCATCGCATTACGGTTTTTTTTCATCTTTTCTATATAACCACCAATAAGCCAAAGGCACGACAAACAGGCTGACCGGCGTACCGATAATCATTCCGCCGATGGTCGCAATGGCCAAAGGTTTCTCTAGCTCAGATCCAAGATCGCTGCTGAACATCAAAGGAGCCATGCAGACCACAGAGGTAAGGCTTGTCATTAGAATGGCTTTCAAACGTCGTCTTCCTGCCGTATGGATGGCATCCATCAGTCCAAGCCCTTCTCTGCGCAATTGATTGATGATATCCACTTTGAGAATGGAGTCGTTGATCATGATCCCGCAAGTAACTACAATCCCGATAGCGGACATCAGGTTGAGCGAATGCCCAAGGAGCAGGAGCAGGATCAATGCCGCGGCAATGTCGATGGGTAATTCCAGCAACACGAGAAAGGGTTGTTTGAAATCTTCGAATTGAGCTGTGAGGATAAAATACATCAGCAGGATAGACACACAGAGGATAGCCAGCATTTCACCGAGCATTTTCCGGTTGGAGAAATAAGTTCCCGAAAATCCGATTTCCCATTCCTTGTTTCCGGAACCGGCCTCCTTGATTTTCTCTATCTTTTTTTCTATGTCATCCTGGTTATAAAAGTAGAAAGGGATGTGTGTGCCTGCCTTTCCGGAGACGATGGTTCTCAGGTCTTCGCCCTTGTACATCCCGACAAAAGTACTTAATGGCAGTTTGTTTTTACGTTTGTCTTCATTTACCGATACTTCCACGAGTGTCTCATTCAGAGTCGTGTATATGTCGCTCTTGGAATCGCTTGCCAGCAAAATAGGAAGATATTCCTGCTGAGAGCGAAGTGTAGCAAACTTGTTCTCTTTGAATGCCGTACGCAGAGTTTTATATACCAGCTCGTAAGAAACACCGTACAACAACAGCTTTTCCCGGTTGATATGCAGGTTGATTTGTTCCTGAAACGAGGGGCTAAGGGGCTTTTCGGCTGTTAGCCGGCTTAGGCTTTCCCGAATGGTATCTACTTCCTGTTTTGTCACTTCCCGTTTTTTATCTTTGGCATAATACTCAACGACTAATTCGGCATCGCCGGTTGAGAATATTTTCTCAAAAATAGTTCCGGCAGGAGCAAACGAAACTTTGGCAGTCGGATACTGCTTCCTGAAAAAATCTTCTACCTGCTTTTTCAAGGCATTCACACTGTCGGAAGAGCTTGTCTTCATGTAAAACTCTGCTTCGGTCATCATTTTGAGGCCTTCCCTGTTTAACATAAATTGCTGTTCTCCCACGAGTACGGCTGCTTCCCGATAGAATCCCGCTGTTTCCTTCAGAAAAGAGATACACCGGCGGTTGTTCTCATCTACATGGATATTCTTATTCCAATCCACATTGACAATGATCTCATTTTGCTTTATATCAGGCATTTTCTCTTTTTTTATAATGAAAAACAGATAGGCACAAAGAGGAAATACCAGCAACATGGTGATTGTAATTAGTATTTTATGGTTGAATGTCCATTCAATTCCTTTATCGTAGATCCTTTCCGCTAAAGACGATTGGTTGTCTGAGGATGTCTTTATCTCGGGTTTTGCTACCTGTTTTTTCTTTATTTTCAGAGAATAAGCTACTTTATAGAGTACCGGCATGAACGTAATACCGGTGAGATAGGAAACCAATAATCCGATGGTAACCGAAAAAGCCTGATCGAAGAAGATGGCACCTGCTATTCCGCTCAGGAATATCAGCGGGACAAATACGGAGATAGTGGTCAGGACGGAGCTTAGCATCGGGGCAATCAGCTCGTTGGTTCCCTTCACTCCGGCTTCCTCCAGAGTCAATCCCTTGCGCCGGTATTGCCCGATGTTGTCGGTCACAATGATGGAACTGTCGATCATCATGCCGGAAGCAAGAATCAATCCTGTGAGAGAGACTACGTTCAGCGATATTTTGAACAGATAGAAGAATAAAAGACTGATCACTAAGGAGACGAACAGGCTGATACCGATAATGATGGACGACCTGCCGTCTTTCAGGAAAATAACCGATACGAGAAAGACAAATATAAAAGCCAGAATCAGGTTTTGCTTCAGGTTGCTGATGGTATAATCGAGCAATTCGGTTTGATTTTGTGTCACACTGAACGTTACATCGGGAAAATCTTTGCGAAACTGTTCGACAACTCTGTTGAGCGAACGCTGCATATTGTTCATGTTTTCTTCCGATTGCTTGATAACAGACAAAACAATAGCTCTTTGTCCGTTGTAAAGGACAAGGCCTTTCTCTTCTTGCGGCATCAATTTCACTTGCGCTATATCTTTTAGGAGGTAGATGCGCTCGTTCTTGCGAATAGGAATGTTTTCTATATCTTCGATGGTTGTCAATACGGACATAAACCGGATAATATATTCATAGTACCCGTCACGGACAGTCATACTTCCCGGATCGGTATTATTGCTTTTGAGTGCGTTTTCAATATCATCCAGGGTGATGCCGCTGGTTTCAAGAAGAGGCATGTCGGGCGAGATTCGGATTTGTTTGCTGATCTGTCCGGAGAGGTCAACCATCGCGACTTCCTTCAACTGTTCGAAACGCCGGCAAATGACTGATTCCGCAAAATCACTCAATTCGATGAACTTGTCCATATTTGTTTCCGGATAGTTTTTTTCCGAACGCAGGGTCAGGTAGATGTTGAAAACCGGAATATCTGTGGCACTTGCTTTAATAACACGAGGGCGGTTCATGTTTTTCGGGAAATAATTCATGGCCGCGTCTATTTTCTCATTCACTTCGATGAAAGCCAGATCGATGTTTGTTCCGTAGTCGAAATCGAGGTGGATAATCGCATTTCCGTCGCGGGTTTCACAACGAATATCCCGTACCCTGGATACTTGCAGCAGTTGGTTGCGTATCGGCTCCACAGCTGTGTTTTCCAACTCCCGTGCCGAAGTGTTGGAAGATGAGAGCTGGACTGTGATTTGCGGAATAGGAATGTCCGGCAAAAGGGAAACCGGAATATTCATGTAAGTCACGATGCCTATTATAAACAAGGCGGTAAATACCATGAACACAGATATCGGGTGCTTGATAAGAAATTTGATCATAAGAGGTAGAACGTAAAAAGAGCCGTTGCTCGAAATTCAGTCATTTTGTTTTTCTAAAATTCACTTACTTATCCGGATCGGACTCTCGTGAGCCAAATTCAGGTTTCCATCGAAAATCACACTGTCTCCCTGTTGAATGCCTTTCGTGACCACATAACTGTCGGAGTTTTCCTGTGCTGTTTCTACATAGTTCCACATTGCTTTGCCGTTTTTCGAGGTGAAGATCACTTTTCGGTTGGTGCGCAGTACCAGCGCCGACTTGGGTACGACGATGCGTTTACCGAGCATCCGTTGTACTCTGACCCGTACATTCATTCCCTCAAAAAATGTATTGTCGGGGTTTGAAACAATCGCTTTTACCTGAATCATACCGTTGGCACCTATCACCGGATTGATTTCCGAGACCGTACCCGAAACTTCGCGTTCGGCAGAAGAGAAGGGCGATACCACGACTTTGTCGCCTGTATGGAGCAAGGATACTTCGCTTTCAAGCACTTTGAAGACCACTTCCGGTGTGCGGCTATCGATTACGGAGCAAAAAGCTTCGCTTCCGGTGTTGTTGAACTCTTTACTGCTCAAGTTGGCTATTATGCCGGCAAAAGGAGCATACAAATTGGCTTTGCTGAGGTTGTAACGAGCTAGTATGTAGCTGTTATTGCTGTTGTTGTAACCGCTTCTGATGCGGGCTATTTTCATTACCTGCGCCGGAATGTTTGCCGAATCTTTCAGGGAATATCCCTGGCTGATAAGTACGTCCTGCAATTCGAGATATGCTTTTTCTTTGGCAACCTCAGCTTCCCGTAGGTTGTGCTCTAGCTTAAATTTGTCCAGTTCTGCAATCAGCTGTCCCTGCCTGACAAATGTGCCGTTTTTTACATGAATCCGGGCAATAATGCCCACAGGTTCAAACCGCAGGTCGGCCTTTCGCATGGCATTGATAATCCCGTTCGACAGCAATTCATAGTGAAAGTCCATCTCTTGTACCTTTATTGCTTTCACTGAAACCGGCTTGTCATCTTTTGCCTGACTGTAAGGTTTCTGTTCCGCATCCTTTGGTTTTTCTTTTGAACAAGCGGTTGTTAACAGGAATAAAGCAATGACGGTTATTAAATAATCTTTCATGGATGTGATAAATGTATTTGTAAATTTTATGTCTTTCTATTTCGTTGTGGGGATAACTCCAGCGGGCAAGCTGCTTGTGTTAATTATCGGTCTCTACTCTTCCGTATTTTGCTGTTCCCCATCTCCTTTTTCGGAGGAGAGGAGGAGGCTATTAATCTCTGGAGCTTCTTCGCTTCTTCTTTCATGTCCCGGACAGCCGGCGAATCTACTTTGGGCTTTTTTTGCAGCAAAATAACAATTGTCTTCTTCATTTTCAGGGTATCTCCCTGCTCTTTGTAAAGTTTCATTAGCAGGTAGTGAGGGTAGAGGCGGCTGGGAACCATTCGTGTTGATTTCAGAAAACACATTTCTGCTTCTCTGTATTTTTTCATAGACTGGAAATTCCGTCCCATTACTATTGTGTACCATCGGGTCGCAGCTTATGTTTTTCATTTCAGTCAAAGCTTGGTTACTCTCTTTGTGTCGTCCTAATCTGTTTAGACATTGTGCATATTCGAACAGGAACGAACTTTCATGCCTTAAATATATATAATTTTTTTGATAAATGGGCACTGTTTCTTTATCCATTCCTACGTTATTCATCATCTTCATTGTCTTCCATTCCCGATAAGCTTTATAAACCGGGTATTGGCGGTAGAGCAGGAATGAAACCGCAATCAATAGCAAGCCCGACAATGCCACAGAAACAAGAGGAGGAATATTTATGCAGGCGACTTCGCTACTGCTTCCGCCTGTGATACACAGAGCCAAAAGAGCTGCAAAGGCAATCAGGAAGGGCAGCAAGCTGAAAGGGTAGGAGAAGAACGCAAAGACCAGCAGAGACAGCAACGCGCCTGTCGCTGCATGCTTTCCGCGCCTTATTCCTGTGTAAAGCGCCGATAGCGACAGCAGAGCGAAGATTACAAAAGAGAGGATACCCTGTTCTACGGCTATTTGTATATATTTATTGAAAGCATATTCCGGATTGCCGGCTACTACTCCCTCTTTTGAATCAGCTGCCCGGGAATTGGAGAAATAACGAATCTGATATTCTCCGTAATGGCTTGCGAAACGGCCGATACCTGCACCCATGGGATGGTCGGCAATAATACCGGAGGAAATTTTCCATATCAGCGCGCGCCCGTCGGCCGAATCTTTCTTGAGAGAGTAAATGCCGGCAAGCGATGCCCCGGCAATCAAAACGAACAATGCCGAGGCAATCCATATTACCGGTTTATGCCGTACGAAACAGGCGGACAGATTTCTTTTTATTCTTGGGAGATAGCGGCACAGGATTATGAGCGCCGAACCGGAAAACCCGGCTATCCAGGCTGCGCGGCTCATGGTGGAAGGCAGGACGCTTACAATGGCAAGCAAAGCGGCGGCGCAGATTATCCACCGGAAATAGCGACGCAGAAGCTTCCGTTCCGGTTTCCGTTTGAATGCTTGAAAATCATTCAAGACAAAATAGACTGCTGCAGGAAGCGCGATGGCAAGAAATCCGCCGTAAGGTCCTGAATTGTAGAAAGAACCTGTGGTACGGAACAAGGCGTGCTGCGAGAAATAATAACCGTGAAGCTGCCCCGTTCCCCAGACAGCTTCCACAAGTCCGATGCTGGCAAGTCCAAGCAAAATGCCGGTTTCAGCACAGCGCATTTGAGAAAACAGAATCCGGCAAACCACATAGAACACCCACGCCATGAAAAACAGTTGCAGGCGCAGCGAGAACCCGCCTGTCAGGCAATAAGTCCGACAGATGCCCCACAGGCAGAATGCTGTCAGAAGAATATCGGCAGCCGACAGGCGAACGGCTTTCCGTTTTATCAGCGAGGCGGCGATTACCGAGAGAATGCTCAGCGGCAAGACCACTGCGAACCACACATATTTCCCGGAAACGGTCGGATTAGCAAGGTTGTTTACGACGATAAGTGCAGTGCACAAGACAGCAGCCGGAGGCAGGAGAAGCACTGCATCCCGGATTCTGACACAAATAACCTGAGTTTCGGATAAGCATTTGGCATTTTTATTTGTTTTTCCAGTTCGATA
>JASGFJ010000046.1:0-34132 GCA_047605645.1 Dysgonamonadaceae bacterium | reverse complement strand
GGATGCGTGATATGGATGGATGCATATTTAAATGGACGACTATGCCCGTCGGTTGGCTCGACGGTCACCGGGCGAATTCAATTCGCCCCTACAATGGGCAGGTGATGTTTTTGATGATTTGTGCGTATAACAATAGCAGAAGGCAAATAACAGGAATATGGGGTGTTTGAAATATGGGTGCGAATACGTACGGCGATGTTTGGTTCGCTTTACGAATAAAAACAATCATCTTGCCAACGAGCCGGATTGGAAACAATATATTTGGAAATACGATGGAGAGACGTTTTGTTTCGGATTATATGTTCATGATAGTTCCGTTGCCAAAGACGATCGGTAAAACCAGTAGCATGCAAATGTTTGGCAACTGACGATTTAAACCCTCGTACAATTGCGCCTACCGTTTTTGACGTTCCATGCTGCAATGATGACGGTGGCAGGAATGAATCGAGTTCGCCTGAATGTGGCGGTAAAAGCAGATTATATTTGTCTGACATGTGGTTTCCGCATTCATCTGTTATGACATGTTTATTCAAACAAAATGATAGATTGTTAATGGCAAATACGGCATGGAAATGGTTCGGCATTACGACGAAATCACCCAATGTTAGATTGGGGCGTATAAGTTCGGTTTCCAACCAACAATTATGAACGGTTTGCCCATGCTCTGACAGTATCATTTCACCATTGCGTATTGCGCCGAACAAATGTTTGTAGTTATATGTGCAGAGGGTAATGAAATATAATCCCGGTTGCGAATAATCATATCCGCGCAGCCGGACGGAACGACGGTCAGGATACTGCTTTGCCATAATGTTTTGATTTAAAGGTTAATGCAAATATAATTAAAAAAAAGAATTAATCATCTGTACGAATGGGATATACGAATATGTTTCAATGATTAATCGGGCGAATTCAATTCGCCCCTACAACGGGCAGGTGATGTTTTTGATGATTCGTGCGTATGACAATAGTAGAACGCAAATAGTAGGAATATGGGGAATTTGAAATATGGGTGCCGATGCGTACGGTGGTGATGGGTAGGGGCGAATTGAATTCGCCCGCAATAGAATATACGCAAAACGGAATCCGCAACGCAAAGCCGTTCTATCCGGCAACACAAAAAAAGGATACATATATATGATGTATAAACGGATGCGTGGTGCGGATGGATGCATATTTAAATGGACGACTATGCCCGTCGGTTGGCTCGACGGTCATCGGGCGAATTCAATTCGCCCCTACCATGCGCAGGCGATATTTTTGATGTTTGGTGAAATATGTCCTTATGGCTGTGCTAGGTTCTCCCGCGTGAGGGATTGCAGCGGGCAGCAGGCGCGTAGGAACGGAGCGCAGGATGCGAGCGGAAAGCCCGACCCGTAGCTTGCGGAGGGGCACGCCCAAAAAAGAAAAAAAAGAAAAAGAGATTTTAGGGGGACAATGGGTGTTGTGGTGGTGGGGTGCTTTTTGCTTGTCGGATTGTTTGTGAGTGAATGATGCTGCGGGGTGCTTGTGGTTGGTTTTGTGTACGTGATTGTTCGATTGCTGATTGCCGGCCGGGGATTGGGGAGATGGTGTGTGGGGAGGGGCGTTTCTCTTTTGTTTGCTTGGGGTGTAGATTGGAGGAGCTTTACATGAATGCCCGGCGAGAATATATCACCGGGCATTGATTGTTTTGTGTCTATACATCAGTTGTTAAAGTCCTCGGATATGCTTCCGTAACGGTGGTATTCGTAGGAAATGCTTTGCTCTTTCAGGTAGTGAAGGAGCTCGAAACGACCTTCGGGGCATGGGGCAGCTGTGGCTATGTATTTTCCGTGTTTGGCAGCTGCTTGGTAGAGTGCATCGGAAAGGTTGGCGTGAAGGGTTCGGATGCGATTGAACCGGGCGATGCGGGACAGGAATGTGTCCTCGTCTTCTGCGACAATGGGGATGTCGGGAGAGAGGGTTTTTATCACGGTGTATTTTTCATGCCCGGGCTGGATGCTTACAGAGATGTTGTTGCCGGCTATTCGGGAGGCTGCGAGTGCCAGAAGGATATCCGTGAGGGTGTCTTGCGGGTGAATCCGCAGCACCATGTCTGCGACGGGAAGGTATCTGAAGGAGTTTTTCTCGCCATAAATCTTTTGGGTGTCGTATTCGTGTTGAAACTCTTTTGCCCAGCTCGCGAGGTAGTTGTCTACAAAGAACTGGAAACGATTATTGTCTTTGTCGTCCAGCAGGCGGGAGAGTTCGGGAAAATGGGCGGTGTGGGCTGTGGGCAGGTTTTCCGTATCTTTTTCTTCTACATCTACAAAGCAGGATACGTAGTTGGGGCCTCCGGCTTTGATGCCTCCGCCGAATGCGGAGAGTTTCATTCCTCCAAAGGGTTGTCGTTGTACGATTGCTCCGGTGATTCCTCTGTTGATGTATAGATTTCCTGCTTCGATGGTGTCTTTCCAGCGTGCGATTTCGCTTTCGTCGAGTGACTGCAACCCGGAGGTCAATCCGTATTGTCCGGAATTGACGAGCCGGATGCCTTCTTCCAGTCCATTGATGCATACAACGGAGAGGAGAGGGGCGAAAAGCTCTGTTTCGAAGGTGAAGCTTCCGGGCCTGACGTTCCACTTGACAGCGGGACGGAGTATGTATCCGGCTTTGTCTGCAAATTCGGGTTTTACAAGCCAGCTTTCGCCTTCTTCGAGATGATTCAGCGCCTGTTGGAGTTTGTCGTTGCGGTTGGTAATCATGGGGCCGACGTAGGAAGCGCCATTCCAGGGGCTTCCTGTGCGGATGCTTGTGACGGCATCGATGAGCTTGGATTTGAATTCTTTGTCATCAAATATTTCTTTGTCGAGCATCAGCAGTGAGCAGGCTGAGCATTTTTGTCCGGCATTGCTGAATGCGGAGGTGACTACGTTTTGGATGGCGTGATCGCGATCTGCACTGGCCGTGACAATGATTGCATTCTTGCCTCCGGTTTCGGCGGATAGGGGACAGCTGGGATTGTTTTCGAGAATGCGAAAGGCTGTATCTGTTCCTCCGGTGAGGATGATATGGCGTATGGCGGGATGCGTGGTGAGGTGATTGAGTGTTTCGCTGCTGTCTGCGCAGAGCAATTGCAAGGCGTCTTTGGGTACGCCTGCTTCCCAAAAGCATTGTGCAAATTCCCAGGCAACAGGGTAGGCGGATGTGGCGGGCTTGAGGATGACGGTGTTTCCTCCTGTTAACGCGGCTGCGACACCTCCTACGGGGATTGCGAGAGGGAAGTTCCAGGGCGGAATGACCAGAATAATGCCTTTGGGGGATATCTTGGTGTTACTTAACCGGGTAAAGGGTTTCATGGAGAAGGGATAGAAGCGGCAGAAATCAATGGCTTCGGATACTTCTACATCGCCTTCGGTGAATGTTTTTCCGGTGATTGCGCTCATGCAACCGATAAGGTCGCCCCGCTTGGAGGAGATGTTGTCTGCAACGCGATGGAGAATCTCGCTTCGTTGCGCGAGTGTTGTTTTTCTCCATCCGGAGGCATCTTCCCGGGCAAGTGCAATTATCTCTGATACTTGTTCTTTTGAGGCGAGACCGACTTTGCAGATGCAAGTTGCGTCTTCTTGTGCGTGATCGAAAAAGGGAAGCTGCTTCGCGGAGCTGACAGCGGTGTCACCGATTTGTACGGGTATTTGGTACGGGGTGTGTCCGGAAGTTTTCTGCCACTTGTTTCTGATGCTGTCTGCCCATTTCCGGTTGGCAGGAAGATCGAAGTTTGTATCGGGCTCATTGGCAAACGTGTTCGGATTGGAATTGGGAATAAGGGGTTTTGTCCTGTCCTGAATGCGTTTGGGGCTGGTTTCGACAGTGTCTTTGAGTGCGTATGCATCGAGAAACTGCTTTTTGAGAAACTCCCATTCTTTGGAATTGACCTGAAGGTTGAATGAATAGCTTAAGAAATTCTCTTTTCCGGTGTTCTCGTCGAGACGGCGTACAAGGTATGATACGGCATTCAGAAAATGTTCGTCTTTGACTACGGGCGTGTACAGGATAATGTTTTTTCTTAAGCTGCGCATCACGCGTGGCAAATGGTTGGCCATGCCTTCGAGCATCTCGAAGGTGACGTAGTCTTCTACCTTGTTGTGAATGCTTAGCAGGTAGGCATAGCCGATGCTGAAAAAGTTGTGGGAGGCTACACCGACATTCAGCACGCGGGCATTTTCGGGCAGTAGGGCTTTGTCGAGAATGTGGAGGTAGTTGGCGTCTACTTTCAATTTGCTGTCGTAGACGGGATTTTCCCATCCTTTCAGCGATGAAATAATGCTTTCCATCTGCAGATTGGCTCCTTTTACCAATCTCATCTTTAAGGGGGAACCGCCTTCAGCGACGCGCTTTCCGGCAAATGCAAGTAATTCCTCCTGAAAAGCGGATGCATCCGGAAGATAGGCCTGCACGACAATTCCGGCTTTGTAATCTTTGAATTGAGGCATGGAAAGGACTGTCTTGAAAACATCCAACGTGAGTTCTGTATCTTTATATTCTTCCATATCCAGGTTTACAAACTTGGAGTGCTTGTTGCCTTTGTGGTCTGTATATGGATGATCGATAGCTTGTTGATAGATGCGGGCTACCCGTTCGCAGAGCTCTTTTTTGTTCTGCTCGTAATTTAAGGGGTTGATTTGTGCATATATCCCTGAAAGCTTGATGGAGATGTAATTGATATTGGAATGGGTCAGCGCTTCGAGGTAATGGTGGTAACGGTGGTCGGCTTCTTTGTCTCCAAGGACGACTTCTCCGAGTAGATTTACATTCTGCCCTATTTTTTGCTCTCTTCTGGCAGTCAGATGGGCATTTAGTAGGCTTTCTTCTTCATCGATAATGACCTTGGATGTTTCTTTCCGAAGGCGTTTCTTGAAAATGGGAATGGCTATGAAATCGAAATGGTATCCGATGGAGGTGAAAAGATGTAGAAGCATCCTGTCGGAGGAGCCGAAAAATTCAGGTACTCCATAGCGTTTCAATAGCAGTCTGATGCGTTTGGACAGGATTTTGCTGTTTCTGATTTGCGAGGATTCGTCAAGCATTTTGGACAGTAAAAGTTTGTCATCGGTGTTTTGTACCATAATGGCATATTTCTTCTGTTCCTTTTTTTCTGCTGGTGTTAGCTCCTTGTCTGCTCTACTTAAAAAGTCTTGTGCGAAGTTGATAACTTCTGATGCGCTCATGTTTTCCATACAATAAGATTCTTATGTTTTTAGTATATTCGGTGCAAGCAAATCGTTCGTAAATATACAAAAAATATGATTCGATGTGTATTTCCGGGAATCTTTTCATTGAATTTATTTTGTTTTATAAATGGATGTAAATTAGCTTGTTGCGGTCGGATGTCTTTGCGCGGGCGGCGTGGTGCGAGGGGGATGGTACGCGGACAACGTGAAGACGGGATTTCTTCCTGATTCGGTTTGTGTTTTTTTTAGTGTCCGGCGTTTGGGGGGCGTTCAACAGAATGGGTGTATGGCGCTGCTTGTTTCTGTGACTTGCAACCGGCGGTGTATCCGCAAGGGGCTGCTCCTGGAATGAACGGCTAAGGTGAAATGTGCCGGGAATATTTTGTTCTGACAAATGACTAGTGGATAACCGGGATTGCTTGCAAAGATGGAATATGCAGCGGGCGTGCAATGTGTTGAATGGCTGATAAGGATGTGCTGATAAGGAAGTGTGTGGGAGGTGGAAGGGGGAATTGTAATGGATTTTCTCTGATGGATAAGTGCTGCTGTTTTGGGGGATCAACAAAAAAGAGGCAGAATCTGCTGATTCTGCCTCTCTGATATATTTTGGAGAAAGCTTATTCTTCGTCCTCTTCCTTCATGTTGTGAAAAACATTCTGCACATCTTCGTCTTCTTCAAATTTGTCAAGAAGTTTTTCGATTTGTGCCCGTTGTTCCGCGTCCAGTTCTTTTTGTTCATTTGGAATCCGTTCAAACTCGGCACTGTGAATTTCAAAACCGTTTCCTTCCAGGTAGTTCTGTATGTCGGAATACGATCTGAATTCGCCGTAAAGAACCACTTCCTCGCCGTCTTCCATCAATTCGTCTACACCACAATCGATGAGTTCGAGTTCGAGATCTTCCAGCGATACACCTTCTTTGGGTGCTATTTTGAATACACATTTATGGTCGAAAAGGAATTCCAGGCTACCGGAAGTTCCCAATGAACCGTTGTGTTTGTTGAAATAGCTTCTCACATTGGCCACTGTGCGGGTGGGATTGTCTGTGGCAGTCTCTACTACAATGGCGATACCAAAGGGGCCATATCCTTCGTAAATGACTTCCTTATAATCCGCAACAGATTTGTCCGTTGCTTTTTTAATGGCGCGTTCCACATTTTCTTTTGGCATATTTTCCTTTTTTGCCTGCTGAATGAGTACGCGTAAACGGGGATTGGTGTCGGCATCAGGGCCGCCGGATTTGGCAGCGATAGTGATTTCTTTTCCCAATTTCGTAAATACACGGGCCATATTGCCCCAGCGTTTCATTTTTCTTGCTTTACGGTATTCGAATGCTCTTCCCATAAAAAATTATAATCGATTGTTATTCTTCTGTATTTTCTGATTTTTGATTTAATCTATCGCAACTGAGCACCAAGCTCTTTTTCAAGGGCAGACTGGATTTTGCTCATTACGGCTTCGATTTGCTTGTCGTTGAGTGTTTTTTCTTCATCCTGTAAGACAAAGTTCACCGCATAGGACTTCTTTGCTTCAGGCAGATTTTTTCCTTCGTAGACATCGAAGAGTGAGACTTGTTTCAATATTTTCTTTTCTGTTTTCGCCGCAATTCTTTGAATATCGGAGAAAGCTACGGATTTATCGACCAGCAGTGCGAAGTCGCGTTTCACTTCCGGATATTTTGAGATATCGGCAAATGTTATCTTGTTTTTGCGGATAGATTTCATTATCGCTGTCCAGTTCAGTTCAGCAAAGTATACATCCGTATCAATTTCTGCTAGCTTCAATACTTTTTTGGAGACGATTCCGAAAACACCAATCTCTTTGTTTTTTTCAGTAATGCTTAGTGCTGCACTGTAAATCTCATTATTGAAAGGAACATAAGTAATGTTTTGCTGCGGGATACCCAAGCGCGCCAATATGTTTTCGACGTATGCTTTAAGATGGTACACCGAAACTTTTTCTACAGGTTGTGCCCAATTGTTGGAAGTAAAGTTGCCGGATAACCACAGTCCCAAATGAAATTCTTCTCCGTATTGAGCAGTCGGATTGTCCTCATTTTTTTTGTTTTCATCGAAGCGATATACATTTCCATATTCGTAGAAACGAATGTCGGCGTTTTTCCGGTTCCGGTTGTAAGCGATATTTTCCAGTCCTCCGTAAAGCAACGTTTGCCGCATCACACTTAAATCGGCGCTAAGTGGATTGATGATTTTTACGCAGTTTGCGTAAGGGTGTACTTCGGATGACAGGTAATAAGAATCGCGTGTCAGCGAATTGTTTAAGACTTCCTGAAAACCACTTCCGGTAAGCTGTTCGGAGATTAGATTCTGCCAATCGTTGCTCACATCTGTCGGTGAGAGATACGAAAGGTTGGATTTGAGAGATTCTCCGAATTCAATATTGTTATATCCGTAGATACGGAGAATGTCTTCAATCACATCCACATCCCGCGTTACATCTACCCGGTAGGTGGGGATGGCCAGTTTCAGACCTTCGGCATTCTCTTCCAGAACCTGCATTTCCAGGCTGTCGGTAATGTTTTTCACGGTTGCAGCAGGTATCTCTTTTCCAATGAGAGAATTTATTTTTTGATAGGACAATTCTACCACAGGTTTTTCTATTTTCACCGGATACACATCCTGAATAGCTCCCGCGATTGTTCCTCCTGCCAGTTCCTGGATAAGTGCTGCAGCTCTTTTCAGCACTTCCACCGTGTCGTTGGGGTCGCAACCTCTTTCGAAGCGGAACGATGAATCGGTGCTAAGCATGTGGCGGCGTGCCGTTTTGCGGACGTCGGTCGGATTGAAATAAGCGCATTCGAGGAAAATATCCGTTGTAGAGTCGGTCACTCCCGAATCAAGTCCACCGAACACTCCAGCAATGCATTGTCCGCCTTGGGCGTCACAGATCATCAGGTCGTTTTCATCCAGTTCGCGTTCTACTCCGTCGAGCGTAGTGAATTTTGTTCCCTGCGGCAAGGTCTTGACGATAATTTCATTCCCGGATAATTTATTCAGGTCGAATGCATGAAGCGGATGTCCCAGTTCGTGAAGAACATAATTGGTGATGTCTACCACGTTGTTGATAGGATGCAAGCCAATGAGAGACAATCTGTTTTTCATCCAGTCGGGACTTTCCTGGATTTTTACACCCCGGATTGTCACTCCTGAATAGCGGGGACATGCTGTTGTGTTTTCGACACGAACACTCACCGGGGCTTCGGTTTTCTCCTCTTTCAGGCCGGATGCAACCGGTCTTTTGAGGTTGGCCGTTCCGATATGTTGTTTGATGTAGGCAGCTACATCGCGAGCTACTCCAAAGTGAGAGGTCGCGTCTACCCGGTTGGGGGTGATGTCGACTTCCAGAATATATTCACTTTTTACCTGATAGTAGTCTTTAGCCAATGTGCCGGGTACGGCATCGGACGGCAAGACGATGATTCCTTCGTGACTTGTGCCGATTCCGATTTCATCTTCAGCACATATCATACCGAAAGATTCTTCTCCGCGTATTTTTGATTTTTTGATAGTAAAGGATTCGTCACCGGAATAAAGCACAGTGCCCACAGTGGCTACTACCACCTTTTGTCCGGCAGCTACGTTTGCCGCACCGCATACAATCTGAACAGGCTGTTCCTGACCCAGATTGACTGTAGTTACATGCAAATGGTCGGAATTCGGATGGTCGACACAGGTTAATACTTCGCCAATCACAAGCCCTTCAAGCCCTCCTTTGACAGTTTGCACTTCTTCTATGCCTCCTGTTTCCAAGCCGATGGATGTGAGAGCCGCCGATAATTCTTCCGGCGTTAAATCAAAATCTACGTATTCTTTCAGCCAATTGTATGAAATGTTCATATTTCGGTTATTTGGTGCGGTTGTCTGAATAACAAACTTTTATTCCGCACAATTTCTAATGATATCTATATCAAATTATTAGTGAGCCATTCTAATTCAGGGCTGTTCCCCGGAGAAAAGCTTGCCAAAATTACAAAATTTATCAGAAACCTGTAAATAAGAGACGTACAGATTTCATAAAAATGAGTAGAATGTTGCTGAAACAAATGCCGGGAACCCCGAATCGGTATATCCCGATGAATACGGATGCCGACACCATCTGATAGAAGCGGGGAGGGGATGGCTTTTTGTTGCAAGGATACTGTTTGGTGCGAATAGGTCTGGAATTATTTGATTTTTAATGCGGGAATGGGAAACGACCTCGCCTTTTTAGCTGTGAGTTTGTTTGATGGATGTATTCAACCCGATAAAGAAGATACTTAAAGATGCGTTTGGGTATATGGAGATTCATATATTCTATCGTAAGTAACTATTCATAATTCGTTGTAAGCATATACCTCTGTAGTGTACTGAAAATAACTGATATATCCGATTAGTTACATGGAACTAATTTTGCAGGACTACTTATGTAACTATTGATAATTCGTTGTAAGTATATATCTCAGTAGTGTCTTGATAACGAGTGAGCTATTGGATTGGATAAATGATATTAATCATATAGGGCTACTTATTGAAAATTATTTGGACCATACATTGGTCTATTTCCGGGATGTTGCAGCATCCATCCGGTTTTATTTCTTGAAATTTGCTTTCCGGGTGTGGTGGATGAGCGATGTGTGGGTTTGTGTTGTTAAATTTATATTTAATGTATTGAAAAAGTCATTATCATCATTTATTTTAAATAGTTTTGGTGGAAAATATTGACTATTTACGGAAAACAAACCAGAATGAACTCTATTTATAAGTTGTCGTTTTTTCTTTTCTTATTTTCTTTTACCGCTATATCTGCACATGCTAAAATAGAAATACAGAAAAGAGAATCCAGTAAAGAACTTTCTCTTAAAACCGATTTCCGAAAGGATATTGTTTATAAAATTACCGATAGAAATGACAGCCTCAAACTGGATATTTACAGGCCTCAGAATAGCGAAAATAGAGCGCTTCCTGTGGTGATGTATATTCATGGCGGAGCCTGGGTTTTGGAGGATAAAGTTATTCCTGCCAATAGTTACGAAGAAAAAACAATCCTGAAACTTTTAGCGAATGGGTTTGCTGTTGTCAGCATCAATTATCGTCTGGTGAACGATTCTGTTCACTTTCCGTTGCCGAGCGAAGACTGCAAGGACGCAGTTCGCTGGTTGCGTAAAAACAAAGAAAAATACTCCTTTGATACTTCGCATATCGGTTTGTGGGGCGGATCGGCCGGCGGGCATTTGTGTCTGCTGACGGCTTATAGCGGAGACGAACAGTATCAGGGGGATAGTCTATTGTCCGCCTATTCGTCTAAAGTGGATTATGTGATGGATGATTTTGGCCCTACCGAACTCAATGACTTGTTTCGGACGAAAATAGGTAGAGCAAAGCTGTTCTTCTTTAAACTTCTTATGAAAAAGATAGTGGAATTTCGGACAGAATTAATGTTTGCCATGACAGGGCATGATCCGTACAAAGAAAAAGAGAAGGTATTCGAATCTTTCAAACATATTTCTCCATTGTATATGACTTCACAAGGTGTACCCACTCAGATATTGCATGGAAGTAAAGATAAAATCGTACCGTTGAAACAATCGGAATTGTTGAGGAAATCTTTGACTGAGAAAGGTATTGAATGCGATTTGCATATCATCAGAAAAGCCAATCACGCTTTTCTGTCTATTCCCGAAGAGACAAAGGAGGAGGTTTCGGATTTGCTGGTAAAGTATGCATTGCGTCATTCGCAGAAATAGCCGAATCAAATCTCAACTCATAAAAAAATCCGGAATCAAGCGATTTGACTCCGGATTTTTTATGTATATATCCTGACTGATTAGATCAGTTTGCTTTCGCGAAGGATGTTGTTTGTTTTGTGAACAGCGGTAGCAGAAGCTTCAAATTTAGCTTTTTCTTCGTCGTTCAATTTCAGTTCGATGATTTTTTCCCATCCGTTTTTACCCAATACAACAGGTACACCGATCAGAATGTCGTTTTGTCCGTATTCGCCTTCAAGCAATACGCTACATGGAATCACCTTTTTCTGGTCGTGAACAATTGCTTCCACTACTGATGCAGCAGCTGCTCCCGGAGCATACCAAGCGGAAGTTCCCAGAAGACCGGTTAGGGTAGCACCGCCTACCATTGTGTCGGCAACTACTTTATCTAAGGTTTCTTTGTCGAGAAGTTCGCTTACCGGAATTCCTTTATATGTAGCCAAACGAGCTACCGGGAACATGGTCGTGTCTCCGTGTCCTCCGATAACGAAACCTTCCACGTCGTTTGCATTGACGCCCAAAGCCTGGCTCAAATAATATTTGAAACGAGAGCTGTCTAATGCTCCTCCCATACCGATAACCTGATGTTTAGGAAGGCCGGTTACTTTAGCTGTCAGATAAGCCATCGGATCCATTGGATTGGATACAATTACCAAGACTGCTTTGGGAGAATATTTCAAAATGTTTTCAGCAACTGATTTAACAATGCCCGCATTCACACCGATAAGTTCTTCACGGGTCATTCCGGGTTTACGAGGCAAGCCGGAAGTAATTACCACAACATCTGAATTTGCTGTTGCAGCATAATCGTTTGTTACCCCTTTGATGCGAGAGTCGAATCCCAACAGCTGAGCTGTCTGATTCATATCCATTGCTTTTCCTTCAGCAACGCCTTCTTTGACATCAAGCATTACTACTTCATCAGCTATTTCTTTGAATGCAAGAACATTTGCACATGTTGCACCGACATTACCGGCACCAACAACAGTTACTTTTGACATAGAGTTTAATTTTAATAAGTAAATATAAAAAGATTAACTAATTGGTTT
Organism: Dysgonamonadaceae bacterium; assembly: GCA_047605645.1. Taxonomy (GTDB): domain Bacteria; phylum Bacteroidota; class Bacteroidia; order Bacteroidales; family Dysgonomonadaceae; genus UBA1309. The sequence continues at coordinate 22,128 of JASGFJ010000046.1, read as the reverse complement.
CCTATTCACATTTTTGTACACACAAATGTACATGCTTATTCCTGAATACGGAAGATTTTTTTGAATAAAATCATCCCCAAATATTAAAATTGATGAAAGCTTGTCTACATTTTGTATAGTACACTTAAATAGTCTATTTTTGCGGACAACAACGTGGTATTGTAAATTTTTAAGTATTCAGCTTACAATGGAAGAACAAAAGGAACCGCAAAAGCCGGTGAAGAAAAGTAATAAGAAATATTCGTGGCTGATTGCCGTGATTGTCGCTCTTATTCTTATTCTGGGAGGAGCAATCTGGTATATTATGCAAAAAAACACGCAAATCGATGAATTGCAGGAGCAAAGTGCTGTCTCGAAAAAGCAATTGGAAGACGATTATGAAAGTCTATCGGTGCAATATGAAGGTTTTAAATATACGGTGAAGAATGATTCGCTGCTCCAAAAACTCGAAAACGAACAAACCAAAGTACAACGGCTTCGTGAGGAACTGCATGCAACCAAAGCTTCCGACCATGCACAAATCAGCCGTTTGAGTAAAGAGCTGGCGAGCCTGCGTAAGATTTTAAAATCGTATGTGATGCAGATTGATTCCCTGAATCAGGCCAACCAACAACTCAGACAAGAGAAAACGGAGATAACAAACAAATACAATGAAACGACCCGCTCTCTTGAGCAAGTTCGTCAGGAGAAAGAATCACTGAATGAAAAAGTGACTCTGGCTTCGAAATTAGATGCTACAGGAATTACTCTCCGTGCAGTGAATAAAAAAGGAAAAGATCAGAAAAAAATTGATAAAGTGGAACAATTTGTTGTTGCTTTCACCATCGCTAAAAATATAACGGCACAACCCGGAGAACGGATCATCTATGTGCGGATTATGAAACCCGATGATGATGTGCTGGTGAAAAGCAGTTCAAATGTTTTCCATTATGAAAACAGAGATATCCCTTTTTCGATGAAACGAGTTGTTGAATATGGAGGTGAGGAAACTCCGGTAACTCTTTATTGGAGCGTCGAAGAATATCTGCAACCGGGCACTTATCGTGCGGATATTTTTGCTGATGGCAGCCTTATTGGTTCCAGAAGTATAACCATTACAAAATAACTCTTCGTCCCCAAGCGAGAAATTCGGATAAGAAAAATAAAAACCAGCAAATTCTGCTGGTTTTTTTATGTCGTTCCTAGTAGGTCGCGGGATCGAGTGCCTTGTAAGTCCATCCTTCAAGAAATTTCTTTACAACCTGCGGGTCATGTCCGACAGAACTATCTTTGGCTTCGAGATAAGCCGAGTTCTGAGTGTGCAGGAGGTTGCCTTTGCCGTCGAGAATGACAAATACCGGGAAGCCGAACCGTTCGGGATGTTGCAGTTGGGCGAGTATATCCATGTTTTTGTTCTCTTTGCTGTAATTAAGATGTACTACTTCGTAGTTGTCAGTAAGCATTTTTTTGACATCCGGAGTATTATTGACCATCGAATTGAATGCCAGGCACCATTTACACCAATTGCCGCCTATCATCACAAACACATGTTTTTTTTCCTGTGCTGCCTTAGCCACAGCTGCTGCTAATTCCTTTTTAGCATCAGCATCCGGATGATAAGGTTTCTCTACAGTAGAGGTCTGAGCACTGAGTTGAAATCCAAACATCAATGCCAAAATAAAAGTAAAAGCTTTTTGTCTCATTTTTTTCTTCGTTTCTAATTTGAGAAGCGAAGTTACAAAGATTTTGTAATTGACGTTTATAAAACCGGCAAAGGAGGATTTCTTTTTATTGTTTGGAAGTAAGTATTTCTTATTTCCTGTTCTTTGTTCTCCGAAAAGATGTCTTTGCCGGGCATACAATGTAATAGAATGAAATAACGAAGCGACAAACGGAGAAAGCTCGTGCAGGATTCGAACCTGCGGCGGCCACTTAACGAAGTAACTCTCCCCTACGGCATTCGTTTATATAAGGGACTAAGCAACAAAGATTTTGTAATTGATGTTTATAAAATCGGCAAAGGAGGATTTCTTTTATTGTTTGGAAGTAAGTATTTCTTATTTCCTGTTCTTTGTTCTCCGAAAAGATGTCTTTGCCGGGCATACAATGTAATAGAATGAAATAACGAAGCGACAAACGGAGAAAGCTCGTGCAGGATTCGAACCTGCGGCGGCCACTTAACGAAGTAACTCTCTCCTACGGCATTCGTTTATATAAGAAACAGAAGTAACAGGCGAAAAAAGAAAAGGGGCATAGCATTGCCGGAGTCGAACCGGATAGTCTCGCCGATTTTACGACCTCACTATTCCTCCCCTGAGTTGAGCTGAAGTAACTCTTTTCTACGACATTCTGTTTTTATTTTCTTATAAAACAGGAAGGCTACAGCCAAGGAAAGAAAAATTTAGCTACATCCCGTAAGATGGTGGAATTTGAACCCACAATCGATTTCCTAAGAAAACTGCTTTACCGATACCGAAGTAACTTTCCTTTACGGCACTTACTGTATTTGTCTTTTTAAACAAGGCAACAGGCAAAAGAGACTATTTATTCTGCTCTACCAGCTGAGCTACACTTCCTTATTTTCAGTTATTATTTGCGGAAGTGGTGGGAGTCGAACCCACGACACGGGCATGAATAGTGCGAAGGAACTCTTTTCTACGGCACTTGTTGTATCTTATTATATCAATGATCTTTTTCGTTGATGATACAAAGGTAAAATAAGGGTGTGCAGTCTTTTTGCGTAGATTAATTGTATAAGTAATTCTATACAATTAATTTTATCTCTTAAATATGTAAATTTTTTATAATCAATGTTTTATTGGCGTTTTTTTCTGGCGGCTAATTATCAATATTTATGTGTCAAAAAAATATTTTTTATTGAGAATGATGCATTTTGCTTTTTCCTTGCTCCAGAAAAAAGACGGGGAGGCCTAAAGAGGACAATGAAACAGCCTTTAGTTTGCGCTTCCTGGCTTCCTTGTCGATATAATATAAGGTCGTTCCGTCGGTCAGCATATTATCGTTTATAATTGCGAGATTATCGGGAGCATCTATACGGCATATCCAGTTTGTAAATAAATGCTCCAGGTGGAGCACTCCGTTTTGTGCTGCTTCGTCTTTTCCAAAACTGCTATCTATATGTTGAGCTTCGTTCAACCAAACAAGATTCGTTCCGTCGGTATAAAAAATAGTTTCTCCAACACGGGTCAGGAGATCGGCATTTATTCCATGCTTTTTGTATGCCTGTAACAATGCATTGTAAAAAATAGGATTGAAATTGTAGTACATAAAAGATTTCAGGGTCTTCAACCTTTCCAGATCCGTTGCATGGTCGAAAATTTTAGGAGTGTTTCTTTCATTGTCGGGCAGCAGTATGCCGTCGTATATTTTGAAATTCCCTTCCCTGTTGATAATAACTGCTTTATTGTCGATGTTACTATACATCAGTAAGCCGAATTCACTTTTTAGGTTGGATGTCTGCTTGGTGTCCGGATGTAAATAAACTATTTTATTCTGAGGAGTATAATACCAGATAGCCGTGTTCGGGATAATAGGATACAAATCGAGATTAGATAGCTCTTTGATTTCTTTAAAATCAGTTCCCTGGTAATGTAACGAATGGATATACATTTTTTTACCGTCTGTGATAAGATAGGTGGAATAATAATTGTCAACCAAATACTTCCTGACAGCTGAAGCATTGAGATCGAGCAACAGGGGTTCGTGTTTTTTACGGAGATAGACCCGGTTGTTTATGCAGCAATAGTTTTTGCCGACACAGAATCCTTTGCCTTCATTCTTCCCAATGACTTTTCCAAAATATGATACCCATTTGCCGGATTCTTCGACAGTGTAATAACTCAAATGATATATTTGGTTTTTATCATAGAAATAATCATCACATACATGCTTTAGCGTAGCTTTATCTATGCCGAGAGAACACGGTAGTTCGGGCGAAAGTGTCCTTTCATAATTAATCAGGGTATATAGTTTTCCATCTTTATCCTCAAACAGATAATTTCCGAGATATCTTTTATCCCGGGTGCTGATTAGCGGAGATAGCGTTAAATGGTTTATTTGAAAAACAGAATCATTGTCGAAAACCACTAAGGGGATTTGGGGATCGTTTAGTTGAAAGCTTTTGGGATACAGAAAGTAGCCGCTTTTTAAATCCCGGCCTTCAGTCTGTTCTTTAAAAACAACGGAGTTTCCGATTAAATACATTTCTGTATTTTCAAAATCGATATGATCCAGAGGCTTGTAAGTATAACCATCCCAATTAACTCCTCCTATCATCGTATATACTTTCACTTTTTTTTCATGAGTGCATATTTGATAATTCCCTATGGTATAACAGCTGTCCGGAATAGATGTACAATTTTGTTTCTGCATGGCTGGAGTTTGAGTATTTGTAATTCCCATAGGAAATAAGAGACTTATAATACCGATTGATTTTTTTAGCATAAGAAGGTTTGTGTTGTGTGTTTATATAAATCGAAGCCTGATTTTTATTCAACCATCCCGAAAAATGATTAAAAACCAAACGTATAGAGACTTTGCATCCAACGTCTCCACGATCCGTGAAATTTTAATCGTATCAAAATAACAAGCAAAACAACAACAGGCTTTGTTTTACGGTGGAACATGCTTGTCCCGTAAACCAATGAAGTGGGGGCATTCCGTATCTCCGGAGAGATTTACATTTTTGCTGAAAACTTTTACCTGGCGGAATCCAACCCCATTCCGCGAATGCAACATCCTGTAAGCTTCCGCCAGATTGGTGTAATCGAAAGTTCTCCTCTGTGTGTTATTTGTTTGTTCTGTGCAAACATACAAAAAAAGGTGGAATTACATTCGATTGTGGATTTAATAAAAGAGAATGCCGGTAGAGACGTTGGATACAACGTCTCCACGATCCATAAATTTTAATCGTATGAAATAATTAAATCGTTAATTTTTTTGATAAACAATGTTCTATTTGGATTGTTTTGCCATCAACCGATAATCATTCATTTCAAGTTTATTGAGCATCGTGTCTACTGAAGTGTAGAGAAGCATCAGGAGGCAATCCGTTGTACTTGATGTACCTCCATCAGAATCTCTATTTTGTTAAGTTCCATGAAATAAGGTGTAATACGATGTATAAATGCTTATTTCTGCTCCTTTGTCTTGTTTGTGAATGCTTTACTTCCGTGTATCGGAGCATATTATCCGGGGCAATTATTGCTCTTTTTGTATTATTTTGCACAACTTAATACCTCCTTTTTATCTTAATTCCATTTTTCTTATCTCGTCCAGAGCATCGCCACCACGATCTATGGCTGTTATGATATCGAATACTTTATCCGACCAGCCTGCTATGAGGTATACGTCCTCACGGGTAATATCCAATGGTGTGGTTCCATATCCCGTTAGGTCGAACAAATACAGCTTGCTGTTTGGCGACACCTTTTTGTAGTCATTCCATAGATCAGCCATTTTTTTATCGTTTCGGTTGTTCCACAGTTGGCAGTCGGTAAACATCATCACTTTATCTACCTGCCGCTTGCTTTTCAGCAAATCTTCTATCACCAGGTAACCGTTGGTTGCATAACCCACTTCACCTTCACGGCGGTAGAAAGCATCTACATTGGACAGTATATTTTTGGTGGGAACATTAATCACTTTCCAGCTATCACCGAACATTCCGGTTATGGCATTTTTGCAACGCGATTTCAGCAACATGGCAAGCATAAGTCCTATATCGTACGACAATATCTTGCTTTTGGGTGATATCGCACGTTGCATAGAACCCGATACGTCGGCTGCGATCAGTACTTTTGTGTCTTTACTGAATCCTGTTATATTTTCTGCAGATACGGCAGCTGCCCTTTCCAGCGCATCCAATATATGGCCGGCATATACCGATTTCACTTTCGATATTTCGCGGTATGCCGCCAGAAAACGGAATGGCAACTGTTTTGAACGGCGTACAGCTTCAGCATTCGACAATGTTTCACATACTTCCATGATATGTTGCTGCGATACCTCTGCTTCCAATAGGTTACGCAGGTTACGCATCAATGCCATATACCCGACCTTCCGACTGTCTATCAGCTCTTCCCACTTCATGCGGAAAGCAATCCCTTTTTCTTTATCGGAAGCAAACTTTGTTTGTCCCAGAGCCGAAAGCTCCGTTTCCCAGGTATATGGAGTCTCCAGCTCGTTGTTCACTATCTTGTTGAACAAAGCCTGTTGTGCTTCGTTCCGGGCTTTCGGGTGAACGAGAAACAAAGCGTCGCGCAGCTTCACTTCCGTGTCGCGGTTGTATTTTGCAAACTGATATTCGTCGAATTTATTGAAAGCATCCTGCAAACCGGATTGAAGCTGTTTTGACAAACGGTTCAGTTTTTTTGCATCCTGACGTTGGTTGGCCAGCTGGTAATATGCCAATAATTCGCTTATCTCATCGGCACGCTGTACGATGCCCGACACCATTTTATGTACGGTTGAGTCTCCATGATGTACTCTTGCCAGTTCCACAGCCAATACCAAAGGCATGGAGCGCATTTTCATTTTTTGACGGGCATATACTGCCAATTGTGCCACGAATACGGGATTGCACGAAGGTATCAGTTTACGCAATGTGTCTATTCTGGTATCAGCCTTTTCGTAAAACTTGTCATTCAGCGAAGAGGTAACGGCAGCAGTATACAATTGCCATTCTGGTGAGAGGCGGTATGCTTGTTCGCCTTCGTGATTGGCCACCTTGTTTTTTCCTTTTGTTTTAAAATTAAATTTCATCTCTGTGATTTTAATTGGTAAGGTCTTTTACGACACTCTTTGTTTGACATGACAAAGATTTCAATACTGTTGCGCAGCTTTTTTGCGTAATTGAAATTATTTTTATTATTTTTGAGAAAAAGTCAAATGAACTCTATCAAAGCGAAACAGACAAGAGCGATTACTAGGATGATTGGTTATTTCCGAATGATAACATGGACGACTTTTGGCTTGATGAAGAACCAGACAAATGATATCCAGGTAATTTAGACAAAGGCTTAATGTGGAGCTCTATGGATTTGATAAATAAAGAGGAAAAAATCGTCTGGAGTGCAATTTGTCTAAGTAAAGGCGAGGTTGCAATACGCCCTGTATGAATTTGCCCGGATGATTATAACTTTTCAGGTGCTTTGATTGTTGCCGAAATAGAAAATTGTGGCACTTTTATTCAATGAAAGAGATTAGGAGCTGATAATCAGCTGAAATGGTTTTATTCAGAAATAGAAAATGATATAAGATGGTTTCCCTATTTTAATGCTCCTCACCTCGAATACGAAGATTATCGGAAAATGATACAACGCTTTAAAGAACAATATCAATTGGATACATCTAAAGAAAATTAACTTATGCCAGTCAACCGTAATGCCCTCATTCGTTATAAAACAATAGATACCTGCCTGCGAAATAAATACAGGCTATGGACACTCGAAGACCTGATAGATGCCTGCTCCGATGCTTTGTATGAATATGAAGGAATAAACAAAGGTATCAGCAGACGCACAGTGCAGATGGATATTCAAATGATGCGTAGTGAAAAATTAGGTTACAATGCGCCCATTGTTGTGTATGATAATAAATACTACAAATACGAGGACGAAGATTATAGTATAACCAATACACCCTTGTCGGAACAAGACCTGAAAACAATGTCGGAAGCGGTAGAGGTTCTTCGCCAGTTTAAGGGCTTCTCTTATTTCTCAGAAATGGGAGATATTGTCAGCCGCCTGGAAGATCATGTAACTTCGGCAAAACAAAAGACTATACCGGTAATCGATTTCGAGAAAAATGAAAGTCTGAAGGGGCTGGATTATCTGGATACTATTTATCATGCAATTGTGAATAAGCAAGTACTGACGATGAAGTACCGATCTTTCAAAGCCCGTTCTGCCAACACCTTTCTATTTCACCCGTATTTATTAAAAGAATATCGTAATCGTTGGTTCGTTTTCGGCCGGCGAAAGGGAAGTCTTGTCAATTTAGCATTGGATAGAATACATCATCTTGAAATAGCAGAAAAAGAAAAATTTATCGAAAATAACTTATTCGATCCGCAGACTTTTTTTGATGATTTAGTCGGTGTGACTAAGAACTCCGGTTTGAAGGCCGAAACTGTTCGCTTCTGGGTGAATAGAGAAAATGCACCTTATGTTCAGACCAAACCTTTTCATAAAAGTCAGCAATTAATAGAGGCTCAGGAAGACGGTTCTATGGTATTTGAGATAAAAGTTGTTATCAACCAAGAGTTGCAACGAGAGTTCTTCGGATATGTTGATACCATCAAAATCTTATCTCCTTCCTCTTTAGTCGATTTTATGCAATGGAAGTTCAGGGCTGCAAAAGAAAAATATGAGGAATCCTAGATAGGGAGCCATTTCAGTGATTGGAGAGAAGGCTTATTGGGTTCTCCCCCGATTTATATCTTGTTTTCACGTATTTGTCTTTTCAGTCTTCTCTACTTTGACCTCTATGTGTCCGTCCATCATTCTGATTTCCAGATTCTCGTGCTGATTCAGGGATGTTACCGATTTGATGATTTTGCCATTTTTTACGACAAGAGCATATCCTTTTTTTAGAATGTTATCTGGTGAAACCAACCGGACATACTGCTCCAACATATCGAGCTCGTGTGTTTTGTCTTTTGTAAATTGTTTTATCAAAAGCGGTAATGATTCCCGAATGGTGTTGATTTCATGTTTCTTGTTTTGCAAGAATCTCGTAACAGCAGGTTTGAGCGCATCCTGAATGACATCCAGCTGGGTATTTTTTGTTTTCGTCCAGTAATTTATAATAAAAGCATAGCGTTGACAAAGGCTGTCGAACTGGGCCTGCGTTTTTTGTTGTATGTAGTTTGCCCGATTAGCGATATCGCGTTGCAATGATTCGAGTTCGGCCTGTGTTTGTGACTGATGTTCAATCAGAAATGCGGCTGCTGCAGTAGGTGTTTTCACTCGAGTATGCGCCACAAAGTCAATCACCGTTTCATCTCTTTCGTGACCGATACCCGAAATGATGGGAAGCGGAAACTGTGCACAGCTGGCAGCGAGCAGATAAGAGTCGAACGAGTTCAGGTCTGAGGTTGCTCCTCCGCCACGAATCATTACTACAGCATCAAATAAATCGGCATGTTCATAGATTTTTTCCAGCGCCTTTATGATGGATGCTTCCGTTCGTTCTCCCTGCATGACAGCCGGAAAAAGTTTCGTATAGAAAGCCAGTCCATAAACATTCTTGTCGAGATGATTGCAGAAATCGCCGTATCCTGCTGCTGTGGCTGAGGAGATAACTGCAATGCGTTGGCATAGCGGGGGAAGGCTGAGTTCCCGGTTGAGGTGTAATACTCCGTCCTCCTCTAATTGGCGAAGGATTTCAGCTCGCTTGCGAGCCATATCTCCTAAGGTGAAATCGGGGTCAATATCCCATACTCGCAAGCTCACACCATAGACTTCATTGAAATCAACACTAACACTCACCAGTACTTTTATTCCCGCAGTGAATGCAGTTCCTGTTTGTTCTTCAAAATATGGCTTTAGTACCTGAAAGGTATTTGCAAATATAATGCCGCGCGATTTCGCCACTAGCTGTCTGTTGAGAGAATCTTTCTCAATAAATTCCAGATAGCAGTGTCCATTGCGGTTCGGATGCACCTCGCTCAATTCTGCTCTAATCCAATATCGGTCGGGAAGTTGAATGTTTACTGCTTCACGAATAGCTTCATTGAGTTCGAAAAGTGAAAATATCTCGCGTTTATCGGTCATAAGTGCATTTATAGGTGGTGAAAACAAAATTACGGATCTTTCAGTAAATATCAAAGTCTGCGACTTGTATTCATCTCCGTTTTCAGGGTTGTATACAAAAAAGGACTTTTACATTCCGGAACGAGGACGGAGATATTTTCAGATGGAATGTCCTTCCTGTTTTTTCGTTATTTGGGTTAATCTTTTGTTGTGAGGTATTCTGGGTATTAAAAAGAATATTGTGCTTTCGACGAATCGTGATGCGCAAAGACTGCTAGCTATAATGTTGATATTAAAAGTATATTGCGTGTTTATGACCCGATTGCTTCTTGCTTTGTGATTTTGAATCTCCGGTTCTTGGATGGCCACCGGATTTCCGATGCAACCGCTCCTTCGTGTCTTTTTATGCTGTTATTGTATAATCCTTTTAACTCCATTTACCTGCTGATTTGTAATTCTTTTGCATTCGTTTTCCATAAAGAAAGAGGGGATCGTAATTGCTCTATATTGAATATTGAAAACTGTTTATTTTCAATGATTTCCAAGAAATAAAAGGCGGAACTCCGGTTGGAGGATAAATTCTGAAATGTGAATCTAAGTCTGTTTACTCAAAGATTGTCTGCAATCAGATAAAAAGAAGGCATAATATAGCTTATTCTCATATTTTTAACGAGATAATACTAATTGTTTTGATGATATTAATCGTTCTGATGCGACCTTATTTCAGAACCAGGCAGAATTGACATAAAAAAGAAGGGTATCTTCTTGAGATACCCTTCTGAGCTTTGAAAAATCGAATGATTAAAATTCTATCTTAAAGTTACGTTTTTAATTTCCCATGTTGCCGACTGAGTATTTGACGACATATATCTAAAGGCAAAACGTAGGTTTGGCTTCATGTTAGCTGCAGGAATTGTTAATGTTGAAACTTTATAAGACCAAGCTGAAGTTCCATAGGTTATTCCGGTCAATTCAGTCCATGTAGCTGTGGATGGAGCTCCGGAAGTATAATCATTACTTACCCAAACGGTATAATAACCCAGGTCTTTTCCAACGAAAAGATTTGCAGCCGGACCACTGGCATGAGAGAATGAGAGTGTTGCAGAAGATTTTTTACTCAAATCAGAGGCTGGAGAAATCAGCCAATCTTCATTGGCATAATTAGTGCCACTGACATATCCTGTAATCATTGCTCCGTATGAAGTGCTTAATCCCCAAATCTGAGATCCGGTTACACTATATGCTGTAAATCTATTGAAACTGTCTTGCGTCATTAATGATTCGTCCAGGAATACCGCTGTTTCTCCGGAAAATTCTTTTATATCACTTGCAGAACGGAGTGTAAACTGCCAGCTTCCATTGTACTTACTTAAAATACCCACGAGCTTACCATAGCCTACAGGTAATGAATCAGCTGCAAAATCAGCATAAACGCTGGTTCTTAGGTCTACAGAATTTCCATTGATATCTTTTAAAGTCTGGCTTACAGCTGATAAAGCTGTGCTTACAGCAAATTGTCCTTTGCCTTCATTCACAAAGTATACACTGTCCAGTTCGACCAGGATATTTTTTACATTATCGCTCAAAGTACCCAAACTCACTTTCTTCGGTGTAAACCGAGTGGTGTCAGGCCAGCCGTTCAATTGCGCTTTTTGTGTAAATATATCCCAGGGTACCCGGGTTGAGCCCGTGCCTTTGTAACCAATCTGTATTTCTCCTCCGTATGTCAATACTGCTAATCCTTGCAGGTTCAGATAAACTTCCTGTCCTACTTTGTAGTTCGTATAAATACTGTTCTGATCAATACCGACTACAATACCGCCTGTGCTGTCCTGGATATACATCTGTTTGTAAATATTTCCGGACACATCGTTTCCTACCACGGTAGCACGAATAATCCATGCTGAATCCATGACAGTGGGAGTGGTCGTTGCAGAGGCATAAAATTTTTTGAAATCAGCAATCGTAATGTTATTGGTTGGACCTGTATATGTCGGTTCGGTAAATGGCGGAGCATCAAAATCTCTCGTACAAGACACGGCTAAAATTGATACTATCAGCACATAAAATATGTTTCTTAATGTTTTCATATATATTATATTTTATTTTTCAGAATTTATTGATTTACCTGTTAGAATTTATAACTAACATTCAGGAAACAGTTAATTCCCTGCATATAGAAATATTTCGAGTTGAACTTATTGGGATAACTGGTATCTACACGTCCTTGCTCATAACCGCCGGTACGAATATCTTTTTTATTCAGCAGGTTATTTACGGTGAGGTTAAAGTTCATTGAATGTCCTCTTGATAGATACAGTATTTTACCCACAGAAGCATCCAGCGTGATAGCTCCATTAAATCTTTCCTGATTAGTCAGAATTCTGTGAGCTTCAAAGTCTGTCGGGTCATTCGGGTTAAGAGAAGCATAAGTGGATGCTAATCTGCGCAGAGGAGAAATATCAATGTAATTCCTGTCCATTCCGTTGATGTTCAATCCCAAAAACCAATATTTGATAAAATAACGGGCACCCAGTGTTCCGATAAGTTGGGGGCTGCCACCCACATAATAGTTTTTGTAATACACGGTTTCAGATGCGTCAGGTTCACTGCCGTTTTCATAACTGATAGTTCCTGTCGGATTGTTGTTGTAATATTGTTCTGAAACGGTTCCTGCGAAATCAAATGTCAATGCTGGGGTTGCTTTCCAGGAAAGACCAAGCTCTACTCCATGGCTCACTTTCTCCATTCCGGTCACCATGTGATTTACGAATGTTTGTTTGGTATCGTGGAAATAACTAACACGGCTGGTTTGATCATAGAAGTTGGTCTGATAAACAGACAAACGTCCGTTGACTGATGGAAATGAGAAAATGTAGCTTAAGTCCATTGTCAACACTTTTCCGCTTTCCAGAGGAAGTGTTTTATCTGTGATACGGGAAGATACATACGCATTAAATGGGAGAGGAGCTTCCGTTGCATAATTAATCTTACCGGAGATGAAATTTCGTCCGTCAAACTTGTATGTTAATCCCGCCTTTAACGAATAATCATTAAAATGATGCATGACTCCCTTTCCGTACGAATCAGTAGGGTAGCGACCATTTTTCATTTTTCCGTCACGTTGGAATTGTGTATAAGTGTATTTAGCTCCGTAAAACACATCCCAGAATTTCGAGGTATGTTCATTAACAAACCAGATATTTCCCGAATTGATATTCAGATTAAAATTATATCCGTAGATATCTCCCTTGTGTACACGGCGGTTGGGATTGTTCAAGTCATTCTGCTTCACCTCATCGTCTCCCTTGAAATCGCGTTCGGCATATTTATCTACATCGATAAAATAACTGGATCCCATCAGGTCATCTACCGTTTTGAACTGTTTTGATTGTGTCGTTCTCAGTTCGATACCTCCAACCAGATTGATGTTTTTGGCCAAACGTGTTTTCAGTGTTGAATTGAATGTGGCTTCGGACAGGTCGCTGCGGCGCTCTTCCATATTGTATACCGCCGAACTATCACCGGTCAATGCGTTTAGCTGGTTGATATGATATAAATTATCCCAGTTGATCTGAGTTACAGATGTATTATTGCTTGACCATTGCTGACGGTAATGTTCGTAAGCTGAAGAAGAAGTGTCAAAATAAGAAGGTAAATAGCGATAATAGTCCGGACGTGGGTCATATCCATTAAACCAGTTAAGAGAAGTGCTTCCATAACGTCCATAATGGTATGCCATACCGGTTGTCAAACGTGAATCGCGATTGATATTCCATACATGTGATAAAATCACGGTTGGATCATACGCTTTCACTACACGTGCATTTCGTTTCTTTCCGTCTTGATATCCCCAGTTCGGATTGTAAAGATTGTTTCCCAACAGGTCGTATACTTCCTGATAAGAAGAACCTTGTTGTCCTCTTTCTACAGGAGAACCGAAAGTTGTCAATGACAGACTGTGACGTCCCTTATCCCATTGCTTTTCCAGAGAAAGCGAATAGGCAAAGTTGCGATAGAATGTGCCTTCAATATTCCCTTCGTTGGAATATCTCATGCCCACAGCTCCTGTAAAGGCCCATCCGTTAGGCATCAAGCCGGTAGAATAAGAAAACATGGCACGACTGTAGTAAGTACGGTTGGTATATGTGCCGGTAATTTTTCCACCTCTTGCATAGCTGCTGGCACGCATATCTATGTTTTCAGCACCCCCCAGAGCACCGAAAGTAAAGAGTCCGTAATCGTTGTTGTCGACAACGTCTCCGTTGCGGGTAACATCGTTCAGAGCACCTATTGAGGCATAATTGAATGTTCCGCGATTTTGGTCGTTAAAGGCCACACCATTGATATAGCGTTTGTTGTAGTAGCTGTAATATCCCCTGTTTTGAAAACGAAATTGCGATAACTGAAACCCAGCCTTGTTCCGGAAAATATCATTGCTGATAATTGCCATGGTGGTGACACCCTGAGAAGAGGTTTCGACATCGTCGTCTTCATAAGACATATTTTCGGCCAAGGCTTGCTGTTCAAATTCATCGAAAACAGCATCACGAGAAGTTGTGTTTGATGTATTTTTCAGAATTAATCGAACTACTACAACATCTTTCTGTCCACGAAAAGCAGCGGCTACGTTTTTGGTTTGAAAGTTTGTTTCTACAAGTCCTTTATCTGTGATTATAACTGATTTGACTCTGAATGAACGGCGAAAAGCAATTTGTTCATTCTTGTCCTGACTATCGGCTGAAGTGGAATATCCTTCTACGACTATGGGCATATTACCGCTGACAATATCATTTCTGTATTTGTCTATTGCAGTGTATAGTCGTTGTAAGACAGCTTTATTGTCACCTTCGTTGGCATAAAATTCATCATCCAACGGAACGAATTTGAAAACAAGTTCATTGTTCTTTTTCTCTCCGCTGCTGTTCCTGTTTTGGCCAACTGCCTGTAGGGAGCAACAAAAGACAAAAATAAGCAAGCAACTTATTAAATGTAGGTTTCTGATCATATTCTATTGTCTTTAATTTATTTTTTAATAACCTGAATTACGAGTGTATTCAGTTATTTATTCTTTCACGAAATACACGATTGTGGGAAAATGATCGCTGTAACCATTCTGAAAACGTGTTCCAGAGAATGTGCGCAGCGGATATCCTTTGTAGGCACCTTCCTTTTGAATAAGAAAATCCCGGTTAAAGACTTCAGCCTTCCAAAAACGCAGGCCATTATCAGGCTTTAAGAAATTTTGAGAAACCATAATTTGATCGAAAAGATTCCAGTTTCCCTGATAGAATAGCGAACCAATTCCTTTCTTTAGAATTCCTTCAAACGGATTGAAAAATCCTCCCGGGGGAACATCTTTTGTTTTGCTCTTGGCTCCCAATACTTTTTTTACGCTGGCATTGGTCGGATCATCATTCAGGTCACCCATAATGATAACTTTTGATGTCGGATCAGCCTGATAAAGAGAATCAGCAATACCTTTTGCAATTTTAGCAGCAAACTCCCGGGTGTAAGATGATTTATTACCTCCTCTTCTTGAAGGCCAATGATTCACTATCACATGCACCTTCTCACCACCCATTATTCCATTTACCAATAATTGGTCACGGGTTCTGAATTTAGGTTCCTCCGGCATCTGGTAATGATACACGCGAGATGAAACTACTGTAAATAGCTTTGGATTGTAAATCAAAGCCACATCAATTCCACGAGGATCGGGAGAATCATAGTGTACTATCCCGTACCCGATTGAATCAAGTGCTCCGGTATGGGTTAAATCTTCCAGAACTTTTCTGTTCTCAACTTCGGAAACACCTAAAAAAGCAAAACCATCCGGAGTATATTCTTTAGCCAAATGACTAATTGCATACGCCATATTGTTTAGTTTTTTCTGATACTTGTCTGCTGTCCATGCGTAAGAACCACCTGGCGTGAAGTCAACGTCATTTACAGTTGGATCTCTTTCGGTATCAAACAAATTTTCCAGATTGTAAAAAGCGACAGCGTAAACTGTCTGCTTCTGCTGTGCCCACCCTGAGACAGTAAGCAACAAAAGCATCAAGATACTTAATTTACGTTTCATACAAAAAAATAGTTTAGAAGGTAAAGTTATCATTTTTAGTCTTTCCAACCATAAAAAATGATAAAAAGAAATAGTTAACTTTTTGATAAAAACGGATTATTTGTTTATTATCAGTTTGTTATGTCCGGATAAATAAGCTTGTGAAGTATCAATAATATTTACAAAAAGCTAACAATCCGGATAATTATTTGAAAAATCAAATCATAATATATTATTTTTGCGCTCAATTTATATTAATTAAATTGCTATATGCATCAGAAAACTTACTCACTATCCCGAACAAAAAGCCTTGTGTATTTTGTGCTTTTGGTTATTACGTTCTCCTATTTGAACTCATGTTCCAGTTCTAACCAAACGGAGGATTATACACTTCAAGCCTCAATAACTAGTTCTCATTTCAATGCAGACGCGAATAATACCACCTTGAACATCACGACAACGGGAGCCTGGAGTGTAAAGGAAGCCGATAATGTAAATTGGCTCAGCTTTTCACCTGAAGAAGGAGTCGGTAATGCAAAAGTAGCTGTTTCATACACCGATAATAAAACAGGAAAAGAACGGTTCGCACAGATTGTGATCTCCTATGGCAGTGAATCAGTGCATATATATATAAGTCAAAAACCAGCTGTTGATACCACCTCAAATACCTATAACGGTAATTATTTTGAACTGCCTAAGGATACTGCCATAGCCAATTGTGTTAAAATTGTTCATTTTCTTCCCGGCGTTAGATCTTCTATGAGAAATTACACAATGCTTTATGATACACAGATGAAACTGGCCTACTGGGTGGCCTATCCTTTAACTACTGATTATCTCGGAGGAACATCCCGAACCAATGATTGGCAATACGACCCTTCTATCAGTACGACTTATCAGCCTCAACTGTACAATGCATATAAAGACGGTTACAGTCGAGGGCATCAGATACCGAGTGCCGATCGGACTTATTCAGCAGATGATAACCGTACGACCTATTATTTTACGAATATGACTGCTCAGAATTATGATTTGAATGCAGGTATTTGGGCTGACCTGGAATCTAAAATCAGAACATGGACCAAAAGTGGGGTAGATACCATGTATGTTGTGACAGGAGCTATGATAAAAACGAAGAGTGATTCAAGTATATCATACACAACAGATAATCTGGGTGCATCGATAGCTGTGCCGAAATATTACTTTAAAGCTTTGGCTCAAAAAAGAGGTTCGCTTTATTATACTATCGCTTTCAAAATCAATAATGAAGAACCATCCTCAGGGGATTCTTATAAAAATCATTCTTTGTCTGTATCTGAATTGGAGGAGGAAACCGGATTTACATTCTTTCCGGGATTGCCCGAATCAACCAAAAAAGAGATTAATTTTTCTATCTGGACTTACTGACAGAGATTGAATGATAAAAAGCGACAGGCAGATAATTCAAAAAACAATGAATTATCTGCCTGTCGCTTTTGCATGATCCCGGTTGTCAGAATCTGCGTTTCCATAATTTTCGCATCCATTCAACCAGTTTGTTTTCTGAAGAATTGAGCTGAGGATGCCAAATCTTTTTTTCTCCTAATTCTTGCGGTAAATATTGTTGGTCTACAAAGTGATCCGGGAAGTCATGTGCATATTTATAATCCATGCCGTATCCCAATTCTTTCATTAATCCGGTAGGTGCATTTCTCAGATGAAGAGGAATTGGTAAATTCCCAGTTTCCCTGACCAATGCTATGGCTTTGTCAATGGCCAGATATGCAGAGTTACTCTTGGGCGAGGTAGCCAGATAAATAGTTGTCTCTGCTAAAATAATACGTCCTTCGGGCCAACCTATTTTTTGTAGGCTGTCAAAACAAGTATTCGCCAATAACAAGGCATTTGGATTTGCAAGTCCAATATCTTCGGCGGCCAGAATTACCAGGCGACGAGCAATAAAAGCAGGATCTTCTCCACCCTCTACCATTCTGGCAAGCCAATAAATTGCCGCATCCGGATCGCTGCCTCTGACCGATTTGATAAACGCTGAAATAATATCGTAATGCATTTCTCCGCCTTTGTCATACGCTGCCGGATTTTCCTGAAGACGTTCGGTTACCACTTTATCATTTATAATGATTTGGGTAGAAGCATCATCCGCCGAAATTACCAAATCGAGAATGTTCAGTAATTTGCGCGCATCTCCTCCCGAAAAGCGAAATAGGGCTTCAGTTTGTTCGACTACAATATTTTTCTCTTTCAGATAGATATCTGTTACCAAAGCACGTTGCAATAATTCTTCCAGATCCGACTTTGTGAGAGACTTCAATACATATACTTGACATCTTGACAACAACGGACGAATCACTTCAAAAGAGGGATTTTCTGTCGTCGCACCAATCAGTGTGACCACTCCTGTTTCTACAGCTCCGAGAAGTGAGTCTTGTTGTGATTTGGAGAATCTGTGGATTTCATCAATAAACAGGATTGGCGTTTGGGTATTAAAAAGCTGCCCTTTTTTAGCAGAATCAATCACTTCACGCACATCCTTTACTCCGGCATTTATTGCACTCAATGTAAAGAAGGGAGTATCCAATGTCTTGGATATAATACGGGCTAAGGTTGTTTTACCTACACCCGGAGGACCCCACAATATGAATGAAGGTACTCTTCCTGATTCAATCATCCTCCGTAGGATGGCACCATTTCCTACCAAGTGCTTCTGTCCGATGTACTCATCCAGGTTTCTAGGACGTAATCTTTCTGCCAATGGAGCTGTTGTCATAATCTGTTTCTATCGCTTACAGCAAAGATAATAAAACAAAAGATGCGGAAAAAATGAATGATTATGGTTTTATCATTGCATTTTTATCTGCATCCTTTATGATTTAGTTCTCTGCTTTGTTTGCCGAAAACCTTTTTTTAGAGAAATTCTCTACATCTTGTTGTCGTTCAGACTGTCTCGTCTTGCTGTAATAGCTTTCGAGTCCAGGACGGAAATAGTCACCTTGTTAGAGCCTTGTACAATCATATCCAAGTCTGCAGCTGCTGCGTAAGACAAGTCTATGTCTGATTTGCTTCTGGATGACATGCGATCATTTACTCTAACGATCACCTCATTTCCATTATTCTGATTTTTCACAAGCAGATAAGTGCCAAAAGGCAAGGTCTTGTGAGCACAAGTGTATGCATTTTTCAGATATTGTTCGCCACTAGCTGTTTTCTTTCTATGAAATTTTTTTGCGTAATAAGTGGCTTGAACAGAGTCTTGAGACCAGACTTGAGAGCTAAAAAAAGAAGCTAACAAAAATACTAGTCCTAGAGCAAATTTCTTACTCATAATTCGTGTTGTTTTTTAAGCGAACAGGCAATTATCACACCATCAGGAGAGTAAAGTCCTGATAGCCACCTGAATCATTGTTGGCTGTTTTGTTTAAATATGCAATTCAAATCAGAGAGTGTGAAATTAGCGAAGTCGGGTATTACTTTTTGTACCTTATCTTCAATCACGTGGGTCGGGTTGGTCGTGGAGAGACCAATCACTTTCATTCCTGCCGCATTTCCTGCAGCGATTCCAGATAATGCATCTTCCATAACGAAGCAATTTTCAGGAGTATATCCTAATCTTTTGGCTGCCAAAAGGTAGCACATCGGATCTGGCTTACCGATAGTAATGTCATCAGCTGTAACAATCGCATCAAAAATCGTGTCAAAATGCTTATCACGGTACACTGCTTCCATTTTCGTGTTTTGTGAGCTAGTGACTAAAGCTATTTTAACTCCGGCATCTTTTAACGACTGAACAAACTGTGACGCTCCGTTGACATCAGGAAAATGCATGTTCCGTTCGCATTCAATTAATTGATTCGCGACGGCTTGCTTAACATCGTTTGAACGATTGGAAAAATAGGTGGAAATTACACTGGAGAGAGTGAATCCCTTCACTTTCTGAGCAATGTCCGGTATGCCGATTTGGAATTTTTGGTTGGCTTCAGCCCAAAACTCATCATACTGAGATTCGGTATCAATCAACACTCCATCCATATCAAACAATACACAAAATTTTCCCATTTCAGTTTTTTTGTTCGTTGGCAAAGATATGCGGCTCGAACTATCGTTCCAAATTATTCACTATTTTTAAAGAATGTAATTATTTTTATACATTTTAAAATATTGTATTTCAATATACTGCACATACGTATTAAATGAGTGCAATGTTAAATTAACAGATGACTGTGGCTTGAAGAAAGGTCGAAAGTATGTTCTTTAACACATAAATAAACATAATATTTTAGTCGTAAATGAACAATTCAGCCCGGATTCTCATTTATTGTCACGAAACTGTTTCTTAAGCATGATGAAATAGTTTTTATACCTTTGTATTTAATGAAAGAATTTAAACTTACGGATTGGCTTCCGACAACTAAAAAAGAACTTGAGATCAGAGGATGGGATGAAGTAGATGTGATCCTTTTCTCTGGCGATGCGTATATCGACCATCCATCCTTTGGGGCGGCAGTTATCGGGCGGATGCTTGAGAATGCAGGTCTCCGGGTCGCAATTGTTCCTCAACCTAATTGGCGCGACGATCTGCGTGATTTTAAGAAATTGGGCAAACCTCGCTTGTTTTTCGGTGTTACAGCGGGAGCAATGGATTCGATGATCAATCATTACACCGCTAATAAACGTCTCCGTTCGGATGATGCCTATACGCCGGGAGGAAAATCAGGAATGCGTCCGGACAGACCTTCTGTTGTATATTCACAGATTCTGAAATCGCTTTTTCCCGATACTCCTATATTATTAGGAGGGATTGAGGCTTCTTTGCGCCGCATTACTCATTATGATTATTGGGAAGATGTGCTCAAACCTTCTATTTTAGCTGATGCCAATGTCGATTTGTTGGTTTATGGAATGGGCGAGCAGCCTTTGCACGAGATAGTGCGTCAATTAAAAGCGGGGAAAAGTATAGGGGAAATGCGTCATATTCCACAGACTGCTTATATAACGAAAGAAGTTGAGGCCTATGCAACGGAAGGTACGAAAGACATTGAATTGTTTAGTCATGAAGAATGTCTTAGGGACAAACTTAAACAAGCCCGGAATTTTCGGGTAGTAGAAGAGCAATCCAACATGATGCATGCCTCCCGGATTGTGCAGAAATTTGGTGACCGCAGCATTGTTATCAATCCTCCTTATCCGCCGATGAATGAGAATGAGATCGATGCTTCGTTCGATTTGCCATATACACGGCTGCCTCATCCCAAGTACAAGGAAAAGACAATTCCGGCTTTTGAAATGATAAAGTTTTCGGTAAACATCCATCGCGGGTGTTTTGGTGGATGCGCCTTCTGTACGATTTCCGCCCATCAGGGGAAATTTATTGCTTCCCGTTCCAAACACTCTATTCTGGAAGAAGTGAAGAAAGTGACAGAAATGCCTGGGTTCAAAGGTTATCTGAGTGATTTAGGAGGACCTTCGGCCAATATGTATAATATGAAAGGGAAAGACTTGTCAATTTGTGGAAAATGCAAACGTCCTTCGTGTGTCCACCCTAATATTTGCAAAAATCTGAATGCCGATCATAGCGCTCTGCTTGATATTTATCATGCCGTTGATTCGGTGCCGGGAATAAAAAAATCATTTATTGGCAGTGGAATTCGTTACGATCTGATGTTGCATCAGGGCAGTGATGAGAAGCTCAACAAAGTAGCAGCAGAATATACGAAAGAGCTTATTGCAAAACATGTTTCCGGTAGATTGAAAATTGCTCCTGAGCATACTTCGGACGAAGTACTGAAAATAATGCGTAAGCCCTCGTTCAGCCTTTTTTATAATTTCAAACGGGAGTTTGAACGGATTAACAAGGAGAACGGTCTTAATCAACAGCTTATTCCTTATTTTATCTCTTCGCATCCCGGATGTTCAGAAGTAGATATGGCCGATTTGGCAATTCAGACGAAACAGCTTAACTTTCATTTGGAGCAGGTGCAGGATTTCACCCCTTCCCCGATGACGCTTGCCACAGAAATATATTATACCGGATATCATCCGTATACATTAGAGAAAGTGTATACAGCGCATACAAAGGAACAGAAATTGAGTCAGCGCCAGTTTTTTTTCTGGTATGACAAAACTTACAGGCCCACTATTTCGAAAACCTTGACTCGCTTGCGTCGAGACGATTTGCTGAACAGGCTTTATGGAAATTCGGGGCAACCGGCGGGCAATAGTTTTGTGAGAAAAAGAAAATAAGAAATATTGTGGGTCACCGGTAAAAATATGTGTTTATGCATAAATTTTTGTGAGCCTAAAGAGAAAGAATTT
>JASGFJ010000045.1:0-34190 GCA_047605645.1 Dysgonamonadaceae bacterium | reverse complement strand
CTGTGTGTGTGTGTGTGTGTGTGTGTGTGTGTGTGTGTGTGTGTGTGTGTGTGTTGTGTGTGTGTGTGTGTGTGTGTGTGTGTGTGTGTGTGTGTGTGTGTGTGTGTGTTAGCAAAATAATTGAATTACGCAAATTTATCTTACTGAATATCACACTATTTAAAACATTTTTCACACACATAAAATTAGCCGAAATTCTATCGAAAATACAGCTAAAACACAGGCTTAAATATGTCGAAAATGGGTCTCGCAAAAGCACTTAATTTTACGATTGGAATTATTCCAAATCAATGTCAAAAATAGAAAGTCTTTTTGAAAGAGGAACACACTTTGCTTCCTCGTTTTATTTTATTAACAGTTTTCTATTTTGTTCCTATTTCACATTACGACTGCTAAAATATGTTAGTTCGCTTTATAAAATCGCGGTTTTCCGTAAGCTTGGTTTTTCTTTCATTTTAATAGAAAAACGGGGATTCAACTATTACATCTTGTGATTTATCAGAGAATAATGTCGGAATATTGGCTGTATTTGGCTGATAGATGAGGACTATCTATTGGTGATTGATATAGATAAGGGGTATATTGTTGGTTTTAGTTTTTTAACGATTTTCTAAAGGTTGTCATTGCGAAATGAAATGCTTTGTCTTTAATCAAATCTGCTAATCATCTGGCAGATGTTGCTGTTTTAAAACGTACGATCGTACGTCTCTACAATCGTCATTATCTAACATCAACTCTTTATTTTGCAGGCGAATTGGCGTTCCATCATTGTTATACGCACCAAACATCAAAAATATCACCTGCCCATCGTAGGGGCGAATCGAATTCGCCCGGTGACCGTTGGCTTGCCCGGGTAATGTTCCGCAGGTATCGTTTGCCCATTTGAATATCAATTCATTCATTCACCCGTCAATACACACATCTGTTTACACATTATATATCTGTATCGTTTTTTTGTATTACCGGATATAATGGGTTTGCACTTCGGGGTTCGTTTTACAGTTATTATTTTGCGGGCGAATTCGATTCGCCCCTACGCATCAACGCCGTAGGTATCCGCAACCATATTTCAGATTCCCCATATTCCTGTTATTTGCATTCCGCCATTATTATACGCACCAAACATCAAATATATCGCCTGCCCATTGTAGGAGCGAATTGAATTCGCCCGGTGAGAATCGGTTTGCCCGGGTAATGTTCCGCAGGGATGGTTTGGCTATCTGAATATCAATACATTCGCCCATATTACGCATCCGATTTACGTTATGCCAGTATCGTTTTTTGTGTTGTCGAATATGACGGGTTTGTGTTGCTGGTTTCATTTTGCGGATATTGTATTGCGGGCGAATTTGTTTTTTCTTCTGTTACAATGTCCGAGGCAAGCTCCTCCTTAGGAAGGTATGTACCCTTTTATTTACATCATGATATATCAATATATCATGAATCCTTATAGTACTATTCCCTGTCACTTAGTTAAAGATAAAATTCCATTTTCGAGTATCTCTTGAAGTGTATACTCTTTTAATAATTCTTGATAATTTGAATAAAAATCATTATCGAGAAGAGCGTATACAATATCATGCTCTTTTTGTGTATTTTTTATATGAGATACAATTTTACATGTTGCAGTATGCGGACATATATCCACCATTTTTTTTATTGAATCAATTTTAGTAAGTAAATCATCGTATTGAGAAATTCCTTTTGTTGTTGGTTGAATCTGCCAATTGTGCTTCTGAGCAGGTTGAATATTATGTTGAGGATCTAACAATATAATGTAAAATACTGAAGTATCTTTGTTAAAGTAACCAATAATTCTGCCCGTTCCAGTTGTTAGAGAAAATTGCATTATTGGAAACTCAGAGTCATTCTCTAAAATTTCACTTGGCAACCATTCCAAATCGGTTCTTTGAATGGGAATGTTTTTCTTAGACCAATCAATAGGATGACATCGTAAAGAACCACTTCCTCTATTATCTTCTAGCACTTCTTGGGTTGTCATAGTTCCTAATATTGACAATCTTTCTATAAGACTAATATGCCATTTTGAGGAACAATTTCCTATTCCAAAATTTTCAATTTGTCTAAAATGTAAAAAAGAGAAGACTAACTTCTCCTTTCTTATATCTTTTTCTTCTTCTTTAGTAACTAAAGATTTTCTTCCAAATATGGGAGTTTCAGTTGTTAAGTTCCTTCCATTTCTTGGCATAATATTCAGTCATTAATTGCGGAGAAATTTTTTTTTCGCAACGGTCATTCGGTCCCAAAGAATCACGAGTGTTTTTCCAAGGAAGTTCTGAATGTGATAACTTTTCCAATTCTGCCCCACTGTATTTCAGATAATTCTCTAGAATAAAATCAACAAACTCAGCATCAGTATTATCTAAGGTGACATTATTGTTTATTACATCGGATAAATCTATTTCCGAATATAAATACTTGGTGGCATTAAATCTGTCATAAATAGCTTTATTGACCGGACCATGTATCCAAGCCTGAAACTCACCATCAAATAAAGGTTGGTTATTAATTCCATAAGACCACGCCTGGATATAATACAAAAGTTTTTGCAACTTCAGATTTATTAAAGAAGCAAAACCATCTTCAGCCTTAACTTTAAGGATGATGTAATCGGCAATGTCATTGATTGAATACATAACAAATTGTTTTACAGTTGGCTACTTAAAAACAAAGATAACTGATTTAAATAAAAAAACAATGAATTCTAAAAAAATATTCCGCAATGACTTCGGCCTGATAGTACTGACTTCCAAATCCGTATTCCCGAAGTAAAAGGCCGTTAAACTAGTACGAATCAACTTTATTTTATTCTTTTCTTTTTTCCTGGCAAGAGAGAGTTATCTGTATCGTTTTTTGTGTTGCCGGATATGGCAGGTTTGTGTTGCTGGTTTCGTTTTGCGATTATTTTTTTGAGGGCGAATTCAATTCGCCCCTACCCGTTACCGCCGTGCGTATTTGCAACCGTCATTCATAATTCATCATTCATCAACACAGACGTACCATAATTGTCTGCGCAACAAACAAAGCAGAGGCCATCTCTTTTGATGGAGACAGCCTCTTTCTTCGTTCCTGTAAAGGATATTGGTCGCGTTAATTAATTCTTTTCAATATAATCGACAATCCAGTCACCCACTTCAGAAGTAGAATATGCTTTTGCGCCGTTTGAAATATCTTCAGTAACAACGCCTGCATTCATCGATTCGTCAACTGCTTTGCGAATGATAGCTCCTTCTTCTTTCAAGGAGAAAGCATACTCAAACATCATTGCTGCAGACAAGATTGTGGCCAGCGGATTGGCTATATTTTTACCTTTTGCCTGTGGATAAGAGCCATGTATAGGTTCGAAAACAGAAGTATGAATTCCGATAGAAGCTGAAGGTAACATTCCCAGAGAGCCTGTAATAACAGAAGCTTCATCGGTCAGAATATCTCCGAACAAGTTTTCAGTAACCAACACATCGAAACGTTTCGGCCACTGGATAAGCTGCATAGCGGCATTATCCACAAACATATATTCTGTTTCCACATCGGGATATTGTTTTTCTATTTCTTGCGCAATTTGTCTCCACAAACGGGAAGTGGCAATCACATTGGCTTTGTCTACCACAGTCACTTTTTTACGGCGAAGACGTGCGTATTTGTAAGCCAGGTGAAGGATACGCTCTACTTCTTCACGGGTATATACGCAAGTGTCATAAGCAGTATTTCCATCTTCGCTGCGACCTTGAGGACGTCCGAAATACATACCGCCGGTAAGCTCCCGAATACACATAAAATCGGCTCCGTCTACCAAATCGGCACGAAGCGGCGATTTGTGAATCAGGGATGGGAAAGTGGTGACCGGGCGCAAATTGGCAAACAGTTCCAGTTTTTTGCGCATAGCCAGCAACCCTTGTTCGGGACGCACCTTGGCATTGGGATTGTTGTCGAATTTCGGATCACCGATTGCACCGAACAGGACAGCATCGGAAGCCATACACAATGCGTGCGTTTCGTCCGGATACGGGTTTCCTACTTCATCGATGGCACAAGCACCCACGATTCCGTATTTATAACTTAATTCATGACCAAATTTTTTGGTGACAGCTTCTGTCACTCTCAATGCCTGAGCAATGATTTCAGGTCCGATTCCGTCACCCGGAAGAACGGCAATGTTTAGTTTCATACGATTTTTTTTCTTTTAGAAAGTATGGAACTCGCGACGAATAAATAAATCATTGCAGCTGATGCACAAATGATTTGTTTTATTCATGTTCGTTTCATAACTATTTGTTATTGTTGTATTGTTATTAAGTTTCGTACCCATAGGTCTGTCGACAGAATATCCGGACAGTTGCCTGTTTTACATATCCTCAATCAGATTCAGCATCTTCTCAGTGGCGATAACTGCTGCTTCTGTCTGGTCGGCATCCAGTCCCTGAGTTTTAAATTCTTTTCCGTTGAATTTCCAGGTAATGATGGTCTGCACCAAGGCATCGGTACGACCTCCCGGGGGAATATAAACGGTATAATTGATTAACTCGGGTTTAGGTTTTCCCAGACTGGTATAAATCTTCCAGAGAGCTTTTGAGAAAGCGTGATACTGTCCGTCTCCCGGTGCTGTTTGCTCGTATTCTTTCCCATCAATCTCAATTTTCACCGTTGAAGTGGCACGTAGTCCTTTTGTTAAAGAAAAAGCAAAAGCCAGAATTCTGATTTTACGTTTGTCACTTTGCTTCAATACATCTGAGATAATGAAAGGTAAATCACTTTGGGTAATGATTTCCTTTTTGTCTCCAAGTTCAATGACACGTGCGGTTACTTTCTGCATATCCGTCTCTGTAAGTTCAATGCCCAAAGCCTGAATATTTTTGCTGATATTCGATTTACCCGAAAGTTTGCCTAGGGCATATTCCCTGACACGTCCAAACCGCTCGGGGAACAAGTCGTTGTAATACAAATTGTTCTTATTGTCTCCATCGGCATGAATCCCTGCACATTGCGTAAAGACATTGCTTCCGATAATCGGCTGATTGGCTGCAATCACCAGGCCTGAATAAGATTCTGCAACCCGGCTGATGCGGTTGATTTCTTCTTCTCGGATACTGGTCTGAATATTGAGCTTGTCGTGAAATACCGCAATCACACTCGACAGAGATGCATTTCCGGCACGTTCGCCCAATCCGTTCATGGTGACATGCACGCCATGAATACCCAGTTCGGCAGCCACCATTGTATTGGCAACAGCCAGATCATAATCATTGTGGGCATGAAAGTCGAAATGGAGCTTGGGATAGCGTGTAGTCATCCGGCGAAGATTACGCCAGGTGCTGTGTGGTGTCAGTATACCGAGAGTATCGGGCAGCATAAAGCGTTTGATAGGCAGATGCTGCAAAGTGTCCATCAACTGATAGACATATTTTTCGGAATTAATGATTCCATTGGACCAGTCTTCCAGATAGAGATTAACCGTAATCCCCATCTTTTCTGCCAGTTCCACTTCGGCAACAATATCAGCGAGGTGTTCTTCAGGTGTTTTGCGCAATTGCTCGGTCACATGCTTGAAGGAGCCTTTGGATAATAGATTTATGTTTTGACAGCCGGCATCTTTTATCCATTGAAGCGAATTGCCTTTGTCTATAAATCCGAGAATTTCAACTTTCTCAATATTTCCCGAATGACGAGCCCAATCCGCAATACGCTTGACTGTTTCGAATTCGCCATTGGAGACCCGTGCCGACGCAATTTCAATACGATTGACTCCGAGATCATCGAGGAGAAGGTGAGCCAGACTCACTTTCTCATGTGTTGAGAATGACACTCCGGAGGTTTGTTCACCATCCCGGAGCGTTGTATCCATGATTTCTATCATAGTTTCAATTTGTTAATGTGCCGATATGAAAATATGCCAATAGAAAACAGAACACAGGGCGTGTGCATCCCTGATTGGCACATTGGCATATTATCTCATGATTACAGTTCTAAGTTTTATCTTAGAAGATGTTGATTTTCATATTCTTCAATCAGACTTTTCTTTGAAAGAAGATAATCGATATCGTCAAGTCCGTTCAACAAACATTCCTTTTTGTAGACATTGATTTCAAACGACTCGGTTTTGCCTGATTTGTTGCTGGTGATAGTCTGATTTTGCAAATCGACAGTCAGGGTCGTTTCAGGATTTTCCTGGATATCGGCAAACAATACAGTCAGGAACTCCGGAGACACTACCACCGGAAGTACTCCGTTATTCAATGCATTGTTTTTGAAGATATCCGCAAAAAAGCTGGAAACAACGACTTTGAATCCGTAACCGGCAACAGCCCAGGCGGCATGTTCACGACTCGAACCGCTACCGAAGTTTTTTCCGGCAACAAGGATTTGTCCTTTGTAAGTCGGGTTGTTCAATACGAAATCAGACTTGGGGCTGCCGTCTTTATTGTAACGCCAGTCAGCAAACAAATTATCACCGAATCCGTTTTTATCTGTCGCTTTCAGAAAGCGTGCAGGAATGATTTGGTCTGTGTCCACATTCTCGATAGGAAGCGGAATATAAGTTGAAGTTAATGTTTGAAATTTTTCCATTGTAAAAAATAATTTGCCAATGAGGTAATTTGCCTGTCTGCCCATTTCTTTTTTGGCAAGGCTACTCTCTTGTTTAATTTTTTGTATTTGCTTACGGTTTCGTGATTTTCCCTGTCACAGCGGCAGCAGCAGCTACTAGCGGACCGGCCAGAATCGTTCTTGCGCCGGGTCCCTGACGACCTTCGAAGTTACGATTGGAAGTAGAAACAGCATATTTCCCTGCGGGAACTTTGTCATCATTCATCGCAAGACAAGCCGAACATCCCGGTTGACGCAGTTCGAATCCGGCTTCTTTAAGAATATCGTAAAGCCCTTCGTCGTGAATTTGTTTTTCCACCATCCAGCTTCCCGGAACCAACCAGGCAACTACATTGTCGGCTTTTTTCTTGCCTTTGACGTAGTTTGCAAAAATGCGGAAATCTTCGATGCGTCCGTTGGTACAGCTTCCTAAGAATACATAATCAACAGTTTTGCCTTCGAGTTTTTCACCGGGTTGGAATCCCATATAGTTCAAAGATTTCTCAAAAGAAATGCGTCCGGCTTCATCTACTTGTTCCAATGTCGGAATAGCATCTGTAATACCCATACCCATCCCCGGATTTGTACCGTATGTAATCATCGGAGGTATCTGAGAAGCATCAAACGTTATTTCTTTGTCGAAAACAGCATCATCGTCCGATTGCAATGTTTTCCAATAAGCTAATTTCTGTTCCCATTCTTCGCCTTTGGGAGCAAACTCACGGCTATTTACATAGTCAAATGTTTTTTGATCCGGAGCAATCATTCCTCCGCGGGCTCCCATCTCAATACTTAAATTACACAATGTCATACGTGCTTCCATAGACATCTCACGGATTGCTTCACCGGCATATTCTACGAAATACCCTGTAGCACCACCGGTTGTCAACTGAGAGATCATATACAAAGCCATATCTTTGGCCAATACTCCAGGCTGCAGCTTTCCGGTGAAATTGATGCGCATTGTTTTCGGGCGCGACTGCAAGATACACTGAGTAGCCAATACCATTTCCACTTCGCTTGTTCCAATACCGAAAGCGATAGCACCGAAGGCACCATGAGTAGATGTATGGCTGTCACCGCAAACGATTGTCATCCCCGGTTGAGTGAATCCGTTTTCCGGACCGATAATATGAACCACTCCGTTTTTTCTATTTCCCAAGGGAAAATAAAACGGCATATTGAATTCTTTTGCATTTTTATCGAAAGTATCGAGCTGATTGCGTGAAACAGGATCCTTTACAGGCTGATCCTGATCGATGGTCGGAGTGTTGTGGTCAGCTGTCATTGTGGTTTGTTCCGGACGAAACACCTTCAGTCCACGGGCACGAAGTCCGGCAAATGCCTGCGGACTGGTTACCTCGTGACAGAAATGGCGATCGATATACAATTGTGTCGGGCCGTTTTCGACAACTGACACGGTGTGTGCATCCCAAATTTTATCAAACAAGGTTTTTCCAGTGTTTGATTTCTGTGAATTTGTACTCATTTTCTTTCTTTCTATTGTTTCTATTTATTTTACAAATTTATTGACTGCATTGATGAATGCTTCTGCCGAAGCAGCTACGATGTCGGTATTGGCTGAGAATCCGTAATAGATGATTCCGTCGTGTTCGACCTGCATGTGCACCTTTCCTGTATCATCGCTTCCCTTATTAATGGCCTGAATCAGGAATTCCTGAATGGTGGTCTGGCGACGGATAATCTGCTTAATCGCTTTGATAGCAGCATCGACGGGTCCATTTCCTGTTGCAGAGGCTTCGAATTTCTCACCGGCAATATCCAAACCGATAATTGCTACATGACGCACTCCGATACCGGCTGTCACCTGCAAATAGTCTAGTTTGACACGGTGCATTTTGTTGGTCTCTTTGCCTGCTAATATCAAAATATCTTCATCTGTAATATCTTTTTTGCTGTCGGCCAAGTCCAGAAACTGCTGATATATTTCACTCAGTTTTTCGTCATCTGTTTCAATGCCCAGAATGCTCAATCGATTTTTTAATGCTGCGCGACCGCTGCGTGCAGTCAATACAATGGCATTATCATCAATACCAACATCCTTCGGATTAATAATCTCATAGGTAGAAAGGTTTTTCAAAACACCATCCTGATGAATTCCCGAAGAGTGAGCAAAGGCGTTGCGTCCGACAATTGCTTTATTGGGTTGCACAGGCATGTTCATCAGACTTGAAACCATTCGGCTTACCGGATAGATTTTCTGGGTATTGATATTGGTTTCTATATTCAACTCTTTGTGGCTTTTAATAGCCATCACCACTTCTTCCATTGATGTATTACCGGCACGTTCTCCAATACCATTGATGGTCACTTCTACCTGGCGTGCACCGTTCAAAACCCCCATAATGGAATTAGCCGTTGCCATTCCTAAATCCTGATGACAGTGAGTAGACAAGATAGCATTCTTCATCTCCACATGCTCCATCAGGTATTTGATTTTTGCGCCATATTCCGTAGGCAAACAATATCCGGTCGTATCGGGAATATTAACGACTGTCGCTCCGGCATTGATAACTGCCTGCACCACACGCGCCAGATATTCGTTGTCGGTTCTTCCGGCATCTTCAGCATAAAACTCTACATCTTCAACATATCTTTTGGCATATTTCACTGCCGCAATAGCTCGTTCAATGATTTCATCGCGATTGGAATTGAACTTGTATTGTATATGATAATCAGAAGTACCGATTCCGGTGTGAATTCTTTTATGCTTGGCATATTGTAAAGCATCTGCCGCCACTTCAATGTCTTTTTCCACAGCGCGGGTTAAAGCACAGATTGTAGGCCATGTCACTGCTTTCGAAATTTCAACCACTGACCTGAAGTCCCCCGGACTTGAGATAGGAAATCCGGCTTCAATGACATCAACACCCAACGTTTCCAGCGCTTTTGCCACCTGAATTTTCTCAATTGTATTCAACTGACATCCTGGAACTTGTTCTCCATCCCTCAGCGTCGTATCAAAGATAAATAATTTGTCCATTTCTATCTATTTTTTTGTTTATTTCTATTCTGGAAAATACATATAAAAAAAGCCCTTCTCGCATGAGTGAGAAAGGCTTTCATTTTTATTTCTTTGTTCGCAAAACTACAGCACAACTTATCTCACTCTGTTACAGCGACAGAGGAGGAGAATAATTGAACTAATATTATTTACGATAGAATGATTCATTTCTGATTTTTTGTTTTGACGAATGCAAAGTTATAAGCATTTGGGAATATAACAAACAATTCCGTATATTTTTTTATAAAAAATGACTCATTCATTTCTTTCTCTTCTGTTTATCAGGCCATTCCCCGATCATAGAGTTGCATATAGCAAAAGGAAAAGCCAAAAACAAATCAATTAAACAGGAAAAAGCTTCCAGAGGATTCATTATGTCAATGACACATCCATCTCCGGCAACAATGCATAAGAGGAGTAATACAAGAAAAGCACATTGCTTCAAAAAGACTATTTTTTAACAGGATTTATCCGCCAATCATAACATATAGGTAGAATAAGTAGCGATTATACCTAGATATGGCGATTGATTTCACATCTTTTAGTTCTGAACTTTGCATTCTCTTAATTTTTATGAACCCCAAAACAAACCAATGAAGTATTTTATTCTTTCGATTTTTTGCTTGTTAAACGCAGGCATTATGAACAGTCAGACAATCACCGGACAGATCAAAGATAAGCAAAGCGGAGAATTGTTAACCGGAGTTAACATTTCTACCGATGATGGCAAAGCAACTGTCTCGGATTCCCAGGGATTTTTCAGCATTGATATAAGTAAAGCCACAAAATTTATGGTGCGGTCCGTGGGCTATACGCCACAGACAATCCAACTGAAGAACCCTCTTTTGAGTACGAATTTCAAGATATATCTCGAAACCGGAATTGCCCTGAACGAAGTCGTAGTAACAGCCAGTATAGCCAGCGCGCGCAGCAAAAAAGCTGTGGGAGCCGATGTGGAGGCCGTGAATGTTGCAGACATTATGGACAAAACCAATTCCTCCTCATTTGCAGACATGCTGAATGGGAGAGTGAGCGGCGTTCAACTATTTCAAACAAACGGAAAAGTGGGAATGCCCATCCGGTTTAATGTCCGTAGCGGTGCAACACTGAGCATGGATAGAGATCCCGTTATTTATGTGGATGGAGTCCGGTACAACAGCAGTAATACCTCCGACATAAACTCCTCCCAGGACGCCCTCAGTATGCTCAACGATCTCCCCCTGGAAGATATTGCTACTATCGACGTCATCAAGGGCCCTGCAGCAGCTGCTTCGTACGGTGCGGAAGCGGCAAACGGAGTAATTGTGATCACCACCAAAAGAGGTGTAAGCGGCAAAACGGGCATGGATGTAAATGCGAAAGTAACATACGGGTTCAGCAACCTGGCCCGGAAGTATGACCAATTTGTAAATAACGACGCAATCAACAACTTTTTTGTAACGGGACATCAGCTAAATTCCTATGCCAACCTTTCAAAAGCTTTTACTCCGGGGAATAAATTGTTTTTTTCGGCGAATTACAACAATATATCAGGTATTGTCCCGAGCAACAAGGATCAGCGCGTTTCCTTCCGGGGTGCTTACGATCTCAAACAAGACCATTTCACACTCAACCTGAATATGTCCTATACGAGAGGCTCCATCAACCTGCCGCAAACAGCCCAAGGACGCTATGATGCCATTTTCAACCTGATGCGTACTCAAACGCCCTGGCAATATGTTTCCGAACGAACCTGGAGAGCACAGAAATGGGAATACACGAACGACCGGGTAATAGGCTCCGTGCGATTGGGATATGTATTCCCTTTTGCCGTCAAAGCGGAGAGCACATTGGGTATAGACAACAACTTTATCAACGGGAAGTATCTCCTTCCTTATGGATATTTGCTTGCAACAAATGATCAGGGTAAAAAGAGCCTCAGCGACCGGAGAAACTCTAATTTCAACTGGGATTTTAAAGTAAACAGGCTTTTCGACCTCTCTTCTAAATGGAAAATGAGCCTCACCCTCTTGTCCCAAATAGCCCGGCAATACGAAACAAGCCACATCATCAGTGCCAGTTATTTCAGCGGAGACGTTGACAACATTGCTGCCGCCAGCACTAAAAGTATTTCTGAAAGAAGCTTTGAACAAAGAAGCTGGGGACTCTACGGAGAAGCTTTTTTCAACTATGACAATAAGATGTTTATCAACGCCGGATTGCGCAGAGATGCCTCCAATCTGATAGGAGCAAATGTCGCAAGCATATTGTATCCCTCGGTAAGCATTGCTTACAACATGAACAATATCAAACTTCGTACGGCTTACGGTGAATCAGGAAGGCTTCCCTACCCTACCGATGCTCAAACAGTCTACACCATGGACGGAAACTCTGCTTATGGTCCCTTAGTCAAACCTTCCACAATGGGCAACAGCCATATCAAGCCGGAACGGATGCGTGAAATAGAGATGGGTGCCGATGTCACGCTCGGAAAACATAATTTCAGCGTCACCGGATATGCACAATTTACAACAGATGCCATCGTATATGTTCCGCTGAAACCATCTATGGGATGGTCCGGAAATATCCCGGAAAACATCGGGAAAGTGAAAGGATACGGATTGGAATTTAAATGGAACGGCACCTTGTGGGAATCGTCCGACCAATCCACATCGGTCAACCTCTTCGTTTCGGCCAATGCCCAACAGAACAAGGTAACAGACACCGGAGGAAGCGTGATAAACAATTACCCGAATGTCATCAAAGAGGGACAGCCGGTATATGCATTTTATTACCTGAAGGTAGAAGGACCGCAATTCGATAATAACGGAGTATATAAAGGAGCTGTTGAAAGCAAGGAAACCACTTATTTAGGGAAGCCATTTCCTGGTTTTTACGGCTCGTTCGGTTATGACATCCGATTATTAAAAAACCTGTCGTTGGGAGCATTATTCAATTATTCGCTGGGGGCATCGGTTTACAACCAGAGCTTCTATAATGTAGTGGGTCTGGGTGACAACCTGAAGAAAAGAGACGATTTATTGAGCGCGTTAGGAAAAGAGACTGTAGGCAGCGATGCCTATAAAGCTATTGCCACAAAACTGGCATTCACAGAACGCAACCGTTCGAACTATATCGAAAAAGCGGATTTCCTTCGCCTGAGCTCACTGTCTGTCGGGTATGATGTAAGCACTTGGATGTCCGGAATTTCTCACAACACCATTAAAGGATGCAAATTGGTACTTGCTGCCCAGAATGTATTTCTAATCACAAAGTATAGCGGTATTGAACCGCAGGTCGAAGGCAATGGCGGTAATCGTAAAACCCGCGGGATAGGAAGTCTCTCCCGTGACATAACGAACGCGCCTACCCCGCGAACCTATACCGCAAGTTTATCTTTTAATTTCTAATTCTTTTACTTTTTTCGATATGAATCAGATTATATACAAAACACTTTGCCTGGCGGCTTGTGCCGTTTTCCTATCTGCCTGCGATGGCTGGATCAATGACGCGGAGACTCCGAACGATAGCTTGTCGTGGGAACAGATAAACCGTCCCGGAATGATAGCCTCTGTGCGCAGCAACAAGATGGTGGACGGAGCCTTAGTGGCCTATATCAAAACATTGTCGGGAGAAGCGGCATCTGCAATGTTTCTTGCGACCGGAGCTATGACGGACGAAGTTGCTGCATCTATCCAGCCGAATATATTGTTGTACAAAAGCTTAAGAAACGACAACATCACATCCAGCGGAGGCCAGGCCGATGGAATATGGACCACATTGCAAAATCTGAGGGCTCGTTCCGAGGAGTTACTCGTCATTGAGCAGAATGTGGCAAATGCCGATTATGAAAATCTTGAGGCAATCAGAGCATACGGGCGCTATATCGGAAATTTATATAGCGGATATGCGTATCAACTGCTTGCAGAAAGTTTCTCCGCCACTTCCAGCGAGCCGGGTGGAGTATGGATTCAGGGTAAATTGTTGTCCCAGGAAGAAATGTATGATAAAGCATTGAATTATTATGCAACGGCCATCAAAGAAGCTGCGAACGAAGAGCTAAAGGAAGTATCAGAGTCGTTTTCCTCCGGATTGGCCATACGGCAAGCAGAGGCATTGGTCGTTAAACTATACATGCATTTGCAAAAATACACCGAGGCAGCTCGCCACATAAACCTGGCATTAGATGCCGGAGAATCTTTTTCGGTACAATACACCGCCGATGGTTCTGCCAACGGATTGTATTCTGTATTAGGAAACACGGCCTTTGACGCACAGGTCGACACCATTATACCGACAGAGCTACGCAACAATGCGGAGAAACAAGCTATTCAAACCCAAATAAATAGTTACAAGAACCTCTATTTGTCGTCTTTAACAAAATACAGTTCGTTGATCCTTTCCGATTACAACGAAATGTTATTGCTAAAAGCAGAATTGGTGTTACGTTCGGAAATGACGGGAGATGCGCTGGCATTAGTCAATACCGTCATATCTTCCTACGACAAATCGTCCGTAGAAACAAGTAACCCGGATATGAATTTACTGACACATTTCAGAAGAGTCTATCTCTTCCTCAGAGGCGAACGCATCGCTGACTACAGGCGCAATATGCTGCCGCCTGCCCGGCAAAACATCTGGGATGAACGAAAAAACAAATGGATGCCTTTTCCGGAAGTTGAAACAGAATGAAATAAGAATCCAATCTTTGGTTGGTAAAAAATGCGGCAGTTCCCCCCGGAACTACTGCATTTTTTGCATAATAATACCTGCTTTTCATATCTATACACAGTGAATCGGGACTTTAGCCGACGCCTTTAACTATCATTTTATCAACCAAAACAGGCCGATAAAAGGCTTGCTCCGGTAATCAGATTTCAATTTGTCTAAATTTTATTTTTATCTATTACAAAAAATTATTTTTTCGATTCTGTTATATAAAATATTCTTTATCTTTGAAGCAACAAAAAAGACGAATAAATAAGGAAAAACTATGACAGAAGAAGAACTGGAAATCAACTTACCAGACCCCAATTATTCTGATGATGATATTAAAACGCTCGAATGGCAAGAACATATCCGCCGTCGCCCGGGAATGTATATCGGCAAGCTGGGAGATGGAACATCGGCAGATGACGGAATCTATGTTCTTCTGAAGGAGGTGCTTGACAACTCTATCGATGAGTTCATGATGGGATTCGGAAAAGTAATTGATATCTCTATCAAAGAAGATGTCGTTACGGTTCGCGACCACGGCCGGGGAGTTCCTCTGGGCAAAGTAAAGGATGTATCTTCCAAAATGAATACGGGAGCCAAATACGACTCTAAAGCCTTCAAGAAATCTGTGGGATTGAATGGTGTCGGTATTAAAGCCGTCAATGCCCTATCTTCACACTTTTTTATTCAAAGTTTCAGAGACGGCGAAAGTGTATGCGTAGAATACGAAAAAGCAGTTATTACGCATGAAACGGCTGCTGAGCCAACAACAGAAGAAAACGGAACCTACGTGCGGTTTACTCCGGATCCTACCATCTTTGTAAATTATCAGTATCAGAAAGAATATGTAGAGAATCTACTTAAGAACTATGTGTATCTCAATACAGGGCTTACAATCTATTATAACGGAGCCAAGTTTCTTTCTAAAAACGGATTGGCTGATTTACTGAATGAGAACCTGACTTCAGAAGCTCTCTACCCTATTATTCATCTTCGGGATTCGGATATTGAAGTAGTACTTACCCATACCAACCAGTACGGAGAGGAATATTATTCGTTTGTCAACGGGCAACACACCACACAGGGAGGGACTCACCAATCGGCCTTCAGAGAAGCATTATCACGTGTTATCAAAGAATTCTACAACAAGAATTTCGATTATGCCGATATCCGCAGCGGTGTAGTAGCCGCCATCAGTATAAAAGTAGAAGAGCCTATATTCGAATCGCAGACGAAAACCAAGCTCGGTTCGAAAGATATGGGGCCTGAAGGACCTTCGGTGCAGAAATTTATCGGTGATTTTCTAAAAAAAGAACTAGACAATTACTTGCATAAACACGCCGATGTAGCCGATATCCTGCATAAAAAGATTCTTGAATCGGAAAAAGAGAGAAAAGCCATTGCAGGAGTATCTAAACTGGCGCGTGAACGGGCAAAAAAATCCAATCTGCATAACCGCAAACTCAGGGATTGCCGTATTCATTACAGCGATACAAAAGGCGATAATCTGGATGATACCTGCATCTTTATTACCGAGGGAGATTCGGCGAGTGGATCCATTACCAAGAGCCGAAACCCAAATCTGCAAGCCGTATTCAGCCTTCGGGGAAAACCACTGAATTCATTTGGACTGACCAAGAAAATTGTATACGAAAATGAAGAATTCAATCTTCTGCAAGCAGCTCTGAATATAGAAGACGGCCTCGACGGATTACGCTACAACAAGGTGATTATCGCAACCGATGCCGACACTGATGGGATGCACATCCGGTTGCTGATACTTACTTTCTTTCTACAATTCTTCCCCGACTTGGTAAAAAAGAACCATGTCTATATCTTGCAGACACCCTTATTCCGCGTGCGAAACAAGAAAGAGACCATCTATTGTTACTCAGAAGAAGAACGCCTGAAAGCAATTGCGAAACTTGGTACAAACCCGGAAATTACCCGATTCAAAGGATTGGGTGAAATTTCTCCGGAAGAATTTATCCATTTCATCGGTCCCGAAATGCGACTCGACAAAGTCACCATGAAAAAAGAAGACCTGGTGAAAGAAATGCTGAATTTCTATATGGGTAAGAACACACCGGACAGACAAACATTTATTATCGACAACCTGGTGGTTAATGAAGATGATGTAGCCTGAGAAATATGGAAAATGAAATATGTCTTTTAGTGACAACATACTTGCATATTAACGAATTATTAATGTAGTGTCATGAGAATAAATGATATTCTAGCGACTCTTGAGGCCCGCCATCCCGGCGAGGCTGAGTATCACCAAGCGGTGAAAGAGGTATTGATTTCCATCGAGGAAGTCTACAACCAGCATCCTGAATTTGAAAAAGCTCGCATCATTGAGAGACTCGTCGAACCTGACAGAATTTTCTCATTCAAAGTGCCTTGGGTAGACGACCGGGGAGAAATTCAACTCAATCTGGGCTATCGTGTCCAATTCAACAACACAATCGGGCCTTACAAAGGCGGATTGCGTTTTCACCCATCCGTAAATCTTTCTATTCTTAAGTTTCTGGGCTTTGAACAGACCTTTAAGAATGCATTGACCACACTCCCTATGGGCGGAGCTAAAGGAGGTTCGGATTTTAACCCGAAAGGGAAATCTAATGCGGAAGTAATGCGTTTCTGCCAGGCATTCATGCTTGAACTATGGCGCAATATCGGTCCGGACACGGATGTTCCTGCCGGCGACATCGGTGTAGGCGGACGCGAAATCGGTTACCTCTACGGCATGTATAAAAAACTAGCTCGTGAAAATACCGGAACATTCACCGGAAAAGGACTTGATTACGGCGGTTCACTGATCCGTCCGGAAGCAACCGGCTACGGTGCACTGTATTTTGTAAACGAAATGATGAAAACCCATGGTTTAGACTTCAAAGGAAAAACCATTGCCATTTCCGGCTTTGGGAATGTTGCCTGGGGAGCTGCCTTGAAAGCCACTGAACTGGGAGGAAAAGTAGTTACTATTTCCGGCCCCGACGGATACGTTTATGACGAAGAGGGAATCTCCGGCGATAAAATCGATTTTATGCTCGAACTAAGGGCTACCGGCGAAGACATCGTTGCTCCTTACATAGAAGAATATCCGCATGCCAAATTCTTTGAAGGAAAACGTCCCTGGGAGCAAAAGGTAGATATCGCTCTTCCTTGCGCCACACAAAACGAAGTTTCGGAAGAAGACGCACGACGCCTTGTAACCAATGGGGTGCAATGTGTTGCCGAGGTTTCGAATATGGGATGCACAGCTGAAGCGGTAGACTTCTTCCTGGCAAACAAAGTGCTGTTTGCCCCGGGTAAAGCAGTCAATGCGGGCGGTGTAGCGACTTCCGGACTGGAAATGACACAAAATGCGATGCATCTTCAATGGAACGAAGCAGAGGTAGACCAGCGTCTGCATCAGATTATGCACAACATTCATCAACAATGCGTCGAACACGGAACGGAGAAAGACGGTTATGTGAATTATGTGAAGGGAGCCAATGTAGCGGGATTCATGAAAGTGGCCCGAGGCATGATGGCTCAGGGTATTGTCTAACAAATCGGAATCTATATATAAGCCTTCGCTTCTAAGGAAACGAAGGCTTTTTTTTTTAGTAAGGTGAAGAGGTAAGGTTGAGGGATGAATAATATCCTACGTCCTTTTACTCCATCATTATTTCAACAATCGGTTCTTTTCTTTCCACATATACGACAAAGCTGACTTTAATGCCTGTTTAGATGGTTTGGGATTGAATCCGAGCTCTTTTCTCGCTTTAGAGATATCAAAATCTTGTATCAGCCCGTAAAACATACTCACTTCTTTAGTGGTCATAGCCGGTGCTTTTCCCGTTATCCTTGCACCCAATCCCAATAAAGCTCCAAATAAAAATAAGATAAACTTAGGAACAGGAATGGGTTGTTTCAGCTTCAGCTCCGGCAACAATTCATTGGCCAGTTTCATGGACTCGGTAATCGTCATACATTTCTCGTTAGCCAAGATATAACGTTCTCCCGACCGACCTTTGGTCGCAGCCAAGATACAACCCTCTGCCACATCATTTACATCTATCCAGTTCAAGGTTATTTTGGTTTCGATAGGTAGTTTATCATTCAATATCGCCTTTAATATCTCATTCGAATTACTCAACCGATCTACAATAGTACCGCCTATCATGGCAGAAGGCAGCACGGCAACCAATTCTATATTCAATTTCTTGGCTAATTCAAAAGCGAGTCTCTCCCCATCATTTTTAGAGTTGTAATACATATCTCTACGATCAGGATTATAACCCGATCCTTCATCGATTGGCGTACCTTTTGTATAATCCAACGCGGCAATAGAACTGATATAAACAATCCGTTTTACTCCTGCTTCGGCGGCTGCCTCTATCATGTTCTTACAGCCATCCATGTTCACATCATAGATTTCTTTTTGCGGATTTTTTGCCCATAGTTTAAAGACTGCTCCCACGGCATAAAATGTCTCAACACCACGTAGAGCATAAGCCATTGAGGGCTTATCGGTTATATCAGCTTGCACAACCTCACAATCTAAGCCATCGAAGGGCTTGGTATTTTTAATATTACGGACAGATGCCCTTACCTGATATCCCTTGGAGATTAATAATCGGACCAGGTTATTTCCTAAATGCCCATTAGCTCCGGAGACTAAAACTAAATTCTGCTGTGTCATTGTTTTTATATTTAATAATGATGGCACAAAATTCAGAATAGAAAAATCAATTACACTTGACTTTTGTTAGTTAATCAGATTCCGCCTTATACGGCTGAGACTTTCTGGTTTTATCCCAAGAAAAGACGCGATATATTGCAGAGGTACATGTTGAATAATATCGGGGTGAGACTTCATGAGCTTAAGATAGCGTTGTTCGGCTGATAATGTTGCCAAATCTTTAGAACGTTCTTCATTATAAATTACAGATTCCTGTAATACGTGCATCCCGTAGTCTTTCCAAAATACACTTTCACTTATCAATGTTTCATAATCTCGCTTCGTAATACGCAGTAGTTGACATTCACTGACTGTTTCTACGTTTACAGACGCTTTTGTTTGGTTCGTAAAATCAGAAAATGCTGTAAAGAAACCATGAGGACAATTCAGGTGCGTAGTCACTTCATCTCCATGATCATTATAATAAAACAGGCGCATAAAGCCGGATACAATATAATATAGATGCTGAGGGACCTTTCCTTCCTCTTCCAAAATTTTGTTCTTCGGACTCCATACGGGATGAAATAGAGTTTTACACAACTCCATATCGTCCTTCTGCATTTTATGTTTAATAGAAATGTCCTTTATCAGTTGTTCATGCATCATTCTCAATCATTTCAATAATAAAATGACAATTACAATCAGAGCAGGTAGAGCCTGTTTAAAGAAGATTGATTTCTGAGCAGTGATAGCTCCATAAATTCCGGCAATAGCCACACAGCTAAGAAAGAACAGAGCTATATTTGTGTTCCAATCGGGATTTTCAATCAGCAATGACCAAATAAGTCCGGCAGCCAGAAAGCCATTGTACAATCCTTGATTAGCCGCTAATCCTTTTGTCTTTTCGAATAATTCATCCGGTATGCTTTTGAATGTTTTACGTCCTTCTGTTGCCCATGCAAACATCTCAATCCAAAGGATATAGATATGCTCAAGAGCTATAATCCCTATTAATATTTCAGATAATATTTCCATTAATGTTTATCTTTAAAAGTATCCGTGTACGAAGTAAAGATTTATTTTTCAAGATACTTCTACATGATATGTCTTTTTTTGTAAGTAGTTCAATAAAATCAGCGCCATGCCCCACCCTATACGTATCTTATTTTCAATCAGATACATGCCATCAGCTAATTTTTAAACCGGAAGATACAGATTAAAGAGGGCAACGTGTATTAAGGACGTAACAGTTTGGCTAAGTTAGCGATGTAAAATGAGTAATATATTGTAAGCATTCGGGAAATGCCGTCTTTTAGTTTCTGTAGGAAATAGATGCCGGACTGGACTCCCAACTTAAAAGGTTGTACTTTTGACTATTTTCTTTATCGATACACCTTAATTTACCGGAACAAGATTTGTTGTGAAATGATTTTCTCAGATCAAGCCCATTAACTATAAAAAAAATAAAACGCCTAACAAGCTAAAAATGAAACACTGAATATCTGTTTTGCAAAAATAAAGTTGCATTATCTATTTTATCTTTCGTTTTTTATTAAATTTTCAATATATTAGTTCCTCGGAAATATGCCAGCTTCCTGTCTGAATCTAAGTTCCGGAACTTTAAGGAAAACCAAAGTATAACAAATAGAGAATATGCATGATGAAACTTATACGAGAATATTTCGAGAAATTCATGAAGCTGAGTGACGAAGATTGGCTAATTTTTTCCTCCAAACTTATTAAAGAGGAATTTTCTAAAAATCATATTTTATTGCAGGTCGGGCAAACTGAAAACTATTTATCATTTATCGAATCCGGCATTATTCGCTTTTTTATTCCTAAAGAAGAAAACGATGTGACATTTTCTTTTATATTTAGTAACACTTTTATGAGTGGTTATGAGTCTTTTTTTACTCAGACACCATCGATATACAGCATCGAAACACTAGCTGAAACAGTTTTATGGC
Source organism: Dysgonamonadaceae bacterium (assembly GCA_047605645.1). GTDB lineage: Bacteria > Bacteroidota > Bacteroidia > Bacteroidales > Dysgonomonadaceae > UBA1309. Next base: position 13,231 of record JASGFJ010000045.1, on the reverse strand, counting down.
GAATTACATACGAAGACCTCCAGATTGTATACAAAGAATCGGAAGTCGGAAACATTCTCGGACGAATCAGTTGCGAAAACTTATTCCTTCAAAAATCCAAGAGAGAAATTTCTCTTCTCCAGGATACGGCTGAGCAACGCTATCAAAATTTATTTACAGAACAACCATATATCTTTGAACATATTTCGCTAAAATATATTGCCTCTTTCATCGGAGTTACTCCGCAGGCTTTAAGCAGAATACGAAAGCGAATTTCTTAACTTAGGTTCATTTTCTGTGAGAAAAAAATACACGACCTTTGCGGTTGCGAAAAAACATGAAATTATTCTCTGTTTTATCTGTTGTGTCGGATAGTTTACTGATCACAACAAAATAATTATGAGGCAATCCCGATTATGTTCTTTCGGGTAAAATAGGGATGTCTTTCTTTTGATTTTTACGACATATTTACTTTTGCACCTTCTAAATAAAGAGATAGATTCTTGCAATTCTGTATATATGCTTTGGCTGTTAAAGATTGACAACAAGCGTTTTGTCAACACAAAAGAACAATGCTGCGCAGCATCGTTCTTTTGTAATTGAATTTGTTAATTTTTTTTAGCTGGATTTCTCCTTCTTTAATACAATTTTATAAGTGAATGGCTTTATCTCAAACAAGAGATAAAGTCCTTTATTCTGTTTGTTCAAACTTAGAACCTGTTTTTTTCTTCGATGGGAATAAATTTCTTTTTTGATAGATATATTACTTATTTGACATCATTCACTTAGCTAAACTGTTACGTCCTTAATACACGTTGTCCTCTTTAATCTGTATTTTCCGGTTTAAAAGCCTGCTACAAGCATATACATCTATAGTATGCTGGAAATAAACGGCATAAAAATAAGATGCATGAACACTGATAAAGAATATTAGCCTATTCTATTTATCCAAACTCGACTTGCTGTAACCCTTCTTAAATAAGAATTTATCTTTCACCTGTATTGCCACGAACAATGACAATACTTCATCTTTCATTTATATCATTGATTAATTTATATTTAACTGAGTGGATTGTATGGAATCCAATGATATTATTTCACAGCAGGTTGTACCCATTTGAAAATATAAGAATCGACAGGCACAACCAACCGCTCTGATATTTTAGACATACGTACAGGAAGCTTCATCAGAAAATCACGGGCATGTTCTGCTTCATCTGTTAATCCTATCATTTTATCTATCTGCCATTTGTCTATCAGCTTTTGCATAATATCCACATAGTCGGCGGCTGTATATACCCCGATGCGTTGTGCAGCATTTGAAAATTGTTCGAAGGCTGTGCCTATTTTCTCTTTCGATTCCCGGAGGAAGTGGGCAGGCATCACTATCTTTTGTTTCATCATGTATTGGAATGCTAGCATCATTTCACTTGGGTCTACCTCAAATATGCGCCTTACAAATTCACTGTAAGCATGGTGATGCCGCATTTCGTCACTTGCAATACGTTTACACATTTTTGACAATTTTTCATTGCTCATTTTTTTAGCTATTTCCGCTACACGATTGTGTGAAATGAAGGTCGCTAACTCCTGAAAGCTGGTGTATACAAAGTTTTTGTACGGATCTCTTCCTGTCCCAATATCAAAACCGTCATTGATGAGATGATGTGTAGTTTGCTCAACCTCTCTCATATTCACTCTGCCGGATAAATAAAGATATTTATTTAATAAATCGCCGTGACGGTTTTCTTCTCCGGTCCAATGTCTGATCCATTTGGACCAACCGTTACGCTTTTCCCCGTCTACATTTTCTATCCCTTCTACATCCATTAGCCACGATTCATAAGTGGGCAAAGCCTCTTCGGTGATGGTATCTCCTACCAATACGACCCAGAAGTCATAAGGAAGCTCTTTGGCTAGTTCGCGTAATTCTTTTACATCCTCGAAGAAAGTTTCTTTCTCCGAATCAGGAAGATAATCAGTAGGTTGCCATATTTTTTCAACAGGAACCAGAAACTGAGTAATAAAATTATCTACATTCTTTTCTAAGAAGTGCATCACTTCTAATCGAATATTTGTAATTGACATTGTATTATATGAATTAATGCTTTCTACTACTGTCCTTTTCTTTTTCTCAAAAACGTTCGAGAAAGATATTTTTTTACAGTAAAAGGCTAGTGTATTGTAAAGGTAAAATTATTTTCAAATACTAATCGTAAATTGCTTTATTTTGTCATTTTCTACAAGTTATTAATAGTTAAATATCGATTTATAATCGGATGAAATGCATTTATTACAACTCTGACTCCTGATGACCAAAAGGACAAACTCCTAAAACGAGGTGTAGCTAGCCAGAAACAATCTAAAATAGAGACTATGACCGAAAGCACTTTTATTGAGAGACACCCTTTCAAATACTGTCAAAGAATACGTCGATAAATCGACAGAACTAACAACCGATGATGCTACCCCTTATACTCATTTAGCTGAATTACCGAATCCATTAAACCGGTCAATAAATCGGTTCCGGGGCTGAAACGACCAACACCTGCTCCTAAGTTTGTTCTATTTTCGGTTGGAGCTTTATTGAGATTGGGGGCAAAGATAACAGGAAAAGCACCGGCTATGACCACAAAAGAAGTGAATATATTTTACGGGCTGACACAGCATTTTAACATTTACAGAGAAAGAAAAGAGCTCGGTTTCAATCCCAAGCCATCTAAACAGGCATTAAAGTCAGCTTTGTCGTATATGTGGGAAGAAAAGAACCAATTGTTGAAATAATGATGGAGTAAAAGAAGGTAGAATATTATCCATTCTGAATCCTCAAGACAAAACATCATATCCTCTAAAAAGCAATACTTCTCCCTTCATTGACTAAGGGAGAAGTAAATTCAGGAGATGAGTTATTTAGCGAGATAGTTTATTTGAATCTTCTTCACTGCTTCCGCAAGTTTATCAATTTCATCTTTCGTATTGTAGAATGAAAAAGAAGGCCTGACACTAGCTTCGACTCCCAATCTTCTCAAAGCAGGCTGTGCACAGTGATGTCCTGATCGAACCGCAATGCCCTCCTTGTCGAGTAATTGTCCTACTTCAGGAGTTGGAATTCCCTCCAATTCAAATGAAACTACGCTAATACGTTCTTTCGGATTACCAATCAAACGAAGTCCCGGTATTTTACCCAGCACTTGCCGCGCATATTCCGTAAGCTCATGTTCATACTTTTCGATGTTGTGCAATCCGACACGAGTCACATAGTCGAGAGCCACTCCCAAACCCACTGCATCGGCCACATTAGGAGTGCCCGCTTCAAACCGGGCGGGAGGCAGATTAAACTGCGTCTCTTCAATGGTGACATCTTTAATCATATTTCCTCCGCCTTGCCAGGGAGGCAAAATGTCCAGTACTTCTTTTTTACCATATACAACTCCGATACCATTCGGTCCATAAATTTTATGTCCGGAAAAGACAAAGAAATCACAATCCAGATCCTGCACATTCACCGGCGTATGGGCAATAGATTGCGCTCCATCGATAACGACCCGCGCATTGTATCTCTTGGCCATCTCAATCATGGTTTTCACCGGAGAGATTGTTCCAAAGGTATTATTTACCTGTCCGATAGAAACGACCTTGGTGCGCGGACTGAGCAAACGCGCATATTCTTCCAGCAAAACATCCCCGTTGTCACTGATGGGAATAGCAAAGAGTTTCGCTTTTTTTTCTTTAGCCAGTTGTTGCCAGGGAACAATATTGGCGTGATGATCAAGGGTGGAGACAATAATTTCGTCTCCTTCCTGGATGTATTTCCATCCGTAAGTTTGCGTAATCAGATTAATGCCTTCGGTTGTTCCCCTCACAAAGATTATTTCTTCAGAAGAAGAAGCATGCAGGTAGTTGCTCACTTTCTCACGCGCCTTCTCATAAGCATCCGTCGATCGTCCTGCCAAGGTGTGCGCTGCCCGATGAATATTCGAATTGTCCTCTGAATAGAAACGAGCCAACTCATCGATTACGACCTTCGGCTTTTGTGTTGTAGCTGCATTATCGAACCAAATCAGCTGTTTGCCATTAACTTTTTGATGTAAAATCGGAAAATCTTTCCGGATAACTTCCGGACTAAACACCTCGTGAGCGGCAGCCTGTGACAAATCGCGTTCGTTGAAAAACGGATTAGTCAGAGACGAATCGCTGATTTGTAAGCTTTTCTCTGCAATATCATATTCTTGTTCATTATCATGAGGAGAGGTTGACTGTTTCTTCGATGGAGAAAGCGGATCCGCAAAATAGAGTTTATTCAGTTCCGGATTGAAAAAATGACCATCCTGAAGAGCAGTAAACGAATCGAAAACACTTTGCAGATCGATTTCATCGTCCGGTGTATACTCCGATATTTCACTGCGAAGCTCTTCTGTGGGCAATATTCTTTCCGCCACCTCCCTCAACCTGCTTAAATCGTTCAAATCGTAAGGCAAACTCTGCCGGTAATACTCTTCAATCATACTTCAAAAAGATTTATTTTTCAACGGTGTTGCGGTGTTGGTAGTTGTGATAAAAACCAACCTCTACATTTTCGAGAACAGCAATAGCATCATCGGTAAGGGCAGCCAATGAGAAATATTTCGTAAGCAGATAAGAAGCCACGCCGAATTTATCCAATCCCATCAGCCGGGCTGACAAACTGGGAGCAATTTCTCCGGGTATTCCTGCCTGATGAAGTCCGACCACACCCTGCTCCTTTTCTCCGACACGCACCAGAATAATTTCAGTAGTGCCGACACCTCTATTTGTCAGATATTGTCCTTTGATTTCCAATTTATCACTTGGAACAATCGGAACACCACGCCACAGAATAACAGAAGTACCAAAGAGATTTGTTGTCACAGGAGGAACCCCACGCCAGGTGCATTCTCGTTCAAAAGCAGCAATAGCCCTGGGATGAGCAATGAAGAAAGATGGATTTTTCCAAACCAGCGAAAGCAGTTCATCCAAATCGTCAGGTGTCGGTGCTCCATATCGGGTGCTGATCCGGTATCCGGGTTCAACACTGCTCAGAAGACCGAAATGGCTATTGTTGATTAATTCCCATTCCTGCCGTTCGCGCACACTCTCTATGCTAAGACGCATCTGCTGCTCGAGCTGGTTAAACGGACTGTTGTAAAGATCGGAAACACGGGTATGTACGCGAACGACCGTTTGCAATGTATTCAACGAATATTCACGGGGATTTTCTTCGTAATCAATGTATGTCTCCGGAATAATATTGTCTTCTTCGTGTCCCGAAACCAGGTCGATATGCTTTTCACCATGGGTGTTTACCGTTGCTCTTAGACGGAGATGTTCGTCCACCGCTTTTTTGAATTCTTCTCTGAAAGTAGGTACCTGTTTGATAATATTCTCAAGTTCCGAGCTGCTCAGCGTAAAGTAAACACTATCGGTTACACTTCTTACTGTTACCGAAGAGGCTTTATCGGAAAGGATATCAGCTTCGCCGAAATATTCGCCTTCCGACAACAAGGCGATACGCAGATTTTCGCCATGAGGCCCTTTGCTGTATATTTCTGCCTGGCCACGAGCCACTATGAAGAAAATCTGGCTGTCTTTTCGTTCCTTAATCAGATAATCGCCCAGCGGAATTTCTTTGATGACAAACTTTTCGGCCAGCTTGTTTACAATGCGTTCTTCAATGTGAGAAAACAAGGGGATCCTCCGAAAAGAAGCTGCACTGAAGGCGGGTACACCATCAAAAAATTCAACATCGATACGTTCCGCCTTTTTTAGTTCTACTTTCGTACGGTTCACCCTGTACGTACCTGAATCTACCTGCACCCAAGGAAGCAGTTTGAGCAAAATACGTGGAGTGATGGAGCCCATCTGAGGCGGCGTTTTGGTGGTATTGGCCAGTTTGCGGGCTGTCGCCGTAGTCACACTACGCTGTAAATCATTTTTTGCCATAAGATTATTCTGTTTTAAGTGAGTATTTTTATGTTGTGTTTTATTTTTGTATGGTCACCTTATATATCGCACCTTCCACTTGCGAAACATCCAGCACATTGTATCCCTGTTCCTGAGAAGTGCGTGGCACGTTTTCCAATGGTTCGCCCTCCAGAAGAAGTACTTCGAGTATATCATCCTTCTGAAGCTTTGCTAATTCTATTTTGGTTTTCACAAAAGTGATAGGACAATGATCCTTTGTAATGTCTAATTGAAATTTTGCCATATTTTTTCTGTATGTATTTTTATATGTAAGTAAATATTCATCATTCGCTGTAAGTATACAGGTCGATAACCATTTGAAAATAAGCAACATAATGGATTCTCTATTTTAGAGGACTACTTATTAAAATGTATATGACTATCACTAGTACGCCCAACAGCATTCTCTTAGATTAATTGAAAATCAGATATTTGAAAACTAAATAATATAAACAACTGATAATAATCAATCTTAAAACAGAATGTCTATTATTTAGTCTTTCGTGAAGAAGGCCGGGTAGCCCGATACTAAGGATCGAAATACTAGAAGATATGTCTCTTTTCTGTTTATTATTCCTTTCGAATAATTCAATTCTTAGTATTCGGCTCATACAATTCTATTTTTAGCATGAGATGGACGAAACTCGCTTGATTTTTTAATCATTGTTTTACCTGATTGAATTAAAATCATCCGCGTCGTTTCATATAAACAAAGTCTGTCCATCGTCAGCCAATTTTAAAAAAGTAGCTACCCCAAGCACATCTTTCACTTCAGGAATAAAATCTTCCCGCTTCAAACCTAAAACATGCATTGCCATTTCGCAAGCGTATAAATTCACTCCCAGCACCTTAGCATATTCAACGAGCTCTTCCAATGTAGCCACATTGTTCTTGCGCATCAGAGAACGGAATATACCGGGACTGATACCGCCAAAATTAAATTTGCTGACAGGAGCTACTTTCAGCCCACCCATCAAAAATCCAAACCCCTTGGTAAGCAGGGAATTCCCAAGAAAACTTCGTCCTTGTTTCTGTTTAATGGCATTCAATCCCCAGAATGTAAAAAATATATTTACTTCATAACCAACCGCAGCAGCGCCTGTTGCCAGTGTGAAAACAGCAGTCAGCTTGTCGAAATCGCCACTGAAACTAATGATTGAGAGTTTCTTTCCCATAATTATTATTGTATTTTCCTTATTTTTTCACATCAAAAAGCGCTGTCGACAAATATCTTTCGCCAATATCCGGAAGAATCACGACAATCCGTTTTCCTTTGTTTTCAATTCGTTTTGCTATTTGTATGGCTGCATACACAACCGCACCGGAAGAAATTCCAGTCAAAAGTCCTTCACGCAGGGCCAATTTTCGGGAAGTATCAAAAGCATCCTCGTTTCTCACCTGATAAATCTCATCCACGACATCCCGGTTGTATGTGTCAGGTACAAATCCGGCTCCGATTCCCTGTAACTTATGTGGCCCGGGTTTCCCTCCCGAAAGAACGGGAGAATCTGCAGGTTCTACAGCAATCACTTTCAGGTTTGGATTCTTCAATTTCAAAGCCTCTCCTGTTCCCGAAACAGTGCCTCCGGTACCTACTCCTGCGATGAGAATGTCTACTTTCCCATCAGTATCATTCCATATCTCGACGGCTGTAGTCTCTTTGTGGATACGCGGATTAGCCGGATTCTTGAACTGCTGTAAAATCACCGAACCGGGCAGCTGAGCACGCAGCTCCTCGGCCTTGCGTATGGCTCCGCTCATGCCTTCATATCCGGGTGTAAGCACCACTTCCACACCGAGCGCCTTCAACAAACTTCGGCGCTCAAGACTCATTGTGTCGGGCATTGTCAGAATCACCCGATAACTTTTAGCCGCAGCTACAATCCCAATGGCAATTCCGGTGTTCCCACTGGTCGGCTCAATGATCACACTGTTTTTGTGGAGAAGATTTTTATTTTCAGCATCTTCAATAAGAGATAGTCCGATTCTGTCCTTCACACTTCTTCCCGGGTTAAAATATTCCAATTTGGCGATAATCTCTGCTTCCAGATGATAATCTTTTTCGATGTCGACAAGTTCCAATAAAGGAGTGTTTCCGATTAGTTCCGTAATAGATTTTGCAACTTTTGCCATAGTCCTTTTGTTTTTTTACAAAGGAAATGGAAAAGGAAAGCTTTGTAAATACCATGTATTAGGTATATTTAAAAAAACCGCTTCATGCTTAGAAAACGGAAATCTACAGTTTAAAAGATACGTCTTTACAAACTGAATTCATGTACAATGTGTTAAAATAAATACAGAAAGACCAAGCTATTATCAGTTACGAAATAATATTCAATATAATACTCCATAATCTATCTGGAACAGGAAATACTTATCTCCGCTCAGTTAAAATGAATAGTCTGTCTCTATCTTTAGAGTGGAAAGATTTGATTGTTGAATCTACATATAATGATTATAAAGATCTGATCTTATTTTTACCTAAGCAATATTCAAAAACAATCATGATACTCCAACCAATAAACGTAGAGCGTAGTCACAATATTTCAATTTCCGCTATATATTCATTAAGAACATCGAAAATATGAAAACCCAATCTGGAGGTGACCCTAAGCAACGACTTTCTTGAGATGGGCATGCCTAAGTTGAAATAGAATGAACCTATGTATTTTTTTTCGACTAAGAAATGATTTTACACTTCCATATAATCTACAAACAGGTTTATATACAATCTATAATACAAGGAAAAATAGTAATGGAGACTATAAATATCAGAACTTTAGGACAGATTTATATTTGTCTAAATCTTTCTTAAATAATAATCTGAGAACAAATTTAAGATGCAATGATATCTTTAATTCGACTAGAATAAAAAGAGATACATCTCTCGATAACGCTTTTTTTATGAAAAAGACACAGATAGTAGTGGTTTATTACTACCTGTAAGCTATAGATTCAATCAAACTAAAAATAAATATAAAGGAGCAAGGGCAAGCTCTGAAATCGATTGGCTTTAGATATGAAGTTTATATTCTACCAACAACCTGATTCGATGGATTGTGGTTCTGTCTATCTCAAAATGATTTGTTCATTTTATGGGAAAGAATATCGTCTTAATACACTTAGAGACTTATGTTACATTGCTATAGATGGAGTTTCTTTAAAAGGAATAAGTAAAGCTGCAGAAAAGATCGGCTTCAAAACTATTAGCGGAAGGATAGAACTTACAATATTAATAGACAAGGTTGTCTTATCTTGTATCCTTCACTGGAATCAAGAACACTTTGTTGTGTTATACAAGATAAAAAAAAAGAAAAAAGGCATCGTTTTTTATATAGATTGTTTGATTTACATTCTCTTATGATATTCTTCCTGTTTCTTTTTGGGAAGTTTACTTATCACCTCATCTACAGAATGTTGAATTAATTCCTGTATCAATTTATCAGGTACATCACTTTCCAATATAATCCAATTTCACAAAAGAGTTTTAAATTCGTCAGGATTTACTCCATTGTATTTTTCGCGTAATTCAACTGATCTTTCAGGATTGCATTTAAGGTATACTTTAAAGATACCATCTTCTGGTTCCAATGGGATATAGACAAATATCTTCCCCATTACCTTAAATACCAATATATTGCGAACCTGCAAAGAGATAGACTCTACAGAACCTTTTACTTCCAGACAATATTCTCTAAATTCTTCGATATTCATACCAGTAATTATTGGAATAAATTAAAGAGTGAATAAACTGGGTGGATATCGCCGGAATATGCACTCCATCTTGACCGATACCTTGTATCGTGAAGTCAGAAAGTCCAAAGCCAATTAAAAAATACTTATCTCAGCTAATACCATGTTCTGCACAAAGGTCATATAATTCAGTTACGATATTATGCCCGTCTGACTGAATCAAACCTGCAAAGTCTACGTATTTAGTACCGACTAAATCATTTAAAATCTTGAAATTAAAATTTCCTTTTCTCGTATCAGCTTGTTTTAGCTCTATTGTTTTATCCCAATATTTTCTAATAAAAAATGCATCTGGCTAACTCCGGTATTCGGATGATCAAAATCAAACGCTTTTAGCTTCTTTGCATTAGCAAGGGCAGTCGGTAATTGTGCAGAAAGCCGTAAATAAATATCCTTATTCTGTTTAGTATAATAGACTTGTGACTTATCATAATCAGGCAAATACTTTTTCAACTGCTTAACTAAATCGGCAAAAGATGAGTAAAACTTTGAGGTAGCCTCAAAATGTAATAGTAACCAATACTCAAAGCATGGATTGTTTATGATACATATAACAATGTTACTATACTTTTTTGAAATGCTATCAGTATATCCTTTCAGTTCTTGCAAAGCTGTTTGTTCGCCTTTCTTCGCTTCTCGTGTTTCTTTGTTTATGACATCGAAATCAATAATCCAATATACTTTGTCATAGTCTTTAGAGAGTTCAAGAACTTTAGCATATTGTTCCGATAACTTTTTACGTTGCGGAATTTCAGGCTTCAAATCTACACTGATAAGTTTTTCGTTACGTTTTAGCATTTGGATATACCAAAACTCCGTCTCTCCATCTACGACAATAGCATATTTGGGCTTTATTGTTATGGGTATTCTTCTACTCTGTCTCATTCCTTAATATCAATGTAGTAGTCTCCCAGATTAGGAATACCACCGAGTTTGCCGATTTTGTAAGCATTATAAATATTACTTGTATCTCTGATTACTGATGTGTCAAAATCGGAAAGGGAGTAAAGCTCCGTAGCACAATTTTCAGACTTATCTGTAATCCAAATAGCATCATTTCTAAAAATATCTTTATTATTCAAGATTTCTCGATTATGAGTAGTCGCTATAATTTGGGACTTTTTTGAATTTACCAAAAACGATAATAAGAAATGAGTATATAAATCAGGGTGAAGAGAAGATTCCAATTCATCTATTGGGAAAATACAAGAGTTTCTTATCATAAGACTTAATATTCCAGCAAAGCCATAATATCTTTGTGTTCCTTCGGATTCTAATTTAAAAGGAAGATTGAATTTTTTATTATCCAATGTATGTTCAAACTCTATTTGGTATGAAAGCATATCTTTGATCCGCTGAAATGATTTCATTTTTTTTATGGAATCTTCAAACTCTATTTTGTCTTCAATTTCCTCATCCTTTTCAATGTGTATATCTGAGATGAAGAAATCAGCTTTTTGTAAAATTTGAATTATATCTTCTTTTTTAATGTTTGATTCCTCTAATTGTTTTACAATAAAACGATCCAACGAAGCTTTTGGACGTATCAATGATTTTAAGTAATACTCAAACCAATCTGTTACATCTTTTAATTCTTTTAATTGAATATTTGTTTTTAAAAATCCTCCTAATACTGTATTGTTCCAAAGCGTATTTGATTCTAAATTTTTCTCAAAGACTTTATCAATCTTAATTTTACTGCCAAAGGCAATCTCTGTGAATTGAGTTTCTAAATTAGTAGTCCTCTTGAATACATTCGCCTTGTTTGGGTTGTAAAAGTTTAATTCTTCCTTTACAATAGCTTTTTTGTTTAATTCAACTTCATAAAAATATCGGATTGAATTATGAATAAACTCAATAGATAATATAGTATTTTGAGAAGGGGTTATAGTATCAAATAAAAATGGCTCATAATTAAATTCAGTCGTTTTCTTTTCCTGTGGGCTTAATACTATTCTCCTCAAGAAGTCAAGAGCTTTTAGAATTGTTGTTTTTCCTGAAGCATTTGCTCCGTATATCAATCCTAATTTAAGCAATCTCATACCACTAATCGGAATTATATAGTAATCCTCTAAATGTTCCGATTTATCGGCCTCAAAAGACAATATTTGTTCGTCTTTTATTGAACCGAAATTCTGTACGCTAAACTTGATAATCATTTTGTGTCCAAATTTGTTATTCAATTACAAATTTAGAGATAAAAATTGAAATTATTTGATTTTCATCTTTAAATTCGTTATTCATTTACATTTTTAGAGAACAAATTTCCTTCCAATAAATTTTGCCGTCTCCTAATTGCCAACAAACTTATCTCCTGCGAGTTAATGAACTATTTCAGAAAATGGCAAAAGATTCGATTATAAGTTGTATCAGAGATGGCAAGCCGATAAAACGCAAAGACAAATACCCGATATAGAGAGTACAGTATATTTTAATCTTTTACTATGAAGATGACCATAGATATACCTAAATGGGAAATAGGCTTTGTCAGCCTCTTATTTTATTGGGCGGTGGATTATTATAAGAAAGGAAAGAAACTTCTGAGCCGATTTCTTCACCCCAATCTTTTAAATGCTTAATTTTAAGACTTTATTTTCAACTTCGCTTATAGTGAATAAATGCTGTAAATCCAAAATAAGAGTCTGATACAAATACTATATTAGCCGAAAACTTATATAAAAGGGCAAGTAGAGGTGGCTTTGGAAGAACTGAAATAAAAAAATCATTTTTGCTCTACTAAATCAGCTAATTCTATCTATTTTTGTGAGAACTAAAATTAATAAATATGATTTTATCCGTTGAAGAAGTTGGCATTGCCAAAATTATCAGAATAACGAAAAGAAATTCTAATGGAGTGAATATTACTGGTGATATAATGTATTTTAGACATTTGACTCCGAGCTATACTTTCAAGAAAAAGGAAGAGACTGCATCGGATGTTGAGAACTTTAATAAGAATCTTGCAGGTATTCAGCAAAACACTTTTCCAGAGGATGAAATAGATGTTCTAATTTTGCAAGCTGTTAGGACAAAATATCCAGAATGTAACGTGTTTAACCAGTTTATTCTCTTTGTGTCAGAAAAAGAGTCTTTAAACTATTATAAGGGAATGCCTCAAGCACAATCATTGATTCATATTTTACCTAATATTAATCATAATGACCCTTCAAAATGGTTTTTATATGATGGTAAAGAGATTTTTACTAAAGCACTAACAATCTATATTGATTGGACTGATTCCAGTCTTTTTAATAATGAAGCGTTTAATCTGTATTATGACATATCTTATGAATCGGAAATTAAAGATATGATGGAAACGTTTAGTCAAGTGGTAAAACCGATATAAATTCTAAGGCGAAAACCCCTTAAATCACTGGGGAATCATTGGTTTTAATCCTCTTTTTAATCCTAAAAGTAAAAATCCTTGCAATCATATACTGAAAATCAGTCGATTACAAGGATTTCAAGAGGTTCCTGGCGGATTCGAACCGCCGTAAACGGTTTTGCAGACCGGCGCCTA
>JASGFJ010000044.1:0-35907 GCA_047605645.1 Dysgonamonadaceae bacterium | reverse complement strand
GTGCGATGCGCATTTGCTGCAAAGCGTCAAGGGCAAGGCGTTGAACATGGAAACGGTCGATGACCCTCGAGGCTTTCGGGAAACAGTGGCGAATGATTTTACGCATCGAATCCGACATGTCCAGGGTTACCTCCTCCACGGCATCAAGCAATGACTCGGGCAGCCTGTCCAGAACTTCCATAACATCTTCGGCCCGGGTGCCCTCCACGATGGCTATAACAGCGCCTTTGCGCCCTTTGGCGGCCTTGTTGGTCAGGATGGTATAGAGTTCACCATTCGATAGGGAGGTTTCATCAATACTCAGGTGCGTACCCATATTCTCGGGAAAGAGCAACCATTTGTCGGCATGATCCCGTTGTTCCCATTGGCGGTAATGACTTAGGTGTTCCTTATAGTGACCCTCCAATTGTTCCCCGTCAATATGATAATACCGCTCAAGGGTGTTGGCCGGAATCGGGAGAGTATCCAAACACTTCTTTTAAAAAAGCCGCGAAACTCACGGTGTAACGAGTCCCTTCGGCAGTGATTTCCCATAGACGGGAAAGGCTTTTTCCCGTATCCTTTTCCACCCATCGCCGTCGTCGGATGTGAAGGACTACTTTGCGGTCACGGATCGGAAAGTCATAAACCGATGACGAGGGTAAGAATCCGTTGGCTGATACTTGAGCTGCCGTGTAACCTGAAGGAGGATTAGACTCTTCGTCCAAATGGATATGAAGAACTTCTGATTTCTCTTCTATTCCCACAATATCGAAATTGTCGAAAATGTCGGCAGGTAAAATATACCGAACTAAGACTTGGAGTTGTTCGTAGGTTGACATAAGTAAGGCTTTTCTACAAAGTTACGTTATTCTTCTTTTGAAACACATATTTTTACCGATGATCCGCAAAACCCTGTATTTAGACATAAACCTCCGTGAGTCTGAGCAGAAAGAATTTTACATCTACCATGCCTCTTAATGAAGCCCTAAAGGCTTTAATCTTAGCATTGAAGCCTTCTACAGAAGTGCTTGCACGCTATAAACTATAAGTTATCAGCTTTCAATCTTCAGCTATCAGCCCTTCACTTATCTTCTAAACAGCCCCCCCAAAAAAAAACGGACAAAAAAAAGCCGTCCCGAAACGAGACAGCCTTTTCATTGTTTATATCTACACAAAGATTATTTCACTTTCTGAACTCTTTTGTATCCGTAAACAGCCTTTGCTCCCAATTCTTCTTCGATACGAAGCAATTGGTTGTATTTAGCCATACGGTCAGAACGGCTCAAAGAACCGGTTTTGATTTGTCCGGAGTTTGTTGCAACAGCGATATCGGCAATTGTAGCATCCTCTGTTTCACCTGAACGGTGAGAAGTTACAGAAGTATAGCCTGCGCGGTGAGCCATTTCGATAGCATCCAATGTTTCTGTCAAAGAACCGATTTGGTTTACTTTGATAAGAATTGAATTTGCACAACCAAGCTCAATACCTTTCTTCAGGAATTCTACGTTTGTAACAAACAAGTCATCTCCTACCAACTGTACTTTGTCTCCCAATTTATCAGTAAGAAGTTTCCATCCTTCCCAGTCGTTTTCAGACATACCGTCTTCGATTGAATCGATAGGGTAGTTAGCAACAAGGTCAGCAAGGAATTCAACTTGTTCAGCAGAAGTACGTTTTGCACCTGTTTCTCCTTCAAATTTAGCATAGTTGTAAACGCCATCTTTAAAGAATTCAGATGAAGCACAGTCAAGACCGATTGTAACGTCTTTTCCTGGTTCGTAACCTGCATTACGGATAGCTGTCAAGATAGACTCCAAAGCTTCCTGAGTACCACCAGCCAGGTTTGGAGCAAAACCACCTTCATCACCAACTGCTGTACTAAGCCCTTTGTCATGCAATACTTTTTTCAAAGCGTGGAACACTTCTGCTCCGCAACGCAATCCTTCTTTGAAGGAAGGAGCTCCAACCGGACGAATCATAAATTCCTGGAATGCGATAGGAGCATCAGAGTGAGATCCACCGTTGATGATATTCATCATTGGAACAGGCAAAGTATAAGTGTTTGTTCCACCAATATAGCGATACAAAGGAATATCCAGTTCAGCAGCAGCCGCTTTAGCTACAGCCAAAGAAACGCCCAAGATAGCGTTAGCACCTAAATTTGATTTCGTTTTTGTTCCGTCAAGAGCAATCATTTTCAAGTCGATTCCTCTCTGATCAAGAGCACATTCTCCGACAAGAGCAGGAGCGATGATTGCATTTACGTTTTCGACAGCTTTTAAAACTCCTTTTCCAAGATATCTTTTTTTGTCGCCATCACGAAGTTCTAATGCTTCGTTTTCGCCGGTAGAAGCTCCCGATGGAACAGCTGCACGACCTAAGACACCAGATTCAAGTGTTACATCTACTTCGATGGTAGGATTACCTCTTGAGTCCAAAATTTCACGCGCGAAAATTTTCTCGATTTTCATTGTTGACTAATTTAATAAATTAAATGAATGAATTTATATTCGTTTTTATCTATCTTTTTTACGGCACAAAAATATAACATTTTTCCCTTACACGAAAAACTATTTTGATGAATATTCTATTTAATTATCAACGTTATATCCCAGAGAGAGTAAAGTCGTCAGGTTTGTCATATAGAGTTTACAAATAACCCATAGATTAGCAGAGAAATATCGTTCTGATAATTTCAGAATCAGAGAAATATCGTTCAGGCAAATTTTTCTTTCAGACCAGGAGCAAATCATTTTTCAATACTAAAAAAACAATAAAGGAAGAGTCATTCACGCTCCCGGGTTGTTATGTATAGACATTATTTACAAACCATAAACTATAAATCATGGCAACAAATAGAATTTCTGAGATTTTGGGCAAAGATGCTGCCTATTATCTTGAACACAAATGCACAACGGTAGATAAGTCTCTCATTCATATCCCATCGCCTACGTTTATCGACGATGTAGTATATCCATCTGACCGGACTATTCAGACTATGAATAATTTTCAACGAATTTTTTCCCACGGGCGACTGGCTCACACCGGCTACATATCCATCCTTCCCGTAGACCAAGGTATTGAACATACCGCCGGAGCCTCTTTCGCACCCAATCCCCTCTATTTCGATCCGGAAAACATCATCAAACTGGCAATGGAAGGTGGATGCAATGCGGTTGCATCTTCTTTTGGCGTATTGGCTTCAGTGGCAAGGAAATATGCGCATAAAATTCCGTTTGTGGTAAAAATAAACCACAACGAACTGCTCTCCTACCCTAATTCTTACGACCAGATATTATTCGGGAACGTAGAAGAAGCATGGAATTTGGGAGCAGTAGCTGTTGGAGCGACCATCTATTTTGGATCGGCAGAAAGCAGACGACAACTTATTGAAATATCCGAAGCCTTTGAACGCGCACACGAACTCGGAATGGTGACTATTCTCTGGTGTTACCTGAGAAACAACGATTTCAAAAAAGATGGAGTAGACTATCATGCCGCAGCTGATCTGACCGGACAAGCCAATCATTTGGGAGTAACCATCAAAGCAGACATCATCAAACAAAAGCTCCCCACAAATAATGGAGGTTTTACTGCGATTAAGTTTGGAAAAACAAATTCGAAAATGTACACAGATCTAACCACAGCTCATCCTATCGATTTATGCCGTTATCAGGTAGTTAACGGATACATGGGGCGTGCCGGACTTATCAATTCGGGAGGCGAATCCAAAGGTGAATCCGATTTAAGAGAGGCCGTCATCACTGCTGTTGTCAACAAACGAGCAGGAGGAATGGGATTGATTTGCGGTAGAAAAGCCTTTCAAAGACCAATGGCAGAAGGAGTCGCGCTGCTAAACAGCATACAAGATGTGTACTTAGATAGCGAGATTACAATTGCCTGATAGATTGTCGTACAACTTTACCCGTTATCATACATCTCAATCCAGATAAAGACAGCAGTTCTCCGAATGATGGACTGTTGTCTTTATTCGTATAAAAGAAGAATAAACAACAAAAGAAACAGTCTATCAATCAAATATTTACAGCGACAATACGAATAAAAAACAGCAAGCAGTCAGTAACGGTTCTTTTTGGGAAGTATCAAAACAGCAAATGATATTTCTATTATAAGTTATCGAGCTTCGTTTTCAATTGGTTTAATTTCAAATTCAATTCTACTTTTTTGTTGAATAGCTGACAGGAAGCAATACTTCTTTTGGTTTGCTCAATTTCTTTGGAAAGTTTCGAAATTTGAGAATTGTATTGAACTAAATCGGCTATATCTTTAGTCTTACGATTAGGCTTTAATGATAATTGTTGGCAAAACTCATGAAATACATGGTCTATGTCCCCCTTCAGTTCGAATGCGTATAGTTTCTCGCTTTTGTTATGCCAATCGCTTTTAAATGTCCAGTCAATTACAGATTTGGTATCGTCGAGTGGCGATGAATGCTTTGAGGAAGTCGAAATATATACCGAATTTTCAAATCCTACAATGAAAATAATGTGATAAGGGATTGCCTTATCTATTACATTGAGAAGAGTTGCAATATCTTTTTTTTCTTTCAATTCGACAGTAAAAATTTGTATTTCAGAAATCTCTTTACCCGATAAGTTTATCGTTTCACCAGATAACTTATTACTCCAAATTATTTTAGCAATATCCCTCGTAAATGCTTCTTTCTGTTGACTATTGGCATATAAGTCAAACGAATTCTTAGAAACAACTCGCTGGACAATCGTATTTTGAGGCAGATTGAAGTAATCCATTTAGCGTACAATTAAGAATGAAATCAACTTAAAATCTTCAACACCCTTAAACCGGCTTTTTGTAGTCATTGTTCCTCCAGTTTTAAATAAACTCAAGACGGTTTTCTCTTCTTCTGCTTGCAAAATAGTATGAATACTTTGTTTTAGAAGCGTAGAATATGTATCCATTTGAGCATAATCGTTGGTTTCTTCAACCACCATCTTGCATAATTCTTCTATAGGTTTTGCTTTGCCGTTACACATTACCCGAATAGCATCGAGTATCTTTTTAGACTCTATATGTTTCAAGAATAGTTCTCCCGATTCTTTTATATAGACCAAATAATACGGGTGTAATCGATTTAACTTATCAATATTTACATTCTCATTCACATTTTTCACAACAAACACAACCCCTTTGGGCAGGTTCTCACTTCCTCGAACAACAGCATGTAAGCCCTCCGGTACACTTTTAGTATCTTTGTATGTTTTAATTAGATTGCTTAAATCTACTCTAAAATCGTTCAGACCTAAATCGGTAATCGACACTCCTTCACGTAAATCTTCCAGGTCAATGACCTCCTCTTTCAATTTCTGCAACTGAATTTTCCGGTATTCCAAATCCTTTTCTTCCGTATTGAGAATATTGTCATCTCCCGTACCGGCCATATTAGAAATGAGCATTCGATTTTCGACGCGTTGTTTCAGATGAATATACGTATCAAGGGTTACATCCGGCCAAAAATTTACGAGCGTAATGGCATCATTTCTTGAGCCTATGCGGTCTATTCGTCCAAATCGTTGAATAATACGTACCGGATTCCAATGAATATCGTAATTAATCAGACAATCGCAATCTTGCAAGTTTTGCCCCTCTGAAATACAATCCGTTGCAATCAAAACATCAATAGATTCGGTTATGTTAGGAAAGATTTGAGCTTTGTCTTTCGATATTGGAGAAAAACAGGTAAGAATAGCGTTTAACTCTGTCGGAATTTTCTTTTCCGAACAAAGGCGTTGTGTGCCTGTAACCAATGCTGTGTTTAGTCCATAAGTGTCTTTGATCGATTTTCCCAACTCTTTATAAAGATATTTAGCCGTATCGGCAAATGCCGTGAAAATGATTACCTTTTTATTATCTGCATTGAAAGGTCGTGTGATTTTGTTGTCCACCAATTCTTTCAATCGTTGCAGTTTTGTGTCATTTTCCTTTTCGATATGATTTGTCCTCGATATCAACTCTTTCAACAAAGCTAGGTCGGACGACAAATCCTCTTGCCATCTCGTTCGATCCATATCGGAAATATGGATTTTTATTTTTCTTCCAATTATATTTTCTTCATCTCCCCATTCCGATTCCCAATCAAAATTTTCATCGTTGATTCTAGCCAATATGCCGTTGTATTCACCCTCTTCGTTTCCTTGTTCTATAGATTTTAATGCACTTTCTACTTGTTCAATAATACCGGAAAGGGTAATACGAAATGCATGTACAGAACTCTCAATTCGTTTCAAAAGATTAATTCGCATCAAAATTTGTAAGTTCTGTTCTCGGTCGCGTTGTTTCAACCGCCCCCCTTTTCCTTCTTTTACAGTTTTATCATAGAGTGTTTCATAATACTCCATTCTGCTTGGTAGAACATAATTCAAAGGAGTATAAACCGATAAATTAAGCAAACTCAATTGGTCTGCAATGAAAGAATACGTTATGCTATTGTCATCAGTCAACGGGCTTTCCATTGAAATCGGTCTATTCCTTTTCGGAAACTTTCCGATAGCTGTAGTATCGTAATAATTTGTAATATGTTTCCTTGAGCGGGCAATTGTGAACGAATCCAATATTTCGAAGAAATCAAAATCAAGCATATCCAGCAGCATATCCGTTGTGCGTTGCGAAGCATCAAACTTACTCCAGTGATTAAATGCAATCTGTGCCTGTCTGAATATTTGGTCAATTCCTTTCGAGGTATCTAACTTGTAATTTATTTGATCAGAATAGCCTTCGTAAGCCAATGCCAACTGATTGCGTAAGTCGTTGAAACGGTTATTTACGGGGGTTGCTGACAACATCAACACCTTCGTTTGGATACCTTCCTGAATGACTTTTCGCAACAATTTCTGATAACGGTTTTCTTTGCCTACTACGGTATTGTTATTGCGAAAGTTATGTGATTCATCAATGACAACCAAACCATAATTTCCCCAATTGACTGCTGCCAAGCTTCGCCCGTTGCTTGCTCCTTTCTCACGGGATAAATCGGTGTGAAATAAAACATCGTACCGAAACCGGTCTGCCGAAAGTATATTATTCTTATCATTATGCCGATAGGTGTTCCAGTTTGCTTCCAATTTTTTAGGGCAAAGGACGAGCACATCCTTATTCCGCATCTCGTAATACTTGATAACCCCTAAAGCGGAAAATGTTTTACCCAATCCAACGCTGTCGGCAAGAATACAACCGTTGTATTTCTCTAATTTATTGATGGCTCCAACGACTGCATCTTGTTGAAAATTATAGAGTTTATTCCAGATAACCGATTCTTTGAAGCCAACCTTTTCGTTCGGAAGGTTATCTAGCGACAGATCTTCCAGAAAATCGTTGAAGATATTATATAACGTGATGAAATAGACAAACTCAGGGCTATTATCTTTGTATGCATTCTCAAAATAATCCTGAACTTTAGAGGTCACATTCGTTAAATCCTCTTCGTTCTCCCAGACCTGATTGAACCAATCCAAGTATGCCGAGCTATCGGGATATTCGATTTGCTGAATCAATGTAGGAAACCCTTTTCGTTGCGTAATACCTAAGTCCGAGGTTGTAAAACTGGTTACATTAGAATAAGCATATTCTTTGTTGTTTTTTCCTTCAACATAGATTAAGCCGTTAAGAGGAATATTCTGGTTTTTATTCGATTTAAAAGTTACTTTCTTTTTTACCCATTGGGCGCATTCTTTGGCTATGGCACGCTGGTTAAGCTGATTCTTTAATCGAAGCTCAAAATCTCCTCCACACAGTTCCGCTTCTTTGTAGATATGAGGAATGTAAAATTGTCGGGCATCTTTTTTTAGATTTTCTTCAATAAATGTTGGTGAACTGAATATGAATTGTAATTCTTCAATCTGGTTCAATTCTTTCTTTAAAGCTTCGTAGGCATATATCGAAAAAGAAGCTCCTGCAATACGCAAACGACTCTCTTTTCCGATGGTCTGCTTTAATTGGTCAACCAAGCGACTATTTACATTATCTATTAATTTCATCTTTTTTAAGCTAATTGCACGATGTCCATCAATTTGTCGTAACTATCTACCACATCGTATTTGACCTCTTTGCCACAGATTTCCTCAAAATGAACATGCGCACAATGTATCTTTAGACTTTCTGTACCCCGTAATTCCATGGAGGAATTGGCGCCTTTGGTTTCTGCTATAAAGTAAATGTAACGAACTTTTTCCTTATCAAAAACAATCGCCCAATCGGGACTATAACGCCCTACCGGAGTAGTAATATGGAAGCTTTTCGGAAGTTTGGCATACACAACAACTTCGACTGCTTGCTCCAATGCTTTGGCAAAATCCGACTCAATTTTAGAATCGGAAGTCAAGTAGTCGTAAATATGTTTTTTCAAGGCTGGGGAATTTCGAAGCGCCGTATTGTCATTGGTAAATACCGTTTTTGCATCGTAATAATCCTCAATCTTGTGATAGACGATATTGTTTATAATCAAATTGGCTTTGGCTTCATTGATAATTTTTCCACATTTGGCAATAAACTCTTCCGGATTTTTGCGCAACAGCAAAAATTTGTCCTCCTTGATTTTCTGTAAAATGGCAACAATGGTACGACGGGTTAGATTAGTGAGGTTTTCAATCTCTCCGACAATATCGTAAAGCGCATCATAAGACGGATTAGTTTTTATCTTGAAATACTCTTGTTTTTCCACATCCATCAATACGCCTCTTTCCATTTCATCTTTGGTGCCGTCTTTCAGTTCTCCGGTCTTCACTTGATATGCCATATCGGCGATATGCAAATCACGGTTTATCCACAAGGCACTATCCTCAATAAGTTTCGGCGTATCAAAGTTGACTTCGTAAATTGTTTTCAGACTGATTTTCTTCCACAGTTCTTGAAACTCTTTCTTCTTAAAGTTTTCATTGGTGTGAAGTGTTATGGTTGCTCTTTCATTTTCGGGTTTGAACGTACTTTCGGAATAAATGGATTTGAGTAAATTTACAACCGAGCCACGATAAGGCTCTAAATTTTCAGGAAGAGGAATGGCTCCTTGCTCGATTCTTTCTTTACCCTCATCGGTTATTTTGTCATCTTCATCAATGATATCCTCTTTACAAAGTAGTTTATTAAGTTTTTTAGCATCTCCGGGAGTCAGACGGTACAGTTCGCCGTTTTCATTTTCCACCATTTTCCCGATAAAGTATTCCACTTCAGCTTTTTGTGGACGCCCTTTCAAAGATGCAGCAATTTCATTCTGCAAACCTTTGGCAAATGCTTCATAGTTTTCAGAAGTGATCACCGAGAGTTTGTTGATTTCATGTACCTGTTCGCCGACCATTTCATAATCTAAACGGACACCATCCTGATTTACACACAAACGCATACCCCGACCCACTTCCTGTCGTCGCCGTATTTCACTTCCGCCTTCGGGATTTTTAAGCGTACATATCTGAAATACATTCGGATTGTCCCAACCTTCCTTCAAGGCTGAGTGCGAAAAAATAAAGCGAGTAGGCTCTTCAAAACTCAACAAACGCTCTTTGTCCTTCATAATCAAATCGTATGCAGATACGTCATCCGAATCCTCCGAATTTCGTTTTAACGAAGGATCCACCATGCGTTTTTTCTTCTTGTCAATGGCAAAATACCCCTCGTGAATGCGATCGGCACTATCTCGCTCCAAATAACTGAAATAGCTCGGAAGATAGGCCTTATAAACTTGGCTCACATCCGTGGTTTTCAGGTAATCGTTATATTCCTGTTGGAAAAGATCCAGAAAGTCATTTTTCGCTTGATTGTATTCTTCTTCGAATATCTTGGCGTACTCTCCCAACTCTTCTTCTCCGGTTTCGTTGTAAACACGATATTTTTCCACCGAGTCGATAAAGAAGAGTGTCAGTACTTTTATTCCCTTATCGAAAAGTTGCTTTTCTTTCCTCAAATGCGATAATATCGTTTCCCGAATTTGTATCCGTCGGAATGTACGCTCATCGTGATCATTCAATATATCGCCCGGAAAAATTTCTTTTCCGCCAACAACAATTTTATTTTGCGCTCCGTTAATTTCTTCTATCATCAAATTACGATAGGCAGGCATTTCACCCGAGAGTTCATACAGATTGCTTCCTTGTGTTAATTTCTTCCGAACTCGTTTAACGCCTTGCGAACCCCGTTGTTCAAATTCGATTAATGCCAAGGGCGGTTTTGTCAAACTCAAAACAATCTGCTCCAAATACAGATAACCGCTTGTTCCTGTCGAGCCTTTCAGATTGATTCCTTTTACCTGTATCTTTTTTACCAAGCGTTGATTATACGCATCGAGCGCATCCAAGCGATATACTTTGTTATATTCAACCCGGTGAGTTGCCGAATAACGCAAAGTAAATAAGGGCTTGAAGTCTTGCATACTTTCCAGAGTCTTCTTTCCGTCTACCGATTGAGGCTCGTCAATAATCAATATCGGATTCGTTTGAGAAATAACCTCAATGGGTTTTCTCGTTCCGAACTGGTCGAGTTCCTGATAGATACGGCGTGCATCGGCTCCACGCGCATTGAACGCCTGCGTATTGATAATCATTACGCTGATCCGGCTATCCGAAGCAAAATTCTCAATATCCTGCGGACTGCTTGAATTTGTATATAAACGGAGCAATCTTATGCCCGTATAATTCCTGAAAATGGTCTTGCGTAACCTGAAACGATTTGAATACGCCTTCGCGAATGGCAATACTCGGCACAATGACGATATATTTACTCCAACCGTATTTCTTATGCAATTCATACATCGTTCGGATATAAGTATAGGTTTTACCCGTACCTGTTTCCATTTCAATGGTTAGGTTATATCCTGTATTTGTGCCTGCCGGACGTTCAATATCTTTGCTTTCATATATTTCGTTACGACTTTGTACCTTTTTTATATTTTCCAGCACTTGCGATTCGGGAATTTGTATCGGACTGTTCCGATAGCCGATATCTTCATGCATATCGGTTTCCATCCTCATTTGTGTATCACCTAATGCTGCTTGCTTGGCTTTACGCATAATCTCTTTGCTCCGTTCAAGCGTAAAACGCTTTGTCTTCAAGGGTTGCCCGGCAAAACAATCGACTACCGCTTTGACGGCGTTTAGCTGGAATTGTTGTTGTTTAAATTGTAACTTCATGCTTCTTCAATAGCTATCTTTTCCAAACTCTCTATCCACTCTCTGAAATGCAAGCATTTTTCCTTTAGTGATGAAATTCCGACTTTACCGGTTACCAATTCTCCAGATTTAGGTTTGTTATAATGGTGTTTTGATTCAAAACTTTTAATAATTCGCTTTGAAGGAGCGGTTGCCGGACTGTTATTGATTTTTTCCGGATTATTATCATAACTTACCAAAACTTTTTCCAATTCCTCAATCTGTTTTTTCATATCCGGATAGTCTATTAATAAATATTCTAATCCGCAAAAGACCAATGCTTCAAATTCATGAAGCTGAATGTAAGGAATAAATAGATGATGATTTATGTCTTTACCAAATTCATCTTCCAGTTTTTTGGTTACGTCATAGCAATCCTGAATTTTTAGGGCATCTGCATATCCTGGAAAATTGTTGGGCAATGCATACAAATCAAACATCGTGGTATAAAAATGTTTTTCGTATGTCTTTTTGGAATGTTGTTTAACCAATAGTTCCAAGTCGGTTTTTGCCTGTTGGTAACTAAGCATCCCGCCTCTAATGTTTTTTTTCTTGTTTGTAACCAAAATAGTAGTCTTGACCACTATCTTAAAGCTTTTCAAATGATCTTTTAATACAGATTTAGCAAAACGCTCTTCTGTCTGACCTTCGCACAATACATTTAGAATTACTTGGCTCATGGTCTTCCTCCTAATACATTTTTATCCCACAATTCACTAAGGGAATAATTTTCCAACCAATCAGCCAATTCTTCTTCATTTAGTTTATGGGCAACTGTAGATTCGCTTTCTCCATCACGCTCTATAATTGTTATTTGATTCGCATTGAATTCATCCACTAATCCGGGTGATTGTGTAGCTATTATGATTTGTGTATGAATAGCCGCTTCTTTTATCATTTCTGCCAATTGAGCTACTGCGAATGGGTGTAAACCCAATTCCGGCTCATCTATTATGATTACATTAGGCATCGTTTTTGGTGGCTGCAATAGTAAGGTCGCCAATGCAATAAAGCGAATAGTTCCATCTGAAAACTGTTCAGGAAGCATAATGTAGTCATTTGGCGATATATCCGTCCATTTAAGCATGACGTACCCCTTTTCATTCGGTTCAATATAAAAATCATTGAATTGCGGCACTATCTGACGAATATAACTGACTATACGCTGATAGTTTGCTGGGTAGTTCTTTTTTAGAGAGTAAAGGAATGAGGCCAAATTATTTCCTTCCGATTGTAAATAATCAGAAAATTCAATACGGGAAGATTGCCGGATAGGGCTTTCTGCCGAAGAATCGTGAAATTGATAAACTTTGCAGTTTGTCAAGATACGGCGAATAACTTTTACTGTTCTGTCTTCGCTATTTATTAACGCAGACTCTTTAAAGTCTGAGGCTAAAGCTATAGTTTGTGGATGATTACGTTTTTTTTCTCCCCAAAAGATTTCTTCCGAACTAATAATCAGCCTGTCCGGTGTCGCATGAGTGAGCTGAAATGTATAATTGTCAAAATGCGTATTGTCTTCAAAACACATTTTTCCTTTAATAACCGAAGTGTGCTTCGAACCATAATTTAAGAAAACCTGATTGGTTCCGGCTTTTTCAACAAAGAGCTGAAAGCTGCCGGACATCATAAAATTCAGCATCTTGAAGAAACTGATAATATTACTTTTTCCTGAGCCATTGGCTCCAAGTAAAACATTGATATTGCCGAGTTCTATTGTTAGAGGCCTATTTAAAGATATGGACTTAAATCCACTTATCGTCACTTTTTTTAGTTGCATTATATTTTTTGCTGCCATAATGTTATATCACTTTCATTTCCGTTTCGGGACTTAACTGTTTCAACAATTGCTGCACATTGATCTTAGCAGTATCGTTGGCGAAACCATTGTCGCGGAATACCACACGCAAAGGCTTCTCTTTGGCTATCTCTTTGGCAAAGGCTTCGTCTATGCCTTGGTCGAAACAGGCAAACAGCGAATTTTGTGCTACCTTGAACACTTGTTTACCATTTATGCTTACCGACTCTATTGAGTACGAAAGCGGCAATCCCCAATCAAGCATAACCTGCGACAATAAATCGTCAGCCGAGCGGTCGGGCTTGATATTGTTGGCAAACATATCGAGCGTTTCCTGTTTGTAGTCCTGTGGACGGTAATAGACATCCTCCATATTGCTGCTGTCTAAACGATAGACACGGAAACCATAATCTTGCGTATCTTCAAAATTGGCAAACATGCCGGCTTTTTCGGCTTTTGCTCTTTTTTCCTCCTTTATTTTTTTTCCTGCACGACGGATACGCTCTTTGCCTATTTCGCAAATGGTTGAGTAGCCTGCTTTGTAGGCTTCACTTTTTTCATCGGTCTGTTCGGGAAGCTGTACCATAATGTATTTTCTATTGCCGCCATCTTCGGCGTTTAGCTGCATAACGGCATGGGCAGTGGTGGCAGAGCCGGAGAAGAAGTCGAGGATTATATTATTATTAGTACAATCAATAGAATTTATTAACGTTTTCATTAATGTTACAGGTTTTGGAGGATGCCCTAAAGAACACCCTACAATATTTTCTAATTCCTCACTCAATGATCTATATTGCTTATTTGTCAAATCTTCAGTTTCAAGAATTGTTCGGAGTTTTTTGCCATCGGCTAATCGTTGCTTGAATTGCACACTCCATCCATCAGATTTCTTCAAGAATCTTACTTCTCCTGTCTCCAAATCAGATTTAAATGTTTCCTCACTTCTAAACCATTTCCCTGTTAGCTCTGATCCATCAGGTGCGATTATCTTATACGGCCTTGTTTTCGTAGAAGAACGTTCCATCGTATCCCAGAAAAAGTAACCTACATTATCTTGTTCTTTATAGCGTTTTAGATAATCACTACCAAAATTCTGCAATAATGGCAAAGAATTCCCCAAAGACCTAGCATAACAAATTACATAGTCATGTTCAACAGCACAAGAATCGGAGGCACTTCCCCCTCCACTTTTTGTTTTTCTTGTAAATACTCCTATAGAATTCCCCTCCCCAAACACCTCATCACAAACCTTCCTTAGATTATGTACCTCATTATCATCAATCGAAATAAAAATCACTCCATCATCCGTCAATAGATTCCGAGCCAGCTTCAATCGCGGATACATCATGCTTAACCAATCGGAATGATAACGCCCCGACGTTTCCGGGTTCGCTACCAAACGTTGATTGAGTTCGTCTATCTGTCCGCTTTCAAGAAGTTCGGTTGCCGCATCGCCCGTAAAGTTGTCTCGATAGACAAAGTCTTTTCCCGTATTGTAGGGCGGGTCAATGTAGATCATCTTCACTTTGCCGAAGTAACTTTCCTGCAGGAGTTTCAATACTTCGAGGTTGTCGCCTTCAATATAAAGATTTTCGGTCGTGTCAAAATCCACCGAATCTTCACGCACCGGGCGGAGTGTTTGTGTGGTGGGCAGATTGGCGGTAACAATGGCTTCGCGCTTACCCGGCCACTCCAAGCGGTAACGTTCGCGGTTTCCTTCGACAACGGCATGGCTTAATTCCTGTTTCAACAGGTCGAAATCAATTGCTTTGCCTTTGGCACTTTCAGTTACACAATTCGGAAACAAAACGGCCAGCTTCTCTATATTCTCATTGACCAAATCCAGGCTTTGCAGGTCGAGTTTATCTATATTCATTCTCTTTTTTCGTTTACGGTGGTGATTTTACTTCGTTTCTTTGGTAGATATAAGTAGTTCTTTAATATCCACATTCAGGGCGTTGGCTATTTCCCAAAGCGTATCCAACGAGGGTTGTGTTTCGTTGGTACACCAGCGCGAAACGGTTGCTTCGTTCTTTCCCAATGTTTCCGCCAGCCATTTGCCGGTACGTTTCTGTTCTACAAGAACCACCTTTAGTCTATTTATCTCTTTCATCAGTTATTCAATTGATGTTTTTTGCAAAGATATTGATTTTACTTAACTCTTATAAAATAATCTTCATTATTTCTGTCACTAAGATAATTAGATATTTAAACCTCGTTTCAGGCACTGTTCTGAGCTCTAATACAAAAAAGGTTCTCCCTGTTTTTGGGACAACCTCTATACGCTATACTGTGTGATGATAAAATTTTACTTTGCCCGCAGCATTTACATAAGCGAGCTGATATTTACCGTAAATAACTTCACAGAAATGGCCATCAGAATAATTCCGAAGAATTTACGCATCACATAAACGCCTTCTGCCCCAATCAGGCGACGGACAACATCCAGATATTTCAGTACGAAATAAGCAAATACCATATTAAAGAACAAAGCAACAATAATGTTCTCCACCTGGTATTCCGCACGCATGGACAACAGCGCCGTAAATACTCCCGGACCGGCAATCAGAGGAAACACAATCGGAACGAGCGTGCTTTTTCCACCCGGAGAATCATTTCGAAATATCTCTACTCCAAAGATCATTTCTATTGAAATAATAAATATAACCAAGGATCCGGCCACCGCAAATGAAGACACATCCACATTGAACAAGCGTAAAATCACATCTCCCACAAAGAGAAAAATAATCATGATGGCAAACGAGTAAGAGGCTGCCTGCATGGGTTTAATACTTCGGTTGTCCTTCTGAAAAGAGAGGAATAAAGGCACTGACCCTAAGATATCAATCAATGCAAACAAGACAACAAAAGCACTGACAATCTGAGTAAAACTGAAAGCGAGATTCATATAGCAAAACAGTGATTAAAAGAAAATAATAACAAAAGAAATTTGATATTACCCTGTAAGCCCCAAGTGGCTACAGCCATTTTTTTCGTTTGAAATAAATAATAATCGCAAAAGAGGAACAAAACATCAGTCCCAGAGAGACGTAATATCCGTAGCGCCAATTCAACTCCGGCAACTCACGGAAATTCATTCCATACACACTGGCAATCAGCGTGGGCGGCATGAAAATAACCGAAATAATGGTAAATATTTTGATTATCTTATTTTGCTCAATATTTACAAAACCGAGAAATGTATCCTGTAGATACTCCAGACGGTCAAAACTAAAACGGACGTGCTCGAGTAGAGAATTGATGTCTTTCACAATGATCGTCAGTTTAGAATGTAATTCAGCCGGCATCAGTTCGCTCTTAAGCATACTCGATACAGCTCGCTGTTTGTCAATGATATTTTCCCGGAGAAGCATTGTTTTTTCCTGTAAATTTTTGATTTCCATCAACAATTCTTCATCCGCCTCATTGATATTGATACTGTTACTGAGTTCCGTAATCTGCTTGGTCATCTCTTCAATCATGTCCGCATCCACCTCTACCCGAGTTTCCAGAATAGCCACAAACACATGAAATCCGGTCGGATAAAGCTTTGGATTAGCCGATATCTTCTTCACTGTTTCCTGAAACGATTTGAGATTATCGCCACGAACCGTTATCAGAATATTATTCTTCAGAATAAAAGAGACAGGCTCCCTTTCAAAATCAGGGAGCAGGAAATTCGAATTTACAACCAGAGAATCGGATGTCTCCATATAACGCGACGACATCTCAATCTCGATCATTTCTTCTTCTTCCTGAATGTAGATTTTCAGATAATCCTCCAATTCGTTTTCAATCTCTTCATCGACATCATTGAGGTCAATCCATAAGAAACTTTTTATTGGATTTGTTTTCAGAAATTCAATACTCCGACTGACTCTGATCACATTATCTTTATGGTAATAAAGTTTGACTTCCGACATGGGCAGAATGTGTTGTTAGATTCTACATTTCATCTTTCTTCGCACCTCCCAGACATTGCTGCGTCAAAGAGGTCAGGTATTCAAAATCAGCAACTGACAGTTGTTCAGGGCGTTTATCAAAAATCGGATCTGCATACACATCATTTCCTTTACCTAAAAGCGGCTTCATCGAATTTCTCAGTGTTTTCCGTCTTTGATTAAACGATGTTTTAACAACAGTCTTAAACAATCGTTCATCACACGAAAGGTTTTTTCGTTGGTTACGTACCAATTTTACAACTGCCGACTTGACCTTTGGAGGCGGATCAAATACTTTTTCGCTCACGGTGAAAAGATACTCCACATCAAACCAGGCCTGCAATAAAACGGAGAGAATTCCATACGTTTTACTACCCGGACCGGCAGCAATACGCTCTGCCACTTCTTTTTGAATCATTCCCGAACAACAAGGAATCTGCTCCTTGTAATCAAGCAATTTAAAAAAGATTTGAGAAGAGATATTGTACGGATAATTACCTATCAGGCAAAACCGATCTGAGAACACCGTTTGCAAATCGAGTTTCAGAAAATCGGCCTCGATAATATTGTTTGTCAATTCAGGAAATCGTTCCTGAAGATAAGGGACAGACTCTCTGTCGATTTCAACAACTTTTAATTCTCCTTCTTTTTTTAATAAAAATTGGGTGAGAACACCCATCCCGGGTCCAATTTCCAGAATTGGCATCCCCGAAAAATCATCTAAAGTATCAGCAATTCGCTGAGCTATCTGCAAATCCTTTAGAAAATGTTGTCCCAGAAATTTCTTTGGTTTTACTGCCTGCACACTTACATCGGTATTTATTCATTATCTTTGCGACACAAAGTTAGTGTTTTATCCTTAAAGGAGGAAATAAGAAGTTTCTTTATTGACACAAAGACTTCATTGATAACAATACGCATGACAAAGAATCAGGAATCAACAATATCTCATAGCCGAAAAAAAGCCGGTGATATTTTTCTTCAACTGGTACTACCTCTTTTTTTAGGGATTCTTATTCTCTGGGTTCTATTCCGAAATACCAATTTCGATAAAATATGGGAGATTTTCAAGGATGCCAATTTCTGGATTTTAGGATTCTCTTTATTATTCGGACTGGCAGCCAATACATTCAGAGCTGCCCGCTGGCGGTTGTTGCTTAAGCCGCTGGGACATCATCCGCGTTTATCCAATATGGCTTTTGCTGTTTACGGCGGATATGCCGTCAATTTTGCCATTCCCAGAGCAGGAGAATTGTGGCGGTGCGGCATGATAACCAAGACAGAAGATATCCCTTTCACTCAAACAGTCAGCACCATGATCCTCGATCGAGTGCTTGATTTTGTAACCGTACTCTTCATAATTATTTTAGCCTTTATTTTGAATGCGGAATTTTTAATCTCTGAAGTTTCGAATAGCCAAGCCTTCATCGCCGGACTCGGTCGCCTTTTTTCATCTGTGTGGCTCTATGCCGGAATTTTGGTTATTACAGCCGGTCTGTTCTACCTCTTCAAGTTCCATAAAAACAATATTATTATCCGTAAAACAGTAGAAATAGCCCGTGGTATCCGCCGAGATTTGAAACAAATCTGGAAAATGAAGGAGAAAGGTAAAATGATCGCCTACTCCCTGCTGATTTGGATCGGTTATTTTTTTTATTTCTATATCACGCTCTTTGCTTTTCATTTCACGCAAGACCTGGGCTTTACAGCGGGATTAGTCACATTTACCATGGGAAGTATCAGCATGGCCGTTCCTACCAATGGCGGATTAGGCGCCTGGCATGCTGCGGTCATCGCCTCACTGATGCTTTACGGAGTGGGACACACGCAGGCCGAAGCCTTCGCTTTCGGTGTCTTTGCCCTCCAATCCTTATGGATTATTTTCCTGGGATTAATCGGAATTGTAGGACTCTCTGTCAATGGAAAAAGACAAAAAGGAAAATCACTTTCCGGATTACACTAGCCCCGCAAGCTCAAACATCCGACGATAACAGGCAGCTTTCTCCGGCAAGGGTTTGGGATATGCTCTCGAGGAAGAAGGCATTCGCCATACCGACAATTCCCGCCCCTCAAAAATAGTCTGAAAACAATTACCGGGAGACGGTATTTCCAATTCCGGAGCCACAATCGACTGCAATGTTTCAGCCGCTTTTTCTCCTGTCGTGATCACATGCCTGCATTCGGGCATCGATTCCAGAAGTCCCTTCAGATTAACTTTTTCCTCAATTTGCAAAAACTTATCTGAAGCATTTTCTTTCAGCCGAATCACCCGGAATGCCGTATCACTGATGCCAATTCCTTTCTTTTCCAGAAAATGGATGATATCATTCTGCTTAAAATTTTTCTTATCCTCAGTCAGGAAATAATCCTTATTCTGAAAAAACACAAGGCCAAAGATGCGCCACATGTCATTTTGCAGGTTAGGGTAATAAAAATCCATTTTCCATCTGCTTTTCGGAGGAGGGAAACTTCCTAACATCAGGATTTTTCCGTTTGATGGGACAAACGGAGCAAGAGGATGTTGTTCTTCAGTCATAATATATTCGGTTTAATTCAAAAACAGGGCTATTCTGTTTTGCCGTAGGGACAACAAAAATATTAAAAATTATAATAATAATGATGCCAATGAAAAAATGAAGCATTTCACTTTGCAATATTTTCACATTTAAGAAATTATATTAACTTTGCTTCCGTAAAAAGACACATTAACATCAAAAACGAAGTATTATTTATGAAAAAATTTTTATTAGTTAACCTTATTACAGTCTTTGCATTTTCAGTTTCCGCTCAAGGACAA
Source organism: Dysgonamonadaceae bacterium (assembly GCA_047605645.1). GTDB lineage: Bacteria > Bacteroidota > Bacteroidia > Bacteroidales > Dysgonomonadaceae > UBA1309. The sequence goes on along the minus strand of JASGFJ010000044.1, from coordinate 16,221 downwards.
ACACAGGAAATACCAAAAGAAAAAATTGCATTTTCTCATCTGGGTGTTGCTGTGGGAACTTCCACATTGGGACTTGGCATTGAAGCTGCCACCCCGATACACAAGAATTTCACATTACGAGGGGGTATTAACTTCATGGGATATACTTCCGGTTCGTTCACGATCGATCTCGATGATGACGATAGAGGTAGTCTGAAGAAAGCGTACGGATATGTGCCGGAATACGAAGTAAAAGGTAAACTTAGTTTTGTAAATGGAAATGTCTTAGTAGACTGGCATCCCATGCGAAACGGAATATTCCATTTCACGACAGGGTTTTACATCGGTTCGAATAAAATTAAAGCTGATGGGTATCTGGCTAATCCTCAAACAGGAGAAAGAGCCACATTGCTTGCAGGACAAACTCCTCCGACTATCCAATTTGAAGACTATGAACTAAAAGTGAAAGAAGATGCTTCCATGAATGCAGATTTGACTCTCGGCAAAGCCATTAAGCCTTATTTCGGTTTGGGATTGGGCAAATCAATTACCAAAAGCCGGCTAGGATTTAAATTTGAATTAGGAGCACTCTATCAGGGAAAATATTCTCTAAAACAAAACGGAGAAAAACTCGAAATAAATGACAACAGCCAAAACAGCTCCATGAGCGATGTAGACAAATATACCAAATGGCTCAAATGGTGGCCCATGCTTAATTTCCAGTTAACATACAGAATATTCTAAAAAATAAAGATTAGATGTAGCAAAAAAGCTTCGCCAGAGACCAGGCGAAGCTTTTTTATTATATATCCGCCTTGCATTTGTTAAAAAAAAACAGCATACAAATGAAATTTCATGTACATCCATTTTATAATATCATTAATTTTCAATATATTTACAAAGCAATCCAAACAAGCGATACATTATAAACATACAGAATACCATGCAAAGCTTCCTGTATAATCTATCTAAAAAGGACAGAGAAAACAATCAGCTCCATCTGTATAAAACATCGTCGGAATGCCCATAGGCAGTCATTGGTGAGAAGTGTTTTTCGGCTGCCAACAATTAAAAAAAAGAAGAGTTTGATCCGAATAGTTTTTGTTGCCGGTGCAACGGAGTATATTTCAAGCATACACTCTTCGACAGGTTTGTTTGACAGGCATCAATTATAGCACAGGTTCTATGCCGGTAATTTAGTACAGGAGAATAAGATAATAGTCATTTGCATACTTATTTGTCCACTGTAAATACCGTTTAAGAGTTTGAATAATTTTACTCTATAGCATGCCAAATAAGTCTTATATCTGTATTAAACAGACTCAATATTCAAATAAAATAAAAAACTGAATGACCATGAAAGATTTTTTTTCAAGTATGGATCCGACCCAACAAGTATATTGGTACATTGCCGTGATAGCCAGTACTATTTTCATCATACAAACGATTGTAACCTTTATTGGTGCTGATTCTGACACAGGAATGGATGCTGATTTTGACGGCAACCTGGATGCAGGAGATCACCCGTTTCAGTTATTCTCATTAAGAAATCTCATAAACTTCTTCCTTGGGTTCGGTTGGACCGGAGTCTCTTTATACAGCAGTATCGAAAACAAGTTTCTCTTAGGCGCTATCGCTTTTGTTGTGGGACTGATATTTATTGCCATTTTCTTTGCTGTGATAAAGGCCTTAATGAGGCTTTCCGAAGATAACACGTTTAATATAGAAGAAACTATTGGCAAAATAGCCCATGTTTACATGAATATCCCGGCTTCCAAATCAGGAACAGGAAAGATATCTATCAGCGTAAAAGGCACTATCCACGAGTTAAGTGCTATCACAGCCAGCACCAATGATATAAAAAATGGAGCTATTGTAAAAGTATTGGCTGTAGAAGGAGATGTACTTATCGTCTCCCCATTGTCATGAATAAAACACAATTAAGAACTATAACTTAAAAATAAAACGATGATTGAAGGATTATTTGGAGGAGGAATTACCATAGGTGTGGTTCTCGTTGTGGTGGTAATAGTCATCATTCTGGCTATGACATCCAGGTATAAACGTTGTCCATCGGACAAGATTTTAGTTATTTACGGAAAGACAGGCGGCGCTTCCGCCAAATGTATCCATGGCGGTGGGGCATTTATATGGCCGGTTATTCAAGATTACGCCTATCTTGATTTAAAGCCTATATCTATTGAAGCAAATCTGACGAGTGCGTTGAGTAAACAAAATATTCGCGTCGATGTACCTTGTCGGTTTACGATTGCTATTTCTACAGAAAAAGAAAACATGAACAATGCGGCCGAAAGATTACTTGGCTTAACAACAGCGCAAATTCAGGAATTAGCAAAAGATATCCTGTTCGGGCAATTGCGTTTGGTTATTGCCACCATGATGATTGAGGAGATTAACTCCGACCGCGATAAGTTTTTGGATAATATATCGAAAAATGTAGATACCGAGCTTCGGAAAATCGGCTTAAAACTGATAAATGTCAATGTAACCGATATCAATGATGAATCGGGCTATATTGAAGCTTTGGGGAAAGAGGCTGCTGCAAAAGCAATCAATGAAGCCAAAGTGAGTGTTGCCGAACAGGAAAAAATCGGAGAAACAGGGAAAGCTGTTGCTGATAGGCAACGGGATGTACAGATTGCCGAAACACATAGAGACAGGGATGTACAGATAGCCATTGCTCAAAAAGACAGAGAAGTGAGCATCGCCGGAGCTGCCAGAGACGAATCTATCGGAAAAGCAGAAGCAAACAGAGATACACGTGTTAAAACAGCAGAAGCAAATGCAATCGCAGTAAAAGGGGAGAATACAGCTAAAATAGAAATAGCAGGATCGGATGCCTTGCGCCGTGAAAAAGAGGCTGAAGCGTTGAAACTGGCGGTTTCGGCTGAAAAAGTACAACAGGCCAAAGCCTTAGAAGAGGCGTATTCGGCCGAGCAAAAAGCAGAAATGGCCCGCTCGGAACGTGAACGTTCAACACAAATAGCAAACGTGGTCGTTCCCGCTGAAATTGAAAAGCAAAAAGTAATTATCGAGGCGCAGGCAGTTGCCGAACGCTTAAGAGAACAAGCCAGAGGAGAGGCGGATGCGATTTTTGCGAAAATGGATGCCGAAGCCCGCGGTTTGTTCGAGATACTTTCCAAACAGGCAGAGGGATACAAAGGTGTGGTCAGTGCAGCAGGAGGCGATCCGGTGGCTGCATATCAGTTATTATTGATAGAAAAGCTTCCTGAACTAATTAAAATACAGGTGGAAGCGATTAAAAATATCAAGATCGATAAGATCACGGTTTGGGATTCTCCGGGGAATAATCCCAATGGGAATACCACAACAGCTAATTTTGTTTCCGGACTAATGAAATCTGTTCCTCCTTTAAATGACCTGTTCAATATGGCCGGATTGAACCTACCCTCCTATTTGAAAGGGGATGCTGAGCAAGCGGGTGTAACCATTCCGTTAAAACCATCGGAAGAGAAAGAAAACAAAGAAGGGGAAGAAGAGGAAGAAGAAAAGAAATAACCCTAGCATAATGATTAAGGGGCTGCCAAAAGTGTTTGTATCTCCCGGAGAATTGGATATTTGAAAACAGCCTTAGCTAGAGTGAAGAAAAAACTCAGAAAAACAGGTTGCTCCAAACTGTCGGAACAACCTGTTTTTCGCTGTGTATATGTATGTACCAATTGTTAGTGCTCTTTATATGCAATAAACCTTAGCCCAAGTTCCACTCTTTCTCCATCACATTCTCGGGTAGATGTCTCCAGGCTACTTATCCGGGTAGTGGCTGTGACCTACAGATTTTTATTTTCTTAAAGGGCGCCTGTTTTTGTAATTGCCTCGTTTATTTGAGGTTGAAACGAAGTTATACATTCACGTGCATGCCACAAAAATACAACAAGAAATAGGAAAAAAAGTGTCCTACAATTCAGATTTGAGACTGCTATGCAAAATACACCTATTGACTTACAAAGAGTTATTATCTTGAAATGAAACAAAACAAGCTCGTCTTTTCTGAAAAATAATTTTGTGGGTGAAACTTGGGTTAGGAATTTTCAACCGTGTACACGCATCTGAATAGACAACTGAAAAGAAAGACAAATACCAATAAATTACATGCTAATTTGCGGGCTAGCCGGAAAACTATCTTTGGTTGTATTTTTACCCTATAAATCTGTAACGATTATCCAGGACTAATCAGATCCTTATTCTTGCCGTTTCAGAGAAAATAAGAGAGCCTCAACATACGCCGGCCCAAATCTACAAGACAACTCTGAAGCACAACAGTTCAAGCAGCTCCATAAGCGATGTAGGCCATATATCAAATGCCTCAAATGGGAACTTATGCTTCAACAGCAACTCTCATAAAAAAAGTTTCGCCGGGCTTCCGGCGAAACTTTTTTTATGAGAGTATCAGAAATCTAAATCCTGTACCTGTTATTTCTTAGCATGAATATCGCCGGAACCGGTTACATCCTTAGTCACTTTAGCCGGATTACCCAGATAGACAATATCGCCGGATCCACTTGAGTTTGCATACAAATCTTTAGAAACGTATGCTACCACATCACCCGAACCGGAAGCATAAACCCGAAGGCTTTCTACCTGATAATTTTTAGCATCTATATCCCCCGAACCATTGATATTGAAGGCTGCTGCAATACTTTTCCCATGGAGTTCGGCATCGCCCGAACCATTGATACCCAGCGACAAGGTTTCGCTTTGCAAATCTTCGGCTTTCAAATCGCCCGAACCTTCGAGTCTGATGTCCAGTTTTTTCCCTTTCACCGTACCTCTTAACAACAAATCACCCGACCCGTTTAAAGAAACCAAGCTGAGTTCCTTGGAGTTAGTATAGATTTTCACCCGATCATTTGTATTATTATTTATTGACTTCTTCTGCGTCATCTGAAGGATATTATCCTTCACTACGACATTCAGGTTATCGATATTTTCCTGATTCCCGACAACTTTCAGATAGGCAGCCCCTTCTTTCTGTTCATATATAATATCATAAGGGAGTGCTGCTGAAATAATCGAATACTCACTGATGGGAAACTCTTTCTCACTGACAACATTTTTTTCCGATGCCGAAGCTTCGTTCTTTTTCACACAAGCAGCTGTAAGGAGAAATACCGCCATAACACTTGCAATAGCCTTGATATAGTTCAATCTCATAAAAAAGTTACTTAGAGGTTAATATTAAGAACTCAAAGCTACTCTTTTATTTTTATTGTATCGCTATTGACCCTCAATTTCTTTTCTTGGATAACCTCAGAACAATAATAAAAAGCGGCATCGAATGAATCGAAAATATCCACAAAAGAGCCTCCGGATGTGGAATGTATATCCGTAAAAATTGTATCCATGTATCCTAATAATCAGAGAAAAACCTTTATTACTCATTATTTATCATGAGAGAACGCCTAATAAAACCCCTTTTTTAGGTATTTTATAGTATGAGAAAATTCCGGTCTTTTGTAAAATGTAATTAAACAACAAATGGATTCTTTTAAGAATCTGTCTAAATGATATTCATTTTTTATGCAATGCCATGCCAATATGAGAATGATTAAGTTTCATTTTTCTCTTCTATTGTCTTTTTTCTCCATCTGGGGAGTTGATGCTCAGAAAACAAACATAGCCGGAAAAGTATACATATACAATACAAAGACACCGATAGAGTTTGCACTGGTTTCGGCTCCTGAACAAGGGTTATGGGCTACAAGCAACGAAAAGGGTGAGTTTATTTTGAGAAAAGCCGCAGAGGGAAAAATCTCCCTTACGATTTCCAGCCTCGGTTTTGTCAGCCAGACAGTAGAGGTAAATATAGAAAAGGGGAATTCGCCTTTCGACTTCTACCTCAAACGCGACAACCTGCTTTTAGAGGAAGTGACCGTTACAGCACAAAAGAAATCAAACGAATTGGCAACGACCTACCTTATTGATCGACAAGCCATGAATAACCTTCAGGCTATCAGCCTGGCTGACATTTTATCACTGCTGCCGGGCAAACAGACTAATGGCGTCAAAAGCCTGATATCCGAACAGCGAATTTCGCTTCACAGCCAAAGCAATACCGAGTTGGACAACCCTTCGTTTGGCACGGCCATCGAGGTGGATGGTGTGAGACTTTCAAACAATGCCACTTACAATACCTCCTCTAGCGATGGAGTGGAAGGAGTCGGTACACGTAATATTGCAGTCAGCAATATCGAATCCATAGAAGTCGTAACCGGCGTTCCTTCCGTCGAGCACGGAGATTTGAATTCGGGCATGATTCGCATTAACACGAAAAAAGGAAAATCTCCCCTCGAAATAGAAGCTGTGATTAAACCACTCATCAAATCGTATTCGCTTAATAAAGGATTTGATCTGAGAAAGCATGCCGGCACTCTCAATGCATTCTGGGAATATTCCCGTTCGATAGGGAATCGGACTTCCCCTTATACCACCTATGTCCGGAATAGCCTGGGACTGAATTATCAAACGACTCTGGGCCGGGAAAAACGCCCCCTACGCCTTACAGCCGGACTGAACATCAATACAGGAGGCTACAATTCGGAATCCGATCCCGATTATTTCACAGATACCTACACTAAACAAAAAGATCACACAGTCAGAGGCAATATCGGTTTGAAATGGCTGTTGAACCAGCCCTGGATAACCGGCCTGGAGATACTCTCTTCCATCAATTATGCTGATCGGAGATACGAAAACCAGACCAACATGTCGTCCTCCTCGTCCGTCACGTCCATTCATACAACGGAATCGGGTTACCACATTGCCACCAACCAGGATACGGAGCAGGACGCTCCCATTTATTTAATTCCGGCCGGATATTGGTATCAATTGATGTATAACGATGACAAACCGGTTTCTTACTCGCTGGAATGGAAATCCACCTGGAACAGGAAAATAGCAAATGCTTCCAGCTTTTTTAAGTTGGGCGGCGAATTTACCAGCTCGGGAAACTACGGAAAAGGCATATCGTATGCCGATAGAAGGTATGCACCGACATACCGTGAATTCAGATATGACAAACAGCCTTTTGTCAAGACAATGGCTCTCTACGCCGAAGAAAGGATGATGTTTCCTGTTTTTGAAAAGTCAATGGAACTTCAGTTCGGCATTCGTTCCGACATCAACTCTATCCGGGGGTCGGAGTATGGGACGGTTTCAAGTTTTTCGCCACGCTTCAATTCCAAATACACGGTCATCGACAAGCCTGAAGGTATCGTGAAAAGAATGATGCTTCATTGGGGATATGGAGATGCCGTAAAATTACCGTCTGCCAAGATATTATTTCCACAACCTTCGTACTCCGACCGCCTGGTATTTGCATCACCGACAATGTCCGACGGAACATCTTTCGCGGCTTATCACACCATGGTTCAAACACCTATCTACAATTCCGGTTTGAAATGGCAGCGGAACAGGAAAATGGAGCTGGGAATGGATCTGCATCTTGACTTCGTAAAACTATCGCTCAATCTATTTAGTGACAAAATCATGAACCCGTACAAAACAGCAAATACATTCACCCCATTTTCGTATAAACAGACTTCCATATCGGCTTTGGCTGATTGCCTGATACCCGAAACCAACCGGGTGTACAGCATCGATCAGACGACCGGAATCATCACCGTATCGGACAAAACGGGAGAATATGCCAACCAGCAACTAGCTTACACCGAAAAAAAGATGTTTAAATCAGGAAGCTATTATGAAAACGGATCAACGGTACAAAAACGAGGAATAGAATGGATGGCCGATTTCGCAACCATCCGATCCTTAAAAACATCTTTCCGCCTGGATGGAAATTATTTCTACTACAAAGGACTGGAGGAAACCATAGAACAATATTCACCGAGTACCACCACCATGAGCGACGGGAATTATTATAAATACATCGGCTATTATGTGGGTGGAAACCAAAGTGCAAATGGTAAAATAACCAAAAAGTTGACTTCAAACCTGACTGTCACAACACATATTCCAGCCATCCGGCTGATTGTCTCAGTCAGGATGGAAGCTTGTTTCTATGATATGGCACAGAATCTAAGCGAATATTCAAAATCTGCGAGAAGTTTTGTGCTTGACAGCAGAAGCGACTATACGCCCTCCTCCACCCTGTCCGACATCTACGCAGGTGACCAATTTGTCGGCTTGTATCCGCTCTACTACACGAGCATGGACGACATGAATACGAAAATACCCTTCGCGGAAAAATTTTTATGGGCGAAAGACAACGACAAAGCTCTCTACAACGATTTATCGAGCCTGGTGGTGAAATCCAATTACAATCACATATTCAACCGGGCCCGCTATTCCAGCTATTTCTCATCCAATATAAGTGTCACAAAAGAGATTGGGAACATGATTTCCATCACTTTTCAGGCAAATAATTTCATCAATTCGATGCAAAAGATTACAAACAGTCAGACCGGGAATCAGACATCAGTCTATTTGAGCGGAAAGATTCCGGAGTTTTATTACGGTCTGACCTGTCGCATCAAATTGTAATATACAGTACAAATATTTAAACTTAATTTATTATGACTAAAAAACTTTTATTCTTCTTACTGGTTGCCGTTTCCTCGCTAGCTTTTCAGGCATGCAGCGACGACAAGGACGAAACGGTCAAGACCTACGATGTATCTGTAAAGTTAGCTTATCCGGACGGCTATGAAGCCCGGGACAGTGTGCAGGTAACCATCACCAATTCTCTGAACAATACAATCTATTCGGCAAAGACGAATCAGTCGGGAACAGCCACATTTAATGTTCCTGCCGGAGTTTATTCGGCAGCAAGCACAGAAGTTCGTTCAGTATCCGGGGTGGCTTATAATTTCAACGGTACAGGCTCGATAACAATCACCGACAACTGGGTCTCAGCCACACCGGTTTCTCTGGCTCTGACAATGTCAAAATCCTCGCAAATCATCATTAAGGAACTTTACACCGGCGGATGTCAGAAAGATGACGGTTCGGGCACTTTCTCCATGGATCAATATGTCATTCTTTACAACAACTCCGATTACAAAGCCTCTCTGACCAATCTGTGCCTGGGGGTAGTCGTCCCCTCCAACAGCAATGTATCGAATTACGACTACACCAACGGAGTACTTTCCTATACCGACTGGATTCCGGCCGGATATGGCATTTGGTATTTCCCCAACGAGGTAACCCTGGAATCGGGACAACAGCTTGTCATCGCACTCGATAGAGCTATTGACAATACAACGACCTACAGCAAATCCATCAATTTTGCCAACTCTGCGTATTATTGCACTTACGATCCGGAACAATTTACAAACACAAGTTATTATCCTGCACCGTCCTCTCTTATTCCCGAATCACACTACCTGAAAGCAGTACGATATAGTGGAGTAACAGCGAATGCCTGGTCTTTAAGCAATACTTCCCCGGCATTTTTCATCTTTTCCACACAGGGAGAAACACCTGTCGAATTTGCCGCCGATGCCGACCGCACAAGCCTCTACAATGGTTCTGCCACTCAGGTGAGAAAAAAAGTCCCGGTAGATTGGGTTATTGATGCTGTAGAAGTATTCAGACAAGGATACACGACCAACCAAAAGCGGCTATTGGCTACAGTCGATGCAGGCTCGGTGACACACACCAACGGACAGGGATATACGCTTTACCGAAACGTGGACAAGACAGCCACCGAGGCTCTCTCTTCGAATTCAGGGAAACTGGTGTATAGCTACACCGGCGGAACAAGCAGTGTATCGGACGGGACAACCGATGTCAGCGGAATTGACGCAGAAGCCTCCATCAAACAGGGAGCACGCATCATTTATAAAGATACCAACAATTCGACCAACGATTTCCACCAACGAAACAAAGCTTCGTTGCGTGATTGACAAGCGATACGAATGTTCACAAGTAAACTAAAAACAATCGTCCTGATAATCTCCGGCGGGATATGTTGTCCTGCCGGAATATCGGTTTATGCACAGAAGGCGCCGGGTGATTACGATTACCTGAAAAAGTCTACGCCCTGGTTGACCTCCGGCAATATGGCAGGGCTCAGTAATTTCACCACAGGAAGCCTCTCTTTTGCCGAATCGTATGTTAGAAAGGACAACGGCAGGTTTATCAATTATTTCGAATCCGACAATAGTTATCAGTACGGAGTGAATGCAGAATCATTCTACCGGCTGAACAGCAAGCTTGTATTTTACGGATCCATTACTTATTCCAACTTCACAGGAAAGAATATGGGGGGGACTTCTTCCATAGATCCGGGGTACAATTCGTTCAACATGGACGAATATGCCGACAGCACAGCCGGCAAAAAGCAGAAAGAAACCTACGGACTGAGCGGAGGTTTCAGCACGCAGCTGCTAGAAAAACTCTATGGAGGATTGAAAGTAGACTATCAGACTGTCAGTTATTTCAAAACGAAAGATTTACGGCACGCAAATGACCTGCTGGATATGACTGTTTCGGGTGGATTGAAATACACGGTAAAGAACCATCTTCAGGTAGGATTCAATTACAGCTATAGAAGGACATCTGAAGAAATCGTGTTTAGCTCAGCCGGAAACAAAGACCAGGAATTCAATACGTTAATAGACTACGGATTATTCTTGGGAAAACAGGAGCGTTTTGGCGACATGGGAACAGGATACACCGTTTCCGGCGATAAAAAACCATATAGCAACCGGTTTCACGGAGTCTCCATTCAGGGAGAATACCAATCGGGACGTTATGCATATTTCAATGAAATCGGCTACCAAAACAGAAGCGGCTATTTCGGGGTCAAATCGTCAACAGCAGTCGTTTTTATGGAGAACAGCGGAAATATATATAATTACAGAGGCGTTTTTACGATTCAATCAGGAGATTCGCATCACCAGATAGAAGGAAATATTCAACACGAGACGAACAAGAACGAAGAGAATTCGTTTCAAAGGAGTACAACCGACGGAGGAGTCACCACTGTTACGTATTATGGTAAAAACGCCGTTGGAAACAAGAAAAACACGGAGGCTTCCATCAATTATACGGGAAATATCAGCGTAAAACAGGATGTTCCCAACTGGGTCATCAACGGGGAAATCCGCCTCTTCGAAAGAAGGCAAACAGCTATCTATTATCCTTTATACAGAAAACAAAACATTCATTTATACTCGGGAAGCATAGCAGCCAAACGTAATTTCATCAAAGGAAAACATATAGCAGGGCCTTATCTGAGCGGGCTTTTTGCCAAAGGCGGAGGTGGTCTGAAAACCGACGGCATCTATACCTCCGGCACTTCTACCACCACCAAAGCTGTCTCTTTAGATCATTTGCTGGTGCGCGAATACGAGTATCTGACTGCCGACAGGGTAAGCGCCGCGGGAGGTTTTCGTTACACCGAGATACTCCCTGCAAATAAGATGTCTGTGTATGCTGATGTCTGCTTCCGTTTTACAAAGGCCTTTTCCATATCCCAAACCGGTGATACCTTCAGGAGTCTTTCGATAAGGATTGGATGTACATTTTAATAAATAACATGATCATGAGAAAAATAGTCATCATTGCACTTTTAGTGAGTATCAACTGTGCTTTTTCACAGGCAGATGAAGGCATGTGGCCGATTTCGAGAATCAACTCTTCACTGATGACCCGGATGAAAGCCTTAGGCTTGCAGCTGGATACCGCCCAAATTTACAACGCAACCACAAACAGCCTGAAAGATGCCGTCGTTATGTTCAATGGAGGATGCACCGGCGAATTTGTTTCAGCAAACGGATTATTGTTCACTAACCATCATTGCGCCCTGGAAGAGGTACAAAAGTTAAGTACCGACAAAAGAAACTACCTCCGGGACGGCTATTGGGCGGCGTCTCCCGGCGAAGAAATTCGGGTACAAGGACTAACGGTAAACCGTCTTGTGAAGGTCATCGACGTGAGCCGGGAAGTGAAGGAACAATTAAAAACCAAAGCCTATCGTCGGGTAAGGGGCGAACTCGAAAAACAATACAGCGACAGCCTGGGCTGCTGCACAGCCAACCTGGATGCCTTCAGTGATGGGAGTTTTACCGTATCCATATACCAGGAGTTTAAAGATGTACGTCTGGTAGGAATTCCACCCGAGAGCATCGGAAACTTCGGGGGAGATGCCGACAATTTCGAATGGCCGCGTCATTCGGCGGATTTTGCAATATTCAGGGTATATGCCGGAGCCGACAATCAACCCGCCTCCTATTCACCCGGCAACAAGCCCTACAAAAGCAAGACCTTCCTTCCTATTTCACAAGCGGGAATTCAGGAAAACAATTTTGTGATGAGCCTGGGATTTCCGTATACGACTAGCAGATACCTCTCTTCCTTTCAACTAAAAGAAGACCTCGAAGTGAAGAGCAAGGCCACCTCCATCGCGAAAGGAAAATACGTGGAGGTACTGGAAAAAGAGATGGAGAAAGACGAAAGCGTTCGCCTTAAATACTCATCGAAATACTTCTCAGCAGCCAACAGCGGGAAACTGGCAAGCGGAACATGGCGGCAGACATACCTGAGTCCTGTCTTCGGGAAAAAGCAAAAAGAGGAAGCGGAACTCGACCGCTGGATAAACGCCGACACGGCACGACAAAATAAATACGGGGGATGCCTTGCCACTCTCGACAAATACTACAAACTCCGGCATGACGCCAAATATGCACACGCCTTGCTGTCAAGTGCCTTATTTACTGACGCCAGCGTATTCGGGATAAGAGCCAGACAAATAGTATCTAAACTGGAAGAGAACAACCGCAAAGGGGCAGACGAAGCTATTCTGAACTTTAGAAAATGGTATGCTTCTTTCTCCCCCAATTACGACCTGTCGACTGACCGCGAAATAGTCCGGGCCATGCTCAAACTGGTCAACAGGGAACTTCCCAAAAAAGATCTGCCTGCCTGCTTCAGCATTATCGATGAAAAATACAACGGGAGCATTGACGCATACGTCAATGAGATGTATGCAAAAACAATCTTTGCAACACCGGAAGGCATCAATACATTTCTACATACCCCGCAGCTATCTTGCAAGGACGACCCGCTGTATATCTATGGCACAGAAGTATATAACAAACTGGTAGAAATAAAAAAGACCTTTATCGAATACGACAAAGCCATTGCCGCAGCTAACAGGCTATACCGGGAAGCTATGAGTAAGAAAGATACTGATGCCATGCCTTATCCCGATGCCAACTTCACCATGCGCCTCACCTTTGGCACTGTCAAAGGGGCAGACCCCCGGGACGGAATCCGCTATAAAAGCTTTACGACTGTACAGGGAATTATCGAGAAAGGCGATTCCTCAAAGTACAATTTTTATTTGTGGCCACGCCTCAAGGAACTGATTGCAAATAAAGATTTTGGAAAGTATGCCTCGGATGGCGTGCTACGCACCTGCTTCCTGAGCAATACCGACATCACAGGCGGAAATTCGGGAAGTCCCGTATTGAATGCCCGGGGCGAACTTGTGGGACTGGCCTTCGACGGAGTATGGGAATCCCTGGCCGGCAACTATATTTTCGAACCGGAAAGAAATCGAAGTATCAATGTGGACATCCGTTATGTCCTTTTTATTATCGACAAGTATGCCAACGCAACATACATATTAAATGAATTATTAGCAAACAAACAAAAGTAATTGAAGATGAAAAAAATTGGAAAAAGAAAAACAGCCTTGTTCGTATGGATGATTAGCCTCTGCTCACTAAGTATGGCCGGTGAAAAGGCCGAAACAATAAGTGTGGATCAGGCCTTATCGCAACTTCCGGCAAAAGTAGGAAAAACAATCACGGTGAAAGGCACCTGCTCGCATGTGTGCTCTTCCAGTGGTAAAAAAATCTTTCTGCGTACAGAAAACGGCAACAAAACACTCCGCTTTAATGCGGGGAAAGACATCGATAAATTCAGTAAAGATGCTGTCGGGAAAACAGTCACTATCACTGGAGTGGTGAAAGAAAACCGTATCTATATGGCCGATCTGGATAAACTGGAAGCTAAAGCTTTAGAGGCCGAGAAAAAAGAGAAAAAAGCGGAACACTGTACGGCAGATGCCAAAGCCAATGGCGAAAATATAAAAGACTCACCGGTGCGCAGACTTCAGGCTCAAAAAGCAAGACTGGCCAAGCAAATTGCTGACGGAGAAAAAGAGTATCTGGTGAATTACAACATCAACGATTGCAATATTTATTCTTTTTAGTCCTCCTGATATAGGTTATAAAAAAAAACCTAATTCGTCCTCCTGTTGCTCTGTTTGATACCCCCCCCGTATTTCTGCCGGAAGCCGGCCTTGCGTGACTGGCAACATGCAACAAAAGCGGAATTTACAGAGATAGAGAACTCCAATGGGAGGAAACAAATTTCACAGGCATTAAAGCAAACAGATAAATTCTTTTGCTTTAATGCCTGTGTTAAAAATAAGGTTTTCTTTTCACGAATAGAAAAACACATCCGGGAACATGGAAGATAAGAACATGGAAAGAAGGGAAAACACAATATCTATCAGATGAACAACAAATGGAATACTTGCTGTTTCTTAACACATGGATGGGGAAGTTCGCACGGACGTTTTTTTAATCAAATATAAATAACTGTATTCCAACTATTTTTATTAAATTGCGAGTCGTAACGAAACAATCGGTATACCACTCAAATAATGAAAAGTAACTACGTTAAAGATGATTTCGGATCCAAAAACAATGAAATAATATCATTTCGCAATAATAAAAAAAAAGCATGTAGACTATGCCCATAGATAAATTTCGTAATAAATACCGTATTCCTTCTGCCCGTGCCCCATTCTGGGATTACGGACAGGATGGTGCGTATTTTATTACCATTTGTACGGCCAACCATGAATGTGTATTTGGAAAAATAGAAAACGGAAAAATGATATTGTCGCCCCTGGGAATAATTGCCGATAAATGGTGGGGCGAAATAAAAACACATTGCCCGGTGGTGGAATTAGGCGAATTTGTGGTTATGCCCAACCATATTCATGGGATATTAATTATCAACAACAGGGATAAAAATGACATTGGGAATGATTCCAACGCCGCCGAAACCAACAGGATTCCCGGAATCACACATCATCGGAATCACCGGATTCATCGAATTCCCAGATCCCCAGTACAGACGTTGCATGCAACGTCTCTACAACAATCATCCACACCCGCCAAAAATCAACAAATGGCAGCCATTTCACCCCAATCGGGTTCCGTTGGCGCCATTATACGATCATACAAATCGGCGGTAACACGTCACGCACGCCGTTTGGGATTTACCTTTGCATGGCAATCGCGTTTTCACGACCATATCATCCGCAACCATCAGGAATACCAACGCATCACAAATTATATCATTAATAATCCGGAAAAATGGAATGAAGATAAATTCTATAGGCAATGAACCGAATCACCGAATCACCGGATCCCCCGTAGAGACGTTGCATGCAACGTCTCTATTGTAATCAGTTTTAGGATATGTAAGATGGGAAAATTTTATTGTCGCTATTGATCGTACGGTAGAATCCTGCAAAAAGCAGGGTGCAAGCGTTCATTTCTTCTTATAGAACCATTTCTTTTTTAGCCATGGGCATTCGTGATAGTCCCGTTTTGATTCTAGAGGATAGAATTTAGCAGGGGATACACATGGATTGTCAGAACAATCTATAAAGTCGCGAGCACCATATTTACCCACGATTCCCACTGTTTTCATAAATGATAGCTGTACAACTCTTTTATTTGGTAAAATAACAAAAACACTTTCATTCAAAAATGGGCCATAAAGCCATCCATTGGTGTAAATATCCTGAGTTTTAATTGTATCATTTATAATGCGATATGTTCCCCATATAAAATTTCTTTCACTCTTGATGTCTTTGAAAGAACGGACTATTCGGTTAATGGAATCACTCCAAGTACCAGTAGTTATAAACAAACCATTATCATAGAACATAAATGCATCCACATAGGTACTATCACAATATTGATTGGACAAATAATATCCATCAATATTGATTAAAGTATCCAACCCGGTGGATGTATCTTCAAAAGTATACGTAAAACCTCTGGGTTTTATCGTGGAACAGCTTATTAACAAAGCTGTTCCGAGCATAAACAATAAAATATTCTTCATTTTAATAGAGCATACTAAATGATTTTTTTTATTTCTTCTTATAAAGGCTTTCACCCTCACAAGCTCACCTTAACATCTTGA
>JASGFJ010000043.1:0-37516 GCA_047605645.1 Dysgonamonadaceae bacterium | reverse complement strand
TATAAAATAATCATCAGAAAAACAAGATAATACGACATTATTTTATACTATATACCTATCTTGCCCTGCTGCTTCAGTTGTACGGACATTTTAGACACAACGCCCTATAACTCTTTAGCTTCAAGCAGCATGTGGCTTTCCGAAGAATCTGTTGATCAGGGAGTGACAGGAATATACTCGGCATTGCGCGATTGGGCGCCGGGTGCTTACAGCACAGATTATGATGTCAAAGATATCAATAACGGCAGTACCTTCGGTTTTGAACGCTGGGGAATAGCCGGACAATTGTACGGGGCAGAGTCTTTAACCAATGGCTCCATTAATCCGAGCAGTTCTCATTTTAGCACAACATGGAAGAAACTTTATGAAGGTATTCATCGCGCCAATGATGCCCTTACCAACATCCCGGCTAAATCGCCGGCATCGGCCGAAAAAAATGCAAGATTGATTGCCGAGGCCAAATTTCTTCGCGCCTATTTTTATTTCCGCCTCAACGAGTTGTTCGGACGGGACGGACTGGGCGTACCTGTATATACCGAACCTATATCCATAGAGGAGTGTACCCAGGGACAATCGCCGGAAAATGAGGTTTGGGCATTCATTATTCAAGATCTGACGGATGCCATAAATGAGCCGAACCTACCCAACAGAGATAATTCCGGGCGAGTCAGCAAAGGAGCAGCCTACGCATTGCGGGGCAAAGCTTATCTGCACCAAGGAGCCTTGTACGCCGCAGACGGAAGCGTTATCAAAAACGAAGAATTGTTGAAAAAGGCCATTGCCGATTTTGCCGAAGTTGAAACGTGTGGTTACGGGCTCCTTCAAGGCCAAGACAGTTATAAAAACCTCTTCACGGAGGCTTATCAACATTGTCAGGAAATGATTTTCAGCATTCAACATAATGGAGAAAAAGGGTATGGTACCATTTCACAAAAATATGTAGGCAGTCGTTTCGCTTATTCAGGCACTGCCAACGGATGGGGAAATCAAACTCCGGCTCCGGCAATTATGGATTTGTATGAAAATAAGGACGGTACCCCCTTCAACTGGGATGCAGTCATCCCCGGATACAGTTCTTTAACAAAAGTCAACGACCGGATTGTCTATTTCTTACGGGATACGCTGGATGCAAGTGGGGCAATCATCAAACAGGAAGGAGACGGCCAACCGCTTGCACAGACTGTCCGCAAAAAAGTCAAAAGCCTTCAGAGCAAGGCAACAACCACAAAAAACGATTACCTGCCTTACGGAAATGAAGCCCGCATCCGAAAAGTGTATACCGAAAGAGATCCCCGTTTGGAAGCAAGTTTCATTACTCCATACGCCGGCTTTATTGGCGGATATAGCTTTGCCGGAGCAGGAAATGCGATGGAAGTATTTTCCAGATGGCCACTGGGTTCTAACAGTGCAGCTCCGGCTGCCAGCAAGCGAGCCGACATGGCCACTGACGACGGCAGCAACTTCACCTACTTCCACCGCAAATTTGTATACGAAGGAACAGGCCTTGCCCGCAGGGAAGATGGCCCTCTGAATGAACCGCTTATCCGTTATGCCAATGTTTTGCTTTGGCAGGCGGAAGCATACATCGAATTAAACCAGCTGGATAAGGCCAAGGCAAACGTTAAACAGGTACGTGAACGTGTCGGCATGCCGACACTGGATATGTATTTTGCGAATCAGAAGGCCGCCAGAGACTATGTTCGCGATGAGAGGCGCCGTGAGTTTGTGAACGAAGGGGTCGATTTCTTCGATGAGATGCGTTGGCGCACCTGGAAAGAGATTAAGTTTGACAGAGGAAAAGGCTCACAAGGTGTATGGGGGAACAACTTCCGATCATACTCGTGGCCTACGGATAAGAATCTGTATATCTGGCCCGTTCCCCAGGCTGAGATTGAGAAGAATCCAAACTTAACCAAAACGCCGGGATGGAACTATTAATCCTGTAACTCTTTTTGCTTTTTAAATGCCACAAGATGTCTGATCCTGTGGCATTATTTATTTGTGTGCACATACAGTTATACGATTCGTTTCATACAGCAAACCCGTCGTGTCACTTCTTTTCAAAACACAACCGATATATATACTTACAACTCATTAAGTAAATGTTCATCATTCGCTGCAAGCAGGCGATATACATCAAGCAGGAAGCCGAATCTTTCTTTTTGATAGCAACAAACGCTCAATTATTCTGATTTCTTTTTCTCCATTCCTGAGGAGTTATCCCATAGAGATTCTTGAAACATTTACTGAAATATTTGGCTGAAGAGAAGCCCAGCTCAAAAGCAATTTCAGAAATATTCTTGCGGCTATTGCCTTCCAACAGCGCCACCGCTTTCTTCAGACGGACATTCAATGTCAGCTGATTGGGAGTCATGCCTGTGATTTCTTTCATCTTCAGATAAAACTGGCTCCTGCCCAGCCCCAACTCCCGGCTGAGTTTGTTCATATCAAAGTCGTCATTCGCCAAATTCTCTTCAATGACTTCTGTTGCCCGAATCATGATTCGCTGATCTTCTTCGATAATGGTATGCAAAGCCGGAAGATCCGGTTTCAGCCCGATTGTCTTTTTATGCAGAATCCTTCTGTTTCTAATCAGACTATTGCAGATAGAAAGTAAAACATGAATATTGAAGGGTTTGATTATATACGCATCTGCTCCCAACATATACCCGTCCACTATCTGATTTTCGGAAGTCTGCCCTGTAAGCAGTACGACAGGGATATGCGAGACATTTACATTGTTCTTAATTTTATAGCAAAGTTCTTTTCCGGACATATCGGGCATAAGGACATCACTCAATACGATATCCGGCTCCTCGCGAAGCACAATATCGAATGCATCTTTCCCATTAGAAGCTTTATAAATATGAAAGCATCTGCCGAAAACATCTGCCACCAAATCAATCAATGCACCCTCATCGTCAACAATCAGCAAAGAGGCTTTTTGCGCATCGGGCGCAACTTCTTCCAACAGATTACTCAACGGTTCGGGTATTGCTTTTTCCCAATCGAACAGCATATCTTCATCCACAACATCCGCACGGAATGGAGGTAGAGAGGTTTTGTCAGCAAATTGTTCTTTCGAAAAATGCGACAGACCGGGTTGCAGGAGAATGGTAAACACACTCCCTTCATCCGGTATGCTCTCTACCTTGATCTCTCCCTGATGGGCGGTAACGATTTCCCGGGTAAAAGCCAGTCCGATTCCTGTCCCGAGGGTTGTCCCGGAAGCACGGTACTCCAACTGATAAAACCGTTCAAATATTTTGTCAAGGTGTTGCGCGGAAATTCCGATGCCATTATCCCGTATCCGGATGGCTATTCTATGATGCAGCCAACCCAGCCAGATGGATATTTCTCCTTTATCGGAAGTATATTTGAAAGCATTCGACAAGAGGTTGTAGATGGCTTTACGAAAATATTCGGGGTCGATATAGACCAATATATGCTGATCGGAATACTCCATTTTGTATTTGATATTCTTCCTGACAGCATATTCTTTGAACTGCTCATAAATACCCCTGATGTAGGGGATGAGCGCTACCTGTTCAACCTTCAGTTCATGCCCGCCTTCTTCCTGTTTACTAAAATGGAGGAGTTCGGTGACAAGCCCCAGCAGATGATGGGTATTTTTATAAATCTTCTCTATTCTGGCATGTAGAACCCGGTCGAGACCACTTTGACTCAAAAGCGATTCGACATGCCCGACAATCAGAGTCAACGGCGTTCTGAACTCATGTGCCACATTGGTAAAGAAATGCTGTTTTGTCTGATTAAGCTCTTTAATCCGTTCTTTTTCATGAAATTCAAACTCCAGTTCAGCCTGTATCCGGCTTCTCCAAAGATAGAATTTTATGCCACCCAAGAGGAGCAGCAACGCAAGAATGCAGTATAGAAACCAGGCAAGTGTTGACTGCCGGAAGGGAGGTATTATTTTTATTTTCAACCGGCACATTTTATCGGGATTCCCGACTTCTCTCACCTCCAGAATGTATTTGCCCGGATCGATATTCGTATAGGAGATGAGTCTTGAATCGGTTCGTATCCAATCGGTATCAAACCCTTCTAACCGGTATTCGTAGTTGTGTGTCATGTTTTGCAGATATGAACTGCTTGCAAACTCAATTTTGAATTTGTTTTGAGAAGATTCTAATTCAATTTCATCACACAACGCGAGTATTTTCGACAAGATGCGGGTCTCATCATGAGGAGTCACTAAGTTGTTATCGATGAAAAGGTGGTCGAAATACAGATTATAATCTCTGTTTATCTTGTAGAGATCACGTTCGAAGAAAGACACCAGTCCATTCATTCCTCCGATAAATATTTCCTGCCGGTTTGTCACGTACACACTGTTTCCCGTATTAAACCCAAGAATGGGAAAATGTGACGAAGAGCGAAACATGCCGGACTTCGCATTGTGGGGGTCGAAAAGAGACAAGCCTTTATTATGTAACAACAGAAGGTATCCCGAAGGAGTTTCCGATATGGAATAACAATAGTCACTGATTAAACCGTGTTTCTTTTCAGTATAATTTTCAAAATCATCGGAAGAGGGATTGTACTTAAAGATACCCGACCCCATGGACGAAAAATAGATATCGCCGGAATGGCTTTCGTAGATAGAATTAATCGCACATTTACCGATTGAACACTTGTTGTGCGGATCGTAAAAATATTCTTTGATTTGATGTGTTGTCAGATGAATGCACAGCAGTCCGTTTGTCACCAGCCACAACCTGTTTTTTGTATCAATATGAAAAGTCAGCTTTTTAGCCTTTCCGATAGCTTCCCTGATTTGGGGAACATCACTGAAGGGATGAAAAGTTTCCTTATCAATATCCATAGAAACAAGTCCCTCCGGAGTCATCAGGACAAGCCTCCCGTCGTAATACTGCATGTCGTTTATGGTATTATTGGAAGCATTCAGCAATTGACCGGATTTGTCATTGCCTATGATTCTGGCTTGTTTGGTTTTGATATTAAAAACGGCTAAACCTTCATTATGCATCCCGATATAAAGTAAATCCTTGTCCTCTCTATACCAGATACATTTCTGGTTGTAAAATAATGTCCGGGCATATTTTCGGGCATTATCGAAAGAATACCTCGAAAAGGTACGTTTGTGAAGATCAAAGCAATTCAGATTACCACCTTCCGTACATATCCACAGATGGTGGTATTTATCCTCAACCATCCGCCCTACATACGGGAAACTCAAATAACTTACATCGGCAGAGTTTGCTCCATAATACCGGAATATATCCGACTCGGGGTTAAAGTAATTTATCCCTCCGAAATAAGTCCCGATCCACATCGTTCCCTGCATATCTTTATATAACGGAAAGATGGAAGAATGGCTTAAACTATGGGGATTATTATCGTTGTGGACATACGCTTTCCATTGTTGGGTGAGCGGGTCAAACTGATTGAGTCCGTAGAAAGTGGCAATCCATATTTTCCCCTGCTCATCTTCAAGAATATCCCTTACCTGGTTATTCGACAAAGAATTGCCTTCCGGGTCATGCCTATAGTTTACAACCTCTCCGGAAGGCTTTATTACAAACACGCCGTTGGAGGCGGAGGCTGCCCACAAATTGTCTTTGCGGTCTTTATAGAGGTAGGATATCCGGTTGTTATCGAGCATGTACATCCGGTTGCCTCCAGCATCTATTTTCACAAGTCCGTGACTTGTTCCCAACCAGATACCGCCGGCTTGAGTGGGATAAATAACGAAAGCATCGGCTTCGGCAATCTTTAGCTTTGTGTGTAAGATGAATTCCTTTTTCCCCTCATCATAGAGCATTAGCTTGCGCCCTCTTACAATCCAGAGCCTATTTTCACAGAAAGCCATTGCCCGGACTTTCGTTTCCAGCAACTCGAATTTTAAAGCAATCAAATCAAACCTGAGCAGATCGCTTCCTGCCATAACAAAAAGATTCCCTTTTTTGTCTCCGGTAATAGCATAGATTGTATTGTCTTGCAGTCCGGTACTCATAGAGGGTTTGAAAGCTTCAAAAGTCTGTCCATTGTATCTATCCAATCCCTCCGTAGTCCCAAACCACATCGTACCGAATTCATCCTGATAGATGGACAGAATGTTTACCTGCGAAAGTCCATCCCTTGGAGTCAAGTGATAGAAATAAATATCTTCCTCTTTGGCCTGAACGAAAATAGAGATGAATAGAAATACGAAAAAGAATTTTATGGAGTAGTTCATCATATCTTTATTTACAGGATTAGTTCATTATTCATCTGTTACAAAGGCTGTTCACTCTGCTTGTGTCAGGTCTTTTCCCTTTCACAAAGAAAGGAATTACTGTCTAAGCTGCCTGGAATAGCCTTTTCTATATGGAATCCCCCTCTTCACCTTCTTAAAAGGCAGGGCATATCTTCGTTCTTTTCAATTGTTCTTCTCTTATGAAACGAGGCCTGATTTTTATTAAATCATTCAAAACAATGAATCAAAAATCAGGCAGGTCTGCTAGCGCCTACTCGTAAAGATTGAATCGGATGAAAGGAAAATCGCTCGTGCTTTCTGTGCATTTATAATGGATCCAACATTCCGTCTTCAACAGAGTGCCGTAAAGTATCTTTGAAGCAGCTGCCGAAAAAACAAGCAGGTTCATCCTGTCCACAAAAAAACAGGGCTGATTTGCAGAAGAATAAATAAGTTTGTATTTTTCGCGTGCACGACGCGCGCGTTTATAAATGGTAAGTGTTAGTGTGTGTGTGTGTGTGTGTGTGTGTGTGTGTGTGTGTTAGCAAAATAAACGACTTCAACAAATTTAATCCGTTAAAAAATAGCCGTTTACAGAGATTATTTATATAGAAAAAGATACAGAAAATCTTCCTGGAAATCTGCCTTAAAATCTCACTGCCGGGTATTGAACTATTGGTTGCACTTAATGTTGTTTTTCGGTATTCCATTTTGCCTGTATTCAATTACAAATCAAACTCAAAAATAAGAGTCTTTTCATTACAGCACCTCTTTGATTTAGTATTTTTTACTTTTATTAGCGTTTATATCAAATAGGGTACAGTTTCAAATGATTATCAATCATTTACAGCACACGGCACGTGCATCCCTATCTGTGTATAAATGTGAGCTGCAACAACAGTTTATTACAATCCCTTGCAAATGGAAGCATCTGATGCAAATAAAGTCTTTATGCTAAAAACGCTCTAAAAAAGCAAGCTTATCCTTACAGGATACATCGTTTAAATGAACAAGAAAGTGTCTGTTGAAGAAGAGCTTATATCGTCTGATTCTCAACCATACACCAACCGGTATTCTTTTTCAGATGTAGAAAATCATCTATTTGACAACGGCTCTTCGTAACCGACTTATAATCATCCACCTCTCAGCTGATTGCATATATTTGCCCAACGGATAGGATGTAATTTTGTCCGCCAAGGCCAGCAACTCGCAGCTGATTACATATATTTATCCAATGCTTTTCTTCGAAAGCGAAATCTTGCAGGAAAGCATTTTCCTCGTATCAGATTGCATGATTGATACTTCCGGCTCTCCCTCCCTTCTGAAGTATCCTCCGGAAATGATTGGACAAGATCACCGGAAAGAAAAGCCGAAGCCCCTATAAAATCCGCTCTCACACCATCAATCCTGATACGGCGAAGCTTACTTTATAAGAACAAATATATTGATATTGAACAGGCTGGCAGGCAGAGATAAACAGGTCATTATTATTCCCACGAAAGATGTTCTTGTTCCCTGCTAAGGGAACCAACGTTCCCCACTGAGGGAACGAGCGTTTCCTGCTGAGGGAACGAATGT
Source organism: Dysgonamonadaceae bacterium (assembly GCA_047605645.1). Lineage (GTDB taxonomy): Bacteria > Bacteroidota > Bacteroidia > Bacteroidales > Dysgonomonadaceae > UBA1309. The sequence goes on along the minus strand of JASGFJ010000043.1, from coordinate 29,718 downwards.
TTCCTACTAAGGGAACAAATACTTCCCACGCAAGGACATTAAGCTGCTAACGAAAGGGGAGTATTATCTCTGCGAAAGGAATACATATTTCCTACTGAGGGAACAAATATTTTCCACGCAAGGGCATTAAGCTGCTAGCGAAAGGGGAGTATTATCTCTGCGAAAGGAATACATATTTCCTACGAAGGGAACAAATATTTTCCACGCAAGGACATTAAGCTGCTAACGAAAGGAGGGCATTATCTCTGCGAAAGGAATACATATTTCCTACGAAGGGAATCAGCTCCTTATACAAGGATATTTACTTTTTTTCCGGAAATAAAAACAAATAACAATCGTGAATACCTGTTTCGAGAGAATATTCCGAATACCTTCATCCCCCAATATTTGCCCCAAGTACTTTTCTCAGGACAAGCAGGAAAATATGCGAAAAAATCGCCACGCATTCTCCGGCTGATTGTTTATACAGAAATTGAATGTAAGGTCAACAACAAGAGGATGGTCATGTCTTCCCTCGGTCAGCATCCGGCCTCCTGCATCACAGACATCGCGCCGGATGCCGTTTAGTTTCTTGCATCAGGCTACAAAGCATCCCCCAACACCAACCCGTCTTCGTCTATCAGCAAAACGTCCAGTTCGCCCTCGGGCAAAAGAGGCAGGCAGGTTTCGCGACACTTTTCACGTAGGATGTAAAAAAAACGATCCAATCGGGAGGGAGCTATTTCCCATAGCCGGCGTGCCAGTGTGATGGTATCAATTTGCAAAATTCGTTCCTCCTCCCAATTTGCCTGACGGGCTATATCTTTGAGAAACTCTTTATTCATGACCACTTTCTTGCTGTGTGTATCCAGATTTCCTTCAGCCAGCTTCACAGCTTTTCCAATCATAATCCCCATAGCAACCTGCGGGAATCCGATTTCAGAAGCGATCTTGATGGTTTCACCAATAAAGTTTCCATAATGAATAAATCCCTGGGAGAGTAGATCCGGATATTTCGCCCTCACAAAGCGTTCGCTTTTCGCGCCGGAATTAATAACCACCTGCCGGCAACCAAGAGCTTTGGCAACCATCATTTCGCGACGGATAGCCCCCACAAAGGCATCCGATGAGAAAGGTTTGACAATTCCGGAGGTTCCGATAATGGAAATACCTCCGACAATCCCCAGCTTGGGATTAAATGTCTTTCCGGCTAATTCTTCCCCATCGGGAACAGAAATTGTCACATCGACTCCTGTTTTTAATCCCCGGGGCAATTTATCGGAATAATGACGCATCACTTTAAATATTTCGCGTTTTATCATCTGTCGCGGCGTCTTGTTAATGGCCGGTTCTCCGATTTCTATTCCCAGTCCGGGCAATGTAACTTTGCCGACCCCTTTTCCCTGCAAAAAGCGAATGCCCTTGTGCCCGCTATTCAAGCGGACGGTAGATACAATGGCATGTCCGTGAATCACATCCGGATCGTCTCCGGCATCTTTAATCACACAAGCCGATGCCTCAGCCCCATTCAGTTCTACCCGTTCCAGTGCGATCATCATCCATTCGCCATTGGGAAGAGTGATGCTCACTTGTTTCTCCGGGTCACCCGAAAGCAAGGCCATCAATGCAGCTTTAGTGGCTGCTGTGGCACAAGTACCGGTTGTATATCCGGTTTTTAAATCAAAAAAATCAGGCAATGTCCTCTCGATTGTTTTCCGCAGCCCGTGCTCTCCGTACACAGGAATAAAATGCGGAGACAAAGAAGGACGCTTGACCACAAAAACCCGAATTCCTAATCGTTTGGCAGCTTCCACTTTTTGATTAAATCCTCCCGATTCTCCGCTTTCTTTGGTGATAATTGCATCGGGATGGAGGTGCCGAAACAATTGTTCTTCATTTTCGCCTTGCTGATAATAAAGCAATTGTTCCTCGGGAAAATGGTGCTTCCGGGCCATGGCTCTGGATTCATCGCGTTCCAGAATACGGAAACGACAAAAATGATTTTGCCAAAAAGGCTTTAGCCGCCCAATGGTATTGGTGCCGGTAAGCGCAAGCAAGTTATCGATGTTCTGTTTCTCCAATTCGGCAATCGCTTCTTCGTAGGAATCGCACCAAATCAGTTCGGGATCATGTTCGGGAAAACTACGTTCGTAACGAATCACGGGAATATGCAGCCTTTCGGATACTTGAGCAACCGTATCGTGAAGGCCAACAGCAAAAGGATGGGCAGCATCCACCAATAAACGAATGGATTTTTCTTCGCAAAGAGCGGCCATTTCCTCTACATCAAAACCACCTGTCAAACGCATTCCATTGGCAGACGAAACCTCCTGGATATCTCCTTTGGTAGAATAATAGAAAGGTTTGGATGCTTCGTCACAAACTTTCACGGCCACCCGGCCTTCTGTCGTGCCTCCTAATATCAGTATCATAAATTTCTAAAATATAAAAAACAATAACACGCGGGGAATTCCTCATTACAGCGTCCGAACATTCCCTTTTCTCATCGGAATTTCGTTCCGAAGATACTTTATAACAGCCCACCGTTTGTCCGTCTCATCCGCTCTACTTATACTTCCAGCGTGTTTACCAAAGTCAATAACTCTTCCACAGAATCTACAGATTGAGAAGTGGTGCCGACAATCACTTTGATGCCCTCCTGCGCTTCACAAGCATCGATGCAAATGTTACTATCGACCAGGGAAGAGGCTAAAATACCGTGACGCAACAAGGCTTTTCGAATCATCGCATATTTCCGGGCATTTCCTAAAAGCCGGATATGTCTGTTGTAGGAGTTACTGACCCGGAAGAGGCCGGTCTGTTCATCAAAAACAATTCCTTTGGTTGCAAAAAAACGACTCAGACAACCATCCAATGCCAAATCCTCAGGGGTGCCGATATCCAGAGAACCTTCTTTATTGACCAGCCAGATTTTATCCGCAATCTGCAAAGCCAGTTCTAAATCGTGTGTGGAGAGAAAAATGGTCTTATTGGTTTCGCGGGACAAGCGATGCAGCAATTGCATCATCTCCACCTTACTGGGGAAATCGAGGAAAGCCGTTGGCTCATCCAACAGAATAATGGGGGTCTGTTGAGCCAGAGCTTTTGCAATCATCACTTTCTGCCGTTCACCATCACTCAGCGTTTCGACCATCCGATGAACCAGATCTTCAATATGAACCAATCGAATGGCATCTTCCACCATCTTCTTATCTTCACGGGATAAATTGCCCCAAAATCCGGTGTAAGGACTCCGCCCAATACTGATGAGTTCATAAGCCGTCATGTTGCGGACAGCAGTTTTATCGGTGAGCACCACACTAATCAGACGGGAAAGTTCTTTTTCGGAGTAAGATGCAAGTTCTTTTCCGTGAATATAAATCTCTCCGCAAAGCCGGGGCTGAAAAGCGGACAATGTACGAAGCAGCGTCGATTTACCAATGCCATTTGCTCCCAGCAGACAAGTCAATTCCCCACTGAAAACGGAAGCATTGATAGCTGCCGCCACGACTTTCTGCTCTCCTTTCCGGAGAAGGTATCCCGTGGAAAGATTCCGCAGCTCGATGGTTTGATATTTTGTCATTTTTGGAGTTATAATTTAGTTTATTGCTGAAGCGGAGAATCGTTTACTTGTTTATATCGCCTAATTGTCTAATCGTGGAATCGTGTAAAAAACGACAGTTAAACAACCAAACAGTTACACAATTAAACGGTTACACAGTTAAACAGTTACACGAGTAAACAGTTATACAGTTATACAACTCCTCTCTATCTTCGGAATAAATGTTTAAACTCGTGTGCATAAAGACGAGAAAGACCGTGACGATTGTCAATAGCGTCGCCCACCACAATCATAGTGGTCAGCGTCAGGTGATGCCCTTTCACTATTTCAGCCAGTTCTTTCAACTGTCCGCGATAGATTTTCTCATCCTTCCAGGTCAGTTTATAACAGGCAGCCACAGGCGTTTCAGGGGGATAATGTTCCAACAACTGATTTTGAACATCCTCCACAACAGAAGCACTCAAAAAGATACACATTGTACTTTGCGAGCGTGCCAGCAGGCTCAGTTTTTCCTTTTCCGGCATCGGCGTTCTCCCCTCTCCTCTTGTTAGAATAATCGTCTGCACCTTTTCGGGAATCGTAAACTGCGAACGTAAAGCAGCGGCAGCAGCCAGAAACGAAGAGATCCCCGGCGTGATATGGTAAGACATATTGTATTCATCAAAATAAGCCATTTGCTCCTGAATAGCACCGTAGATGCACGGATCGCCCGTGTGCAGTCGCACGACCAGTTTGCCCCGGTCATAGAATTCTTTCATGGCGGCAAACTGCTCTTCAAGGTTCATCGAAGCAGAGCTACGCACCACCGCGCCGGGCTTACAACAATATGTCAGTTCAATCGGCACGAGACTTCCCGCATAAAGAACCAAATCGGCTGCTTCCAGGAAATGACGTCCCCGGACAGATATCAAATCAGGGTCGCCCGGGCCGGCTCCAACAATCTCAATGTGTCCTTGACGAACAGCATCGCGATCGAGTGCAACGGCAAAAGTAAAATCATTCCCATCGGAAAGCTTTCCTTTTTGTTTTTCAAGAACCAGCATCCCATACCCGGCACTCAAAATAGCAGTAGACTCACACACCCCGGGGACGGTCGTTACTTCTTCCACCTTCACGGAAGGATTCGCAACTTCTACGTTTTTCAGTTCTTCCGCCGAATAAATATGTACGGGAATATCACCGAAAGCTTTTTGCAGAATAGGCAGCAGGGGTTCGTCCTTTTTCAGATCGATGGACGCAATATCCCGAACCGAGGCCGGAGCTATATTTCGGCTGAGCAATCCGGAGAGAATGTATTCAGAGATGCCTTCCGGTTGACACTGACGCCGGCACCCGACACCCAGATGAAGCACTTGAGGATGAAAACGCAAGCTTGGAATTTTCACATCAGGATAAAGAAAAGGACTCACGATAATGAGCAAATCATAGTTTTCCTGCCGGGCAGCCTCCATGTTATAAAAGAGATCGACATGCTCCGGTTTGGTTCGCTCCAGATAAGCCGTTCCTTCGTCTTTGACATCCAATAGCACAGCCACCGGTTTCTTATTCACAAAACTAAAAATGGCCTCATTCATATTCTCCTCCGGACTTATCCATCCGAATTTCCGGGAGAAAGTATCCAGCGCCCACAAATTCGTATTGTCGCTTTGAGTCGTAATCACCGGAGTAGCCCCAATGATGTGCGCAATGCGGTCGGTGAGCTCGTTTGCTCCACCTACATGTCCCGACAACACCGATACGGCAAACTGTCCGGTGCTATCCACATTGATTATTGCCGGATCGGTATGCTTATCTTTCAGTAAGGGAGCCACCGAACGGATGCAAATGCCCATTGCTCCAATGAAAATCAATGCCTCAGCCTGTTGAAAAACCTCAGCAGCGATGTGCGCGACTTTACCTTCATGATAAATGACAGCGTCTTCTAAATCTTTTTCAATCAATGCCGCCACGTTCATTCCGGCAGCCGTTGTTACTATAATAGCGTACTTCATACGATTAAATTTTTACGGGTAGTAGAGACCTTGTATGCAATGTCTCTACGGATTTTTAAATCATTGTCCCGGGTGATTTAATAAAAATCAGCCTTCGTTTCATCCGATTGAATATACTCTTTGATCGGGTGTCATGGACCTCGTTTTTCAATTATCGTTCTGATGGGCTGAATAAGGAACAGCCCTTCAGCCGACACGAATCACTTTATTTTTCCGACAACAAAGAGAGCACCGCACCATTAAAACCAGGTATTTATATCATTCAAAAGCACAAAGTATCTCCTTCCTCCGGTTGCTCTCTTAGCGAAAAGCGAATGACCTTATCTTAAATCATCCGACAGGGCAACTCCATTGCGAAAGGGAAACCGGCTTCTCTGTTTTTCACTCTTCAGCCCTTTTTACGGGCTTTCATTACATCTATGGGATTAAACTCATCCAACCGGATGTGCATGTCCTGTTCCAGAGTCAGCTTGTATTTTTCAACGGCCTCCAGAAAAAGCCTGCGACTCTCTTCCGAAACCGAATTAAAAACAATCACGCCATCGGCTGCGAGCACGTCAGATATCTTCCCCACGATGTCCACTAACTTTCCACCATGTCCACCGATAAATACCGCTTCCGGGCGAGGAATAGCCGAAACATCCTGTAGCAGGAAGTCTCCGATAAGATATTCGATCCCCGGCGTTCCGAAACGGCGCATATTGCTTTCCATCAAATCTTTTCCTTCAGGACGTATCTCGAAAGCATATATATCCAAATGAGGAAACTGCAATTTTGCTTCCACCGAAACCGAGCCGGTGCAGAATCCGACATCCCAGAACACATTTTTATCCCTCAAATCAAGCACGCTGAGCGACAAGAGGCGGATAGGCATCTTGGTAATCATTTTCGCCCGGCCGTTGAGCAGGTGAAAATCTCCCTCGGGAATACCGAGCGGTCGCGGTCGCGAAGCTGTTTTCTCCAGAATTAAGTTGTTGGGAAACTGAAACTCCCGGTCTATCACCTCCTTTAAATCCCAGGTAGATACTTTTTCATCCTCATCGTTTCCCAAGAGTTCGCCTATATGCATCCGATAATTATCATACCCATAATCGAGCATGCGCCGGGCAATAGAAGAGGGCGTATGTTGCTTGTTGTCGGTCAATACACCTATCATCGCCATCCCTTCCAGCAGAGCCTTATCCAATTTGGGCCAGGGACGTCCTGTGAGCGATACGATATGCATCTCCTGATAAGGCAGAAGCAAACGATGTGCCAACAGCTGCAAGGAATTGAAATAAGGAAACACTTGCAATGCGGCATCCGGACGCAGACGACGGATGGTATTGGCAAACCCGAAGAAGAGCGGATCACCGGAGGCAAAAACGACAATCTCTTCCCAATCGTCATATTGTTGAAATACATCATCTAAAGGCACGACAATAGGAATCCAGAAGGAATTATCCGGAAGATACTGTTTCACAATTTCATGATGACGCACACCGCCCGAAAAGATCCTGTGGCTTTGTACTATCTCCATTACTTTCGGAGGAAGATAAGGATGGCGGTTGTCGTCAATGCCGATTACATAGAATTTCATAAGCCTCTGCGGTTATACATCCCTTCCCGGACGAAGTTGTTCGGCATCATCAAAGCACAAGGTTGCGTTCACCAGCGTTGCGGCCAGATTGCTTCCCCCTTTGCGCCCTTCGACAATCAGTTTGGGAATATTTCTAAACGGTTTGATCGTCTGTTTCGATTCGCACACATTCACAAAACCGACGGGAGCAGCGACAATACCTGTCGGATGCGCCTTGCCTTTGCGAATCAGATCGGCTAGTTCCATCAGCGCAGTGGGAGCATTTCCGAAAGCAAAAAGCGCATCGGGATGCTCTTCTACGGCCAGACGAATGCCGGCTTGCGTACGGGTAATCCCTTTCTCCTTAGCCAGTTCGGCCACACGCGGATCGTGCAGGTAACATTTCACGTCTACGCCCAAACGTTCCAAAGCTCCTTTACGTATGCCCGAAGCCACCATTGTCACGTCTGTCACAATCGTCGTAATGGTGTGATCCACGTATCCCTGGTATATTTTTTCCACCGCGCCCTCGTCTGCGAGGAAAATATTTTCCATATCGAAATCGGCGGTCGTATGAATAGCGTGCAGCAAAGCCCATTTACGATCCAAAGGAATATTCCGGTTCTTCAATTCCCCCTCGATAGTGCGAAAGCTCCGAATCATAATATCCTGACCGATATTTTTAGCGCCTTCTATTTCCGTTTCGCGGTAATACCCACGCGGCGTAATGAGGACGTTATCTTGCGAAATATAAGTTTGGGAATTCCCGATAATAACGATGGTAAACATGTCCACATCTTCCGGATCGAAGTCAGCCAGGGTGGTCAGCTTTATTTCCTGCTCTTCCCGTCCCGCCTGGCGCACATATCCGACCGGTGTCTCGGGCGAACGGCTTTTCAGGAACAACTCCTGCAAACGGTAGAGTTGCCAATAGCGTCCTTTACTTTTGGGATTGTAGACAGCTGTAATAAAATCGGCTTCAGCTGCGGCCGAAATTCTTTTTTCGATGGTCATCCAGGGAGTCATCAGGTCGGAAAGCGAAATCACACAAAAGTCGTGTGCAATCGGGCAGCCCAATAAAGCCGCGGCCTTTTGAAACGCACTGATACCCGGAAGGACTTCTATTTCGACAGCACTGTTTCTCTCCAGTCTCATTTCATAAATCAGCGGCGCCATCCCATAAATCCCGGAATCGCCCGAACTGATCACACAAACAGTCTTTCCCTGGTCGGCATATACGAAAGCCTCTTCGGCACGCTGCCGCTCTTTCTTCATCCCGCTGTCGATGCATAGTGTATGGGGACGAATTACGTTTTCTACAAACTGAAAATAATATTTATAACCGACAACCACATCCGATGCGACAATGGCATCGATAACAGCCGGCGTGATATCTTCTTTTGAACCGGGACCAATTCCGGCTACGATGATTTTTCCAGACATATTCTTCATTTGATAATTTACTTATTTAGCAATAGACCATTCTTTTGGCTTATACTTACTCCCAAATATGGAGTATCCGGAGGCTCGTACCGACAAGCACATCAGACAGCCAGCTCATTTCTTCTCTTACGGAACAAAATGGTGATGGCAATCGGCGCACCAATCAAAGCGGTCACCGAATTGACAGGTAAGGCGCCTTCAATTCCCGGCATACGAGCTATCAGGCTGCAAAACAAGGCCAGAGAGGCACCCGTTAGAATTACTGCCGGCAGGAGTATCCGATGATCGGAGGTCTGAAAAACGCTTCTGCACAAATGCGGAACTGCTAACCCGAGAAACAGAATGGGGCCGCAGTAAGCCGTCGTAATGGCTGTCAGCGTACAGGCCGAGACGATGACAAAAAAACGGGCACGGCGAATATTCAAGCCCAGATTACGGGCATAATTATCACCGAGCAACAGCAGGTTCAGTGTTTTCACAAGCAGACAGGAAGAAGCAATCAGTATCAGCATGGCAACAACGAAGTAGGGCAATTGCGCTGTGGTAACTTTTGCAAAGCTGCCTAATCCCCAGATAACATAAGCTTTCACATCTTCATCACTGCTGAAATATTTCAGTACACCGATTATTGCATTGGCAATATATCCAATCATAACCCCCATAATCAAGAGGACAACGTTTCCTTTTATCCGATGCGAAAAAGCGATAATAAGAAACATGACCGTAAACGAGCCGGCAATGGCAAATGCCGTGACGGTCATGTCCCCGACAATTCCCATCCGGCTGAGGATAAGCCCTCCTACGTTTCCCGACATCAGCACCACCAATGCGACACCGAGGCTCGCTCCGGAACTGATACCCAGTTCGGCGGGACCGGCAAGCGGATTACGAAACAAGGTCTGCATCTGAAGTCCGCTAATGGCCAACCCCGCGCCGGCAAGAAGCGCAGTCAGGGTTTGCGGGAAACGGGTTTTCCAGACAATATTCTGCCAGATAAGCGATTCGCCATCCATACCCAGTAAAATATTCCATACCGACTTTAACGGAATGGAAATTGTGCCCAGGATCAGGTTCAGTGAAAAGAACACGAATATGGATACCAAAACGAGTAAGAAGGCGATGGCTAACCGGCTTTTGTGCATATCTATTTTTTCAACAGTTCGTAATAAACAGCTTTGTGCTGCGGCACTAATTCGGGATGGAAGATTTTGATTAAGTCGGCTAAAACAACTTCCGGAGCTACCGGAATCTCCTCATAAAAAGGACGCTTCCGCTGATCGCAATAGAGTATTTGCCGCTCTTTAAATGCTTTGAAGTCGGCATACCGGGGATCAAGCCCCTTAATGAAATCATACGAGAAATCATCGCTTTTGGCATTCAGTATGCGCCAGAAATCGACATGAGCTCCTTTTGCATATACGCTTTCGAAATCCATCTCAAAGCCACCGGTTTCAGTATTATCTTTCAGAAAATAATCGGCGCCGGCATCGCGGAACTGTTGTGCCAGATAATTACATCCTCCTATCACATACCAGTTTCCCGAACGTAATTCGCCGGACATGACCGTCGGACGGTTTTTCACATTGGCAGTCAGTTTTTTCAAGTCATTGTATTTCTTTTCAATATCCTGAAAAGCTTTTGCGGCATCCGCCTCTTTACCGATGAGCATACCGACAAACTTCAGCCATTCGGCCTGACCGAGCGGATCCGGCTCTTTGTAGGCCAGAAAAGTAACAAGTGGAATACCGAGATTTTTAATCGACTCAAAACCTCCCCGTTTGAAAGGAGAGACAAGAATTACCTGAGGATTCAAACCAAGAATCAGTTCCGAATCAAAATTACCTTCCATTCCGATTCTTCCGATTTTCCCTTCTTTAATCGCCTTCTTCGCTTCTTTGTTATGCAGCAGATGAGTACTGGTCATCCCTACAATTTTATCAAGAGCATGAAGCTTTAGAAAATAAGACAATTGAGGGCTTGTCATACAAATCGTATTGCGGACAGGAGTTTCCACCACCTGATAATTTTTGGGAACATCGGCATGCTGCTGCCCTCTTTTCAGAAAGGCATAATGGTAATCGTGCTTGCTTTCGCCGGAAGGATCTTTCACATCCACCAGCACTCCGCCTTCGATATATTTCAGATTAAAACCTTTGGCATACTTCACAGAGAAGCGCACACTGTCGTTTTCGGGTGTTTCTACTAGATTCTTATCATCTGCCTGTACTGATTTTTTACAGGAAATAGTTATCCCCGACAGCAATACGCATGAGAGGAACAGAAACAAGTGGAGCTTTTTCATTTCACTTTTGGATTATCATTAACGAGAAATAGGGAAAATCCCTGTTCAAAATATCTTCATTGACTTGCGTATAGTATTCCTTGTGAGGCAAACCCACATTTTCAAAATAGTGGTAAGAGGCTTCCGGAAAAGCGCGGATACATTTCTTTACTTCTTCTTCACACAGGGAGGTCTTCATAATAACCACCACATTGTTTTTCTGAATCCGTTCCTGTAAATCATTTGCCAGGATAGTACCGGGAACGACATGCAGTTCCTGCTCCTGGGCTGCAATATGCAGCATTCCGAGAGTACCGGCCGCAATAAAGGCCGGAATTCCGGCCACCCGCTCCACGGGCAGCCCTTCTTTTTCGATGTATTCGTAAATATAATAAGTGGTGGAATAAAAACCGGAATCGCCCTCAGCCACGATTACCACTTTTCGACCTTCTTTCTGATGGAGTATCAATTGGTCGGAAACATCTTTATATGCCTGTAGAACGGCAGCCCGATTCTTACTCATCGGAACATGAAAAGGGATGAGTTTGGAAGACTGGATCTCCAGCTGATTCATGATATCAAAAGCCCGGGACACTTCTTTCCCGGCCTTGCGTGTAGAGGGATAGAACACGAGATCGGCTTTTTGCAAAGCTTTCAGCCCTTTCATCGTAATCAACTCAGCCTCACCAGGCCCTAACGAAACAAAAATAATAGGATTCATCCGGAAAATTTATCTGTAAAAACACTCTACCCGGATGCAGGAAAAAGAGAAAAACCTGATTTACGCCACCATTCAGACGCGAAATAAGGAATTAATTCGTTTCAGCCTATACCACGAGCTTTCACTTTCACTATTCTGGCAGGTCTTCTGACTTACTTCCGTATCGAAATGTCTTCCCGGTCTTTTCAAGAGCCTCTCCAAAAAGAGATAACTCAACAACCAGTGACAAAAGTATTATCCGAGACGTCAGTTCTTTTCGTACAGCATCACAACTGAAAAAAGAACTCGAAGCTTACAGCAGCGGGTCTGTTCAGGACTTTCACCTGATTCCCTATTCACCACTTTGCACGGATGTGCATCGCGGCACCAGAATATGCTGCAAATTTCGCAAAAAAAGCAGAACAATCCTATTTTTAAAGAATTGTTTTTATATTTGTAAGACAAGGGTATTTATTGCATTTTCGTTTCTTTAAGTATTGTTTTTCGTTTACAAATACTCCTGCCTTAACACAAACCCCTGTTTACCAATCTATCATGAAGAGACAGCTATTACTTTACACAGCGACTTAGAGCTTGATGTTCAATGGAAGAGCCTGTTGATTTACTTGTGGGTGTAAACAGGTAATTACTCCCTTTCCATCGCAAGTTTTCAGTAATTGTCCATACAAAGCTCAGGCTCTCTCGAGAAGTTGCTGTTAAATTTTGCAACCATTTAGTCTAATCAAAATGACCCAACCTCTATTGGGCTTCAACGTCCTTGAAAAAAGGAGAGAGTCTTTATAAGACTTATCGAGAGCTTAATTTTCACATGCCACAACCGGCATGCAGGACTGGAATCCCTGCCGGGTACATCATTTTGCAATAAAAACGAAAAAAAAGATTATTCAACGATTCAGTTTCCATTGTACAACCGGGAATTATCATCAATTAAATTATATCTTTAGCGCCCGGAAAATTGAAATAGAAGAACGATGAAAACTTATTCAGGCATATCGCCTTTTCTCTTTGGAGCATGAATACAGGTAAGCGCATATTGTCCCTTGATATCTTACGGGGAATTACCGTTGCCGGTATGATCCTGGTCAACAACCCGGGAACTGGAGAGGTTTTTGTTCCACTCGAACACGCAGCATGGAACGGGCTGACACCCTGCGACCTGATATTTCCTTTCTTCCTTTGCATTATGGGGATGTCGACTTACCTCTCTCTCCATAAATATAATTTTAAAGCAGACAGGCATGTCGTGTACAAGATTTGTAAACGAAGCCTGCTCATTTTGTTGGTATGCTGGAGCATCGATTGGTTTTATCTTGCCTGTGAAGGGGATTTCTTTCCTGTTGACAAACTTCGCCTCACAGGTGTCCTTACCCGAATCGGAATCTGTTATTTCTTTACATCAATGATAGCTCTCCGGATTCGACACAAATACATCCCATACATCGTCGCTATATTATTAATCTTTTACGGATTCGTTTTGCTGCTGGGAAATGGATATGCCCAGGCTGACACCAACATCATTAAGATAATCGACCAAAGCTTGCTGGGCAGCAAGCACCTCTATAATGGAGCTATCGTCGATCCGGAAGGATTGCTTAGCACAATACCTTCCATTGCGCATACACTCATTGGATTCTGCATTGGTAGAGTGATGGTAGAGGTATCAGATACAACCCGCAAGGTAGGGCAACTTCTAAAAACCGGATTTCTTCTTTTATCGGCCGGCTGGCTACTTAGTTTCGGCCTGCCGCTGAATAAACACATCTGGTCTCCAAGCTTCGTCCTGGTCACATGCGGCGCAGCTTCTTCCCTGCTGGGAGTATTCATGTACTTTATCGACATAAAAGGAAAAGGCAGATGGTGCACATTTTTCCGGGTGTATGGAGTCAATCCGCTGTTTTTATATGTCCTTAGCGAAGTAGGTTCCATTATCTTCATATTCACAGAGACGAAAGAAAGCATTATTGAGTTCCTCTCACTCCTATTTACAAACCCCTATATCCTATCGGCCGCATACGCCACTTTCTACATGCTACTCATCGGATTGGCCGGCTACGTCCTTTATAAAAAGCAGATTTTTATCAAACTCTGAACCGACGAATACCCCGATAAACAGACATTCGTGCTGCTAAAATTTTTTATATTCTATTTTTTTCCGAACTTTGCAGCGATTTTTGGTGGTATCGATGGCAATCGCCATGGATACTGAAAAGGGAATCCGGTTAGAATCCGGAGCTGTTCCTGCAGCTGTAAACTCCTGTTCCGAGAAGCAACCGACAATATCCGGCTGCAAATACGGAATACGGATTGAACAATACTTTTGCCACTGGGAAATCTACGTTGCCTCTCCACAAAAGCAAAGAGAGAAATGAGAAGATCCCGGGAAGGCGTTCAATCCGAATGAGTGAGCCAGAAGACCTGCCAAAAGAGAAAAGACACGACAACTCCAGGAAAAGAGAATGTGTGCGCACTGCAAAGTTCCCACTTAACGTTTTTTTATTCTGTTCCGTCCGACCTGGTGCTGTTTCGTATCATCTGTTTCATTTTTTAAATAACTTCTGAATAACCGAAACCGGATAAGTGGCTCGTGCTTTTATCGGAAAGCAAAAGCATGCACGCCGGAGACGGGAGTTTCGAAAGGGGCAAATAGTCCTTAATAACATATTTACTTATTTAAAAGCGTAAAGACTCATGAATTTAAGACGAGTAGTGCTGCTTCCTATGATTCTTCTGGCAGCCCATACGGCATTCGCACAAAATGTATGCAAAGGGAAAGTTGTGGATGAAGACAACCAGCCTGTAGCCGGTGCTGATGTGTGGATAGAACATACCAATCTGGCTACAACAACCAATAAAAACGGGGAGTTTACGCTCTATGAATTTCCTTCCGGTAAAAGACAGGTCAAAGCAAAAGCAAAGAACTTTTATCCGGCTGCACAAACGCTGAATGAGGCTTCGACGAATCTGCTGTTTACCCTTGAGAGATCGCCCTTAAAACTCAACGAAATCGTAGTTACCGGCACAGGGACTCGCAACCATCTTAAATATACTCCCGTAGCCGTAGATGTATATACTCAAAAAGAAATCCGGCGCACCAATGCTTCGACTTTCGAAAATGCCATTCAGGCACTGTCTCCCTCCCTGTCTTTCACCCCCAATATTATGGGCTCCTACATGCAGCTCAACGGATTAGGCAACAATTACATTCTTGTACTTGTGGATGGGAAAAAGCTGGCGGGAGATGTCAGCGGCAATACCGATCTGGCTCGAATCAACATGAGCAACGTGAAACGTATTGAAATAGAAAAAGGGGCGGCTTCCTCTCTTTACGGCTCGGATGCCATCGGCGGAGTTATTAACATCATTACAGATAAACACAAGGAAAAAATATATGCGGATTCGTATACCCGGTATGCCAGATTCAACCAGTTCAATCAAAATATCAACGCAGAAATCAACTTCGGAAAGTTCAACTACACCAGCTCTTACCAGCGTGTTCAAACCGATGGATGGCAATTGAGCCCGAAAGAAATCAACTCCAAAGGCGACACCGTCGATACAGACAAAAAAGCACAGAACAGATATTTCAGCGATATTTACAGCCAGAAACTGACATTCGCCCCAGACAACAATTTTCAGGTATATGTGCAGGGAAGCATCTTTGACAAAAAGTTTATCCGCTCCAGCAAGTCTTACAGCTACGACATGAAATACAACGACTACAGTTTTGGCACAGGGGCTAAATACATGATTGACAATAAAGGGGTGGTCACATTGGACTACTATACCGACAATTTCAAATATTACAAAGTATATACACAAAAAAGCAGTAGCTACGCAATCGGCGACCAGGTAATCGGACGCAATCAACGATACAGCGATACCAATCTGAAAACGGTATATACCCTCGACAGCCACCACCGCATCACCGCAGGGACACAATATCAGGTAGATTATCTCGACAGCCAAAACGATCTTGGCACAGGTGCCCGGGAAGTATTCACCTCTGCAGTATACGGACAAGACGAAATAAAGCTTCTGAACCGCAAGTTACAGATCGTTCCCGGTTTCCGCTATGTTTATCACGAAACATTTAAAAGCCGCTTTACTCCGAAATTGGCATTGCTCTATTCGTTGAATGACTTCAACTTCCGCGCAACGTATGCTTCCGGATTCAAGGCTCCTGATTTGAAAAAGCTTTACTGCAACATCGAATCAACAACTAAAAACACAATAACCATTTCTAACAAGGACTTGCGTCCCGAAAGCTCTAATTATTACAACATCAGTGCAGAATATAACCGCGATTTTCTGTCTGTCGCCCTATCGGCCTATTACAATCAGTTGAGAAATATCATCACGCTGCATTCGGTAAAACCTGTTCCTGATGAATATTCCTCCTTTACGGCCGTATATCAATACCAGAATTCATCTAAAGCACATGCCAAAGGAATTGATGCATCGGTCAATGCTTATTTCGGATACGGACTCACAACATCGATAAGCTACAGTTATACAGACACCTACGATAACGACACACAGACTCCTTTGGAAAAAATAAGTAAGCACACCGGAACATTCAACACCAGTTGGAACAAAAAATGGGGAATCTTCGACTCTAGTTTCAGCCTGAATGGCCGTTGGCAATCCCGACGCTATTATCTCGACGGAGATTCCCGTGCCTATAGCCAATGGGACTTCTCTTCGACTCACAAATTGAAAGATTTCAGGAATTTCACCCTCACGCCGGGATTCGGAATCGAAAACATATTCAATTTTGTTGATCGCCGTCCCTTCGGCGTCAATTATGCAACCCTTTCGCCGGGTCGCACATTTTACGCAAGCTTATCTGTTCAATTCAAAAAATAAAAACGACAATGAAAAAATTACTATGTGTTCTACTGGTTCTATTCGTCTCATTGACTTTGCCTGCTAAAGATTATGAAGATGCGGACATTTTCTCCTCGCTGGGAAAAAATGACAAAGTAGCTATCCTGATGGTTCATTTCGGCACCACTCATGACGACACCCGCCAACTCACCATCGAAGCCATCAACCGGAAAGTGAAAGAGAAATTTCCCAAAATAGAAGTCCGTGAAGCGTTCACATCACGCATCATTATGAAACGGCTCCGCGACAGAAGCGGCCTGATTAAATTGAATCCGCTACAAGCACTGATGCAGCTTTACATCGACGGATATACACACATCCTCATTCAAAGCTCAACACTAATCGATGGTTCAGAGATGCTATCCATCCAAAAAGATGCGGAGAAAATGAACCCGTTCTTCAAGGAAATACGCATTGGGAATCCACTGCTCTATACGCCGGAGGATTATGAAAATGTAATCTCCATCTTATCGAAAAACAAGGAGCCCAAGACGGCTTATGTATGGGTCGGTCACGGAACTTCTTACGCCAATACTTCACAATATGCGATGATAGCTTACATGCTGCAAGCCAAAGGAATTAAAAATTGTTTTATGGGAACCATCGAAGGATATCCTAGCTACGACAACATGCTGGCACAGCTGAAAGCTTCCAAACTGAAGAAAGTGGAACTCGTCCCTTTTATGTTTGTAGCGGGAGAGCATGCCAATAACGACATAGCACAAGCATGGAAAGAGAAACTGGAAAAAGAGGGCTTTCAAGTGAGTGTCCGGATGGAAGGACTGGGACAGAATGAGGAAATACAGGATCAATATATTTCTCATCTGGAATATATCGTCAAACATCGTCCTCTCGATATCATGGAAAAAAAAGACATATACCGGGTCACAGGAGAGAAACTGGAAGACTAAACCTCCCGGCTACTTATTTTTATCACAAGTAAAACGGGATAGCATCCCTACAGGCAAAAAAAGATGAACTACATCCGTGGTTCATCTTTTTTTGCAATCTATACTTATCCTTTAAAAAGGCAAATCGTCTTTATCATCACCTCCGATAAGAGGTTCTGCAGGTGGAGGAGGAAATGCTCCGGCATCCTGAAACGAAGGGGCTGCTTCTCCGGCAGAAACACCGGCAGCGATATCTACTTTCCAAGCGGTTATGCTTGTATACCATTTTCCATTGAATTCACGACTTTCCAAATCGAAAGAAATGTCGAGTATGTTACCCGGTTGCAATACCGAAGGATTTGCTTTATCTCCCCAAATGGAAATACACACCTTACGAGGATATTGTCCGTCTGTTTCAACCACCACGTCCTGGCGCTTCCATTCCCCTCCGTTACGGCTTGGGCCTGTTTGAAGAGGTAGTACCTGTATTAATCTTGCTGTTAATTGCATGATGAAGTTTTAATTTATTTAGGACTGCAAACTTAGGCAAAATTCTCCTATTTTGAAAGTCCTGCACCGTCTCTTTCACAGAGATACTTAAAGTTAAGGACATCTATTTTTCAAAGATAAGCCTGCCGCTTTTCAGAGATACCGGCATTCTGCTTCTCTTTTTTGTTGTATCACCGGAGAATTGTATTGTTGGGCTGGTACTTGAAAACAACAAGGCAATCCTTTTTTGCTTTTGCCCCGAAATCCGCGACTTCCGTTCCGGAGTTTACTCTCGTATAATGCTCGCTGTTAATAATTTAAAACAAATACTTTTTTTTAATTATCCTATTGAGAATCTCAATTTTAATTGATAATATTGTATTCGTTAATACTTGCTGGTAATAAACACAAAAGACCTATATTTAGAACTCTCTTGCCAACAGAAATTCAAAAACCCGGCTTTGAGTTTGAAACTAACTTTATCTATAAGCAGATTGCTGAACTAAAAACATAAGATCATGGCTAAAAAGCTAAATACCCTGAATCGAAAAAATCCGGTTGCGGAAAATCCGAAGGATTATATCACTATCCCTTTTACGGAGAGAAATATAAATATCTCTGATATTGAATTAAAAAAAGAGCCGGACAAAAAACAGTTGTTTTGTTAGCTGTATTGGCTGCAGTTTATCAACTTACTAATGGTGTGTAACTAACGATACATCAATAGGCTGCTAACATCGTGTTGGTATGAGGTATTTTTGATTAGACACCTCCGAATATCTAAATTGTATTTATCAAATGTATTACTAACTCTCACTTCTTCTATCTATGATTTCTATAGCAAATACACATAAGCTAATTGACTATGTATTATTTAATTCTTGTTCCCTCTCCTCGTGTGGTTTATACAACGGTAAGGCGGGTATTTCTTTATGTCTTTTTGAAACAGCCCGTTATCTACAGGATGAATATCTGGAGGAACAGGCTTACAAGTTGCTGCAGGAGTCTCTGTTGGCAGGAAATGAAGATGTCGGGTTTGAAAATGGCTTAGCGGGAATAGGCTATGTCTTGTTATATTTGATCAGGCACGAATTTATAGAGGCAGATTTTGATGAATTGTTTGGAAAACAGGCTGCTGCTATAGCGCAACAGCTTGATAAAGCTGAAAGGTCGGATGACATGCAGTTCTTTAAGCGTAATATAAAAATTGCCTGTTTCCTGAACCTTTTGTATCCTTTGCATGTATCTGGACGGCAGCTTTCTGCCTTCTCTAAGGCGTTCGCTCATATATTGGAAGAATATATTTTGAAGATCAGGCAAAAACAGTATGCCCAGCTGAAAATGGAATTAAACGCTCTGCTCGGAACCTGTTTGAATATTTCTTCGGTTTGCGCACACTTTTCTATTTCGCCGGAGCTGCTGGACAATTATATGCATTTATGGAAAGAGAACAAGCTGATCAGTGATTTTACGATAGCGTATAACTTAATGGAAATAGTAGAAAAAAACAACAGTGTCTCATTGAAGGAAGCCGTCCGAAAGAATCTTTTTTATGCCTTGAAGAATATGCATCCGCAGACCATGACTATTGCAGAACAGATAAATATGCTTTTGCTTCTAAAAAAAAAGCCTGACTTATACAAAGATACAATAGCCAAGTTGGAGGATTATATGGTCGGAGATGAAAATACGGAAGAAGATGCATTCGAGAAAAAACTTTTAAGCGCGATTAGAACTGGTAGCCTGATTGCTGGATACGAATCGGGTATCTCGCGTCTTTTGCTTTACAGGGTATACTGCAGCAGCAACGATGCAAGAAGTAGATTGATAATGTTATAGATATATGGAACAAAGCTTGATGCTCATTAAATCACTCAAGACAATGATTTAAAAATCAGAAGGAGTTCATGTTCCCTGATAGCAAAAATTAATTTGTATGAAACCAATCAACTTATTTTTAATGGATATATCTCACGCCGGCAGGACCTCCGGAGTGGATCGCTACATGGAGTCATTGATTGAAGAGCTAAAGGCATATCCATCCATACAAATCCACCGGATACAGTTGAAGCTTGATAATTCAATTATATTTCACAGGGAAGAGCAAATGCCGTATTATAAAGAAATCACCATTCCCCTTCCACAGCAATCCAATGAAATAATGTCGCAAAAATTCTGGATGGATAAATACAGTGAACAAGTTTACAGGATTACCCGAAATCTATTTGAAAAAAAGGAGAACTGTATTATACATATACATACGCTCAATCTTATTGATTTGGCAAAATTCATCAGATCAAAAACAAAATGCAAAATTATCACTCATCTACATTGTATTCCATGGAAAGGATTATTCAACAGTAATATAAACAAATTTAACGAGCTGTATAATCTTGCATACATATCTGATGGGAGCACATGGCAAAGAGATAAGTTTGTCATGAATATATGTGAACTCAGTTCTTACACAGATGCCGATCGTATTATTTGCGTGACCCGCTGTGCGAAGGACTTTCTTGAGAAAATCATGGCAATTCCGGAGAACAAAATATCCGTCGTCCCAAATGGAATAAGCGACTCGGGAAAAGAAAAGAGGACAACTGTCGGGATAGACCACCGTGTTCTTCAACTGATTTACGTTGGGATACTATCTGAAAGCAAAGGCTTAAAATTTATTTTAGGCGCGATGCAAAAAGCCCGGCAGAAAGGCTGTGACGTTATGTTGAATGTCGCAGGAAAAATTCATCCCTTGCAGGCCGAAAAAATAAAGGAAGCGAACAAAGAACTGCATTTGAATTTTCTCGGACAGATTCCGTTTGCGGAACTCATAAATTATTATACTCAAAGCGATGCGGGCATTATCGCATCCCTCCAGGAGCAATCGAGCTACGCTGCTATTGAAATGGCAATGTTTGGACTGCCTATTATTACGACAGCTGTGGATGGGCTAGACGAGATGTTTGCAGATGATGTGAATGCCCTGAAAACACGGACTCATTTCACTCGGTGCAGAGGGCTTTCGGCAGATACGGAACAAATGGCGGAAAGAATTATAGCTCTTGCAAACGACAGAAATTTAAGGATCAGATTGGGCAAAAATGCCCGACAACTCTACGAGTCGAAATTTACATTGAAAAGGATGGCAGAACAAACCGTTCAAGTCTATCTGAAAATATTGGAGGAGGAACAGAATTATGAATGAGATTTCAGTAGTGATGACGGCATATAATGCCGCTACACACATTGCCGAAGCAATAGAGAGTGTACTGAACCAGTCGTTTGACGACTTCGAGCTCATAATTGTCGATGACGGTTCAACAGACAACACCAATCTGATTGTCAGATCTTATTCTGACAGAAGGATCAAGCTGATAAAGAATACACATGATTACATCAGATCTTTGAATTCAGGAATGCAAGCCGCAAAAGGGAAATACGTTGCCCGCATGGATGCAGATGACATAATGCACATTGACAGACTAAAAATTCAGTATGCGATCATGGAAGACGAGCCTGATATCGCAGTATGTTCTTCATGGATGTCATTGTTCGGAGAAGATGTCAAGGATGGAATCGTGCCTCAGTCTATCTGCGGGATTATTGAGCATCCACTGTTGCTGTTTCTGAAAGGAAATTTTATTTCACATCCCACGACAATGCTCCGGTGCGATTTTCTGCGAAAACACTCACTCCAATATAAAAATAGCGACTGTGCGGAGGACTATAAACTTTGGATTGAAATCGCTAAAAGAGGCGGTCTGTTCTATGTGGAGCCCCAACCATTGCTGTATAAACGCGTTTCTCTTTTGCAAAGAAACAGAGAGAAGCAGAAAAAACAAGAAGAGGCTATATCCTTGTTGAGAAATCAAATCTTGCATTACCTCATGCAGAAGAAAGGCGGAAAATATGGTTGTATAAGCAAAATGATAAGAGCGATATTACAAGCAAGAGAAGAGGAGCTTGTCACTGATAATGATATATTTCCATTCATCTATAATGTATATATGAAAAATAAGGATTCTTATTTAAATCAATACTGATTAACAAAAGAATTACTTATGTAAGATTCTGTTCCTTGTGAATATTTGCTTAAAAAAACTTATCCATTGTAATCGTTTTAAAATGAATGAGATATCAGAAAATCCTTCTTTAAATCAAGAAGAGCATCTCAAATCGGAAGAAGTGCAGGCCATCATCGAGCGGATGCCTACCGACTGGACGAGATGGATTGCCATTTGTGTCGGTGCATTAATTGCGACTGTCCTTCTGCTGGGTTTTGTCATAAAATATCCCGATACAGTGGACGGACGTATCTCGGTAACAGCTGTAACTGCTCCTGTGCGTCTGGTCGCAAATGCAAACGGGCGAATTATTCTTTTACAGCCCAACAATTCCTTCATTGAAGAGAATACGGTAATTTCTTATATCGAGAACGGGGCAGATTACAAGCATATTCTTTGGGTGGATTCGCTACTGGTCAGTCGCCTCGCAAGCGAGAATCTGGTTTCCCGTTTGCCCGACTCGCTGCTGCTAGGAGAAGCAAGTTCTGCATACAACGCTTTTATGCTGGCATATCTGCAATATGAAAGACTGGCGGGCTCTCTGATCTATACGACCATGCTTCAGAACCTTCAAGGCAAAATACGTTCCGACAGACTGGTTGTTGAAAACCTGAATGATGAATTGAAGCTGAAAACTCATATTCTTATGGATTCCCGCGAACAGCTGCAAAAAGACAGTCTATTGTTTGCAAAGAAAGTGATCAGCGAATACGATTACCTGAAGCAGCGGGCAACACATCTCGCATTGAAGGAAGCTTGCCTTTCCCTGCAAAGTTCGGTATTCATGAAACTGTCGGAGATCAGCCAGAGTGAGCTGGAAATGCAGCGGATACGATCGGAAGAATCTGAGAACAAGGAAAAGGCCTACTCCGAACTAATCACGCAAAAGAATGCTTTGGCGAATGCCATAAGGCAATGGAAAGAGCATTATCTGCAATACAGTCCGGCGGCAGGAGAGCTGGAATATCTCGGTTTTTGGCGCGACAATAGCTTCATCCGAACAGGACAGGAACTGTTCAGTGTGATTCCCGACAGGAACAATATACTGGGCGAGGTCTTAATCCCATCTTATGGCGCGGGGAAAGTAGAGGTCGGGCAGACGGTGAATGTGAAAATCGATAATTATCCTTATGATGAATACGGGCTCTTAAAAGGTATTGTCAAGTCCGTTTCACGTATTACCAATAAGGTTGAAACAGCGAACGGAACAAGCGACTCCTATCTGGCGGTAATTTCTTTTCCGGAAGGCACAGTCACCAATTTCGGGAAATTGCTCCCTTTGGATTTTGAAACTAAAGGAACAGCGGAAATCATTACTAGACGGAAGCGTTTGATAGAACGTCTGTTTGACAATCTGAAAGCAAAAACGGAAAAATAAATATTTAATTTTTATTGAATGAATGCAATAAACGACTTAATAAATTAATCAATTACAAAACAATTAAAATTTGACACAATGAAAAAAATTAACAAAATTAAATCTGGATGAACTGGCAAAGAGAATGCCGGTGATTAGCGGTAACTCCCTAAGAAGGTATGTGGGAGGAGGAGACGTTCTTCGTATATCAGGAGGTACTTTAGTTGAAGAGAAGGAAGGAACAACTTTTTATGGGGATGACGGTTCGTCTACTTTCTATAAAGGAGTATCCTTTTCTACAAATGGGGCACCCATAACAGGTACTGCTTATCAGCTTAACGGGACAATCCACATAAACAAATCATGGGCAAACAGCAGTTTTAACCAGTGTGATTTTGCCCATGAATACGGACATTATTTACAACAGCAGTCAATGTCTACTATTGAATATGCAAAATTATCAGCAAAAAGCTTGATTAGCGGTTTTTTTAATACCGCAGAAGAACACTTGAGGCAAAATTTTGAAATGGAGGCCACAAGGTTAGGCGAGGAATATATGGATGCAAATATTCATTATTCGGACGGGACAGGCGTTTACTGAAAAGGAAATTGTGGCGCAGGGTAAAATGAGCATTGCCCTTATCCCGGCTGCATCAAAGACTGTTTCTTCTAGAAAGATGAAAATGAGTTCAAGCTATTTGCAAACACAATAAAATAACAAAACGCATTATGGAACGAATCATGATTTTTATTGAATCGCCCAAGCCGATGATTAAAAAATCAGGTAAGTTCCATACTGCCGAACAGTAAAAATTCAACCGTATGAAAACAAATTATATCGCTGCCGAGGTTTTATGTATGGCATTTCTGTTTATAAGCATGGATGTTTTTTCCGTCAATTTTAAGCGGGAGGCTGTTCAAATACCGATAAAATACAAAAACTTCAAGCTTTCGGGCATAGTGAACATTCCTTCGGGTTTTAAAGAAAATGATCCTTTGGTCATACTTGTGCCATCACCGCAGCCTCACAGCAAAGATTCCGTTTCGATTCTCAACCTTTTAGCAGATTCGCTGGCACAGCACGGCATCGCTTCTTTCAAGTATGACAACCGAGCTTTAGCTGATTCCGCTGATCTTGTCTTTAACAGGTATCAGGACAGGCTGGATAAGTTTACGATGCATGACGATGCGGAAGACGTGGCAGGCATTTTAACCGCGCTAAAGGCTGACCCTCGTTTTTCGAAAGCTGCCATCGGACTTATCGGGCATAGCGAAGGGGGCTGTACGTCTGCTATTGCAGCCTCTGAGAACAAAGATGTTGAATTTCTCATCGTATTGTCCAGCATGGGTACGACAGGCGAATTATTTGCATACAATTCGGTTGCTAAGAATCTGGAACAGAAAATCCCCCCTATTTTTCCAAGCAGACAGAGAAATTTTTTACAGCATGCTCTGTTTTGCATTCCTTACAATA
The DNA here is from genome assembly GCA_047605645.1 of Dysgonamonadaceae bacterium. GTDB lineage: Bacteria > Bacteroidota > Bacteroidia > Bacteroidales > Dysgonomonadaceae > UBA1309. Next base: position 5,025 of record JASGFJ010000043.1, on the reverse strand, counting down.
TTGCCCGATATCCGGACAATAAGGAAGCCAAGAAAAAGATCAGAGAAGACATCATAAAACTGGCAGATGACAATAGCGACAATCGAACCCCGTTCGCCGGCAAGCTGAACATCGAAGAATATGCCGACACTCTTATCAGCCAATTTATCAGTCCAAGAATGTATGATATGGTTCGTTATGACCCCAAAAAGTATTATTCAAAAATACAGGCTCCTGTCCTTATAACATGCGCTACCCGGGATGACTTTGCGGATTACAAGACAAACATGTATGCCTTTGAAAGGATGTTTTTTGAATTGAAGAAAGAAAATTACACAATGCTGAAAGTCGACGGAGCGGATCATGCCTATAAAGACCAGCCTGATTCTTATCCTTATCCCGGTGAATTTTTTCACAGCAGATCGTATAGATACGGAAGGCATGGGGCAAAATTCGGGTCGGCGTTGAAATTCCTGAATGAATGCATTGTTTTGTGGATACAGAACGGTTTCGAATTTAAATAAACAGCAGGAATATTACGGTTTTACGGATTTTTTGTACACAGACACAGTTATTTCGTAACAGCTGTTTTTATATCTTGTTGAAGGTCTCAAATTTTTAAAACAGGAATGGATTTAACCTGCAGCACCATCGTTCAATTAAAGGCTGAACACATATTTATCCTCTTTTAGAGATACACAGATAAATATCAATAACATCATAAAACAGAATACGATGAAACGATGCATGATTTTTATTAAATCATCTTCGCAAACAATTAGAATCAAGTAGATTACACTCAATACCATAAGATAAATTCTATGAAAAACAAGATTATTGGAATATTATTTTTTATAACAACACTATCACCGACCATTGATGCTCAGTATTTTCCGGTAGATACCGCAAAACTTAATTCTTCTTACCGTGAATTAGTCAATAAGCCGAACACTCTGGTACGACAGAAAAACTTTTTTGACGCCTTTCCGAGTACTTGGATGGAATTTACGATGACATATCAATTCCTGCCATATTCGGACTACGATCTAACCATGTATCATCTGGGATATAATCATGTGAGAGCCTTGGGTGAACGGGTTACATTGATAAAAGACTCCCTCTATTGCAATAAATTAGTTCGGTTGGCCATCGGAGGGACATGGTTTGCGGACGCTCCAAACTATCTCAAATCCCTACTTCATCAGATGATGTGGAAAAGAATGGAGGGAATGTTGAAAGTCATTTCCGGACTGCGAAAAGGAAACCAGTTTCAGTTTTGGCTGTTTTATTGGTCAAATCTGGTGGATAGCAAAGTGCTGAAAACCGAATTTGAGCGACTTCTGAAACTCAATGCCGATGTTTATCCCGAAGAAATGAAAATTATGTCGGTGGCTTTCGAATATTTCTACGATGGAATAACCATACCGGAAGATTATGTATCAAGAAAATAACATATCGGCTTTCGATATCATCGGGAAAAAGATAATACCTATAGCAATGAAAACTCAATACAATGAAAAAATTAACAAAATTAAATCTGGTCTGACGCAAAAATTGCACACTCGCAAGATTTATTCTGCTCCTGTGCGATAAAACCATTTACTGCATAAAAGATGATTATTAAATGCAAATCATCTTTTATGCAACAGATACTTAAGAGCAATTTCTATTTATCCAAACAAATATTGATGACTAATGAACATAATGAAACAGACATGTATGCTTTTGTATTTTTGTTTTTGCTGCATCCCATTGGTTGCCCAACCAGAAATACAGACATACACAAAGATGTATGATTTTGATTTTACGATGAAAGTGGATTCACTCACTAAATATCCCTGGCTGCAAAATAGAGCTTACGTAAATTATGTACTTCCAGTAATAAGCAAGGATTCAGGGCGTGCCTTGTTTATAAACAGATATGTGAAAGGTTTTCCTTTTTCAGATCGCCTTAGAACAGAATACCTGCAGAGGGTACTGCTGCCGATTCACCATGAAAGAGTGGGAAGCATCAGATTTGAATGCAAGGGAAAGAATATTAAATCTGTTTCCATACTGTTAGACGGGATAAACGGTGAAGAAAAGATTCTCTCTTCCGACACACTAACATTTGTGCCGGACAGCTTCTTATGCATAACCGAGAAAAAAATAGGCCTGGCAGACGCAGAGCTGCTGAATATCAAAATCAGGGCTGAAGGAGACCCCGGCAAAGAAGCATTCATCGCTTTTGGAAAATTAGAGATTTTTATCGGGGACAAATCGATTGATGCCTTTCCCATACGTAAAATTCAGGCTCTTCAGCCTCAGGAACATGAAAAATATATTCCTATAGACCTGAGCGACAGAAACACTGCGGAGAAGATAGAAAGCGTAACGGATAAAAGAATCATTGGATTTGGAGAATCAATACACGGGAATAGTTCCATCATGAATCTCGTATTAGAAATGATCCTACAAGCAGTCGAAAGGCAAGGCTGCAAGCTGGTCATTATAGAATTTCCCATAGAAAAATCGTTCCTGGTCAACAGATATATACAGGGCAGAGACTCAGATATTGATATTGATTCTGCTTTATTCTTTGACAGTGCAATGGGGAAATTCCTGAATAAGCTGCGGTCATACAACTCCAATCGGACAGACGCAGACAAGGTCAGGGTTTTCGGCATGGACTATCAGTTTCTGTCTAATGCCGATCTGAATTCGGCTGTTGATATTTTTGATTTTATTGTCCGGATTAACTCCGACTTAAAAATCCCGGAGATTGACAAGTTTGCAGTATTATTAATGGAGCAAGAACCGGCCAAAGCTGCTGATTATCTTAAAACGCACAATAAAGAAATGCTGAAGCTGCTTACGCCTGATGAAATAGAATGTATTGCGCACATTCTTTCTGTTTCCTCAAAGATAGGAAACGATGACATAAAGCGAAAGATAGCCAGAGATTCGGTGATGTTTGTCAACTCAAAGTTTTTGATCGAGAAATTCTCAGCAGAGCCCCGCTCAAAGGTCATTATTTACGGGCATGGAGGACATATCAACCCGGTCTCTACTTTTCCGGCCATCCCCTGCAAACCTTTTGGAAGTTATATGCAGGAAGAGTATCAGGGCGATTATCAGCCGTTTTTGTTTCTTATAGGAAATGGACAAACCTTGGCATCCGATAACGCTCATAACCGAAAACAATTTCTTCTGGATAATCCTCCTGAAGAGAGCGCGGAATTTTTCTTTAGTTCTTTTAAAGACGATATTTTTTACTATCCGCTTACTGCTGATTTTAATAAACCGATCTTATCCCGCTGTATAGGAATGCAATATGTTGCTCCGGAATTTGTGCCATTTAATTTATTTCAAAGATATTGCGGGATATTTTTTATAAAGAAGCCATATCTCACCCAAAGTGCTCCCGAATTATCTTTCGAGGAGACTTGGAACAAATTCCTGAAAAAAAGGCAGCAAAGGCAGAAGATTTGGAGTGAGTTGCGGAAGAGAATAAGCAATTGAACTACCCTATTTGAATTCAATATGAAAGTAAAAACAATAAACAGCAATCCCCAGGATTGCCTATAACCATTTTATTTATAAACCATTATTTTTTTCAAGAGATGAAAAAACTGACAAGAAAAACATTGGATAAACTGGCGCGAATAATGCCGGTGATCAGCGAAACCTCCCAGAGAAGCTATATGGGAGGTTCCGTGTGTATGGAAGCTACTGGATATGTGGGAGGTACCGGGTATGATGATGTAATTTACAATGGAGGAACTCTTCCGGAAGTTACTGTTACGGGATACCATCTGACGAATCCCGGGCCTGGAAGCATATGTTATGATAAATACCTGGACTTTGTGAAAGATCGTGAATCTACTTCAATTTTTGGAATGATATTCAATGCTATTGATAAGCCTGGTATTATCGGCGGAATGGTCTCCCAAGACATTCACCGAGAGGAAATGACTCAAATAACGAAGATTCTGACCGATCATGATTACAGTCTCAATAAGCCTTTCTACACAAAGCCTTACGGAGCCAACAGTTACGATATTTTTGATACAGACGGCAACCGCTTAGGCACCGTCACAAAATATTAATAAGCCAGTCATTGCCAATGGTGCTCTGATCTTATTGTGCCATTGGCATATTTAAAGTAGGGTCTGCTGATAAATTCATATATGTGTGATATTCTGTGATTTATTACTTATATTTGCTCAATAAAGTGCACGAAATTATGAGAACACGACGCAAAAGCCATGCATCCCGATTGATTTACACGAGTCCTACCCAACAAATCTTGCCCGGATTTGAGCATCCTTTCGATCGCGAACTAGATCCTTCAAACCGTTGGGTTGTCTTGTCTGGCCTGATCCCGTGGGATGAGATCTGCAGCATTTACTATAAACAAGTTGGCGTAAGCTTTACGGGGCGACCAGGCTTGAGTCCGCGAGTTGCCATTGGAGCATTGATTATCAAATATATGTGTAACCTGGATGATCGGGAAACAGTGGAGCAGATCTCTGAGAATTTGTACATGCAATACTTTTTGGGTTATCCTAGCTTTACCACAGAACGCCCTTTTGATGCTTCCCTGTTTGTCGATTTACGCAAGCGTTTGGGTTTAGATGCTATCAATCAGATAAATGAGCGTATTGTATCCCTGAAGGCTGAATTGCAGGAAAAAGAGGAGACTGATTCCCAGGACAAAGATAATGGAGGCACAAAAGAGTCCGCCCCTCAAAATGATTTGTCCATACAGGAGCAAGAGGGATGTAAAGACGAGAACCGGGGACGGGTTTTGTTTGATGCAACGGCCTGTCCTCAAGATATAGCTTATCCTACGGATTTAACCCTCTTGTCGGATGCTCGTGAAGTATCGGAAGGCCTAATTGATCTCTTGTATCACCCCTGGCTGCATTTGTCCAAACCTCGCACCTATCGACTGATTGCTCGCAAGAATTATTTGAAAACGGCACAGAAAAAGAATAAAACCCGAAAAGAAATAAGGAAGGCTGTGAGAAAACAATTGGGATATTTGAGACGTAACATTCAATC
>JASGFJ010000042.1:0-37999 GCA_047605645.1 Dysgonamonadaceae bacterium | reverse complement strand
ATATAAATTCTCCGCCTAAAGGCGGGGGATTTCACCCATCCCAGAATTATAAATTCAAAACGATAAAATCTTTTTCACAACCTTCCTACCTGTGGTCAGCGAACAAACGCCTGAAGGACGCTTACTCTGCCGCAAATTAGGCATCAACCGGCAGGATATCAACTACCTGGGAATGGATAAACTGAGTTTTTTTCTGACCGTAGACTTCGACCAGATTCCGTTCCTCAAGAATGCACTGATTGAGTGCGGTATGGAAGGAATAATCGGTATTATACGGGTGGATACAGATTTTCATCTGACGATTAACGAGAAAAAAACGCGTTTGGTGAAGAGTTTCTTTGAAAAGAAACAGGGAATGTTGAAAAATCAGGAGAAATCGTCTGAAAGAGTAAAGGGGTAAGGAATGTAGAGACGTACGGTCGTACGTCTGTGCTGAGATTAAGGAATGATGATCGCCGATACGCACGGCGGTACCCGGTATGGGCAAATTGAATTCGCCCGCAAAATAATATTCGCAATATAATTATCGCAAAATAGAATCCGCAGCCCACCCCCGTCATATACAACAACAGCCGATAAAGCTCCTTGGGGAGTCATTATCGGCCGTTAATCTTTACAGAAGAGCTTTTGCCTTACATATTCTTATTCAGAGAGAACAGAAATTCCAATCCTTTGCCCTCACGATTGCGAGCCTGAATCTCACCTTTATGCAGATGAATGGCGTTTTTCACAATGGAAAGTCCCAGGCCGGAACCTCCGGTATCCCGTGTACGTCCTTTATCGACCCGATAGAAACGTTCGAAAATACGTTGCAGGTGCTGTTCGTCCACTCCTTTTCCGGTATCGTAATAAGAGAAATAGAGATAATCATTGTCTTCCATATAATTATCGATATGAATTTCAATATCGCGCCCCGCATATTTGATGGAGTTATCCATCAGGTTACGGAAGATGGAATAAATAAGCGAATAATTCGCTTTTATGCTCAGATTCTCACGCAGGGAAGAGACAAACAAAGTATTATTTTCCTGCAATTTATCCGTCAGGTCGATACGCACATTGTTAACCAGTTCATGCAAATCGATTTTCTCCATCGGAAATTGAGAAGAAGCCTCCTCAATCTTACTCAACAAGCTCACATCCTCGATGAGTTCGGACAAACGAACCGATTGCATAAACGCCCTTTCCACAAATTTCTTCTGCTTGTCGGCAGGGAGTTCGTTGTCGCAGATAGTTTCGAGATAAGCACGCAGGCTGGAGACGGGAGTCCGCAGTTCATGCGCGATATTGTTGGTCATTTCCTGCTTCAGCAAACGAGTCTTTTCCATTTTAGTAATGTCACGAATGGTAATTTCAAAGCTGCCGTCTTCGTACTTAACAGCCTGCATCTGGAAAGCCTTTCCATTCTTCTGTAGTTGAAATACGAAATGATTCTCATCGGTATTCTGCTCTGTAAGAAAGTCGTTAACTGGTTTGAACTGTGCATCCGAAAAGATAGATTCTGTTTCGAACGTAGGTGTATCTTTCAACAGATTCAGGTACTGTATGAAATGCGTATTGGCATATACTTTTTTGCGTTCGGAAGAAAAAATAGCAAAACCTTCACCGGAATATTGTAAATGGCGGATAAGTTTCTCTTTTTCAATTTCCGTCTCCCGGCGAATCTTCGCCTTTTGCTGGAAAATCTCAGCTAATTCAGCCCCTATTTCCCCCAGCTCATCGTTCGGAAAATGCAGTTCATCCGCGTCAATCACCTTATTTTCTCGAACATCTACAGCAAAACTCCGCAATTGCCTCAACGACTTACTGAAGCGTTCAGCAACAAGATTGAGCAATAGCATCATCAGAATAAACAAGCCTATCATGAAATAGATAAACAGGTTGTCTGCCCGGAGCAAGGCCTTCGTTTCCACATTGTAGGGCAAAGCCACACGCACCACATAATCGGGATAGGAGGCTGCAAAATAAAGGAATTCGATATGCTTGGAAGCCGACATGCGAATGTTGGTACCTGTTCCCTGATAAAGAGCCCGCATCACTTCGGGGCGATCTTTGTGATTTTCCAGCTTCGAAACATCTGCTACCTCGTTGTCATACACCACCTGCCCATCCAAACGGATAACCGTCACCCTCAACTCTTCCGGCATGACACGCACCTCTCTGTCGACCTGCCGGATGGAACTGTCGGACAACTGAGAGCCGACCATATATTTATGGATAATGTCGGCATAACTTCCCAGCCGCGCTTCCAGTGTTTGTGTCCGGTAAGCCTTTTCCTGCCGCTGCTGAAAATAAATGGTAGCCAGCGAAAACAGAGCAAAAATAAGGAAGAAGTAAATAAATATCTTTTGTTTGTATGTAAATTTCATAAGTCGTTGTCTTTAGCTATTTTTGACTAAAGCTGTAACCATATCCGGTTCGGCTCACAATATATTTTCCATATTCGCCTATCTTCTTGCGCAAACGGGTGATATGCACATCCACTGTCCGATCCAGGACAATGCTGTTGTCACTCCAGGCCTTATCCAGAATATCGGTACGTGTATAGATTTTCCCGGCATTCTGCACCAGAAGCACCAGAATATTAAACTCCTTGTGAGTTAACTCCACCGATTCGCCATCCACCTCTACGGTTTTGGATTCCATATCGATAACCAAACCTTCTACAACAATCTTGGGGTTAGCTGTTTTTGCCTCCGCCTTCATCGAAGCACGTTTCAATATTGACTTCACACGAGCGATGACTTCTTTCACTGAAAAAGGTTTGGAAATATAGTCGTCGGCACCGATAGAGAACCCACTGAGCAAATCATTCTCCGTATTCTTTGCAGTCAGGAAGATGATCGGAACTTCATTGCCCGATTTACGAAGCAACTGTGCCAGCTTAAAGCCCGACATACCGCCCATCATGACATCGAGCAACAGAAGGCTGTGTGTCTCGTTCAATACATTGAGTGCCTCTTCGGCCGAACAGGCCTGATCAATAATGAATCCCTCGTTTTCGAGATTAAACTGAAGAATATCCCGGATATCCTCCTCGTCGTCCACAATCAGAATGTGTTGTGGTAAATTATTTGTTTCCATGTCGTATATCTTTACCTTCGGCCAGATAAATAGCCGATTCCGCAATATTTGTCGCACTGTCGCCAATTCTCTCCAGATTATGTGCAATGGCGTTGATGGTCATGATGTTTTCAATTTCCGACTTATCGAGCAGCTTATTCGAAAACACTTCCTGCAATATCCGGCGGATGGTACGAAATTCTTCATCGACCACGTCATCGGCTTTAATCACCTGATAAGCAGCCGGACTGTCCTCGTTCGAGAAGCTAAAGATAGAATTACGGAGCATTTCTCCCACCTTAGAGAACATCGTATGCAGATGACTCTTTATACCCGCAAATATAGGACTCTTCAGGTTAACATCGCACAAATAGTGTACAATATTAAGTAACATATCCCCGATGCGTTCCAGATTTGTCGTAATATCCTGATAAGTAATAATTTTTCGCAGGTCGGTTGCCACCGGATTAAACTGAAAAATGGAATAAACCACTTCTTCCCTGATTTTCACTTCCAGGCGATCCATGATTATCTCATTGGCCTCTGCTTCTTCCACCAGCGATTCCACATTGTTATCTTCCAGCAGTTTGGATGAAATCTGAAACTGGATAAGTGCTGTCTTGGACATAAGTTCAAACTCGTTCAGCAGCAATTGTAATTGTTTTTTCTTTATTGTATCTAAAGCCATAATCTAATTGTAATAATCAAAAAAGGTGAATAATAAAATGCCTCTCTCTTATCCGAACGCTCCTGTCAGATAATCCTCCGTACGTTTGTGCTTGGGTTTGGTGAACATCTGTTTGGTGGAATCGTATTCCACCAGTTCGCCCAGATACATAAACATCGAATTATCCGAAATACGCGCCGCTTGCGACATGTTATGCGTCACAATGACGATGGTGTACTCTTTCTTCAATTCAAGAATTAATTCTTCTATACGGTTGGTCGAAATCGGATCCAGAGCCGAAGTCGGTTCATCCATCAACAGCAATTCAGGCTTCAGAGCGAGTGCACGAGCTATACACAAACGCTGTTGCTGCCCGCCGGAAAGGAAAGATCCTTTTTTAGTCATCGAATCTTTCACTTCGTCCCACAGCGCCACGTTGCGAAGTGATGTTTCCACCACCTCGTCTTTTTCAGATTTCTTAAGTTTGATGTTATTGAGGGAGTATCCGGCAAGCACATTATCATAGATGCTCATCGTCGGAAAAGGGTTCGGACGTTGAAATACCATACCTGCCATCCGGCGAACCACCATCGGATTCATATCGAGCACATTTTCTCCTTTCAATAGGATTTCACCTCCGATTTTAATATCCGGATAAAGTTCGTGCATCCGGTTGATAGCACGTATCAATGTACTTTTTCCGCATCCCGAAGGCCCCATGATAGCAGTCACGGTGTTGCTGTATATATCGGCTGATACGTCGTGTACTGCCTTTTTCTCCGGCGTATACGAAACGCTGACGTCTTTGAGGCTCAACAGCAGTTCGCCGCTTGAAGCCGGTGCATTTGATTCCATTTTTGTTGTTGTATGTGGGGCTATTATTGTATTTTCCATTTATTTGCAATATTTTTAGCGACAATATTAATCAGTAAAACAAACACGAGCAGTAACAAGGAGGTCGTCCAGATTAAGTCCACCAGATTCGGGTCATTATAGAATTCCCAAATCAGCAAAGGGATGGCACTGGAGGGCTCCGTGATGTTCAGATTCACGGCCGAAGCACCTAAAGCGGTCATCAGCAAGGGGGCGGTTTCTCCCATCACACGACAAATCGCAAGCAGCGAACCGGTGAATAATCCGCCGAATGCCGCGGGCACCAGAATCCGAAGTACAATGGTCGAATAGGATGCACCCAAAGCCAAACCGGCCTCTTTCAACGTTCCGGGTACCATCTTCATACTTTCTTCGGTAGAACGGATAATCATCGGAAGCATCATGATAGCCAATGCCACACTACCGGCCAGCGTCGAATACCCGTGCATCGGCCGTACCACCCAGGTGTATACAACGACCCCGATAACGATGGAGGGAATTCCCTGAAGCAAATCGGTGAGTGAACGAATCAATCCGCTGAAACGTGAATCTTTATGCTCTGCCAGATAAATTCCTGTGAAAATACCCACCGGAATAGACAGGACAATAGCCATCACCAGCATCAAAGCTGTACCTACAATCCCGTTGAGGATTCCCCCGGGAATAGACTCTCCTGTTATCTTTGCCAGCATCGCATCCATCGAACTGGGAGCTACCTGTGTGAACAGGTTCAGATTGATCTGTTTGTATCCTTTTTTCAACAGTTCCCACAGAATCAGAAACAAGGGAATCATTGTCAAGGCCGAAAAGAAACACACCGTAGAGAAAAACAGGCGGTCTTTGACTTTTCTATATTGTATGGTTGAAGACATAATTTTTAATGTGCTGATTTTTCAATATGCCAATATGCGAGTCATCGAAATGCAACATATCAATTTTGAATTTGGTAATTAATAGTTACTTCTACCCAAGATTCAATCCGTTGAAAACAAAGCCTCTGTAAACAGGCTATTCCCTCTTTCCCGAATTGGCATATTAAATAAATTATTTATTCACTACTTTCATAATGTATTTCGCTATCAGATTGATGATGGCCGTCATGACAAACAGCAGCAATCCCAAAGCGATTAATGAACTCAGTTTCAATCCCGATGCTTCGCCAAACTGGTTGGCAATAATACTGGCCATCGTATTACCGGTATCTGCCAGGTTTTTGGGTATGTTATTGGTATTCCCTATGAGCATCGTCACCGCCATGGTCTCCCCCAGGGCACGCCCCAAAGCCAGAATAAAAGAGGCGAATATTCCCGAACCGGCAAACGGAAGGCTTACGGTGCGGATGACTTCCATATTGGTAGCTCCCAGGCTGTAAGCTGCTTCTTTCAATTCATTAGGAACAACGGAAATAAATTCGGTACTGAGCGAAGAAGCATAAGGGATAATCATGATTGCCAACACAATCGAAGCCAACAGGACACCAAATCCCTGCGCATTGATTCCTAAGTCGACCATTACCGGACGCAGGACGTAAAATCCCCACAATCCGAACACAATAGAAGGAACTCCGGCCAGCAAATCAACGACCGAACTAACAACTGATGCCAGCTTGGTTCCTCTGTAATATTCTCCATTGAACAAAGCGATGGAAAATGCAAAAGGAATACAGAACAACAAGGCGAGCAAAGAAGTGAGCATCGTCCCGGAGATAAACGGCAAAGCACCATAGATGTTCTTTTGAGAATCCCAATCGGTGGAAGTGATAAAACTCCAGATACCGAAATGAGAAAACACATTCAGGCTGCTACCTACCAAGGCATAAATTATTCCTGCAGAAAGCAGAAGAATCAGCAAAGATGCAAGGAACAGCAGTAGTTTAAAAATTTTATCTTTCATCCAATTTGAAGTTGAAAAGAATAATAAAATCTGCGGACATGCCGTTTACCGGCACATTCGCAGATGGGAGAGCAAAATTATTTACCTAACACTTTACCGTCAAACGTAATAGATTCAATATTCGCTTTTGTTTTTTCCACAGCAGCTGCCGGAAGAGGAGCATAGTGTGCTTTGGCTGCCACAGCTTGTCCGTCTTTGCTGATGATGTAATTCAACAGGGAAACCAGCGCTTTGGCTTTTGCCGCTGAATGGTCGCCGTATTTTTGTTCTTTGTAGACAATAATCCAGGTAAATGTACTGATTGGATAAGCATCTGCCGCAGCCGAATTGGTAATCATCAAACGGGTATCCGCGGGTATGTCGCCGCTGGCTGCCGCCGAAATACTGGAAGAGGTTGCTTCAATAAACTTGCCGGCTGCATTTTTGATTTGCGCCGATGGAATATTCTGTGCCAACGCATATTCAGAACCGATATAACCGATAGCTCCGTCTGTTTCGGATACCACTCCGGCTACTCCCGGGTTTCCTTTAGCGGCTATGCCCACAGTAAATTTCAAGGATTTACCACTTCCCAGATCTGCTTTCCAGGCTTCGTCTGTTTTTGACATATAATCAGAGAAAACAAAGGTTGTCCCGCTACCATCCGAACGGTATACCGGAGTAATGGCTTTATCGGGCAGACCAACTGCCGGGTTCAAGGCTTTAATTTTTGCATCGTTCCATTTGGTTATTTTCCCTCTGTATATCTCTGAAATTACTTCTGAAGTCAGTTTCAGTGTATTAATACCTTTCAGGTTGTATGAAAGAACGACAGCTCCCATACAGGTAGGAATATGTACTACCGGAACTCCGAATTCTTTTGCTTCATCGTCTGAAAGAAAAACATCGGATGCACCGAAATCGACAGTCTTGTCTTTCAGGCTCCGTATTCCGCCACCGCTTCCCACAGCGCCATAAGTCACTTCATTCGTAGAGGCTATGCCGTAATTTTTAAATACGATGCTATAAAATGGAGCCGGAAATGTAGCTCCTGCCCCTGAAAGCTTAACGCCTCCGTCGGCCTTTTTTGAGCTTGAATTGCAGGATGACATCATCACCACCAAGGCCATCGCGAATAATCCTATTTTTTTCATTGTTCTATTTGTTTTAATTAACGTTCTTATTTTTGATGCAATATTAGGGTGGAATTGTCATGTTACGGTTACGAAATTATTACATAACGGTTAAGAATAAAGAGTAGACCCTCCCAATGAGAAGACTCACAAGAGATAACTATCTAAATAAGAGAAGAAACATAAAAATTTACACAATCTTCATACCGAAAGGAGAAACAGATGAAAACATTATCTTCTTTAGTTAAGGTTTATGACGGGCAGCAGGCGGAACAATTACGAAAATAGATGAAAACGTTATCTCTTTATTGGAGAACAAACATTCCCTGCTGCTTTTTGTTATAAAAAACAAATCAAGCACAACTTTATCCGGATTAACAAGAAGCTATAAAAGGAATAAACCCTATTTAGAATACCCAATCGGCTATTATAGTTAAATTATATTTTAATCAAAACATTAAATATTTTGTTTAATTTACTTTTGAGCCATAAAATAGTTCCAATATGAGTAACACCGACAACACTGAATTAAAAATCAAGGAAACAGCCCGAAAGCTATTTCAACAAAAAGGGTTCGACGGAGTGCGTATACGGGAAATAGCTGAACATGCCGGAATCAATTCTGCGCTCCTGCACTACTATTTCCGCAGTAAGGAGAATCTTTTCTACATCATTATGAATGAAAGTATCCACCATTTCTTCTCCATCATTCAAAAAACGATGAACAACAGGGAAACTTCTTTAATAGAAAAGATTGAAATTCTGGTCAATGGATATATCGACATCACGCAAGAGAACCGCAACCTGGCACTTTTCGTCATCAATGAGCTGCATTCAAATCCCAAAAGGATGTTTAAAGCCGCCGGAATCCCCAAAGAACTGGTTATCAACAGTCATTTGTTTGAACAGTTACAAGAACAGGTCGAGAAAAAAAACCTTGGGATATCCCCGTTCCATTTTATACTCAACACCATCAGTATGTCTGTCATGCCCAATATCGCTTCTCCCTTCCTGAACCATGTATATCCGTTTACAGAAGGAGAACTGGACAACTTATTGAATGAACGGAGAAAATATATCCCTCAGTGGATGAAAATGATATTACAAATAGACAACTAAATTTCCTTCAGGATGAAAAGTAAATCTCGTATATTCTGCTCGTTTGCAATTGCACTGACTTTCTCTCTGACTGCAACTGCTCAAAAGGCTCTTCGTCTGGAAGATTGCAGGCAACAGGCAATAGACAACTATCCACTCATCAGGCAATACGATCTGGTGGAAAAAGCCCGACAATATTCCCTGGAAAATATTGCTAAAAGTTATCTTCCGCAATTGAATCTCAACGCTCAGGGCACGTATCAGACAGAAGTAACAAAATTGAATCTGGATGCATCGGCACTTCCTGCTGCACTGAAGATTCCATCGGTCAGCAAAGACCAATACAAAGCCACATTAGATGTTACTCAACTGATCTGGGACGGTGGTGCAATTTCCGCTCAAAAGAGAATCACGGAAGCCAACAGCGAAGTCGACAAACAGCGTATCCAGGTGAATCTGTATGCTGTGAAAGGAACGGTTAACGAACTCTTCTTCGGCATTCTGGCTATCGACGAGCAACTAAAAATCATCGCATTAACGGAACAAAACCTGCTTTCCAACAAGAAAATGCTGGAGTCGATGATGAAAAACGGAGTGGCTATGCAATCGGAAATGGATCAACTGGACGTGGAACTGCTAAATCTGGCACAAAACAGAATTGAACAAAACAGTCTCCGAAAGTCGTATCTGAGTATGCTGGGACTGTTTATCCATCAGGAATTGACAGACAACACCCCCCTGGAAAAACCAATCGGAATGTATGACGCAAATGAAGAGGTGGCACGCCCCGAACTACAGTTGTATCATTTACAAATCGAGCTGATGAAAAAACAAAACAGCGCCATCGAAGTCAAAAACATGCCGAAACTGGGACTTTTTGCTCAAGGAGGATACGGCAGGCCGGGACTGAATATGATGGAAGACAAGTTCAAACTTTTTGCTCAGGGAGGGATCAAGCTGACATGGAACTTTGGCGGACTCTACACCAAGAAAAATGAACAAAGGCTGATTGCCAATAACATCAGCAGCATTGAAACAGAAAAAGAGACTTTCCTTTTCAACACTCGCCTTGAAATGACAAAAGAGCAACAGGAAATTGACAAGATGAAAGAACTCATGAAGAAAGACGATGCAGTGATCCGACTGAGAGAACGAGTCAAAACAGCAGGGGAAAGCCGCTACAAGAACGGCACCTATCAAATGAACGAACTCATCCGTGACATCAATAACGAAGCTTTAGCTCGCCAAACCAAAGCTTTACACGAAATACAGTATCTGAAGAATATTGAAAGTTATAAACAGACACTTGGAAAATGAAAACAAAGACAAAATACATAAATAAAACAATCGCAATGAAACGATTTTTTCTATTTGCCACGACTGCGACGGCCTTATTTGCCACGTCATGCAGGAACAATCAGACACCACACGATGCAACAGGTACATTCGAAGCTACGGAAATTATTGTATCGTCTGAGGTACCCGGAAAAATTCTAAGTCTGAACATAACCGAAGGTGACTTTCTAAAACAGGGACAGCACATCGGTGATATTGACACGGTACAGCTCTACCTAAAAAAAATACAACTTGAAGCGACATCGAAATCTGTGAAAGTAAGAAAACCCGATATCCGATTGCAAATAGCAGCAACAGAGGATCAGATAAATAAAGCAATCACCGAAAAAAACAGGGTGAGCAACTTGCTTCGGGACGGTGCTGCCACGCAAAAGCAACTGGATGATGCCGACTCACAACTAAAAGTATTGAGAAGCACGCTCGCAGCACAAAAAGATCAATTATCGACCTCCTCTGAGGGATTAGATAAAGAAAGCCATGTCTATCAGGTTCAAGTGGAACAAATCAACGACCAACTGCGCAGAAGCCGTATCCTGAGTCCGATCAACGGCACGGTGCTAACCAAATACAAGGAAGCAGGGGAAATGACCGATGCCGGCAGGGCGCTGTTCAAAATAGCCGACACAGAGCATCTCTTCCTGAGGGCTTATGTGATTTCCGATCAGCTGCCACAAATCAAAATCGGGCAAAAAGCTACCGTTTTCATCAACAACGGAAACGACGCACAGAAATCTTACTCCGGTATTGTCAGTTGGATTTCAAGCGAGGCTGAATTCACGCCTAAAACCATTCAAACGAAGGATGAACGTCAAAACCTGGTGTATGCAGTAAAAATTGCGGTGAACAACAAGGATAACGGCATCAAAATAGGGATGTATGGAGATGTCGACTTCAAGCAGAGGACAGACAAATGAAAACAACCATCACCATCGACGGTATCTCCAAAAGCTATCCGGCCAAGCCTGAAAATACCCGGGCTCTGGACAACATCAATCTGGAAATTGCAGAGGGTGAACTTTTTGGATTGATTGGACCCGACGGAGCCGGCAAAACATCGTTGTTCCGAATACTTACCACACTCTTGCTGGCAGACCAGGGCAACGCCGAAGTGAACGGGAAGGACGTTGTGACCAAATTCAGAGAGATCCGAAACGAAATCGGCTATATGCCCGGCAGATTTTCACTTTATCCGGATTTAACAGTAGAAGAGAATCTCCGTTTTTTTGCCGATGTCTACAAAACAACCGTAAAAGAAAATTACGAGCTGATTAAAGATATATATGTGCAAATAGAACCGTTCAAAAACAGAAAATCAGGAAAACTATCCGGCGGGATGAAACAGAAACTGGCGCTTTGTTGTGCTCTGATCCATAAGCCGAAAGTGCTTTTTCTGGACGAACCGACAACCGGTGTCGACCCGGTGTCCCGAAAAGAATTCTGGCAAATGCTGCAGGTATTGAAACAAGAGAACATCACCATTATGGTTTCTACTCCGTATATGGATGAGGCCGCACAGTGCGACCGAATCGCCCTCATTCAGGAGGGGAAAATAATGACCGTGGATACTCCTGCCGAAATTCTGAATGCCTACCCGTATAAGCTATTCGGTGTAAAGGCTGATGACAACTATTTGCTGTTACAGCATCTGAAAGAGGCGAGTAATGTGAAGATGGTGTATATCTCCGGAGAATATCTGCATGTCATTTTCAACGGAGACAACACCTCTATAGATTATCCGGGAATCCTCCTTCAAACGGTTGTACCAACAATTGAAGATTGCTTCATTGCGCTGATGCACAAGCAAAAAACAAAAATAGATAACCCACATAACCAGTAAACTCAATGTATGCCATTGAAGTGAAAGATTTAACCAAACAGTTCGGCAATTTCACGGCTGTCGACCACATTTCCTTTCGGGTAGCGCAAGGTGAAATATTCGGCTTTCTCGGCGCAAACGGAGCCGGAAAGACGACAGCCATGCGGATGCTTTGCGGCCTGCTCAATCCGACATCCGGAATAGGGAAAGTGGCAGGATATGATATCTACCGACAAACCAATCTGATAAAAAAGCATATCGGTTACATGAGCCAGAAATTCTCGCTCTACAGCGATCTGACGACAACAGAAAACCTGGAACTCTTCGGAGGCATCTATGGCATGAGCCGCAAAGAAATCAAGGCCAAAGCAGAGGAGGTGTATCAGAAACTCGAACTGACGACTGAAAAGAAAATGCTGGTTAGTGCACTTCCGCTGGGTATCAAGCAGAAAGTGGCTTTTGCCGTTTCTACGTTTCATTCACCGAAAATCGTTTTCCTGGATGAACCGACAGGCGGCGTGGATCCCATGGCACGGCGGACGTTCTGGGAAATGATTTACGCTGCCGCTGAAGAAAACATCACCTCCTTTGTGACCACTCACTACATGGATGAGGCCGAATATTGCAACCGGGTATCCATCATGGTGGACGGACAAATAAAGGCCTTAGATAGTCCGACGGAAATGAAAAAGAAATTCAATGCCGACTCGATGGATGAAGTATTCCACGCTCTGGCACGGCAAGCAAAAAGAACAGGAGAATGAAACAGTTTATCAGTTTTCTAAAAAAAGAATTTTATCACATCACACGTGACAGGCTTACCCTGACCATTATGCTGCTGCTCCCGGTAGTCATGCTTTTCATCTTGGGATATGCCATATCCATGGATATGAAAAATATATCTTTTGTTGTTTTGGATAAAGCCAAATCGCCCTATTCAAATCAGTTGGTCGAAAAACTAGCTCACAACAGCTATTTTCAACTGGATAGCTACCTGAATACAACAGCCGAAGTAGAAAGTGCATTCCGAAAAGACGGAACCAAACTGGCACTCATCATCCCGAACTCGTTCGACAGTGACCTGCTCAGAGGAAACGCTTCACTGCAAATTGTACTGGATGCTTCGAATCCCAATGAAGCACGCACCATCGAAAATTATGTACAAATGCTTGTACAGCAGTTTATGCGGGAAAAAGCAAATAGCGACATCAAACCGCTGCCCGTCAATATGGAGGTAAAAATGCTTTACAATCCGCAAATGGAAAGTTCTTACAACATTGTCCCCGGAATTATAGGATTGCTGATGATCATTATCTGCGCCCTGATGACTTCCATATCAGTCGTCAGAGAGAAAGAAATGGGCACGATGGAGATTCTGCTGGCATCTCCGTTAAAACCCAGCACAATCATTCTGGCGAAATCACTGCCCTATTTCATGGTTGGCATCGTTGATAATATACTGGTTCTTGCACTCTCCTATTATGTTTTGCAGGTTCCTATTGCAGGAAATATATTTCTTGTCCTTCTCCTCGATTTTACGTTCACATTTTGCGCATTGGCACTGGGATTGCTTATTTCATCTATTACAAACACCCAGCAAAGCGCCATGATTGCGACAGGAGCCGGACTAATGCTTCCGTCGATGCTTCTCTCGGGAATGATATTTCCGATCAGCAGCATGCCCGACATCCTCCAATGGGTCTCCTGTCTCAATCCGACAAGATGGTTTGTGGATGCAGTGCGAAATGTCATGATAAAAGGAGTCGGCATGGAAGCAATATGGAAAGAGCTACTTATTCTATTAGGAATGACAGTTACTTTACTGACGGTAAGTATTAAGAAATTCAAGAACAGACTTTAAATAAAGACAACAATGAGAACCCTACCCTTTCTTTTGAAAAAAGAATTTTTACAACTACGGAGAAATAAAATGCTTCTTCGAATGCTTGTCTTCCTGCCTTTATTTCAGCTGGGTGTTCTGCCTTGGGCTGCCACGCTCGATGTCCGCGACTTTACCATCAGTATCGTGGATAACGACAACAGTTCTTTTTCCCGGAACCTGATACAAAAAATCAAATCGACCGGTTTTTTCAGACTGGCAGATTTTAGCCGTTCCAACGAGGAAGCACTGAAAAGTATTGAAAAAGGGAAATCACAAGCCATCATCAACATTCCGGCGAATCTTGAAAAGGATATCATCAACGGACATACACCGCAGATTATGTTGTCGATAGATGCAGTGAATGGATCGGAAGCCGGTATCGCCTTGTCGTATATCAGCCAGATAATAACCAATTTTGCCAAAGAGATAAACCCGAATCCGACATCGACAGGCAACATACAGGTCGTGTCTTCGTACCGTTTCAATCCGCACATGAACTATCGCACCTACATGGTTCCGGGCATCATCGTGTTGCTGGTATCTATTCTCGGAGGCATGCTTTCGTCCCTCAACATTGTCAGTGAAAAAGAATTAGGTACCATTGAGCAAATCAATGTAACTCCGGTTTCGAAAGTGACATTTATTTTAGGAAAACTGATTCCCTTCTGGGTGATAGGGCTTGTCCTGCTGACGCTGGGAATTCTCATCGCTCGTGCGATTTACGGATTGTGGCCTTCCGGTAATATTTTTAATATCTATTTATTTGCATTCTTCTACTTGTTGGCATTTACCGGCCTGGGACTTATTATTTCCAATTTTGCCCAGACGCAACAGCAAGCTATGTTTGTCATTATATTTTTCCTGATTGCCTTTATACTACTCAGTGGCCTGTTCACTCCGATCTCCAGTATGCCTAAATGGGCACAGGTGGTGACTGCAATCAATCCGATACGCTATTTTGTAGAAGTAATGCGGATGATTTATCTGAAAGGGAGT
This sequence comes from Dysgonamonadaceae bacterium, assembly GCA_047605645.1. GTDB lineage: Bacteria > Bacteroidota > Bacteroidia > Bacteroidales > Dysgonomonadaceae > UBA1309. The sequence goes on along the minus strand of JASGFJ010000042.1, from coordinate 23,243 downwards.
GGATTCCTGGACATCTTGCCTCAACTCTTGAGAATCCTTTGCTTCGTTGTTGTGATTAATTATCTAGCTATCGTAAGCTACAAGAAAACGAACGGATAGGTTCACTTCAGAAAACGAACAATTGCCTCTAAAGCATAATGATCCGAAAGATGAGATTGAAAATCCGGATCGCCGCAATAGAATTCCTCCAAACCCGGTTCTATTGATGCGAAACCGGATTGGCGGCGGCTCAGAATGTAATCAAGCACCTCGCCACGGCCACCTTCACGTTTTGCCAGCGTATTGTTCACTTCGTCGAAAGTAACCTGCGACTGTCCGTCCGCAACACTGTTTACAGCATCCAGCACACGCAGCATGTGTTCGTAGTCTTCGGGTTGAGACAGCATGTCTGTATTGAAGTCCCCGCAAATCAGCAAAGGCGGATTTTTATCTCTGAACCGATCCATTAGCTGACGAACTTCTTCGTATTGTTTATTTCGAGTTGCCTGATATTGATGAGCCTGCAAATGAGTCGTTAGCAACCGGAAATTACTCCCGTCAAATTGTCCCTCGAAAAGCATTGCTCCTTTCTTTGCGATCCAATCGAGCCCTTTGGCTTCTCTAAACTGAATGCTTCCCAGCATTTTCAATGGGAATCGGCTCAACACCCACAAGCCACTATTTGTGCGGAAAGTGCCGTGTGAAGGATTCACCGGTCCGTAACGAAACGGATACTTTTCCTGAAGGTGTCGGGTGAGAATATGCCTGCATCTATCGCTGAAAGCTTCCTGAAAAATAAGGATATCATACTCTTTCTTTTTCAGCAGGGTTCCAATTAATTCTGCCCGTTTTATGCTCCCGTTGAACCAACTCAGGTAGGGAAGCATATAAATGTTCCAATTCAGTATTTTCAATGCGGCCATTTCTTCTTGTTTATCCGGTATATTGAGATGTATGTGCATCCTTTCCGGGTTTATTTTTAATCTTAAACATCCGAAAGATAAAAATCTCTTCATGAGTAAAAAAATAAATTACCGATTCATGGAGATCGTCTCCTTGCCATTACAACGAAAAATAGCCTTCTTTCTCTAAAAGGGACAACCTTAAATAGCGTTGAATGATACGACAAAAAAATGACGGCATGATACAAATTTGAAACTCAAAACAAATAGAAATGATGAATTTTCAATTAAATTTGCAGCCAATTATATCACCAATCAACCAAACCTGAATCAAAAAGTAGAAAAGATAATCATAAGCCGGGCTAATCTATATTCAAAAAGTATCACTTGTTTCGAAACTCCACATCCCTTTTTTCACCTATATAAACAGAAGAAAAAGACTTTACTCAGAGAAAAGACTTTGTTATGAAACAAAGCATGATTTTTATGAAATTCCCCAAACAGCAACTTAAAAAATCAGTCGAGTAGAGACGTTGCATGCAACGTCTCTACTACCAGCAAAAATTAAATCGCATGAAACCTAAACATTACACCATTTTTCTTATCGGACTTATTTCATCTATCCTTTTTTCGTGTAAAAATGAAAAACGTGAATACGATTTAGGGGAAACGGAATACTATTTTGATGAAAAACTATCTTCTATTTCTTCCGACGGGCACGGAGCATTCTGGTTAGGCACAGAAACCGGAGATCTTATCCACTTCAAAGACAACCAGCGACAACTTTTTGAACTGGGAGAAGATCGTATTTATAAAGTAGTACAAGAGGTAAACGCCTCGGGAGATTCTGTCTTCTGGATTGGCATACGCAACTCGGGGCTTCAGGAATGGAAGCAGGAAGGAAAAAACAAACTTACAAAAATAAAGACCTTCAACATACCTTTCAAAGCGGACAAATATTCAGCTTATGATTTTCATTGCACGAAAGGAAGGTTCTTTTTAGCAACCAGTCAAGGAATTTATACTTTTGACAGAAAAAATAAAAACGATTCGTTGCACCTGATTTATCCTTCTGAGAAATACCTTTCCCGACGCAATGGAACCACCTTTGTTGTTCAACATATCTGTATCTATAAAGATAGCTTGCTTATTGCTGCCACTCAAGAGGGACTTTTTTTGATGAATCTGGCGAATAACCAGTCACGATTTGTCCTTAAAAACAATTTTATCGACTATGTTTACATCAATAATAAAAAGCTTTTTGCTCTTTCTAAAGGAACTTTATTTGAATGCAACATCAATGGAGATATCCTGAATTCTCAAAAGCTGGACAACAGCCCCAAACTCTATTATCAATCACAAGGCATCAGTTTTTTACTCGGCACTGATGAACTATTGCTAAGCCAGAATCTGAAAGATTACACAGCCTTTAAGCTGCGCAGATTCATTCCCTTACAAAACTCAAAGAATATCATCCTGCCCGATTCTATCCGGCACTTCACGTATATGGTGACTGAAAATGCAGTCTGGCGCATTGCCAATCATATCGATGCATTCAACAACAACATCAATATAAAAGCAACCTGCTCTACCGATGATAAAAATTATTATCTGACCAGCCAGAACAAATTGTATGTGCAAGATCAGGGTTCGGACAAAGCAAAATGGTTATACTCTTTTTCTGAAAACAACCCCATCGTCTGGATGGATGTGCTGGACAATGAACTCTATTTCTACAATACAAACAACGAGTTCCTGAAGATGCAGATTTCCGATAACTGGATAAAGAATAAGCTCCTGCATTCTCCTAAAATAATATACAAATCGGATGCCCGCATCACAGCGGCTTGCATAAAAAAGATGGGCGAGAAAACGGTTTGTTACCTAGGTATTCAGGACGGATTGGTCTCTATTGACGAAAACAAGCATATTGACACGTTTTCGGCCTTATCCCGGGAATACATTACCTCGATGTTTGGTCACGAATATACAGACCGAATCTATATTTCAACGCTCAACAACGGAGTGTTTTATCTCAGCCGGGACAAACAAATCAAACAGATACCGGAGACCCGGAAAGTATCCTTTATCAAAGGCATTGTGACCAGCAATGACCATGTTTCCAACCTGATAACACTGACAAATCAATACATTAAGTCGGAAAATCCGAAAGATTCCATACATGTCAAAGGGTATAAAAAATTGCTCTATGTCAATGATTCTCTTTTTTATGCCCTACCGGAAAACGGACTTCATAAATTCATTATATCGAAAGGAAAGATTGTAGATAAAGGTATTTTTTTCAATGACATAAATTTTACCCCCAACAGTTGTTATTCGGATGGAGAAAAATTATTATTGGGGTCAGCTATCGGAGCTTTTATTCTCTATCCTAACCGGGAAAACAAGCCTGTCTGGCTGGAGTTCAACGAGGCAATCAATATCACGTTACTCAATACAGTGATTGCAGTGATTCTCCTGATTCTGTTTTCGGGCACAATAAGCCTCTATTTTCTTCGAGAGAAAAAAACAAATATCATACAGACAAAAAGGAGAAAAGAGGATCTCGTTAAACGCATTAAGACAATTGTTCCCTTTATAGATTTCTTTGACGAATCCGATCAAACGGAGATAAGGATTCTCGAAGAGCAAGTAAATAGCATACAAATTCAGATAAACAATAAAGAAGAAATAAATACTTTGCTAGATAAATTATCCCCAAGCATTGCAAATTTAAATCGAACGACGGCACTTATCCTTCCCAAAAAGTTAGAGGAACAGAAAAGGTTAATTTCTTTACAAGAAGCTTTTGACAAAGAAGACTTGATCCTGAAAATCGGCTATGTACAAAACAAAAATGACTTTGAGCTTATCAAAGAACAGATTATCATCAACAAAGCATGGATAGAAAATCTATCTCAGATGCAACTAAAACTCAATGAGGAAATCCAAAGACTCACTAATTGTGCCGAAATAGAAGGGGTAAACAAAAATATCTATTTCCAACTGCTCGATATTCGGGAGAATATCAAGTTCCGTAGCCTAACCGAAATACAACAAGAATATGAGACCATTGAAAATAAACTGAAATTAATTCATTCGGAAGAATCTACCCAACTTATAAATAAGTACATCAATGAAATCCGCTGCTACCTGAACGGGAAATCAAAGGAAGAGGAAGGCCTTGAATTTCTTTCCGAGATGCTCGAAAAAACGCTTACCGATACACCTCATGCTTCTGCCGACAACTACACTCTGCTTAAAGCATTGAAAAGAATCGACAGAAAAGTGAAAGCTTTGCAGATTCTGGATGAACTCCATGAATACATAGCTCAGTACAGTGAACGACACAAGCAATTAATTAAAATAAACGACAAACAAATTAATAAAAAATTCGATAAGGAGTTGGCTTCCTTCGTTAATAAGGAAACAGAAAACATCAGCCGTAAAATCAACACGCTAATCACGGCATTTTACGACAGAATAACAAAAATAGATGATGCCCGATTTTTCATTGACCTGCTGAAAATTAATAATTTTCAGGGACAGCATACCCGCGTATTGGCCATTCTGATTGCCGATCCTAAAGTAAAAAGAGTTCTAATACCGGGAATGCTGGGCATATACGGCAATCTCAATCCTGTCATCAGCCGCCTCATCAGTGAAAGAATAAAACCAAACGAAACCATTCTAAAAGAATACCAGGAATCCACAGCAGAAAAAAGCATATTTGCATACTACCTCCTTAAGCTTTTGGAATAAAGAATGACTTTTTACATACAATTTCATTTTCTCAGTTAGGCAGCATAAAAGCTGCCTGATTTTTAAGTCCTTGCTTTGGATGATTTAATAAGAATCAGGCAGGTTTCAAAAAAGAATATTGCCGTTCTTGAAATTGCCGTTCTGACAATTTTACCAGATGGTATTGGTTCGGAAGAAACAGCGACTCATTCCTTTATAAGTTGCTTTATCTCGCTGCATCTATTCACCCTTTCCAAATTAAACCTTTCTTAACAAATAAAGCCGGGGTTTCACGAAACAAATGAAAATAAAAACCGGCAATACCTTCCTGACGAAGATCGTATAAAACGAACAAGTTTACAAAAAGTTTCTCTATTCAGGACATGGATAATGGACACAAAAAGGCATAAAACCACAATACAACAAGACAAAACATACATAATAACCAACCACTTAAATAAATTATATTGTAAAATGTTGTAAACATCAAAAACCTCAAAACAAGAATTACAACTATTTCAGACCACTCATCCGCAATACTTTTGAAGCAAAATCAAGGATGTCCGGCAAAGGCGTCTTTATTATTAACCATTAAATAAAAAATGTTTCATGAAGACGGATACGTTCAAGAAAATCATCAAGCAAAAAATCAATCGTCAACGATGTATTTCTGCATTACTGCTTCTTGCTCTCCTGGGAAATACTTATTTCTTAGATGCTCAAAATGCAAAAAGCGAAAACTTCAAAGACAACTACGAACTAAAAGAGGTGGTTGTTTTGAGCAGACACAATATTCGCGCCCCTCTATCCGACAAAAACAGTATTCTGGGAAAAATCACTCCCCATCAATGGACTAATTGGACTGCCAATGCCAGTGAATTGACTCTTAAAGGAGGAGTCTTAGAAACCATGATGGGGCAATATTTCAGGAAATGGTTCGAAGAAGAAGGCCTCTTTAAAGAAGGTTATTGCCCCAACAGCGATGAAATAAATATTTATGCAAACAGTATGCAACGAACCATTGCAACAGCTGAATATTTTACAGCTGGATTTTTTCCCACTTGCGGAATAACTCCTTATCACCGCTACTCTCCCAGTAAAATGGATCCTTTGTTTTTCCCCCGCTTGACAAAAATATCAGATAATTTCAAACAAACAGCCATGCAACAAATAGCATCCATGGGTGGTAAAAACGGAATTATAGGAATCAATGAAAAATTGAAAGATTCTTACTCCACCGTTGAAAAAGTGACAGACATGAGAAACTCTGCGGCATGCAAAGAAGACAAAATCTGTGCTTTAGATAACTACAATACCCAATTTGTATTTCAACTTGGAGAAGAACCGAATCTAAAAGGGTCATTAAAAATTGCCAACACTATTGCAGATGCACTTATCCTCCAATATTTCGAAGAACAAGATGATAAAAAAGCTGCTTTTGGCAATAATCTATCTGTAAAAGAGTGGGAAAACATCTCTAAAATCAAAGATGTATATGGCGATGCATTGTTTGCAGCTCCGATTGTTGCAGTAAATGTTGCTCATCCTTTATTAGAATATATGAGAGACGAGCTGAAATCAAAAGACAGAAAATTTACGTTCCTGGTCGGACACGACTCCAATATCTGCTCTTTGCTTAACGCCCTGGGCGTAGAAGAATATTCTTTGCCAAACACCATCGAGAAAAAAACACCTATCGGCAGCAAACTCGTGTTTGAAAAATGGATAGATAAAACCACAAAGAAAGAATATGTTGGTATCAACCTTGTGTACCAAACAACAGATCAATTACGTTTTTCAAAGCCATTAAGTTTAGATAATCCGCCGGCAAGCTTTCCGTTGAAGCTGACAGGACTGACAGCAAATGCCTTCGGCCTTTACAGTTTTGACGATGTGATTACCAAATTCAGCCAGGCTATTTCGGCATACGATGATATTAAATAAGGATGTGTAATAAACTCCGGAATCACCAATATTTTCTTAGAGAAATAACTCTCCGAAATCATTAAATCCAATATTCACCAATAGAGAAATCAAGCAAATGAAAACAAAATTTTCACTAGTCATCGTTTTGTGTTCTTTGATAACCTTCAATGCTCTTGCACAAGACAAAAAAATCAAAGACAAACGGACAAATCCCGATCTATTCTACTTAGAAGATTCGGAGGTTGCAAACAGCCTGGAACTCCTCCCTCCTCCTCCCGATGCAGGAAGCATCTTGTTTTTAAATGACAAAGCTCAATACGACTGGGGTAAACTTCAAAGAAATACACCCCGAGGACAACAAGCCTACAACGACGCGCATGTGGATGGAAATGGTGTTCCATTGGCATTCTCTGAGGCATTCGGCATTGAAATTACAAAAGAGAAAACACCGGAAATCTACAAACTGGTGGTTAACATGAGGGAAGATGCGGGAGATTTAGCAACACGCCAAGCCAAAAATTACTATATGCGTATACGCCCATTTGCATTCTTTAACGAACCAACCTGCAATCCGGAACAACAAAAAGAATTGTCAACCAATGGCTCTTATCCGTCAGGACACACATCAATCGGCTGGGCAACAGCTCTTGTATTGGCTGAAATAAACACGAACCGTCAAAATGAGATCCTGAAAAGAGGATATGAGATGGGACAAAGCCGTGTCATTTGCGGATACCACTTCCAAAGTGATGTCGATGCAGCACGTTTGGTTGCGAGTGCTGTAGTAGCACGTCTGCATGCAAACAGTGCATTTATGGAACAACTTCAAAAAGCAAAAAATGAATTTGCTAAACTCCAAAAACAAGGGGCAATAAAACCAAGTGAGAGAAAAGCCAATTAAAGATACACACTAAAATAACATTAATAAACACATGAAAAAATCTAAAATCTGGAGCGTGCTAAGCTTATGCGCTCTTTTTACCTTGCAAGCAAATGCTCAGGAACCAACTCTTAAAGTAAGTCCGGCCGGAAGAGTATTACTCGATGGAGCTGTTTACAACTCAAACAATTCTGCTTTTGGAAACGGTATTTCACTTTCTGATGTACGTTTAGGCGCAAAATTATCTTATGGAAGCTACAAAGCGAAAATAGATATCGGTTTTGCAAATTCATCTCTTTCAATCAAAGATGTAATTCTGGAAAAAGAATTAGACCACAACAATATTTTTTACGGAGGTTATTTTATTCACCAATATGGATTGCAAAGTGCAACAAGTTCATCCATGAAAATCGCAATGGAAGAACCGGCATCCAACACCGTTTTCAATGACCCGCGTTTGCTCGGTGTGATGTATCAGCACGATAAAGGTAAATTTATGGGAACACTGAGTGCGCATGTCGAAAATCAGGCCATCAACAGTGGTACACAGACTACAGGCAATCAAGGATACGGATTCAGATCGCGTCTGCTCTTCCATCCATTCTATTCTGAAGGCAAAATTTTGCAATTTGGTATTTCCGGAGCTTACCAAACCCCAACTTACAATTCCAATGCAAACCTAAATCACAACAGCTTTTCTTTTAGCTCAGGATACCCGACAAGAGTAGCTTCTCTTACAGCCATTGCCGCAACGGTTTCTGATGCAAAAAACATGTTTAAATATACCCCTGAACTATTAGCTGCATACGGACCTGTTGCTTTAGAATCCCAATATTTCTACAACCAAGTAAACAGAGACGGAAATGCTAAAGCCTATAAAGCTAGCGGAGCTTATGCAACAGTAAGAGGTTTAATCTTCGGTGGAAAATATAAATATGCAAGCAGAGACGGAGGAATTGACACCCCAGGAGCCGGTGCTATGGAAGCTGTTGTGCAATATAATTACACAGATATGTCAAGTCCGGAAACAAATATCTATGGCGGACGTATGAATGATATTGCAATAGGATTCAATTACTATATAAATAAAAACATGCTCTGGAGAGTGAGATATTCTTACACAGATGTACGTGACCGGGCTAACGTCGACAATACTCACTTAAATGCGTTCCAAACCCGTTTGCAGATTATGTTTTAGAAATTCTAAAAGGTATTTTTCACACAGAATCCTTCAACATTTAACAATTTACAAAAATGACGGAAAAGATGTTCATGTAAAATGGACATCTTTTTTTTCTCTTTTTATTTTCAAAATTCTTTTTTTTTTATACTTTTACGTGCAGAAGGAAAATCAAAGGCTGATTTATACAGATTCTTGCTACATCCGCGACTTCTAATAATTTTTAATTATTATGCAAGATTTGTTTTCATCCATTGTTTCATAGCGATTCTTATGTTAAACAACATATTTTTTCCCAATTCTCAATTTATTGTCAAAGAAGGGAAAAAAAGAGGTCTTATCTATAAGCTATAAATAAAATTTATTATATATATTTGTTATACGATAAATAAGGAATAGCAAAGAGGTATTGTATAATGGAAATTCGACAAAGTAATATTACATATTCAATCATCTTATAAAAATGAGAGAATAGCTGTTGAATTGAAATTACAGGTTGGCAAATACGCCATCTATACCATAAGATATCACAACAATTTCGCATATTAATGTTTATTCTCGATGCTGATAAACTCAGCTAGGAAATTAGTATATTTTTAAGGGAACGACAAAAAAATGTAATTTTTAAAGATTAAGAATATGGAAACAATTCTGCAATTAAGAGATACAGCGCTGCCCGCTGAGCAGCATTTAAATCGTCAGAAGATATCTATTACTCTACAAAAAAGAATGATTCAACGAATGGAGAAGACGAAGTCTGTTTCTATTTTTAAGTATATTAAAAATGTCCTCACCATTACTCCTATGTTGTATTTTTTGACAACTCAGACTTATGAGCTCTGTTCTAAAGAATCACTATACAGTTTGTCGGACGACATTGCGTCTTATTTTATTATAATGCCAATCATAGTGTATGTTGCTCTGACAGTACTGATGGAGGTTTATATACGATGGAAATTCATTAGCCAGGTGAAGCACAGAATATGGGGTAAATCACACGGTTAGTGCAAAATAAATACAACCTGATATACAAAAGCTACCTCTCTACCATAAGAGGTGGCTTTTGCTTATAATTGGCCGACACTTTTAAATATGACACTCATTTTTCTAAATTACATCAGATACCCACGCTGATGAATTTCACCTACCGAGTAGTTGTATGTGCAATCCCTGTGCCTTGTTCGTTAAAGAAGACTACCCTATTTTATCCGAAAAAGTATCCGGCTATCCGTTGACACTTCGGTACATCCCAATTTCATCCTATCTTTGTACACTATATTTCACCACAAAAATCTTTACAACATTGACAAGTGGCTTTAGAGGGAAGTTGTGAAAACCATCACCTGCCCCAAGAGCTGCCCACTCCGCTGTAACAGAATCTCCAATCTCACCTGCAACAACATGAAGTCAATCCACCAATTTGACTTTCGTTTCAAACAAAAAACAGGACGTATTGCATTGAAGGGAAAAACGTTCCTGATTTCCATCAAGCTTTTTTACTCAGCGATTCCGAAACAGACAACAGCTACTATTCAGCAATAAATAGTCTTTTCATAACGCAATTACTTCATATTGGAACGAAGCATACTTTTTATTAAACCAACCAAGACTATAATTAAAAATAAAGCGAGCTCCAGATTAACTAACAATAAGAAGTAAATTCCATGAATATTTAGAGATTTACTACAGGCAACGGCATCCAATGTAAAAAAGAATTAACATTGAATCAAAATCAAAAAACAAGACAACTAACTAATATTAAACAGCTTATATAAAGAAGAGACTCTTCCACCAATTAATACATTTACACAAAACACATTTCACTATGGAACAAAGAGATAAAAAAGAGGATTAAGTTCAAGACTTATCACAGCTCTGAAAAATACGAACAACTCACTCTTTAGATAACAGAAAAGCATCTCGTGGAGAGCCATCAGAAACATAAATAATCCCGCAATATTCAAAACCATATTTTCTTAAGAACTGCTGCATGGGTAGATTGGTATGATTGGTATCTACACGAATTGTAGAAACATACCGGAAAGCAAAATTAAAACAAGCTGTAGCAACACCTTTATGGGTTCCGTCCGAGGCCAATCGATGAATGACCCCGTAGGGCAATTCATTTTTCCATGCTCCGTTCTCAATATAAGTATATGTAGGATCATTTCCTTTAATAAAGGCAAAATAGCCAACGAGCTGCTCCTGATAGCAGACAACAAAACCATTTCCCTTCTCAATGTCAGCACAAATGACATTACTTGAAGGATATCCATGTACCCATTGAGTCAAATTTCCGCTCGCACGCATAATGTGCCGCGCTTTATCAATGATATCCATCACCAGTGTTACATCTGTAATACGAGCTTCCCGAATCTCCAGCATTCTAACAACGTTTTATTAATTTATCTTCAAATATACATCATTACTTCTAATCTCAATACCTGAGAGAATGCGATGCCAATAAATACGTGAATTCAGGAAAACGGAGCACTACTACCAAACAGAAAAAAACGACGACAACTAAAACATGGACCAATTACAGATTGAGGATATGACAGGCAAGATATGCATCTGCTCCTACAACATGAGAGAATAGAATTGTGCCACAGGTTTATCCACCCAACTCTGAATCTGAATATTCCGGATAGTTCACGAATATTCAAACCGGCATAAATCACAATCAGGCAACAACTTAAAAATGAAGACCAAATGCTTTCAGCTGACGTTCCAGGCTGTCGGCTTCGTTCTTCACAGCCTCTTGCCAATTCTCCAGTAATTCTTTTTCTCCACCGACAGTTGGAACGTATAAGGATTGTACTTTGGGATTTTCTTTTGTATACCTTAAAATATGGGCATCGAGATGAACAAGCTCATGCCTCAATTTGTAATAATAAACAACATCCCGACTATAAATACAGAGTGTTCCTTGGTTTTGAATAATCTCCTTTACTTTCTGTATGTAGCGATTAATTTTACATACCAGAGCAAGCACGGTATCATTGCCATTCTCTTTTTGGCTTTTAAAAAAAAGGCCCATCAGATATAAATTTTAATTTAATACTTCAATCGTTACAAACAAAATAATCATATCAGAGTGGGAATATAAATAATTATTATTCCAATACAACGTCCATTCATTCATCGAATAAAGACAATGTGTCTAAACAATTTACTTTTTGAGAGGAAGCAGTGCTTCAATCTCTGTTTTGTCTTTCTCTTACCCAAATGAATCTCTCTTATCACAAGTATGTAAGCAATGTGCAAAAGTTCAACCTCTCGCCATCTACTTTTCAGCAACAGACTCCCTATAAATCAACAGATAACAAAGATGATTTTACAGAAAAGAGCCCACAAATACAAAGAAAGTATTTAGAATTTAATAAAACAATTTTATCTTCTAAAATAACATCCGGATTAAAGAAATATCTTATGAATTATATCTCTGGAACATTATATCAGCAGGAACTTCCAAAGACCATCCAAAGAGATGACATCCTAAAAAACAAAGCTTATTCAGAAAGTCACATTGGAAGATAACAAAAAAAAGACAGAATAGTAACATCACCTTCTGTCTTTACCGAACAAGCTTGGGTACCCTGTTCGATGATTGCTGTTCCACGAGGTAGTTATCATATATCCGACAAACCTGAGAACAGATTTTATTCCGCCAGTAGCAATCCCGGCTATTACTTACATAGTGACAAACGTCCTTTCTCAACGCCCGCTATTGAAATCAAAGAATCAGATTTCTTATTTTAATGAAAAAAGTGAAGCGTAAGCATTTGTCAAATACCGATCTACCCAATTGTAATACAGCGTCAAACTGTCATCCGGTTTCCCTTTTTTGCGGCATTCGGCAATAACCGCCTCCCCTCTGTCGACTATTTCTTTTTCAAGGGGAGCTAATTGCTGAAGAATACCTGTTTTCTGTGCATTTATAAGCTTGGGAAGCAAGATATAATCAGCACCTTCTCCTCTCTGTATGGGAAAAAGTGTTTTTTTTAATTCAAGCCCCCAATTACATAATTTAGAGCCATGCGCATCTGTTTTATCTAATAAAGCAGGCGTTTTGGGCACATTACTAATCATCACCGGAACTGCTACAGTGGTGAGAGGTGAACCGATAATAGTCCAGCAAACCGTTAGAAGAGGCGATTCATTAGGAAGTACTCCCTGAATGATACCGGTAGAAGCAGTCAGATAGCGAGGTATAAAATCACGAAAAGCGACCAAGTGATTATCGGAAGAACTTGAGGGAAGATTTTCAGACAAAGACTGTCCGGTCAATCCATGTGTCAAACAACGAGGAATTTCCAAAGCAGAAGAAATATCAAATCCATTTCTGCCGGATAAATTCAGGCATATCCCGGAAATCTCCTGGAAGCGGCTAATTCCTTTGTCCAGACTTCTGTCTCCGGAATATCCAAAATTCGTCCGGACAAGATATCCCAACGGAGCAATCTTCGGGTCATTGACATCAAATTTAACAAATCCGGCATTTCCGGTCTCATAATAAGCACACCCGCCATGGGCATCAATGACACCAAAGTTAGAGTTACAATTCAAAGGTTTAGGTAGCGAATCCAGCAAATTTTCAAAATCTTTTAGACTTGTACACTGCGCCAGAGCAAGCTGCATAACCACCCCGTCTTGTCCATTTTCATCATTTTTGTCGTTAAAACCATTCAGGTTATAAGCAGCTGTATTCATTATTGCAAACCCTGCCGTGTTGTATCCAAACCAAACTCCCGGACTTTTCGGATTGACATTTACATCGCCAATGTAATCATATTTAGAGCCTTTGAAATAATGCAAATAATTATTCAAATCATTTGTATCTCTATTCTTAAATAAAATAGGACGACCGTCTTTTGTCGCTTTTCCCGACACAATGAAAGAGGTACAGGCATCTGCGCCAACGACAAAAAGATTCAATACGGTAATCAAAGTTACCAATGCAATGTTATTTCGTTTCATACAATTTAGTTTTTTGTTTGCTACATCAGAACAACTCTATTTGGGGATCATACATCCGGAAAACGCCATAGCCTTCGGGAATATTTTGCATAATTCATTTTTCCTTATTTTGCGAGCATATAACTTTTCTAATCTACAGATAATATCACAGGTATATTCTCGGAAATGAAAATCCGGATAGAGGTTATATTGAATAAGGACTTACATTATTTGATTATTAATAACAGACAAAATAATATAGGCATCCACCCTTTATAAATCAAGCACTTTACAATACACCAACAATCATTAACCACAAAATTGATTGTTCACACAATATGTACTATATCAAAAATCATTACAGACTCCTCCGTAGAGGTAATCCATAATGATTTTGTCTGAAGTTTTTTGAATTCTATTCGAGAGGAACAGCGATTATTTTTCGTTCAGAAGTTCATTTACCGTAGCATTGAAATCTTCTTTAAACTCTTCGTAAAATTTTCCGGTGGCCGGCCCATTAAATCCGGTATGAATTTTTCGGACATTGCCTTGCTTATCCAAAAATATAGTTGTCGGATAACTCACAATTTTTGTCAGCTGGGGCAATACCTTTGAGGTCGTTTCTTCTCCAACTTTTCCAGCAAAAAGAATTTTATAAGGGACATTGTATCTTGCTTCGAGCGACGAGAGTGTGCGCTTAGCGTATTCCGGATCGCTTTTTCGCTCGAATGCCAACCCGATAATTTCGACACCTCTGTCCTTATTTTCATTATACCAGGGAACAAGGAATTTCATTTCATCCAGGCAATTGGGACACCAACTACCCAAGATAGAAACAATCACAACTTTTCCTTTGTATGCAGCATCAGTCACAGACACCTGATTCCCATTCACATCCGGCAGAGTGAAATTCAGTTTTTGCTCCTCCCCTTTCACTTTCGTGAAAGAATACGGATCCTGCAAAGTAGCTTTGGCATTCCGGATTCCGGATAACCGGGTAACGCCGCGCGTGGTCACAAATTCTCCTGTAAATTTATCGTTACCTTCGAAAGTAATCCTGACCAGATAAGGGCTTAAACCGGCAAACGCAGAGAGTTCAAAACCATTATTCGTGCGGGCACCTTCCAAAAAGCGTAAATCACCGGTATCGGTAAGAAACGAACCGGTAACAATTTGTTGCCGGCTTTGAAATGTCCCTACATTTTTCTCGATGTCTCCATTGGGTGCTATAAAATTCACATCCCATTCTCCATCCGGAGATATGGACGTAGGCAAACCGGCCTTTTCAAATCGGGGAGCATCCGTTTTCACAGCGGCAAACTTCACTCCGGAATCATTATCAATAAAATGTTTTACAAAACGTCCGTCAAAAGTTTTTCCTTTGACAATGCCTCTCAATTCAGCATCATAAGCCTGTATTGGGATAAAAACAGAATCGCCTCTATAGGTAATTCCTCGCAAGGGAACCCGCTCATCGCCGTTAGCGAGAGTCACGGTTGCAGAATCTGTTGCACTGTTGGCCACCAGAAAAACAAACGGAATCCGATTACTTCCGGCTTCAAATTCACCCCGCCATTTTCCATCGCTCAATCTACTCTGGGCATTCATCATCCCCGAAGAAAGGGCTAGTAAAGCCCCTCCGAGTATAAACCTATTTATGTTTAGCTTCTTATACCTCATCATACTCTAAATTTTTAACGAAGGTAATCAATAAACATCAAACCAAAGGCGGGTTGTCATCAAATCTTCTCCTTGATCAGCAATGGCCGCATTATAACTTTCGCCATTTAAAGACTGCTCGGTTCCCGGATAATAATAGCGTAAAGGCATAGCTCCATCCAGCACACTCGCCGCACCCGGTGTTAAAACCGGATAATCCAACCTTCGCCACTCTGCAAATGCATCCAGGCCTTGCCCGAAAAAGGCAATCCACTTTTGTTCACCAATGGATTTCTTGTAATTAGAAGCATCGTATTGAACAGCCGACTGGGATAAATAGGTACTTATTACAGAAGCATTCGTTATTCCAAATTGATTCAACGAAGCTGTAATCGCTTGCTTATAGTAACTTTCCGCATCGCCCGATATATACCCTCTGGCAACAGCTTCAGCCAAGTCAAACAAAACTTCTGAATAAGAGAATATTACAGCAGGAGCTACATCAGTCAGGAAGTAAGTTCCCGGCTTAGAAGTCTTAGCAAGTCCCTGCGCAATAGCATCGGCATTCGACAAGCCGTTCGCAGCCCCAACATAAGTCGTTACACTTGCATCCGAAGGCAATTGTGCATACACCGGCAAACGAGGATCGGACAATACGGTCAATTTGTCTACGATTGTTTTTGAAACACGGTAATCGTTTCTCGTTTCGAAGATTGCCTCCTGAGGATTTTGCTGCGGAGAAGCCAGATAAGTAAACTTGAATATTTCGCTGTTGCTGCTAATCAATCCGGCAGCATCTGCCACAACTGATTGGATAGTTGATTTCGCCAAATCACTTTCCCTGTCGGAAATGCGCAAAGCAATACGCAACCGCAAAGCATTCACAAATTTTTTCCACAAAGCGATGTTGCCTTTATACACCACATCACCACTGATAGCATCACCGGAAGTAGACAACAAGCCTTGAGCCTCAGCCAGATCAGTCAATAACGCAGTATACACCTCTTTTTGAGTATTGTATGCGGGAGTAACTGTAGTTCCCGTTTCTTTGTAAGGAATATCTCCGTACGCATCGGTCAACAATAGATAGGTCCAAGAGCGCAGTGTCAGAGCAACTCCTTTATAATTATCATTTGCATTTCCGGCATCCGCCAAAGAGATGATCTTGCTTAAATCCGTTATAAGAGTAGCATATCCGGTATTCCAGAGGGTGGTTACCCCACTTGAAGTATTTGCCAGAAAATACCGATCCGTCTCGGTATACTGAATAGCAGCCCAATGCTGTACCCATAACAGCGATGTATTGTATCCGGCATCTCCTCCCCAATAGAGGTCAGCTGCATGTTTCAGGCTTCCGGTAAGCAAATAAGCCGGATATGGATTTTCTGTTGCATTCGGGTTCGTATTTATCGAATCCAATTGGTTGTTGCATGAGCTAAAAAAGACAACCAACGACAACAGCGATAAGATGATATATTTTTTTAACATAATCTTCAGTATAATAAAATTGAACCTTAAAATTTAAGACTTACATTGAATCCCAAAGTACGGGTTGTCGGGAGAGATAAACTTTCTACACCTTGCGCGTTTCCGGTGTTCAAAGCTACTTCGGGATCAATATTGGGAGCATCTTTATATAAGAAAAACAGGTTGCGTCCAACCGCAGTAACACTTGCCTCCTTTAATCCTATTTTCGCAATAAATGACTTAGGCAAAGTGTATGTCAATTGAATCTCTCTCAATTTCACAAAGGAAGATTTGTATATAAATGCTTCTGATATATTGTAGAGCGAATGGTAGTAGTCCTCAGCGCTCACAATCGTTGTATTTTTTGAGCCATCGGAAGTCACACCGTCAACGATTATACCATCTTCATAGGTATAGCTTGAAGCACTACCCTGCACTTTTACGCCATTTTGCACCGAATAATATAACCCGCCATGCGCTGCGTCGCGTCCGGGAAGCGTAGAGTTCAATACTCCTGTATACACTCCGGTTCTGTTCGTTCCTGAATATATTTTGCCTCCGATACTTGCATCAATCAACGCCGTAAGCTGAATGTTTTTATACGTAAACGAATTGGTTATTCCTCCAATCCAGTCTGGAGTATAATGCCCTAAAACCTGATATTTCGAAGCAGCAGAAGGCAACCCATTGGTTCCTACAATGATATTTCCATTCGAATCTCTCTTGTACACTGAACCAAATAGTGAGCCATAAGCTTTTCCTACAGAAGCCAGGATTTGTGTTGTACCGGAAGAACCAGTTGTATAATTTGTAATTAAACCCTCATCATCCAACACCTTTACCTTCCCTCTATTTATCGAATAATTGGCACCGACATTCCATTTGAAGTCTTTCAATTTCACAGGAATCACATCCAATTGGAGTTCCAGTCCTTTATTGTTTATTTTCCCCGCATTTAGCAACTGAGAAGTATATCCACTGGCTGCTGAGGTATTAATTGTCAAAATCTGGTTGATACTATTCGTATTATACAATGCCAGGTCGATGTGGACACGGTTTCCGAACAAGCCAAGCTCAGCGCCTAATTCTGTAGAACGAGTTATTTCGGGTTTCAGGTTCGGATTATTTTTCACACCCGAAGATGTCTGGATTGGATTTCCATCGAATGCAGTCTCAAAGTTATATATGGTATTCAATTGGTAAGGATCGCCATCGCTTCCCACTTCCGACCATCCACCACGAACTTTCAAGAAGTCAAGCACAGCGCTTCTGATATTCAATGCATCAGTCAACACCAGACTACCATTCACCGACGGATAGAAATACGAACGGTTGCTAGCCGGTAAGGTAGAAGACCAATCGTTACGTGCCGTAACATTCAGAAAGGCAAAACCTTTGTATCCCAATTGTCCGGATGCATAAGCACTGTATACCCGTTTTCTGGTCAAGGTACTTTTTGAGACCAATGCATCTCTCGAATTTGTCAGTGTATACAAATCCGGGACAGCCAACCGAGGAGCCTGTTGGTAGTTGTTCTCGTATTTGTTGTTTCTTAGATTGAATCCTCCTAAGGCATCCAGATTCCAGTCGGAAGAAAGATTCTTTTTATAAGTAAGAATGGCTTCTGTGTTATTCTCATTCACGTTGTATCTATCCTCTGAATACGAACCGTAAGGCGTTCCATTCGTGCCGTATTTGATTTTATATTTACGGGCATCGTTGTAATAGTCGGTACCGGTACGGAATCTGAAGTCCAACCCGGTCGCAAGATTCACTTCGGCATGCACATCTCCGATAATCCGGTTTCTTTGCTGTTCAACCGTATTGTAATAGGCTCTCCAATAAGGATTGCTATAATAACTGTTATTCCAGTTTTGAGTCCAGTCTTTTTTCAGTTCAGCCATGTCTACCTGGCGGCCAAACCATAAAAATTGAAGCATCACGCCGGCAGCCCTGTTTCCGGATGGTCCTCCCGGCAGATTCGGCACATCTGTCAAAATATAATTAGCCGTAACTCCCACTTTCACCCGTTTAGTCAGATGATAATCTGTGTTTATCGAAAAATTCGTTTTCTTAATCTGCGTATTTGGAACTGTTCCCTTCTGATTCTGGTTATTCACCCCTAAACGAAAATCAAATTTTTCATCCGAACCCGCAATAGAAATGCTATTGTCATAAGTCACTCCGGTCTGAAAGAAATCTTTTACATTGTCCGGGTGGGCGACAAACGGAACAGCCTCACCATTTGAAAAAAACTGAGGGATCAGGCTACCGTCCATTTTGGGTCCCCAGCTTTCGTCTGTTCCATCGTTGACTCCGCCGCCTTTACCATCAACATAACTGAATTTTCCCTGAGAACCTTGTCCGAATACATTTTGATAATCAGGCAAAGAAGCTACTCTGGAAAAGCTCACACCAGAATTCACATTGACATCAAACCCTTTCTTTCCCTTTCCGGATTTGGAGGTTATCAAAATAACACCATGCGCAGCCCGTGAACCATAAAGAGCCGCAGCATTAGGCCCTTTCAGAACACTTATCGATTCAATATCCGCTGGATTCAAGTCCGCAATTGTATTCCGAAAATCCCGGGTAGCACCACCTACATAAAACTGAGAATTATCGACCGGCACACCATCCACCACAAAGAGAGGGTCATTACGCCCGCCAATAGATGTTTCTCCACGAATCACAATCCGGGAAGAACCCATATCGCCTTGCGAGTTTGTAACCCGCACACCGGCAAGTTTTCCCGCTAGCCCGTTCACTAAGTTAGGAGCTGTGTTTCCATTGATATCACCTCCGTTTACCATCTGTGTCGTGTAGCCCAATGATTTCTTTTCTTTATTAATACCCAAAGCTGTGACCACCACTTCTGAAAGTCGGCTGGCACCTTCTTTCAGAGCAATAGAAAGAGAAGATACCGGACCAGACAATTGGATTTGCTGACGTTGATATCCAACATAGTTAATATACAAAGTTGCCGGATAGGAAGATATATTTAATTGAAAATTACCATTTTCATCCGTCAGCGTACCCGTTCTGACATTAGCGACAACTACACTTACACCCGTAAGGGGTTCATTGGTATTTTCATCAATCACTTTTCCTCTTACATTGTAATCATTTACAGCCCAAGTCGAGTGAAGGGAGAAAACTGTAAAAATGAGGAGACAAATAGAGAAATACTTCAAATTAGTCATAAGCATCAATTAATTTTTTTTACATAAAAGACTTTATTCACACAATATGAATCAGGAAAAACCAGAGAAATGTTAATAACCTAAATCTTTTGCAAAGCTACGCTAATTGATAAATCGCATCTATACCGTTTTTATGGTATATTTTCAAAGTAGAGGCTAGAAGCCAATAAAATTAAATTCAAAAAAGGGAACGCCAATCAATCATTCAATTTAACTGGAATCTAAAACAATAGAAATATCCTTATTTAGGATATATACCTATATTTCATTTTCAAAAAAATTAATATAAAAAAACGACTCCACAAATACATATATTTTCAAAAAAAATAACAAACTAAAACAAAAGTAAATCAAATAAGATTTCATATTTTTACGGCATCGGATTTTCGAAAAGTAGAATACCATATCATGGTTGATGCCATTTAACCCAAAATAGAACAAGAAGACACCATTAATAAAATACAGAAACAAAATATACCCTATTACTAAAAAAAATCAAAGTAATATTTACAACCAACAACAAATCCAGAAAGAATACCCCAAGTGAATTAGTTCACGATAGAACATAGGGACAACATCATTAATATCAGCAGGCAAGAGCAAAAAAAGATTTCGTCAAACACATGGATAACATAAAAAAGGCATGAATAGAGAAAAACAAAAAACAATTGCGGGACTGAATAACCGCAAAGCAGATCCTCCTGAAAAAGGAGTGTATCTCTTGAAAGGCGATATTTCAGGGATACAGGAATATATATTTAATGTAAAAAGTGATGGGGCGGCGAAGACATTGAAGGCTCGTTCTTACTATGTGCAAGTTTTAGGAAAATTAGCTTCCAAATTCGTGTTAGCAAATCTCGAAGACGCAGAACTATTTTATGAGGGAGGTGGAAATTTCTTTATTGAATTTAAACATGATGAAAGAACCATCGATTCAACAATCGACACAATAAGGACGAAATTAAATGAAAGTCAGAGACTAGAAGATTTACTGATACACCTCTCTTACATAAAGAAATATGGGGAAAATGATTTTTGGACATCACTGAGAGCACACTCAAACCAGGAAAAGCTTATTTTCTTCGGAGATGACATCAACTTTTTCGAGCCTTATTCGCAAAAGCAAGAAATAAACTTTAATAAGTTCCCTCAAGTAGAAGCCTGGCTCTCGAAAATTTCCGGACTTAATTCTGAGAATAATTTATACAAAGCTTTAACTGAAATAATGGTTAAAGAAGGAAACATATTAGTGAAATTATTAGGTGGTGAGTTTGATGAACAGGATGCATCTTTCAAGGACTCATTGATAAATAAATTACCTCTTTGGAATGATTATGCCGAAAAAGATATTTATAAAGAGTTCAGAAGAAAAAGTAAAAATTTATATCCCGACAATAACGAATTAAAGGATTATAATATCGTTGATTTTGATGCTTTAGGCGATTTTGCTGCACATCGGACTGGTACGAATAAAATTGGAATATTAAAGCTGGACGTTGACAATCTGGGAAAACTTTTCAGGAAAGCAAAGCCGGATAATGAAGTAAAAGAATATTCTAAAATATTCTCCACCTTTTTCACTGAAACAATATACACAGCGCTTTACAATACCAGATCATTTCGTTTGCTTGACTCTACACCCGAAGAATCTTATAGAGCCAATATATATCCCATTTTTGCAGGGGGTGACGATTGTTTTATTATTGGAAGTTGGGATGCTGTGTTGTGCTTTGCCAGAGACTTGCATGATCTGTTTTGCAATGATGAAGACATAAAATCAATTAAACTAGGCAATCAACCAATGACTTTTTCTGCAGGGATTGTTTTGGTAGATCCCACACATCCTGTAGTGAATTTTTCGGAATTAGCAGAGGGAGCATTAGCTCAGGCAAAATCCACCGGGAAAAACCAGGTATCTGTTTTGGGGCTTAGTTTCTCTTGGGATGATTACAAACAAATACTGGAAACCTCCAAGCTAATTGCTGATGAAATGTTGACAAAAAATATCAGCCGTGCATATTTAGATAAAATACGAAAGAGCGCTAAAGGCTTCAATGCCTTGCAAAATAGAGATGGAGTGGATTTTGATAAGATATACAAGCTTAAATATTATCTGAGTAAGAATAATGACAAATTAGGTACAATAGTTGAAAAACTATTTGTTCCTTATTATAATACCTTAAAAAGCAGACTGCTTAAGAATAGCTCAACAAAGGTGGATGTGGCTATTTATCCTGCAATAACAAGAATAACGGAACTACTAACAAAAAACAAGTTGAATTATGGGACAGGAGAGTAATAATCATAAGAGTCAAGGTGAAAAGCCCAATTTTTATGAAAAAATGAATATACTTGTATTAAACCCGACGGATACCGGTTACAATGAATTCCTTCTTGAAGAAACAGAAAACTTTGTAAAGAATAAATTGAACGGGATGACTAAAACACAGCTAAGGAATGTGTTTGAGTTAATCAGAAACTGCAATTCGGCAGACGAATTGAAAATAACAAAACCAAAACTTCTTTACACAGCAGGGAGACTTAATGGAGAAGCAAAGAAATTTTTATTGAAACTATCAATACTCCTTTCTGCTGTATCTATGGAAGAGCATGTGAATTTGGTAAAGAAATTTATTGAGACAGTTCTTGCGTATCATAAATATCATGCAAAAAACTAAAATATAAAAAGTTATGTCAAACAAGTTAATAGGTAAGTTGATTATTACCGGCACTATAATAGTAGAAACCGGACTCGCCATAGGTGGTAGTAAATCAGGAATTGATATCGGTGCATTGGATAACCCGGTAATTAAGTACAGAAAAGGGAATAAAGATGTTCCGTATATACCCGGAAGTTCATTAAAAGGAAAACTGCGGGCATTATTAGCAAAAGTAGCCGGAACGGCAGATGAAAAAGAAGATAAATCATTAATTGGCAAAGAGGAAAGTAATTTCAAATATTTAGCAACTGTTTTCGGATACGCTCCTGATAAAGGGGAAGCATCCGGCGAGGCTCTTTTAAAAGTAAGAGATTGTTTTTTAGAAGCCGGATGCCGGGGAGAAACAGAAGAAAAGATGGAAAACTCCATTCATAGGATTACAGGAAAAGCTAATCCTCGACCAATTGAGAGGGTATTGCCCGATAGCGTCTTCAGGGTGGATATGTGTTTAGATGTCTATAAGGAGAACGAAACAAAGGAACAACTTAAGTTGATAGATTTGGCTTTTGAACTATTAAACCAGGATTATTTGGGTGGTGGCGGAACAAGAGGCAATGGCCGGGTAAAAACAAAGTAAGCATTCGGTGAAGTACGTCTTTTTCGGTGCCTTATCGGTTCTTATCTTTG
>JASGFJ010000041.1:0-39313 GCA_047605645.1 Dysgonamonadaceae bacterium | reverse complement strand
CTTGTCTTTGCAGGGGTTATCGGAGGAGGATGTTGCTTAAATATTTACGTGCTTACTCCTTGTTTGCTTTTAAAGAATAAATGGTGGAAGTTTTTTATCTCTTTGACCTTCCTGGTTTTAGTGATGATAACTATTGTGGTATTGATACAGAGCACGGGAGCGGAAAAAGGAAATGTTCCCGGGAATATTGTAAATAAGGTTAGAATCAATGGCTATTTTACTTCCTTTATAAATATTCTATCGGCTTTCCTTGCTTTTTTTCTGCTTTTTGCGGGAACTTCTTCTTTTGTTTTGTTCAAAAAATGGATTCTGGATATGGAACAATCAAAAGAGCTGGAATCTACAACTCTACATTTGGAACTTAAACTTCTTGAAAATCAGATTAATCCTCATTTTTTGTTCAATATGCTTAATAATGCCAATATAATGGTGAGAAAAGACCCCGAAATGGCCATTCATATTATCGGCAAATTAGAAGAAATGCTCCGCTATCTAATGAATGAAAATAAGGGAAGGAAAGTGTCTTTGAAAGATGAAGTTGTATTTCTGACCGATTTTCTGGAACTCGAGAAAACACGAAGAGATTATTTTAATTACACAATAACGGTAACGGGAGAAAAAGCGGATAATGTACGGATAGTTCCCCTATTGTTTATTATTTTTGTCGAAAATGCAGTCAAACACAATCACGATAGCCGGAAAGACTCTTATGTTCATTTATCGTTCCGTATGAATGGACAAAAATTGTTCTTTGTCTGTGAAAATTCAATTCCGGAAAAGAATCCGGATTTACAAACAGGAGGGATTGGGTTGGCTAATGTCACACGAAGGTTGGATTTACTGTGTAAAGGAAGGTATTCTTTGGAACAAATGAAAACAGAACGAAATTATACCGTGAAATTAGAATTGAGCTTTTGAGGCAAAGTTTACTTTTTAGAATCGCCGGAATTCATCTCCAAATAGCTGAAGTATTTTATTTTATTAAGTTATCCTGTAAAATTGGTCGCATGTATATAATTCGTCATATTGCTTATTTTTAGGATACTATCGATGTATATACCTACAACTAATTATGAACATTTACTTAAACAAAAAAATAGGAATATGGAGCGAAGCGTAAATTTTATTAAATCAATTGTTGTAATGTCTTGAAAATTAAGCGGTCTTTTCAGCTTTAATCGTAAAATTTAAACCCTATGAAATGTATTGTCGTTGATGATGAGCCGATTGCCCGTGAAGGGGTGAAACTGCTGATTGCAGAAATTCCTCAGCTCCATTTACTGAAAAGTTTCAATAATGCGGAAGATGCCTCCGTATTTATGAATGAGACGAATGTAGATTTGATATTTTTAGATATTAATATGCCGGGAATAAACGGGATAGAATTTGCCCATAGTGTTCCGAAACAAACATTAATTATTTTTACAACAGCTTATTCCCAATATGCATTGGATAGTTATGAAGTAGATGCTATCGCTTATTTAGTTAAACCGATTGATCCCGCTAAATTCCGTAAAGCCGTGAATAAAGCGATTGTATACCATTCTCTGCTCTTGAATGAAGAAAATGAGGAGAGTAATTCTGCTGAAGATGATTTTATATTTGTGAAATCGGAAAGAAAATATTTCAAGATCAACCTGAGTGAAATCCTGTTTGTGGAAGGGTTGAAGGATTATGTCATTATTCAGATGGAAGATCGGCGTATTATTACGCGACTCAATCTTAAAGCCATACAGGAACTTCTTCCGGTAAACACATTTTTTCGCATCAATAAATCGTACATCGTCAATAAAACGCATATTGATTCTTTCGACAATAACGATGTCTTTATTCGAAATTTCGAGATTGCAATTGGTAATTCACGCAGAGATGAGTTTTTTCATATTTTCGCGAATAAAAAGATCTGATATTTCGGGTTTCTATTCCGGCTTTAGTTCCTGAGACTATTGAGTTAGTATATTCGGATAAACACAATGAAGCTCGCAAGGAAAATGGGATTCCGGACGCTAACGGAAAAAATGTTACGATACGACAGATATGCCTGTAATGATCTGTTTGCTTACGGATTAGGTGAATTATGGAAAGCTGAATAACCGGCCATTCGCCTCGAGCTTTCCACCATGAAAAAGACTCGTATATTCTCTATTCTGTTTTTTATGATGTTCGATATGGATATTCCGAATAATCAAGGCATTTACAAGGTTGTCCCAATCCTTTTTGCTGATAAGCCTCCGATTTTGGAATCCGCATGCCTGCTCTTTCCTTTAGATGTACGTGCCTCTTGGTTATTTCTTTATGTAAATAAAACGAAAAAATATATACTCTATCGCCTCTATTTTGTTGTTTTCATTATACGAAAGTAAAATCCCACGCCCGAAGTAGGCTAAAATGTCGATAAATTGTTGTATTTTTGTACGAAATTAGAATTAAAAGACTCTTATGGGAAGATTAGTAGCGATTGTTGGGCGCCCTAATGTAGGAAAGTCAACTCTTTTCAACAGACTGACAGAATCGCGTCAGGCAATAGTGGATGAAACAGCCGGAACAACTCGTGACAGACAGTATGGTAAGGCTGAATGGGGCGGAAAGATATTCTCCGTAGTGGATACGGGCGGATGGGTGCTGAATTCAGATGATATATTTGAAGAAGAAATCAATAAACAGGTATTTATCGCCATCGAGCAGGCAGATGTAATCCTTTTTGTAGTGGATGTCCAGAACGGATTGACCGATTTGGATGGGAATGTGGCAAAAATGTTACGTCGCTCAACTAAACCGGTGATTGTTGTTTCTAACAAATCCGACAATTTTGAAATGCATTACGCTGCTGCAGAGTTTTACTCTTTAGGTTTAGGCGATCCGATTTGTATTTCAGCCATGAGTGGTTCGGGAACGGGCGACTTGTTGGATTTGGTTGTAGAGAAACTTCCGGGAGAAGCGGAAGACGACGAGGTATTGCCGGAAGTTCCCCGACTGGCTATCGTGGGCCGACCCAATGCCGGAAAGTCATCATTTGTGAACGCACTCATTGGAGAAGATCGGAACATTGTTACAGATGTAGCCGGGACAACACGAGATTCAATCTATACACGTTTTAATAAATTTAATATGGACTTTTTCCTTGTGGATACGGCCGGTATCCGTAAAAAGGGGAAAGTGGTAGAAGATCTTGAA
Source organism: Dysgonamonadaceae bacterium (assembly GCA_047605645.1). Lineage (GTDB taxonomy): Bacteria > Bacteroidota > Bacteroidia > Bacteroidales > Dysgonomonadaceae > UBA1309. The sequence goes on along the minus strand of JASGFJ010000041.1, from coordinate 36,139 downwards.
TACTACTCGGTGATTCGTTCGATACGTGCTATTGAAAATTCAGACGTATGTGTGCTGATGCTTGATGCCACGAAAGGAATCGAAAGCCAGGATTTGAATATTTTCTCATTGATTCAGAAAAACAGAAAAGGACTGGTTGTCTGTGTTAATAAGTGGGATTTGGTGGAAAACAAAGAATTGATCGTGATTAAAACCTTTGAAAATGCTATTCGTGAACGCCTGGCTCCTTTCACGGATTTTCCGATTATTTTCACTTCCGCTTTGACTAAGCAACGAATTCTGAAGGTGCTGGAAACTGCGAAGGATGTATTTGATAACCGGCATGCCAAAATTCCGACACACAAGTTGAATGAAATTATGCTTCCGCTTATCGAAAAAACACCGCCTCCGGCCAATAAAGGAAAATATATTAAGATTAAGTATGTGACACAGATTCCAAATACACACGTACCGACTTTTGTTTTTTTCTGTAATTTACCTCAGTGGGTGAAAGACCCGTATAAGCGCTTCCTTGAGAATCGATTGCGTGATAATTGGAATTTGACCGGAACTCCGATTAATATTATTATAAAAGAAAAATAAAATGATAGATTCAGGCTGGAAATTACATCCGATGTAATTTCCAGCTTTTTCGTGAAAAGTAGGAGTGTCTGGTGTATAACCCCTTAAGGCTGCTGCCCTGTAGGAATGGCAGGCCGGAGTGGTTCTTCCGACTTCTTCAGAAAAAATAAATTGGGAAAACAAACTGTGTTTTTTTTAAGTTTATGGAAAAAAAGATATTTTTATCGTTATTTTTGTGTGCATTTAATCAAAAAGTTGTTTTGGATTATTCCGATAAAGTATAATTTGTAATTAGTTTTTCTGCATTCTATCAATATGTATGCGGAACAAAATAGAATTAGTAATTTAAATGTATAAATGTTTATGACAGAAGCAATTGACGCGGATGTGCACAAGAAAAAAGGTCACCCAAAAGGGTTGTATCTGCTTTTCTTCACCGAAATGTGGGAGCGCTTTTCCTATTATGGAATGCGGGGTATCCTTGTTCTTTATCTAACAAGAAGCTTCCTTGAAGGTGGATTGGGATTTAGTGATTCTACGGCGAGTCTGATTTATGGTATTTTTACCGGATTTGTCTACTTTACTCCTCTTATTGGAGGTTGGTTGGCCGATAGATATCTGGGACAACGCCATTCAATAACTATTGGAGGTATTACCATGATGTTAGGGCAACTTTCGCTGTTTTTTATCAATACACATGTCGGTGTTTGGATCGGTTTGATTTTATTGATTATTGGAAACGGGTTTTTCAAGCCCAATATTTCGACGCTTGTCGGAGGATTATACCAAAAGGGCGATCCGAAAAGAGACTCCGCGTTTTCCATTTTTTATATGGGGATCAATATTGGAGCATTTTTTGCTCCGATCGTTGTTGGTTATTTATCAAACAGTTTGTTTGCGACCTCTAATCCTGAAACAGGTGACATCTTAACTTTCGGTTATAAATATGGATTTTTGGCTGCTGCCATAGGGATGTTATTCGGGCAATTGCTATACAACACACTTGGAAATAAATACCTGGGAGAGCTGGGAATGAAGCCAGCCGGAAAACCGTCTTTGAATAATATTGAGAAAGAAGGAGCAGATGTTGTTTCGGGAAATGAAGCCCTCTCTAAAGCGGAGAAACAACGCGTGGCATCTATTTTTATATTTTTCTTTATTGCCATTTTCTTCTTTGCCGGATTCGAACAAGCGGGATCTTCTTTTACGCTGTTTACCGACAAGCATCTCGATCGTAACTTTTTCGGTCTGTTTACTATTCCTACAGAATATTTTCAGTCTGTTAATCCTATATTTATTGTCCTGCTTACTCCTATTTTTGCAAAGTTATGGGTGTCAAAGCTTGGTGAAAAAATGACAACTCCTATTAAAATGGGGGCTGGGATGATATTGCTAGGTATCGGATTTTTCTTTATTCTTACAGCGGCTTACCAGGTTGGTTCCGACCCTAATAGTCCTATCAAAGCAAGTATGTGGTGGATGGTTTTCACCTATTTTACGCACACTTTAGGTGAATTGTGTTTATCTCCAACCGGACTTTCTGTGGTAACGAAACTAGCCCCGGCTAAATTGGCTTCCCTGTTGATGGGCGTTTGGTTGTTATCTTCTTGTTTTGCGAACTGGGTTGGCGGATGGATTGCTTCCGTTACCAGCACAATGGGAGTAACAGATGTTTATCAGATAATGGCTTTTGGTGCTATTTCCATTGGTATAATCGTGCTTCTGCTGAACAAGCAAATATTGAAATTGATGCATGGCGTGAAATAATTACACGTGTTCATGATATAAAGAAATCGTGTTGAGCTTAGGTTTGACACGATTTCTTTTTTTATATGATGCTGACGGAGTAAACTTGTTAAAATAGTCAATAAATAATACTTTTGTTCAGTATATTGTGATACATTGTTGAAAAAATCTTATCTTGTGAAACGAAGCATGATTTTTATTAAATCACTCCAGGCAATAATTTGACAATCAGGCGAGTTATATGCCACCTGCTCGTGAAAATTTAATCTTGTGAAAAAATAAGCTTTACAACAACAATTTCGTGTATTTTTACCTGATTGAGTTTATCCTTAACTATTTAACTTCTTGTTTTATATGAAGAAAATTCTACTTTTTGCAGTAATCGTCTCCTGTTCCTTATTCGCTCATGCCCAGAAAACATGTGGTTTTGATCACGTTCAGAAAGAATTAGAAGAACGCTTCCCAAACGAAAAAATTGAAAGACAAAGGTTTGAAGAGCAGCTTGTGAGTCAAAATGTTCATCAATTCCTAAAATCGATGGGACTCGCCATGAAAAGTGCTTTATACAATGGAATAGTATACGAAGTTCCTGTAGTCGTCCATATTATAGAACCTTCTTCTTCTTCGCCGTTTGCAGATTACACGGTGAGTGACTCTCTTGTGGAAGCATGGATTGACAGAGCAAACGAAATGTATGCAACAAAGTACACGACATTCTTTCCGGAAGGTACGGGTAATTATGACGGCACTGTTATTCCGTTTAAATTAGTGTTAGCTAAACGAGACCCTCATTGTCAGCCGACAAATGGTATTGTTCGGGTAAGTGGAGCCGGAATAAGCACCTATGATCAATACGGAGTGTATAGTTCATCTAAAGGAACTACGGCTGACTCTATTCGTGCACTTTCTCCTCATTGGAATGAATCTTCCTATTTTAATATTTATGTGGTAACGACATTTGATGCAAATACAACTACTTATGGATTGATGGGGTGGTGTGGCTATCCAACAAATTCAGACTATTATTATGATAGTTTTATGAAAATAGCAACTCTTAAAAATAAAGATGGTACAACGCTGGCGCATGAGTTTGGACACGGATTGGGGCTGCTGCATCCTTTCGGAGATGCAGATTCGAGTGGCGGCGGATGTCCCTCCGATTCCGATTGTTCTGTTGATAATGACAAAGTTTGTGATACGGAAGTCTGCCAAAGCCTATTGAATACATACGTTTACTCGCTTGCCTCGGTAGCGAAGCAGAGTAATAATCCTTGTACGGAAAAAGCTTACCAGGGAGTGCAGTATAACGTGATGAATTACACCAATAAGCCTCAGAAATTTACTCCGGGGCAAAGAGAGCGAGCCTTGGCTGTCTTTTTGCAAACAAGGGGTGGGCTTATCAATTCCTTAGGTGCTACTGATTTATCTATAGACACCGATATCTCAATTGCTGATTATGCTTGTGCTCCCCGGGGAATTAAAAAACCGGGAAATTTTCAGATCGGGCCGACAAGAGTCACCTTCGGTACTATCGACAATAGTTCCGGAGGATACAACCTTCATAATAATGCCTACTTTGTAGATTATTCATCCATGCTTTGCTTGAATAATATATTTTCAACCGATTTGGAACTGGGTAAAAGTCATACGCTCAGTGTTAGTTATACCGCAAACAAGCAATGGATTAAAGCTTGGATCGATTATAACAATAATGGTGTTTTTGAAACATCGGAATTGGTAGCCGATTCTAAAAAATTACTGGACGTGAACAGTTCACCTTTCACGATTGCGGTAACTCCTCCTCAAAATGCAGTATTAAATACCTATTTGAGAATGAGAATACGAAACGACTGGGGCGGATATTCAGCTTGCGACAGCTTGCAACATGGACAAGTGGAAGACTATGCGGTGAGAATTGTTAGACCAACATCCGGTATACTCTCCCAAAGCACTTCGAAATCGGGAGACGCAGTTCTTTATAATCAAGCGGAAAATAAATTACTATTTTTGAACCAGGATAATCAATTCGGTCAATATTTTATTTATGACTTAGCCGGAAATTTGATCTCTTCCGGTAATTCTCCAACAAATGAAATTCTTTTAAGGAAACGTCTTGCCCCCAATGTTTATATCTTAAGGTATGCCAGCGGCAATATTTTCTTTACAAAAAAAATATGGATTAATTAATACCGTATGCTTCTGAATGATTTAAAATACTTATTCTGCCGGAACTCTGCCGCCATTTTGTGCATTATGCTTGTTTGCATATTGAGCTCTTGTAAGATGAAGGCACAGACGATTCTACCGGAAGCTGTTCAGGAGGTGACTGCTTCGGATTTTGTGTTTACGGGCACATGGCTGAATGTAGGGATTTTAAAGAGAAACCGGGATGCATCGCTTTCCGATAGAGTCGATTTGAGGAATAAAGATCGTCAAACGTTTCTGGTTTTTAGAAATGAAAATAATGTTTTGAAAGTGTCGAAAATAAGCGTGAGCGGTTCTCTTAAAAGTTCCACGACCTGGGGCAATGCTTATGTGGATGGAGAGCATCTCGTTTTCTTTATCGATGATATTCAATATGCCGAGAAGCTAAAAATATATTCCCGGGATAAATTTTCATTGATACAAAAAGATGTAGAGAAAGGAGTGCTTATCGAAAAAGAGATGTTTTATCAGCGTCAATAAGCATATTTATAGAAAAAACGGGTTGCCTGATTTGAATCATTGCAACCCGTTTCTTTTCTATATAGCGTATCCGGAATTACATAATTCCTTTTTCTCTTAGTCTTAATTGCCATTTCCAGGCAGAAGCCATGGTATCTTCAACGGTTTCTTTGGCTGTCCATCCCAGTACGGTGTTTGCTTTGGTCGGCTCAGCCCATATTTTTTCAATATCACCTGCACGTCTGCCTACTATCTTGTAATTGAGTTTCTCTCCCGATACTTTCTCAAACACTTGAATTAGTTCCAGGACAGAGACTCCTCTTCCTGTTCCCAGATTGAAAATCTCTACCTTATCGTCTGATTTGTCGTTAAGCATCCGGTCGATTGCAACCACATGGGCTTTTGCCAGGTCAACCACGTTGATAAAATCACGGATACAAGAACCATCAGGTGTATTGTAGTCATCTCCAAACACGCTTAATTGCTGGCGAACACCAATTGCTGTCTGAGTGATGAACGGAACCAGGTTCTGAGGAACGCCATTGGGTAATTCTCCTATTTCTGCTGTCGGGTGCGCACCAATGGGGTTGAAATAACGAAGGATGATACTTTTAATATTGGCTCCCGATTTGATATAATCATGGATTATTTCTTCGTTGATTTGTTTGGTATTTCCATAAGGTGAAGCTGCCGGTTTGATAGGAGCTGTTTCGTCAATCGGATTGAGATCCGGCTCTCCGTAGACCGTACAGGAAGAGGAGAAAACAATTCCTTTCACATTGTATTTGGGCATCAAATCCAGTAGATTGATTAACGAATTCAGGTTGTTACGGTAATAAAGAAGGGGCTTTTCTACCGATTCACCCACAGCTTTACTGGCTGCAAAGTGAATAATTCCGGAAATACCGGTATATTTCTCAAATAAAGCCTTCAATGCTTCCACATCGTTCAAGTCCAGCTTTTCAAATACGGGACGTTTTCCGGTGATTTTTTCAATACCATCGATAGAATCTGCAGTCGAATTAGACAAGTTATCAACAATGATTACTTCGTAACCAGCATTTTGTAATTCTACAGCAGTATGCGAACCAATATATCCGGCACCTCCTGTTACTAAAATTCTGTTATTCATAAAGTCTTAAAAATTTATATTGAGTTTCTCTATTTAGATTCATGTGGAAAATTAATGTTCAAATCCTTGTTATTTAAATAACTAATAAATAATTCCGAATACAGCCATTCTCTTCAAGCTAATGCGCTTTCTCCCTTTTACAGGTGATTGCTGTTTAAGAGATTGTCTTATTCTGAGATTCGAATTATTAACGAAGAACTGTTCGTTACTTTGTTTTGCAAAATTAAGAATTTGAATCGGTATATCTGATGAAGTTCTTCATAAAAAGCTATTAATTTCATACAATATCTCAGAAATGCCGTAAATTATTTACCTTACTTCAAAATAAATGGGCTATTTTTGTTTTAAATACAAAGAATACTCAAGTTATGGTGAAACATATTGTAATGTGGAAGCTCAAAGAAGAAGCCCACGGAAACTCAAAAGCTGAAAATGCACAGTTGATAAAAGATAAATTGGAGGCTCTTAAAGGACAGGTGCCCGGATTGCTTCACATCGAGGTCGGTATTGACTTTCTGGGTGGAGGTAACTTCGATGTTGTTCTTTATTCGGAATTAGATCGCAAAGAGACTCTGGATATTTATCAGAATCATCCCAAGCACCAGGCTCTTCTTCCCTTTATCCGTGAAGCTGTAACTGATAGAAAAGCTGTTGATTACGAATTGTAAGAATGGAGCAACCGAAAATGAATCCGATCTTGCAGGAAATCCGGAAACGTTGCCGTATGGCAATGAACGGAGATGCTTCGGCGGGAATGAGAAAATATGGTTTGGCCTATAAACTGAATTTCGGTTTGATGATTTCTCAAATCAAAGAAATATCAACCCGATACGAACCAAATGCCGAGTTGGCTGAAATTCTTTGGAAGGAGGATACGCGCGAACTGAAGATTCTGGCAGGAATGCTCTATCCGCCTCATGAGTTTTCGGAAGAGAAAGCCAATGTCTGGGTGGTTGAAATTCCCAATCAGGAAATACGGGAACAATTGACTATTCATCTATTTCAAGAATTGCCTTTTGCGGTTGACCTGATTCGAAATTGGGCGCTGTCTGACAATTTGTCGGTAAGAGCGACTGCATATTGGTTACTTGCGCGAATGTATTTGGCCCGAAAACTTCATGGCGAACTGTTTTTGTCAAATCTTTCACATGTCTGGAGCGATGCTTTGTCTTCCCAAAACGTTCCGCTTCGTAACAGTGCCGTTCTGGCGTTAAAACATACCGGACGCAATCAAAAAGAATGTATTCCGGAAATTTTAAAAAAGATAAAGATGTTTGAGACAGAGAATGTCAATTTGAAAAACGAAGTTTACGAAGACTTATCGTTTGAATTTGAATTCTTTTCGAATAAAACTCCGGACTAGATGAAAAGGCCTTTCAGCCTTATTCCGGACAGAACTTAACTATAAAAAATGGAGAAATATAATTTCGATACAATTATTGACAGAAGAGGAACTGATGCGCTTAAGCTTGAAGTCTTGCAGGAAAGATACGGTCGTGCCGATCTGCTTCCGATGTGGGTTGCTGATATGGATTTCGAAAGTCCTTCCTGTGTGAAAGAGGCTATTATTGAGCGGGCAAAGCATGGCATTTTTGGTTATACTGTCCCTTCCCAAGCCTACTACAGCAGTATTATTAACTGGGTGGACAGGCATCATGATTGGAAGCTCAAACAAGAATGGATTAGTTTTATTCCCGGTATCGTAAAAGGAATAGCATTTGTTATCGACTGTTTTACAGATAAGTCGGATAAAGTGATTATCCAGCCACCGGTTTACCATCCTTTTAGAATTGTTCCTACACTTCATAAACGGGAAGTTGTATACAACGAATTGATTTTTGACGGCGTAAACTTCAGGATGGATTTTGATTTATTGAAGGAGCAGGTCAAAGAGGCGAAAGTCTTCATCCTTTGCAATCCTCACAATCCGGGTGGACGTGTCTGGACGAAAGAAGAATTGTCTACACTGGCTGATATCTGTTACGAGAATAATGTAATGGTGATTTCGGATGAAATTCATTCCGATTTGGCCTTGAACGGGCACAAACATATTCCGTTTGCTTCCGTATCCGAAAAAGCAGCGGCCATCAGCATCACCTTTATGGCTCCTAGCAAAACTTTCAATATTGCAGGAATCGTCAGTTCGTTTGCTGTTGTTTCGAATGAGAAATGGAGAGTCCGATTCTTCGATTATTTAAAGGCAAGTGAATTGGAAGAAGGACATATTTTTGCATATCTGGCAGCACAGACTGTCTATCAAAACGGAGATGAGTGGCTCAGTCAACTGAAAGATTATCTTTGGGAAAACGTCCGGTTCACGGTTGATTATCTACAGGAAAATCTGCCTCAGGTGAAAGTTATTGAACCGGAAGCTTCTTTTCTTATCTGGCTTGATTGTCGCCAATTAGAGATGTCGCAGCAGGAACTGGTTTCGTTCTTTATCAATGAAGCGAAATTGGCTCTCAACGACGGAGCTATGTTCGGACCCGGAGGAAAAGGCTTTATGAGACTCAATATCGGCACGCCGCGTTCGAACTTGGAACGAGCGCTTCGCCAGTTGAAAGAGGCTTATATAGCGCATAAGTAATTTTTATAAATATACAGTGCCTCGTTTATTTTACGTAACTTTGGGGCACGATATTTGTTATATAATCTATAACTATTTATTAATTTGAAGAATATGAAAATTTCGCAAAACAAATCGGTATCTCTATCATACGACCTGCATGTGGGTGAGGGTGATGAGCGTGAACTAATGGAAAGAGCAACACCTGAAAATCCGCTACAATTTATTTTTGGCACAAATTCAATGCTTCCGGCTTTTGAAAAAGAATTGGATGATTTGGAAGAAGGAGCTGCTTTTGATTTTGTACTTTCTCCGGAAGATGCTTATGGCGAATACGTGGATGAAAACGTAGTCGAATTACCAAAGAACATCTTTGAAGTGGATGGCAAAATTGATGAAAAAGTGGTATTTGAAGGAGCTACTCTTCCAATGATGGACTCCAACGGTAATCGTTTGAATGGTTCTGTTGTAGCTGTAGGAGACAATACCGTGACAATGGATTTTAACCATCCTTTGGCCGGTGAAACATTACATTTCTCAGGAAAAGTGCTTGATGTGAAAGAAGCAACTCCGGAAGAAATTGCGGCTTTATTCTCTGGTGGCTGTGGTTGTGGAAGCGATGGCTGTGGCTGTGGTGATGAACATGAGCATGATCATGAACACGGAGGTTGTGGCTGTGGAAGTGGTAGCTGTGGTTGTTAATTGACAAACTCGCTTGACGCAAGTTATAAAAAAATGCTGACTGAACAATTTTCAGTCGGCATTTTTTTATACGTAAAATTTTAGCTTTGGCGGTTTTTGGGAATGTTTATGATTCCACAGCCGTCAATATACCATTTCCCGTCCTTTCTAATTAGTTTGACGGTGATTCTCATCGCTTTCCACTCAGCTTTTCCTCTCACCACTGCATAGCCTGCCTGTAAGTCGTACCGGTCTACTTCAAACCCTTCCTCCGGATAATCCTGTGCATTCAATATCGGATCAAACCCCAATCCGTATTCCGGATCCTCTTCGAAGGCTTTGTCTATAAGTTCGGATAATTTGTGTTTAAATGCAGGTGTACAAGCGGAATTGTTTTTTATCCACTCTGTCTCATTTGTACTTGCGTTACAGGCCGCGACATACCCATTGATAAATTTCAAAGCAACAGCAAGGGCATCGGCTTGTGTTATTTCTCGTTTTGCCTTTTGGGGATTTTTTTGAGAGGTCGTTGTTGAAGTTTGTTCACTCCCTTGTGAAAGAACAGGGTAGGCAGAAAGCCCAATGAGGACGATGAATAATAGCTTTTTAGTCATGGTTGTTTGCATTATGGCATTCAAAGATACGAAATCAGCCCGAATGACGATGGCATCCGAAACGGTTTGTTTGTGCTTATTGCATTTTCAGATTCTCCCTTTCGTTGAAAAAACAGAGGATTACGTCAATTTCCTCTTTTTTCATTACCTTTGAACACTTGTTTGCCGTAGTCGCAAACCGGATGAATTTTCAAGAATTTATAGCAGATCCGACAACGCTTATGCTGACCTCATTATATATTAAAAATTATGCATTAATCGATAAACTGGAAGTTGACTTTCATCCCGGATTTTCCGTGATTACGGGAGAAACAGGAGCCGGAAAGTCTATCATCCTGGGCGCATTGTCCCTGATCCTGGGACAACGTGCCGACTCCAAAACCATTAAGGCGGGAGAGAGCAAATGTATAATTGAAGGCGTTTTTGATGTACGCAATTACAATTTGAAGACATTTTGTGAAAACCGCGATATCGAGTATGATGCCGATTCGTTTATTCTTCGCCGCGAAATTTCATCGGAAGGAAAATCGCGTGCTTTTATTAACGACACGCCGGCTACGCTGGCCAACATGAAAGAGTTGGGCGAAAAATTAATTGATATTCACTCTCAACATAAAAATCTATTGCTGGGAGACAATAATTTTCAACTTGAAGTTTTGGACTTATTAGCCGGTTCAACCCTCTTGCTGGATGAATTTCAGGCGGCATTCAAAGCTTACAAGAAGGCGGAGCGTGCGTTGGAAAATCTTCAGACAGAAGCCCGTAATAATAAAAATGAAGAAGAGTTTATTCGTTTTCAACATGATGCTTTAGCAGAAGCCTTGCTGCAGGAAGGCGAGCAGGAAGAGCTGGAACAAGAACTATCGCTACTGAATCATTCGGAAGATATTAAATCGTCTTTGTTCAGGGTTTATGAGTTATTGTCTAACTCGGAAAGTAGTGTTGTCGGCAGTCTTAAAGAAGCTTTACAGGTGATTCAGGCATTGTCGGATATTTATCCGAATGCCAGAGAAATGGCTCAGCGGCTCGAAACAGCATATATTGATCTCAAAGATCTGGCTCCGGAATTGGAGCGGGAAGCAGAACACATCGAGTTTTCTCCCGAACGCCTGGAATATATTCATAGTCGTTTGGATTTGATCTATTCCTTGCAACAAAAGCATAGGGTTTCTTCAGTGGCAGATTTGCTCTCTCTTTTCGTGCAATTGAAACGGCAATTGGAAAATATTGATTCGCTTGATGAAAATATTAGCGCAGCGGAAAAAAATCTGGAAGCTAGAAAGCAAACCATGCTTGCTTTGTCCGAAAAACTCTCGAAAAAAAGACAACAGGCTAAAGGGAATATTGAAAAAATATTAGTGGCGAAGATGTCGGAGTTAGGAATGCCAACTGTTCGTTTCGAATGCGGCATAACTCCGAAAAAGTTTCCCGATTCTTCCGGAGGAGACAATTTGCAGTTTATGTTTTCGGCCAATAAGAATGTCCCTTTACAACCGGTGTCGGAAGTGGCGTCTGGTGGCGAAATATCCCGTGTAATGCTTTGCATCAAGTCGTTGATTGCACATGTGACCAATTTGCCGACCATTGTTTTTGATGAAATAGATACCGGTGTGTCGGGTGAAGTGGCCGACAAGATGGGACGTATTATGCAGGAATTCGGTCAAAACAAACAGGTGTTGGCCATTACTCATCTCCCGCAGATAGCATCCAAAGGCGATTGTCATTATTTCGTCTATAAAACACACGATGAAGAGTCGACCAACACGCGCATACGGGAGTTGACTGAAGAAGAACGTACCCGTGAACTTGCACAAATGCTGAGCGGTTCAAAAATCAGCGAAGCGGCTATTGAAAATGCAAAAGCAATGCTGGCAGCCAACAAACAGGAAAAACAAAACAAGATTCTATAAATGAAAGAAAAAGAAATGATTTTTGGCATTCGTGCCGTTATTGAAGCCGTAGAAGCCGGTAAAAACGTTGATAAAGTCATTGTTAAGAGAGAACTCTCAGGTGAACTTTTCAAAGAGCTGCAGGCGGTGTTGAAAGAACATGAAATTCCGATGCAGAAAGTCCCTCTTGAACGCATCGATAGATATACGAGAAAGAATCACCAGGGGGTGATTGCTTTTCTTTCTGCAATTACCTACGATAGCATTGAAAGTATTATCCCTTTTCTTTATGAACAAGGGAAAGACCCATTTATTCTCGTACTCGACGGATTGACGGATGTGCGTAACTTCGGAGCCATTGCGCGTACCTGCGAAGTAGCCGGTGTGGATGCGATTGTGATTCCGACTCGCGGAAGTGTGTCCGTGAATGCTGATGCCGTGAAAACATCGGCAGGAGCTTTATTGAAAATTCCTGTTTGTAAAGAGCCCAACCTGACGCAGGCCATCCAGTTCCTGAAAAATAGCGGATTGAAAATCGTTGCTGCTACCGAACGAGCAGCTTCTCTTTATACCGAAGCAGACATGAAAGGGCCTGTTGCCATTATCATGGGATCGGAAGAGAGTGGCATCTCGAATGATAATTTACGCATAGCAGATCAACTGGTGAAAATCCCACAATTCGGAACTATCGGTTCGCTGAATGTTTCGGTTGCTGCAGGGGTTCTGATTTATGAAGTTATCCGCCAAAAGGAACTGCATTGAACTTTTTAGGAGAGTAATCCCTCTTTTGGGTTTAGAATAGGCATTCGCTTTTGAGGTTTGTCCTGATTGGTTAGTTATATGATGTTATTTTCTGAATATTTGACTTTTAATGTCTTTGAAAAAACTATATTTCTGATAATCAGATAAAGTGAATGCTGATGTGTGAAAAATAAATATATTATGAAATGAAGCCTGATTTTTATTGAATCGCTTCAAATAATGATTAAAAAACCGGTAGAGATCTTGCACGCAACGCCTCTACTATCCCTAAAAATTAAATCGTATGAAAAAAGTAATTGCGACCAACAATGCGCCCGCTGCTATTGGGCCTTACAGCCAGGCAATAGAAGTAAATGGATTTTTATACATTTCCGGACAAATACCTGTTGACCCTTCCACCGGCGAATTTGTTCCGGGAGGTATTAAAGAACAGACTGCACAGTCTTTCAGAAATATCAAAGCAATTCTTGCAGAAGCCGGCTTGACTATTGATAATGTGGTGAAAACGACTGTTCTGTTAGCAGATATTGCAGATTTTGCGGCAATGAACGAAGTATATGCAACTCAGTTTGAAGGTGCTTTCCCTGCTCGTTCTGCTTTTGCCGCAAAAGCATTGCCTAAAGGAGCTTTGGTGGAAATTGAAGTAATTGCCGCCCGATAAACAAAAGTGCAACGAAAAATGGAAAGGGGAGGATTGCTTCCCTTTTTATTTCCTTTTCCCCTATGTTCAAATACTTAACTCCCAACATCTCTCTTCTATGAAAACTCTTGGAAATATTATCTGGCTTATATTTGGCGGATTGCCGGTAGCGATTGAATATTTTGTTGCAAGTCTGGGGTTGATACTGACAATTATTGGCATTCCGTTCGGTATTCAGACTTTTAAAATCGGATTATTTATTCTCTGGCCTTTCGGTAGCAAGGTTGTCGATGGCAGGAATTCAGGCGGATGTCTCAACCTTTTGATGAATATTATTTGGATTGTGATTGGTGGATTCTGGATTTTTCTAACTCATTTATTTTTGGGGATTGTTTTTTATATCACGATCATCGGCATTCCTTTCGGAAACAAACAGTTCGAACTGGCTCGTTTGGCGTTTACCCCTTTCGGTAAAGATATTCGATGACCCCTTCTTCCTGAACAGGAAGAGGATGTGTCGTTGACCAATTTGTATTGTTCCTGGTAGGTAATGTCTGTTTTGCGGGGCTTCAGTCAGAGCACTAACCTCATAAATGAATGTTCCGTTGTGGTGAACCCCAGCGTTAAATAGAGCGGGAATCCGGCTTCGGTTGCCAGTAAATCAATGACATCTATTTTCATCTCTTTCGCTTCTTCAATGATTCGTTGAACCGTCTTTCCTGCATATCCTTTTCTTCTAAAAGCAGGGTAGGTGAATACGTTGAGCAAAGTGCCCGTTTTTCCATTGGGAAAAGACGGGCTTGCCGGTTTTTCATTCATGGAAAGAAAGCAAGTAGAAACTGTCTTTCCGTTTTCTTCAAGGAGGATGGCTATGAATGTGTTTTGCACAAGGTGTCCTTCGAAATAACTTCTTAATGTATGCTTAAGTCTAGTATACTCTTCCTCTGTAATCTGCGTATATTCTTCTTGTAGAAAAGCAAATCTTAGCTGAATCAGCTTGTCGATATCCTTCTGTGTAGCTTTGTATATCTTGATATTCATTTCATTTAGTTGTTATTGATATTGAAAAATTTGTTTTCACAGTTTTTTTGTTACTCTAAAGAGCCCATTTACATTTTATTACGGATCCGGACGACAAACCTGAAAAACCCGAATTGTTTTGCAAAAATAATGATTGCAATTCGACAGAGATTCTCTTTTGTGAGTTTTTTCTGTCTGTGTGACAAGCTGGAACAGAGATTGTCTCTCTATGCCGTTTTTTATTTCGCATAAAGACAGCTGTTTTATTTGAGTGTCGGACTATATCGGTTGAGCCGCAAACAAAGAATATGAAAATGTTGCTAATGAAAAAAATAAGAATTTTCTTTGCGTTCGGTTTCGGGATATTCCTCTGGTTGGGGAAATTCAGGAGTAGATAATTTTATGAAGGAAGTGTTCATTATTTGTTGTAAGTATATACATTCAATAGTATACTGAAAATAAGTGACATGGAAAAAGAGATACATGAAACTCATTTTATTGAACTGCTTATTTCTAAATTAGATACCTTGTTTTCAATCAGATAAACCGATAGTGCTTCTTTATTAGCGAATTTATATTTATATATGACAGTCCTTTACGAAGATAACCATATTATTATTATCAACAAAGCTTCCGGAGAAATTGTCCAGGGAGACAAAACCGGTGATGAACCTCTTTCCGAAACCGTGAAACAATGGCTTAAGGAAAAGTATAACAAGCCGGGAAATGTGTTTTGCGGGGTGACGCACCGCCTCGATCGTCCGGTAACGGGCATTGTGGTGTTTGCAAAAACCAGCAAGGCTTTGGCTCGTCTCAACGAAATGTTTAAAAACAAAGAGATTAAGAAGACGTATTGGGCTATTGTGAAGAATTGTCCGGAGAGAGTGGAGGCTGAGTTGCGGAATTATTTGGTTCGTAACGAAAAGCAAAACAAATCGTATGCTTATGACAAAGAAAAGCCGGATTCAAAACTAGCGATTCTTCATTATAAATTACTGGCTTCATCCAGTAATTATCATCTTCTGGAGGTCGATTTGCAGACGGGACGTCATCATCAGATCAGGACGCAGCTTTCCAAAATGGGAAGCCCGATCAAGGGTGACTTAAAGTATGGTTTTGACCGTTCCAATCCGGATGGTAGCATCAGCCTGCATTCCCGCCGGGTGCAATTTATTCATCCGGTTTCTAAAGAAATGATTGATGTGACTGCTCCTGTGCCTGATGAAAAGCTTTGGGCGTTTTTTGAACAAACGCAGGCATAGATATTCTTGTTGCTTGATGTCCAATAAAAAAACAGAAAGAGGTCGTTCCTGCGAACGGCCCCTTTCATTACCAATACATAAGTATAACAGAAGTTCTTACTATCTAATAATTGTAGTTAGAAATTCCATTTTTTCGGTTCGAAATATGCTTGTGGATGTAGACATGCAGGACATGTTTTGGGCGCTTTTTTAGCGTTAATGACATACCCGCAGTTGCGGCACTGCCACTCGATAGCTTCTTCACGAGAGAATACCTCATCGTTTTCGATGCGGCTCAACAAGGCTTTGTAACGAGCTTCGTGCATAGCTTCTACCTGAGCAATCATGCGATACATGACAGCAATTTCTTTAAATCCTTCCGATTCAGCTATTTCTGCAAATTTAGGATATTCCACAGCCCATTCTTCATGTTCTCCGGCTGCGGCAGCTATTAAATTCTCTGCTGTTGATCCAATGATACCTGCCGGATAAGAAGCCGTAATTTCTACCATTCCGCCTTCAAGATATTTAAACATTCTTTTGGCATGTTCTTTTTCTTGATCGGCTGTTTCTAAAAAAATAGCTGCGATTTGTTCGTATCCTTCTTTTTTAGCCTGACTTGCAAAGAAGGTATATCTTGTACGAGCTTGCGATTCACCGGCGAAAGATGTCAACAAGCATTTTTCAGTTTGGGTTCCTTTAATGCTTTTTCCCATAATTATGATAGTTTTTTATTTATCCTTTACAAATTTACCAAAGATTTTGCTCAGACCGAAATGCTTAAATTTTAATTTGTACCTTTGCGGCGGAAAAAGAAACTTAAGAAAAATAACTTGGAAGTTAAGTACTTAGAATAATTCTAAAGAAGGTGTTTTTGTGCGTTTTAATGACTTGGTACATAGTGCGTTGTTTTGGGGTTGTTGTTCTTCTCTATTCATAAAATAACTTAATGTTCTTTTATCCGGGAAATTCTAAATTGTGATAATTTATATTTGTTTTAAATTGAAATGAAAGGTTTTTTCTCTTCTGCTTTTCAGCCGGAACTCTTTAACTCTTTGAAAGGGTATAACAAGGACAAATTTATGTCCGATTTTATGTCAGGAATCATTGTCGGTATTGTGGCTCTTCCACTGGCAATTGCATTTGCTATCGCATCAGGCGTTACTCCTGAAAAAGGACTTTACACAGCTATTATTGCCGGTTTTATTATTTCGTTTTTAGGGGGAAGTAATGTTCAGATTGGTGGCCCTACAGGGGCATTTGTGGTGATTGTTTCAGGTATTGTCACACAGTATGGCCTTGAAGGACTGGCCATCGCTACGGTTATTGCCGGATTGCTATTGTTGTTGATGGGAATACTAAAGTTGGGGGTTGTTGTAAAATACATGCCTTACCCGATTATTGTCGGCTTTACAAGTGGTATTGCTCTTACGATCTTTACCACTCAAATCAAAGACTTTTTCGGATTGGTTCTGCCTCAGGTTCCTTCCGACTTTATCCAGAAATGGGGAGTCTATTTGACTCATTTATATACCATAGACTGGTGGACTTTCGGTATTTCAGGACTCAGCGTTCTAATTATTGTTCTGACGCCCAAAATCTCAAAAAAAGTTCCCGGTTCGTTAGTTGCTATTATCCTTTGTAGTGTATTGGTCTATTTTCTGAAAGAATATTGGGGGGTAACAACTGTTCAAACCATTGGTGATCGCTTCAGCATAAAAGGAAGTCTTCCGGAGGTGCAGAATTTACCAATTAATCTCGACTCAATTCGTCATTTGTTCCCTGCGGCGTTTACTATTGCCATTCTTGGTGCTGTCGAATCATTGCTTTCAGCAACGGTGGCTGATGGTGTGACCGGTAAAAAACATAATTCAAATACAGAATTAATCGCTCAGGGAGTTGCCAATGTGGTGACTCCTTTTTTCGGAGGAATTCCGGCAACGGGAGCTATCGCGCGGACGATGACAAATATCAATAACGGAGGAAAAACTCCCATTGCCGGTATTATTCATGCTCTGGTGCTGATGTTGATATTGCTCTTCCTGGGAGATCTCACGAAGCAAATTCCGATGGCCTGTCTGGCCGGAGTTTTGGTGGTGGTTTCATATAATATGAGTGAATGGCGTAGTTTTATCGGCGTGTTGAGAGGTTCTAAATCCGATTCGGCCGTGTTGCTGGCTACTTTTCTTCTAACAGTTATTTTCGATTTAACCATTGCTATTGAAGTTGGGTTAGTGCTTGCTATCTTTGTATTTATGAAACGAATGTCGGATGTGACGGAAATTTCAGTAAAAAAAGAGAAATTAGACTTATCGCATGACTCAGAAATTATACACGATGACGAAGTGCTTGCTCTTCCAAAAGGGGTTGAGGTGTACGAAATAAATGGCCCTTTCTTTTTTGGAATAGCCAATAAGTTTGACGAAGAAATGAGAATCATCGGAGATACCCCTCATATTCGTATTATCCGGATGAGACGTGTTCCCTTTATTGATTCTACCGGGCTTCACAACCTGGAAGTGCTTTGCAAAAAATCGAAAAAAGACAAAATACGGATTATACTCTCCGGTGTACGTCCGGAAGTAAGAGATTCGTTGCGCAAATCGGGTTTCGGCGATTTGCTCGGTATGGAAAATGTCTGTGACAATATTCATGATGCACTTGGACGAGCTCGTTTTCTTCTTCAGCAGAAGAGATAAATTTTCCGGAACAGGCGAAAAACAAAACTTAAGCCAATAAAATTCCAGATAGTAAAATTTTAAAGATAGGATATATGCATACGAAGCAGGAGAAAATGGAAGCCTTCGGGCGTTTGTTGGATGTAATGGATGAATTGCGCGAGAAATGTCCCTGGGACGCTAAACAAACGAACGAAAGTCTGCGTACAAATACCATCGAGGAGGTGTTTGAACTATGTGAGGCCATTATTCAAAATGACAATTCAGAGATAAAGAAAGAATTGGGAGATGTACTTCTTCATATTGTTTTCTATGCGAAAATAGGAAGTGAAAAAGGTGAATTCGATATTGCGGATGTCTGTCATTCCCTCTGCGACAAGTTGATCTTTCGTCATCCGCATGTTTATGGTGAGCAAAAGGCAAATTCAGCGAAAGAGGTGGAACATTCCTGGGAACAGATAAAGCTAAAAGAAAAAGGCGGAAACAAAACGGTGTTGCAGGGAGTTCCGAATTCTCTGCCTGCTTTGCCAAAGGCTCACCGAATACAAGACAAGGCTCGCAATTCCGGTTTTGACTGGGAGGTGAAAGAGGATGTCTGGGCTAAAGTGAAAGAGGAGTTGGGGGAATTGGAAGCGGAAATTCAGAATCAGAATGCAGAAAGCATGGAAGCCGAATTTGGAGATTTGTTTTTTAGTCTGGTAAATGCAGCCCGTCTTTACGATATAAACCCCGAAAACGCATTGGAAAGGACAAACCAGAAATTTATCCGTCGATTTAATTTCATGGAACAGCAAGTTCTCGAAAAGGGGTGTCGCCTCAAAGATATGTCGCTTGCAGAGTTGGATGCTTATTGGAACAAGGCAAAAGAACAAGGCTTGTAGTTTTGCTTCGGTACACAGCCTGAATTGTATTATTCTTATTTATAATGACTTTAAATAAAAAGTCGAAAAGAGGCTGAGATACGCGAGGAAAAGGTTATCTTTGCATAGATATCAGATTATAATTTATTTGTAAAACCAGAGTATAATGCTTTTATCCGAACTGCAGAACGGAGAAAAAGGAGTAATTATTAAAGTGAACGGTAGCGGTGCTTTCCGTAAACGAATTCTTGAAATGGGATTTGTAAAAGGAAAGACTATAAAAGTTCTGCTTAATGCTCCATTAAAAGACCCAATCAAATATAAAATTATGGACTACGAGGTTTCGCTTCGACGAAGTGAGGCCGCTTTGGTTGAGGTTATTCCCGAAGACAGTTTTAACGAAGAAGATTTGAATAAAACGCATGAAGCGTTTACAAACAGAGTGGTTGATGAACATACCAATGAACATCTTCATTCCGATAATGTCAAAACTATTAAAGTTGCTTTAGTCGGTAATCCGAATGCTGGGAAAACTTCATTGTTTAATTTTGCCTCCGGAGCACACGAACATGTCGGAAATTACAGTGGAGTTACAGTCAATTCGAAAGAAGGATATTTCAAGCATAAAGGATATCAGATTGTGATCGTGGATCTGCCGGGTACCTATTCGATATCTGCTTATACCCCGGAAGAATTGTATGTACGCGGGCATATTGTGAATGATAAACCCGATGTGATTATCAATGTCGTAGCTGCCTCAAACCTGGAGCGCAATCTTTATCTGACTACGGAGTTGATCGACATGCAGGCGCATTTTGTGATTGCCCTCAATATGTATGACGAATTACAGAACAGCGGAAACTCGTTTGATTATGAGATGTTCTCCAAAATGATCGGTGTGCCTGTGGTTCCCACAAATTCCCGTTCTGGAGATGGCATCAGCCATCTTTTTGATGCCGTAGTCCGTAAATATGAAAATCAAAATAAGTATCTTAAGCATGTAAATATTTACTACGGAAATACCATTGAGAATGCAATCAGTAGATTGAGTATCCTGATGGATAAATTGCACTTTCCGCTGACTCAGTTTCCTCAACGTTATATTGCCGTTAAACTGCTGGAAAAAGATTCTGATATTAGAAATTATGTCAGTCTTCAGGACAATGGCGGAAAGCTCTTGTCGTTGAGAGACGAGTTGGTGAAAGATGTTGAATCCATTATAAAGGAAGATTCGGAGTCTGCGTTTACCAATGCGAGATATGGATATGTTTCCGGTGCTTTGATTGAGACTTATAAAGAAAAAGATGCAGACCCTTTTCATCTTACACAAACTCTTGATAAATTAGTGACAAACAGGTATGTCGGATTTCCGATATTCTTGCTTTTTATGCTGGTTATGTTTGAGTGTACCTTTCGTTTAGGTGCTTATCCGATGGACTGGATTGATGCCGGAGTGGGAGCGTTGGGCGATTGGTTGAAGCACAATATGTCTGAAGGAATGCTGAAAGACTTGTTGATTGACGGCGTAATAGGCGGTGTCGGTGGTGTGATTGTGTTTTTGCCGAATATTCTGATTCTTTATGCTTTCATTTCATTTATGGAAGATTCCGGATATATGGCCCGAGCGGCCTTTATTATGGATAAGGTAATGCATAAAATGGGATTGCATGGGAAATCTTTCATTCCTTTGGTTATGGGATTTGGCTGTAATGTGCCGGCTGTTATGGCAACGCGAACGATTGAGAGTCGCAACAGCCGTATGATTACCATGTTGATCAATCCGTTTATGTCATGCAGTGCCCGGTTGCCGGTGTATTTGCTTTTTGCCGGAGCGTTTTTTAAGCAGGAAGCCGGCTTGGTTTTATTCGGACTCTATTTTACAGGAATTCTTCTTGCCATACTTTCAGCCAGGCTATTCAAACAGTTTCTGTTTAAAGGAGAAGATAGTCCTTTTGTGATGGAGTTACCTCCTTACCGTATTCCGACAGCTAAATCTGTTGGAATTCACATGTGGGAAAAAGCCCGGCAATACCTGAAGAAAATGGGAGGTGTTATTCTGATTGCATCCATTATCGTTTGGTTTCTTGGATACTTTCCGTTGCACCAGACTGAAAATGTCAAATTTGAGAAGCAAATAGAGCAAATAGAGCAGACATTTTCGGAGAAGAAGCTTTCTCAAGCCGATAAAGATGAAAAAGTGTCTGAAATCACCAAAGAACAAAGGCAATACCACCAGTCGAATTCTTACATAGGTAAAATCGGCCACTTTATTGAGCCGGTTATGCGCCCGCTCGGATTTGATTGGAAAATAAGTGTCAGTTTGTTGTCGGCGATGCCTGCAAAAGAAATTGCTGTAAGTACATTAAGTGTCTTATACACAGGTGAAGAAGATGCGGAAACCTCTTTGCAACAGCGGCTTGCGTCTGATTCTCAACCGGATGGAACACCTACGTTCAATCAGGTGACGGTCGTCGCATTTCTACTCTTTGTGTTGATTTATTTTCCTTGTATTGCCACTATTGTTGCCATTAAGGAAGAATCGGGCTCGTGGAAATGGGGGTTGTTTAGTATTTTCTATTCTACCTCGTTGGCTTGGTTGGTCGCTCTTTTAGTGAATCAGATAGGAAATCTGATTTTTTAAATACAGACTAAATATCGTTTAATCTTATAGCCTGTTGGAGAATCCGGCACTGGTTATAAATAAAGAATATAATTTACAGAAAGGAGATTGGATTATGTGGCAAACAGTTGTTGTTATAATCATCGCTATTGCTGTCGTTGGTAAGTTAGGGTTTAATGTTTATAAATTTTTCTTCGTGAAAAGAGATAATAATCAACCCTTTTGTACCGGTTGCTCCAATTGCAGTCCCAAAAAAGTTTCCCATCGCTTGAAAAAAGATGTATGAAAATTTGGATTTTACAAACTATATAGTTAACTTTGGATTATATAAACGGTAGATGAGTACTAAGATATAGCTGCGCTTGTCAATTGCGAAACTCATCAAATAATACACAATTCCGAGACAAGCTTTTATTTCTAATGGCGAGTCGCGTCCTTCGGGATAGTTCTTCGAGAACCATGGCGAATTACAAAGGAGATAAGGCACTCAAATCCTGTCGTACGGAGTTTTCACAAATTTCACAGGTGCAGCTTTTTTATAAAAAAAAGATTGTCGTTCGGCGGCAATCTTTTTTGTTATTTATAGTATTTAAGACAGAGGCCGTCCTTTCTTCAGTGAGAAACTGGTAAAATTTCCCTATATTTGTACTATTCTTGTGTTCTAAAAATGATGTAATAATGATGTTAAATTCAGAATTAAAAGAAGATTTAGCTGTCCGTTTGCAACGGATTCAGTCAACTCTAAGGGAACAGGGTGCTGATGCCTGTTTGTTGACCACGAACGTTAATATTTTTTATGCCACAGGAGGAATTTACACGGGTTTTTGCTATATTCCGGTTGAAGGGAAACCTCTTCATTTTATTAAATCACCGAACAGTGAAGTTCTGGAAAATAGTGTTCTTATTCATAAACCGGAGCAGATAACTACTTTTTTGGCCGAACGAAATATCTTACTTCCTAAAAATATTTTCCTTGAAATTGATGCAGTGCCCTACAGTTCAATTATCCGATTACAGCATGCGTTGGGAAACCCTGCGGTTCAGAATGCTTCGGTATTACTTCGTCGGATAAGAAGCATCAAGACTCCGTATGAAATCAATCAAATCAGATTGTGTGCCCGTCGACACGAAGCGGTGTATGTAGCAATTTCCTCTGTGTTTTGTTTGGGTATGACTGATATTCAATTGCAAATCGAAATAGAGAGGCTGATGCGTCTGCATGGGTCTATCGGCGAGTTTCGCGGATACGGGGAAAATATGGAAATATTTATGGGGAGCCTTCTAGCCGGAGATAATGCGCAAGCTCCCTCGCCATTCGATTTTGCTTTAGGTGGAGCCGGTATTTCTCCTGTAGTACCTTTAGGTGCTAATGGTTCTGTTATTGAACATGGGCAAACCATTATGGTAGATATGGCCGGGAATTTCACTCCCTGGATGACTGATATGACACGGGTTTTCTCTGTTGGAAAAACATCTGTGCTAGCCTATCGCGCTCATCAGGTTTCTATGGATATTCATCACAAGATTCAGGATGAATTTAAGGTCGGAACAGCTTGTGCTGCTTTGTACGAAACAGCAGAAAAAATGGTGAAGAATGCTTCGTTGACTGATTATTTTATGGGTACTGTTCAGCAGGCAAAATTTGTTGGACATGGTTTGGGATTGGAAATCAATGAACCGCCAGTCTTAACTCCTCGTTCAAAAGATTTCCTTGAAAAGAATACGGTTTTTGCGTTGGAACCAAAGTTTGTTATTCCGGGCATTGGCGCTGTGGGAATCGAGAATACTTACTTGGTCACAGAGAATGGACTGGAAACAATTACTTGTTTTGAAGAACCGATTATAGAATTGAGCTAAACAACACTATTTTGTCAACCATGAGTAAGATAATCAATATTAAGGGTTCATTATTGGATTTAAGTTCGCCGGTGGTGATGGGTATTGTGAATGTAACCCCGGACTCTTTCTATACCAATAGCCGGGTGGAATCGGATACGCAAATTATTGAGCGTGTTGGGCTGATGCTGGAGCAAGGTGCGACTATCATCGATATCGGAGCTCAGTCGACCAATCCGAACTCTCCTTTGCTGTCGGTTACAGAAGAAGTGTCCCGTTTGACTTCTTTTCTTCCTGAACTGCGCCGTTTGTTTCCTAAAGCTATTCTTTCTATCGATACTTTTTACGCCGATGTTGCGAAAATGGCTGTAGAAGATTGCGGAGTGGATATCGTAAATGATATTTCCGGAGGTCAGATGGATGCTGCCATGTTTCGGACAGTGGCAGAATTGAAGGTTCCTTATGTCCTGATGCACATGAAAGGGACTCCCCAAAATATGGTACATCAGGTGGATTATGCAAATCTGCAGCAAGATATTTTTTATTATTTTTCCGAAAAAATAGAAACCTTACGTCTGATGGGTGTTAATGATATAATTCTGGATCCCGGATTCGGTTTTAGTAAAACGCTGCATCAGAATTATGAGGTGATGGCACAATTAAGTAATTTTCATATATTTGAACTCCCCTTGTTGGTCGGTATCTCCCGAAAATCAATGATATATAGATTATTGGGAGTAAATGCAGACGGAAGTCTGAACGGAACAACAGCTTTAAATATGTATTCTCTATGCAACGGAGCTGCTATTTTAAGAGTTCATGATGTGAAAGAAGCTGTTGAAACAGTCCGGATATTTAATGAAATTAAAGGCTCGGAATTCTGAATACGCAAACATAACAAATAGTTTATAAAGGTATATGCTTGAAAATTTTGGGATAAAAGATATTATTGATATCATTTTGGTCGCTTTGTTGATGTACAAGGCTTATCAGGTGATGAAGCATTCCGGAACTTCGACGATTTTCAATGGAGTGCTGGCATTCATTGTCTTATGGATTCTGGTATCGCATGTTTTTCAAATGAGGCTTTTAGGTGCTATTCTTGACACAATGATGAATATTGGATTTTTTGTCCTTATCATTTTGTTTCAGGATGATATCCGCCGCTTTTTGATGTCCTTAGGCTCTTATCGGCTTGTTCAGGCGATGCAGCTTTTTTTTGATCGGAGAAAAGGACAAAAGCAGGATTCTCTCTATACTCCTATTGTTCTGGCGTGTATGAATATGGCTAAATCAAAAACCGGTGCATTGATTGTGATAGAGCAAAATATGAACCTGAACTTATACGAACAGACTGGCGAGGTTATAAATGCCGACATTAATACCTTGCTGATTGAAAATATTTTCTTTAAAAACAGTCCGCTTCACGACGGAGCTATGATTATAGCCAATGGTAAAATTAAATCGGCTGGCTGTATACTGCCTATTTCTCAGAATCAGGATATTCCCAAAAATTTTGGATTGCGGCATCGGGCCGGGTTGGGCATAACGCAGGAAACGGACTCGAAAGTAATTATTGTTTCGGAAGAAAGAGGTAAAATCTCATTTGCACAATCAGGAAATATCAGAGCAAATGTGTCGCCGGAAGAACTTCAGGAACTTCTGGTTGGAAAGCCCGATTTACATAAATAAAATACTATTTTTTATCTCAGACTTCAAGAAATTTAAATGCCTGATAAGGATACGTTCATAACAATAAAATCAAAAGCAGAGGGGCAAGTCACCGAGAAACGAAGTAAATTCCTGGCCTTTGCTTATCCGGTTGAGGATGTGGAAAGTGTAAAAGAACTGCTGGACGGACTTAAAAAAGAATATTATGATGCGCGTCACATTTGCTGGGCTTATATGCTCGGCCCGCATCAGGAGGTTCTTCGGGCGAATGATGACGGTGAACCATCGGGAACAGCGGGTAAGCCAATCTTAGGGCAGATCAAATCAAACGAGTTGACGAATATTGTGATTTTTGTCATCCGTTATTTCGGCGGGGTAAAACTTGGAACCGGCGGATTGATTGTCGCATATAAGGAAGCTGCGGCTGAGTGTTTGTCCAGAGCAGAATTTGTTGAGAAAACAATAGACAAAGCACTTTCTTTCTACTTCGATTATACCATGATGAATGCCGTAATGAAAATAATCAAAGATTTAGAGCCTCAGATTGTCACTCAGACCTACGATAATGAATGTTTCATGACGTTGCAAATAAGAGCCGGCTTGTTTTTACAGCTAATGCAAAGATTGTCTAAAATAGAGTCTTTACGCTTTGTTGAGGATTAGTTTGCCTCTATATTGCAGGAATTTCTTCACTTTTTTTCTATAAACTTGCTTTTTTTATGTGAATCAGAAATTTTTTATCAATTTTATTGCTGATGTATCAACTTTCTCTTATATTTGTAGTGTTCTAAATAACTAGTACACTAAAGATCTTTTTATTGTGTCTTGTTTATTTAGACTTTTTTTGTCGAAAATTCTTAATATTCTAACACGGTGATTAAAATCAGAGACCTAAATAAGACTTATCACAACGGTGCTCCTTTGCATGTTTTGAAAGGTATAAACATGGATGTGGAAGAAGGTGAATTTCTTTCTATAATGGGAGCTTCGGGCTCCGGAAAATCTACTTTATTGAATATTTTAGGTGTGCTGGATACGTATGATTCGGGGGATTACTACCTGGATAATCTGCTCATCAAAAATTTGAATGAGAATAAAGCGGCGAGTATTCGTAACCGGAAAATCGGTTTTATTTTTCAGTCATTCAATCTTATTTCTTTTAAGAATGCGCTTGAAAATGTGGCTTTGCCGCTTTTCTATCAAGGAGTCAACCGCAAAAAAAGGAATGCGCTTGCCATGGAATATCTCGAGAAAATGGGACTTGCATCACATGCTGCACACATGCCGAATGAATTGTCCGGCGGACAACGGCAGCGTGTCGCCATAGCCCGCGCCTTGATTTCCCGCCCACAGATTATCTTAGCTGACGAACCGACTGGAGCTCTTGATAGTAAAACCTCCGGGGAAGTGATGCAGTTGTTGAGACAGATCAATACGGAAGACAATATCACGATGTTGATTGTGACACACGAACAGGCCGTGGCAGATGCTACAGACCGGGTTATTCACATAAAAGACGGAGTGATTGAGACGATTACTATCAATGAAAACCCAATTATAGCTTTATAAATTGATGTTTGATTTTGACGCAATAAAAGAGATTAGTTCGACCATCAAAAAGAACAAGATGCGTACCTTTCTTACCGGGCTTGCTGTAGCTTGGGGAATATTTATGCTGATTGTGCTGCTCGGACTGGCAAATGGATTCAAAAATGCCACCATGGAAAACTTCTCTGGTCGTGCTAAAAATGCAATAACACTTTATCCCGGATGGACATCAAAAACGTATAAGGGAACTCCTTCGAATAAGCAAATTAAATTGGATTATCGGGATTATGCTCTTATTAAAGAGCAAATACCAGAAGTGCAATATGTCTCAGCACAGATCAATAAATCCGGAACAATTTCTTACGAAAAGAATTATGGCAATTGGACAATGTTGGGCGTTTCTCCCGATTATGCTGAGATAATGAATGTGAAAATGATAGATGGCAACGGCCGCTTCCTGAACCAACTTGATATGTTGAATATGCGCCGGGTCATGGTTATCAATTCAGACATGAAGAAAGTGTTGTTTAAAGAGCAAAATCCGGTTGGTAAATACGTTATCGTGAATAATATTGTTTTTCAGGTGGTTGGCGTTTATGATAAAAAGAATCAATTCAGCAATGATACGCCGGCATACGTTCCATTTACAACAGCCCAATTGATATTCAAGCAAAATAATGGCTATGACAGAATTTCTTTCACGGTGAATGGAATCACGACAGAAGAGCAAAGTGAAGTATTTGAAAAATCATTTCGTAAAAAAATAGCGGCAATTCACCGTTTCGACCCGGAAGATATGTCTGCCGTATATGTCCGCAATACAGCAAAAGATGCAGCTCAGACAGAGAAAATAATGAATATAATCAATTTATTTATTCTCATTATCGGCGCAGCATCTCTTGTCGCAGGGATTGTCGGCGTAGGTAATATCATGCTTATTACAGTGAAAGAACGGACTAAAGAAATCGGTATCCGAAAAGCAATCGGAGCGACTTCGTCTTCTATTCTTAAATTGATCATCACTGAATCAATTTTCATAACGACTGTTGCCGGGTATGTTGGAATTGTACTAGGAACATTCGTAACATCTATTGTTGGTATTATAGCTGAAGCCAATGCGAAAGCAGATCAGCCTTCCATATTAATGAATCCGAATGTGAGTCTTACCACCGTATTTGTTGCTACTATTGCCTTGATAATGTGTGGTGTGGGAGCCGGTTTGGTGCCTGCTATAAAAGCTACCCGGGTAAGTCCGATTGAGGCAATGAGAGCAGAATAAATAAAATTAAAAAGGAGTGTTTGTATGTTTGATGTAGATTACTGGCAGGAAATTTGGATAACTATTACCCGGAATAAATTAAGAAGCTTCCTTACGGGGTTTGGCGTGTTTTGGGGAATATTTATGCTTGTCATTCTTATTGGAGTCAGCAACTCTTTCAAAGGAGGAATGAGTAAAATCGTAGATGGGTTTTCTCCAAATACTTGTTTCTTTTGGGCCGAACAAACCAGCGAGCCTTATAAAGGCTTTAAAAAAGGCAGAAGCTGGGATATGACCAATCGTGATCTGGAACTGATTCGCCAGAAGGCAAAATCGGTGGAATATATTTCTCCAATACTTTTTGCGGGTGGTGTCGATAAAAATGTTGTATATAAACACAAAGCTGCATCTTATTTGGTGAAAGGAGTATATCCCGAAAACTTTATTCTCGAACGTCCTCACCTCAAATACGGACGGATCATCAATTCGCTCGATATTCAATATAATCGAAAAATTTGTGTTATCGGCGAAGAAGTGGCCAAGACGCTTTTTCTGGAAGGCGAAAATCCCGTAGGACAAAATATCCGGGTAAATGGTATTTACTTTCAGATTGTCGGAGTCATCTTTACCATTTCTGATGTACAGATTGGAGGTTCTATCAATGAAACAGTTTTTCTTCCTTTCAGTACAATGCAGAAAGCATTTAATCAAGGCGAGAAAATACACTTCCTGGCATGTT
The DNA here is from genome assembly GCA_047605645.1 of Dysgonamonadaceae bacterium. GTDB lineage: Bacteria > Bacteroidota > Bacteroidia > Bacteroidales > Dysgonomonadaceae > UBA1309. The sequence continues at coordinate 7,413 of JASGFJ010000041.1, read as the reverse complement.
CATCCAAACCGGGCATTCCTGCATCCGAAGTAGAGACCGAAGTTAAAACGGTCTTAAAGCAATCACACAGCATTGCTCCTGATGATGACAAAGCCGTCGGCGGATTTAACATTGAGGAAATGGTGAAGATTTTTACATTTCTTTTCTACGGAGTTGATTTTATTGCATTTTTTGTCGGGCTGGGAGCGTTGTTGTCCGGAATCATCGGCATCAGTAATATCATGATGGTGACAGTGCGTGAAAGAACAAGAGAAATTGGTATTCGCAGGGCTTTAGGCGCTAAACCTTTTTCTATCGTCAGTCAGATTGTGAGTGAGAGCTTTGTGCTTACCTCTTTAGCGGGAATTGTCGGATTTATGTTAGGAATAGGATTGTTGACGCTGATAGATCAGGCGATGACAGCAGGAGCAGTCTCCATTAAATTGTTTGTGCCTCCTTTTGTCTCTTTTCAAACGGCAATATTTGCTATATTTATTCTTATTGTTTCCGGAGTGCTTGCCGGCTTACTGCCTGCAGCACGGGCTTTGAAGATTAAGGCGATTGATGCTATTCGCGAAGAGTAAATTAAAATATTCAGATAGTATTAAAAAAATTATATACCACATTATAGTATGAAAAAGTTTTTCAAAATTTTTGGATTAGTGCTGTTGGCAGTTCTGTTTATTGGAACACTGGTGTTTCTGTGGAAAAAATCCCAGCCAGAGAAAGTCGTTTATCAAATTGATACGGTGAAAATTGGCTCCGTCGAAAATTCGATTGTGGCTACCGGAAAGGTTTCTCCCAGAAATGAAGTTTTGATTAAACCTCAAATATCCGGAATTATCACGCAACTCAATAAGCATGCCGGTGATTATGTGAAAGCCGGTGAAGTGATTGCAACCGTGAAAGTTGTTCCTGATGTATCTCAGCTGAACTCTGCAGATTCGCGACTGAACGTGGCTCAAATTAGCCTGGCTCAGGTTACCAATGATTATCAGCGTCAAAAACAGCTTTTCGCCAAAGGTGTAATATCGAAAGAAGAAATGGATGCTTCTGAAGCCACTTACCGTAAGGCAAAAGAGGAACTTTCCACAGCAAAGGATAATTTGGATATTATCAAAAGCGGAATCTCTAAACGGACAGCTCAATACAGTAATACGCAAATTCGCTCTACGATTGACGGAAAGATTCTGGATGTGCCTGTGAAGGTAGGTAACTCTGTTATCCAGGCAAATACCTTCAATGAAGGAACAACTATTGCTTCCGTTGCGAATATGAAAGATTTGATTTTTATTGGAAAAATAGATGAAACTGAAGTCGGTCGTATTCATCCGGATATGCAAATGAAATTGTCGGTAGGAGCACTCAATAATGTCAAGTTTAATGCAAATTTGGAATATATAGCTCCTAAAGGAACAGAGGAAAACGGTGCTATTTTGTTTGAAATAAAAGGAGCCGCAAAAATCCCCGATAATGTAAATATCAGAGCCGGATACAGTGCGAATGCCGAAATTGTGGTCGAACAGGCTTCTGATGTTCTTCTTGTTCCTGAAAGTTGTATTAACTTTGAGGGAAATAAATCCTTTGTTTATGTCTTGAAACCGAACACTGAAGAACAAACGTTTGATAAAAGATATGTCAAAACCGGACTTTCTAACGGAATAAATATTGAAGTCAAATCAGGATTGAAAAAAGGACAGAAAATCAGAGGCATGGTTATTGACAAAACAAAACCCAAAGCTAAAGAAGAAAACAATAATTAATGTATTTTTGAGAAATTGAGAATGACTCTGTTCATGTATCGTTTCGATACAAGAAAAACTTTTATTAAAATAGCATTCCTGTCCGGATTATACCTGAATGGAGTAGAACAGTAAAAAACACCTCTCTTATCATTATAAATTATGAAAAAAACAATACTTTTTGGGCTCTTGTCATTCATTGTTGTGCCGGTGATAGCCCAAAAACAATGGACTTTAAGAGAATGTATTGATTATGCAATCAAACATAATATTGAGATTCAACAGCAAGAAATAAAGCGGAAGAATGCTGAAATCTCTTTGAATACAACAAAGAATAGTCGGTTACCAAACTTGAATGCAAGTGCCGGAGAGACTTTTAATTGGGGAATTAATGAAAAGCGAACTCCCACTTCTGATGGATATGTGACTTCCTATGAGAACATATCATCTTCGAGTTCTTCATTTTCTATTAGTTCTACAACGCCTATTTTTGACGGCTTTAAAACAACAAATCAAATTAAATCGAATGAATTGAATTTGTTGTCTGCTACTTCCGGTTTGGCCAAAGCAAAAGATAATTTATCTTTGAATATCGCATCTTATTTTCTTCAGATACTTTTCAAAAAGGAGATATTGCGGGTCTATCAGGAACAGGAAAAACTTTCTGCTCAACAACTGCAAAAAACTCAGGATTTAGTTGATGCAGGGAAAGTTGCACAGTCTCAGGCTTATGATATGAAATCTAAGTTGGCATCCGATCATTTGAATGTTGTAAATGCCGAAAATGATTTGAATCTTAGCTTACTGAATCTTAGCCAGCAGCTCAACTTGTCTGATCCTGCCGGTTTTAATGTGTTGACGCCTGATGTTGATGGCATTGTGTCCGGAAGCTTGTCAAGTATGCAAACTCCGCAGGATGTTTATAATACAGCTGTTGCCTCCAAAGCAATCGTGAAAGAATCGGAGTACAATCTGAAGAGTAGCGAGAAAAGCCTCAAAGTTGCACAATCGGCTTATTGGCCGACATTAAGTCTTGGCTTAGGGCTAGGAACCAGCTATTTAAGCACGTATGGTGAAAGTTTTAATAAGCAATTGAAGAATAACCGGGCGGAGTACGTAGCGCTGAATCTGAATATTCCTATTTTCAATCGTTGGGCAACGCGCAACAGTGTTCGAGCCGCTCGTTTGGATATTCAGAACAATCAATTGGCCTTGGAGAGTGTGAAACAATCGTTGTATAAGGATATTCAAACCGCATATTACAATGCTGTGGCTGCCAAAACAAAATACGATGCGACAGAGAGGGCATTGAGTGCTGCTCAAATAGCCTTTTCGTATATGCGTGATAAATATGGAGTTGGTAAAGCAACCGTTTTCGAATATAATGAGTCGCAGACCAAACTAATCAGTAGCCAGTCTGACTTATTGCAGGCTAAATACGACTATATCTTCAGAACGAAAATTCTTGATTTTTACAATGGGCGTGAAATCGTTTTGTAGATGACATCGGGAGCTCTTAAAAACAATAAAGAGGAAGCAGGAATCAAATGATTTTTGCTTTTTTCTTTTTCCTATTTTCAAAATACCGGCAGAATTGTCTTATTCTACTTCTCATATAGAAGGAAGATGTGTTTTTTGCAAATGAAAATGAATAAAATAGCAATAATTATTTTCTATATCCATTTGTGATTTGTAATATTGTATTTCATTCATAATTAAATTGATAAAGTATTCTCCTGCTCAAATAAAAAGAATGCTTTTAAGCTATTGTATATAACCATTCTAAATAAGTGAAAAAAAATGACAAAGACTTTATTAAGTGTGTATTTTAATCTAATTTTGCGTCACTATAAATAGTGATATAAAAATTTCGATGATTGATATTTTCTATTTATTTTCACCATGTAAATAATTCAACTATTTAAATAACTAAAACTATTTCTTTTATGAGTTGGTTACTTAATTCCTCTATTGGAAAGAAACTGGTTATGAGCCTGACCGGTATCTTTCTTATTCTATTCCTCATTTTCCATGCATGCATGAACTTAGTCGCTGTTTTTTCAGAAGATGCTTACAACATGGTTTGTGCATTCTTAGGATCAAACTGGTATGCCGTTGCCGGTACCATTCTATTGGCTGCGATGATTACCATCCACTTCATTTATGCTTTGATTTTGACACTTCAAAACCGTAAAGCCCGTGGAAATGCCAATTACGCGGTGAATGTCCGTCCGACAGGAGTAGAATGGGCTTCGCAGAACATGTTTGTTCTGGGTATTATCATTGTTGGTTTTATGTTGCTTCACTTTAGCCAATTCTGGTATAAAATGATGTTTGCTGAACTTATTCACCAAGAACCTACTTTAGGTGGTGTTCCTGTAGATCCTAAAGACGGGGCTGCATTCATTCATTATTATTTCAGCCATCTATGGGTTGTTGTTGCGTATCTTATTTGGTATGTAGCATTGTGGTTCCATCTTTCACATGGTATGTGGAGCTCTTTCCAAACAATTGGAGTTAGCGGAAAAATTTGGTTGAACCGTTGGAAAGTTATCGGACAAATCTTCAGCACAGTCATTTGTTTGACTTTTGCATTTGTCACTATCTTCTTTTATGCAAAATCGCTTTTGTCATAAATTCCAATACCTTGTTGAGATTAGTTAAAGTTTAATAGAAAACAAACAGTTATGACTACTATATTAGATCCAAAAAAAGATTCAAAAGTTCCAGAAGGACCTTTGGCCGAAAAATGGACACTTTATAAAGACCATCAGAAGTTAGTAAACCCTGCGAACAAACGCCGTCTCGATGTTATCGTTGTCGGAACAGGTTTGGCCGGAGGTTCAGCTGCTGCTTCTCTTGGAGAAATGGGATTCAATGTCCTGAACTTCTGTATTCAGGATTCTCCTCGTCGTGCGCATTCTATTGCTGCACAGGGAGGTATCAATGCTGCTAAAAATTATCAGAATGACGGTGACTCCGTGTATCGTTTGTTCTATGATACTATCAAAGGTGGAGACTACCGTGCACGTGAATCCAACGTATATCGTTTGGCTGAAGTCTCAAATAATATTATCGACCAATGTGTTGCTCAGGGTGTTCCTTTCGCTCGTGAATACGGAGGTTTGTTGGACAACCGCTCCTTTGGTGGTGCTCAGGTTTCCCGTACATTTTATGCTAAAGGACAGACCGGACAACAATTGTTGCTTGGTGCCTATTCAGCTTTGAGCCGTCAGGTGAATAAAGGCAGTGTGAAGCTTTACACTCGCTATGAAATGCTGGATGTGGTTATCATCGATGGTCGTGCCCGCGGTATTATTGCCCGCAACTTGGTGACTGGCGAAGTCGAACGTTTTGCTGCACACGCTGTCGTTTTGGCAACCGGTGGTTACGGAAATACATTTTTCTTGTCAACCAATGCAATGGCTTCTAATGGTTCGCCATTGATTCAAGCATATAAAAAGGGTGCTTTTTTTGCCAATCCTTGCTTTGCGCAGATTCACCCAACCTGTATTCCTGTTCACGGAGAATTCCAGTCAAAATTGACTTTGATGTCAGAATCTCTTCGTAACGACGGACGCATCTGGGTTCCTAAAAAGAAAGAAGATGCTGAAGCAATCCGCGCAGGAAAACTTAAACCAACGCAGATTAAAGAAGAAGATCGTGACTATTATCTGGAAAGACGTTATCCTGCTTTCGGAAACTTAGTACCTCGTGACGTTGCTTCTCGTGCGGCAAAAGAAAGATGTGACGCCGGATTTGGTGTTAACCCAACTGGTTTGGCTGTTTATCTTGACTTCTCCGACGCAATTAATCGTCTGGGCAAGAATGTTGTTGAAGCAAAATACGGTAACTTGTTCCAGATGTATTACAAAATTGTAGACGAGAATCCGTATGAAACTCCGATGATGATTTATCCGGCTATCCACTATACAATGGGTGGTATTTGGGTCGATTATGAATTGCAGACTTCTATTAGAGGATTGTTTGCTATTGGTGAAGCTAACTTCTCAGACCACGGAGCTAACCGTTTGGGAGCATCCGCATTGATGCAAGGATTAGCAGACGGATATTTTGTTTTGCCATATACTATTCAAAACTATCTGGCCGATCAGATTACTGTTCCTCGTTTCAGCACTTCTTTGCCTGAATTTGAAAAAGCAGAAACTGAAATCAAACAAAAAGTAGCAAAATTATTCGCTATTAAAGGTAAACGTTCTGTTGATTCCATCCACAAAGAACTGGGGCAAATCATGTGGAACAATGTCGGTATGGCTCGTACAGAAGCTTCTTTGGTAAAAGCGATTGCTGATCTCAAAGAATTGAAAAAGGAATTCTGGTCTAATCTTCATATTCCTGGAGAAGCCAACGATTTGAATACTGAATTGGAAAAAGCTCTTCGCTTGTCCGACTTTATCGAAATCGGTCTTTTGATGGCTTATGATGGTCTCAATCGTAAAGAATCCTGTGGTGGTCACTTCCGCGAAGAATATCAAACACCTGAAGGTGAAGCTTTGCGTCAGGATGATGAATTTTCTTATGTTGCATGTTGGAAATATGTAGCTGATGGTCAGGCTCCTGAATTGGTCAAAGAACCTCTTGATTATGAATTTATAGTAAGACAGCAACGTAACTATAAATCTTAATTTATTAAATTCAAGAATTTAATCAGCTAAACATGAGTTTAGACTCAACAAAACAACAAAACAATGGATAAAACAATCAATATAAAACTAAGAGTTTGGCGTCAGAAAGGCCCAAAATATAAAGGAGAATTCAAAGAATATTCTTTGGATGGTGTGTCTATTGACAGTTCTTTTCTTGAAATGCTTGACGTCTTGAACGAAAAATTGATCAATAATAACGAAGAGCCGGTTGTTTTTGATCACGATTGTCGTGAAGGTATCTGTGGAATGTGTAGTCTTTATGTAAATGGACATCCTCATGGTCCAGATGAAGATGTGACCACTTGTCAACTTCACATGCGTAAATTCAAGGATGGTGAAACAATTACTATTGAACCTTGGCGTTCTGCCGGTTTTCCGGTAATTCGCGATTTGATGGTTGACCGTACTGCGTTTGATAAAATTATTCAGGCGGGTGGATATGTTTCTATAAACACTGGTGGTGTGCCTGATGCTAACGCCATTGCTATTCCTAAACCGATAGCCGATGAAGCGATGGATTCTGCTTCTTGTATCGGATGTGGAGCTTGTGTTGCTGCATGTAAGAATGGCTCTGCTATGCTATTCCTTTCTGCGAAAGTGAGCCAGCTTGCACTTCTTCCTCAGGGGAAAGTTGAAGCTGCTTCCCGTGCAAAGAAAATGTTAGCTAAAATGGATGAACTTGGTTTTGGTGCTTGTACAAACACCGGCGCCTGTGAAGTGGAATGTCCGAAGAGCATTTCTATTAGTAATATCGCTCGTTTGAACCGTGAGTTCTTGAAAGCGAAATTAAACGACTAATATTTTTATATCATACTTTAAGAAAGAGCGGAATCGTTTTGCGATTTCGCTCTTTCCTTGTTTGATGGGTATGTATCTTGTCTGGGGTGGAAGTCTATCCGGGACGTGGTTACCAACGAATTTCACAATGACTTGCAAGGTTCGTAAGCATGCCGGATTCGCCGTCTTTCAGAGTAAGCATTCGGTGAAGTACGTCTTTTTCGGTGCCTTATCGGTTCTTATCTTTG
>JASGFJ010000040.1:0-39469 GCA_047605645.1 Dysgonamonadaceae bacterium | reverse complement strand
TTTCTACAAAGTTACGTTATTCTTCTTTTGAAACACATATTTTTACCGATGATCCAATATTGTGCTAAAAAAATAAAGGCTTATGTTTTTCGATCTACAGCAGAAAAACGTAAGCCTTATATTCTAAAAAATATCCTGAAAAGGCATCGGTATTAGTCTATGTGAAGCAAATTGTAAACCGTTTCGTAAGTTGAAGTCAACATACCGGATTCCCGGTGAATCATATTAAAGGCATTTCGAAATACGCTGATCTCTTTTTCCAATATTTTCTTATGTGTTGCAACAACTTTTTCCAGAGCTACTACATTGGGGGATTCGTGGCCGGATAAGAAGAATTCTGCATGAATTTTTTGAGTAATTTCTTCTGGCGATTTTCCTTCAGCATACAAACTTAAAAGCAACCATAAAGCCATATCGGTTGCTTCCGGAAATTCAGATGCTCCTTGCAAAGCGTAGTGCAGGCTGCTCTCATCAAGTTTTACTTTTGCACTATTGATGATTAATTCATAAATATCTTCCTCGCTGATTTCGTTTTCTTTCGTCTCTTCCGCTTGAGATTCGGTTTCGGTATTTTCAGCATATCCTATTTTATAGCTGGCAACTTCCCATCCGTTAAAGTTCAACTGTAGGAATGGGCCTTCCTGCTCATCGGGGAGAAGCAGCGTTCTGAATAGCAAAGCCCATTCTGAGGAATCTTTTTCCGGAAGTAACAAGGCTTTTTGTTGAGGAAAAATACTTACAATGCTCATGTCTTCTTTGTATAATCCGTTGTTATCCAGTAAGTCAAGATAGGAGTCGATTTCTTCTTCCAAAATATCCTGTTCTGCATACAGTTCCCAAAAAGCTAAATCATAATCAGTTAATTCCGATTCTCCTTTTTGTACGTTTTCGGCAATGATCATTTCCGTTGTCTGCTTTTTGGAAAACAAGGGGTCGTTTGCCTGCATTTGGATACGTGCATAAACAGCATTAATAAAGTTTTGATTCATATATCTTTACCTTTTTATTTTTAGAATTTGACCAGGTCTTTATACTGAAAATATTATTCCCCGCAATTAAATATAAAATACCGATGACGGTATGTCATCGGTATCGGGCTTTGCTAAGTGGCGGCTTTTGGGGATAAATATTCATTAGAAGTACAAAGATAAATCTGGCACTAAACTGTTTTAGTGATACTTAATCCTCCATTTTGCAACACTCGTGTTGTGCCTTCGTTGTCTTTTTCTATCAAATTTTTCATCTGTAATTCAAGTGATTTTACTATTGTTACGTCCGGTTCAAAACTAAAAAGGTTGCTTATTCCAGTCTCTCTTGTTTGGATTAAAACTTTCATTTTATAGTCTTTACCACAAGAGGCCTTTTCTAGTTTCTTAATGGCATCTTCAATTGTTTCATGTTCTCCTTGAATTTTTACAGGAACCGGCATACCTTCAAAGTGGTCTTTTAAAAATCCGTCAATTCCACTGTTTCTTTGAACAGGAAAAGCATTGATGTTTTGTAAAATGGCTAGTTCTTTTTCTGTTTTCTCTTGATACTGGTTTGTTCCTTTGTTTAAAAGGTTGGATTCTGAAATCACCATTTCTTCTAATCGTGTATTTGCAAGTTCAACTGCATCCTTTGAAATATCAATACCGATAAATTGTCTCTTTAATGATTTTGCAGAAATACAAGTTGTTCCGCTTCCACAAAAAGGGTCAACAACCAAGTCGCCTTCGTCTGTAACTATGTTTAAGATTTGATTGAGTAATAAGACTGGTTTTTGGGTTGGGTATCCTGTTCTTTCTTTTGCTTTTGGATTTAAGTATGGAATTTCCCAAACGTCAGAAAGAGGAACGCCCTTTTTCTCTTTACCAATAATCACATTTCCGTTTTCGTCTTTTTTATAAACAGATTTACCGTTTTTATTACGCTCTCTGGCTTGTAATATTTGGTCAAGGTTTGTAGTTGCTGAATAATCTGTATAAAGTGTATTGAATTTAAAATCCTGTGTTTTAGAATAAAAGAATATTACTTGATGAGCATTTAACAAGCCCTTTTTAGCATTAGACCATCTTTTATACGACCAAATAATTTCACTTTGGAAGTTCTCGCGCCCAAAAACCTTGTCCATCACAACTCTGATATTGTGCGACGCTGTTTTGTCACAATGAAGAAATACGCTACCTGTATTTTTTAAAACCCTTTTTGATTCTTGTAGGACATTTTCTATAAGTTCTAAATACTCTTCAATAGAAGTGTATTTGTCATCAAATTCATAAATCTTAGAATTGTCTTTATTCGTAAGACTGTGTTTCCGTTGAGTAAAAAAGGGGGGATCAAAGTAAATTAAGTCAACTTTGTCGGCTTCCATTTCTTTGAGCTTTTCAACACAATTTCCGTGATAGATTTTATTCGTTTTCATTTTCGGCTGTCCTTTCGTTGGCAATCTGTGTCAAAATGGCTTTTAGGTCAACTCCGGAATAAGTTTCTAAGTATTCCCAAGCTTTATCACCGGCATAATATTCTCCTCCCACGCTTTCATAAAATGTTTTCAACGTTTCCTGAATTTTTATTGCTTGTTTTCGTTGAGGATAATAGAACATTACCCTAATTGGTTTGTAAGCGCGTTCCCTGATTACTCTTACTCTTGTATGCTCTTTGGTAATATGGTCTCCGTCTGTAGTTGCATCTTTCCACTTTACCTCAATAGCATCATTCCCATTTAGGAAATCAATTTCAAAAGTCTTTGGTTGTTGTCCAATCGTATTTTTAATTTTGGTCTTCCTCCCTTCAGGGAATTTGAATTTCAGACATAAAATTGCTGCTTCTTCAAGAAATGAACCTGTATATTTATACAGAAATCTTCCTGTATTTTGATATTGGTCAATAAGTTGTCCTTCTTGTAAGGAAATGCCTAAAACCTGATAGATAAGACGATGAGAGTTATCATCAGCTTTCATTTCTTCTGTTCTGGCTTCAATTTTTTCTTTTAAGTTTGTAGAATAAACTTTCGCTAAATCCTTTATATTTTGGATTAATTTGTCCATTTATTTTGATATATAATTCATTTCGCCAGTTGCGGAATTTTGTTCGTTTACCATTGCTTTACAATGGGGAATAATGGCAGTATTCTATATTTAGTCCTGCGCCATTCTGTTTTATTTAGTGCTTGCACTATTCAGTAAATGTAAATCTTCTCTGTCTAATTTAAAAAATGTAGCAGCAAAAATCGTATTTAGTTGTTCTTCACTCGTCGCACTCACGATCGGTGCTGCTACCAATGGATTTGCTAATAACCAAGCTAATGCGATTGTTGATTGCTTGGCTTTGTATTTTGCTGCCACTTTATCCAGTGCACTTAGCACCGTAAGTCCCTTCACTGTTAGGTATTTTCTGATATTTTCTCCTCGTAGGCTTTGCTTCAAGTCTGCCTCACATCTGTATTTTCCCGAAAGGAAGCCGGAAGCCAACGACCAATAGGGGAGAACCTTCAGGTTGTAGTTTTCGCAAATCGCCGCATATTGGTTTTCGAAATTTGTCCTTTCCATTAAATTGTAATGCGGTTGCAGTACCTGGTATTTCGGATATCCGGATAATTCAGATAGGGTTAGTGATTCGAGCAAGCGCTCAGGGGAGATGTTTGAAGCTCCGATGTAGCGGATTTTCCCTGCTTTAATAATTTCAGCATAAGCATCCAGTGTTTCTTCCACCGGAGTTACTTCATCATCAAAATGTGTGTAATATAAATCTATATAATCGGTTTGCAGACGCTGCAATGACTTATCTACGGATTCGAGGATGTGTTTTTTAGATGTGTTTTTCCCGTGCGTGCCATCAGCTCCTCCAACTTTTGTGGCAATAACCATCTCGTCACGGTTTCCGCGGGCTTTCATCCAATTACCGATGATGGTTTCGGATTGGCCTCCTGATTTTCCATCTACCCACCAAGTGTAAATGTCAGCAGTGTCAATAAAGTTAAAGCCCTCGCCTGCAAATTTATCAAGAATATCAAGCGATTCCTGTTCATTCAGTGTCCAGCCGAATACATTGCCGCCAAAGTTAATCGGAGCAATTTCTAATTTTGTATTTCCCAGTTTAATCTTATGCATTTTTCTGTAATTAACAGGTTGAAAATTCATTTTGTCCCCGCAATTTAGAAAATAAAAATGACATTATAACAAAAAAAATAATGATAAAACATGAGATCTATTTTCAAAAAGCAAGAATAGGCAGAAGAAGGTGGGAATTCCTTAAAAGAATTTATTTCTATTTTTCATTCACTGTCATTTAGAAAGATGATATCCTTAAGCTGTGTTGATTCAATGATTTGGAAATTAATCTTTGGAAATGGGTGAATAGAAGTGAAACTTTTGTGATTTGAAAGGCGAATGTTTTATATGTCTTATTTTGCAATATTGAAGAAGATACAGGGGAAATGATTCTTTTTCATACTTATACTTCAAGAAAGAAGCTCAACCCTGCGAATAAGAAGCTGGCAAATGCCTTTGCTTCGTGTTTTTTACTAATTTTGCTCCCTAAATTAAAATAAGATAGAAAAGACTTGTCTTTATTGACAATTGGACAAGTAAGTGGCTTTTTTTGAATGAAATCAAACTTATTAAGGAAAAAAGATATCTCTACGCTTCAGCTCGAATTGGATAATGTGCATGCTGGTAGTGGTATGAGAAAGGTGTTGACGGTAAAAGATCTAACATTCATGGGGGTTGCCGCCGTGATTGGTGCCGGAATATTCTCTACAATAGGAACTGCTGCCTATAATGGAGGGCCGGGGGTGATTTTCCTGTTTATTCTTACAGCTATAACCTGTGGTTTTACGGCTTTGTGTTATGCTGAATTCGCCAGCCGGGTACCAATTGCCGGTAGTGCTTATACTTATTCTTATGTCACTTTTGGGGAACAGGTAGCCTGGATTATCGGATGGGCGCTTATTTTGGAATATTCCATCGGAAATATTGTGGTTGCGATTAGCTGGAGCGCTTATTGTAATAATTTACTGGAGGCTTTTGGTGTTCATCTTCCGGATTGGCTGACTATCGGTTATCAAACCGCCAGGAAGACGTATGATGCAGCGGTCGCGGCAGGTCAGGATACTCATCATCTGGTGTATACCAATGCGCCGGTTGTTGCCGGTTTGCATATTGTGATGAACCTGCCTGCATTTCTGATTATTGCGTTTGTAACTCTTTTGGCTTATATGGGGATATCCGAGAGTAAGAAAAGTGCAAATTTGATGGTCGGATTGAAGCTCGTTGTACTTGCTTTTATTGCTATTATTGGATTTTGGATTATTTTTACAGAGAAGAAGTTTGCTAATTGGACTCCTTTTCTCCCGAATGGAGTTAGCGGTGTATTACAGGGTGTCTCTTCCGTCTTTTTTGCTTATATCGGTTTTGATGCAATTTCGACAACAGCCGAAGAATGTGCTAATCCTAAGCGGGATTTGCCCAGAGGGATGATTTACTCTCTGATTATTTGTACGATTATTTATGTTGTCACCACTCTTGTTATAACCGGATTGGTGAATTATTCGCAGTTTAAGGGAGTTGCCGATCCACTGGCTTTTGTTTTCGAGCAGATTAATATGGGTAAAATTGGGTTTTTAATCTCTGTTTCGGCTGTGATTGCTTCCACCAGCGTGTTGCTGGTATTTCAAATCGGGCAACCCCGGATTTGGATGAGTATGAGCCGTGACGGATTATTGCCTAAAAAGTTTGGAAAGCTAGACCGACGCCGATTCACTCCGGGATTTGCAACTATCGTGACCGGATTGCTGGTGGGTATTCCGTCGCTATTTATAGATGATTTATTGATGACAGACCTGACGAGCATTGGCACTTTGTTCGCTTTTGTGCTGGTATGTGGTGGTGTCTTGTTATTGCCCTCCATAGAGAAAAAGACAGGATTTCATCTACCTTATATTAATAGTCGATGGATTGTCTCAGTATTGGTTCTTTGTTTTCTGCTTTTGTTTCGGCAAAGAATTGCCGGTTCTATCGGACATTTGGAAACAGAAGGGTTGCAAAATATTTTATTTTTGGTCTTTTCTGCTATTGCAATATTTATAGCAATTCTGTGCTTTGTGAAAAAATTATCTTTGATCCCTGTTTTAGGCATGCTTTGTTGTTTATATTTGATGATAGAAATCCCGATGAATAGCTGGATTGTGTTTTTCGGATGGATGCTTGCCGGTTTAATCATCTATTTTTTATATGGTAAAAGGCATAGCCTTATTGGTATAGGGAAGAACGTAACTGGGAAAACAATTGATAAATAGTATAGGTTTGTTTTTGATTTTATTCGGGTTGTTCAGAATCAACCTATGCTGAAAAATGTCTAAAAATATGCTTCATCTGTGGCTGATGATTGAATCATCAAATCTCAATTCAGATCGCCTCCAGACTCTTCATTTGTCAGGTGAGTGCTTTATTTTGTATGGTTGTTCGGCATAGAATGCTGCTTTTCTGCATAAAAACTCCGGGCAGGTGAAGATTACAGGAGTGACGCGGCGAAGAGAGTGCTTGGCGTGGTGATGATGAAAGGATTGGAGAACGTGTCTGAGTCTCAAAAAAGTATTTGTATGTATAATAATTGCAAATAAGTAAAGAATTCAGTGTCTTATACAACTTTTTATTTGTACATTTGTTAAACCAAAAAGCAGAATCTATTTCTATATAGGAGTATTGTGGAAATTTATTCTATGTTTTTCAAATAATTGAGCATAATGAAAATTAGAGTAGGAAAAATAAGCATTTTGGTATTTTGTTTTGTTTTAACAAATTTATTTGGTATAAACGCTAGCGAAATTCAAAATAATTTTTATATCTTTGTTCCAGATAATAATGGGACTGTTGGAACGGAATTACCCACATTTCAATTAACAACACCTCAAGGAAAAAAAATAAAGAGTGATGAGCTGAAGGGTAAAGTACTTCTTCTTGATTTTTGGGCTTCATGGTGTGCGCCATGTAAAAAGATGACAGGAGAAATCGACGAATTGCTGAATACTTATCACGACAAGAGCAATTTCCTGATGGTTGGAATCAATTATAGAGAATACAACAAATCCGGAGCTCTGAAATATTGGGAGGAACATGGATATAAATTTCCAATGGCTTCAGACAATGATGTATTGGGTAAGTCAATACAAGCTGGTAATCCAACCATATTAGTAATTGATAAAACAGGGATTATAAGAGGACGATGGGATGCATATACCCCTGAAACAGCAGCGGCTGTTAAGAAAATAATCGATTCTCTCTTGTAATTTTAATAAAAAACTGGTTTCTATGGCCAGATACTGCAATCATAGAATTTAAGCAAGTTAGTTACAAATCTTATACGGCAATGCGATGTGACATCGCGTTGTCGTTGTTTTATAAGGGTTCCTCTTCTATGTAAGAATCTTGTATACTTGCAGAATGATAAAAAAGACGTATTTTTGTGTTATGTAAATCAGTTTCAAACTGTTTTTTCAAGGGATGCTCGACACTATTCAGGTTGAATTTTTCATCAAAGTAGTTGTATACAGAAAATTATTTCAGCTATTTGAAAAGTTTTACTCGCTCGTTGAATATTATACTTATATAATCTATTGTAGAATATAAGTTTGTATTTTTGAATATGCCGAACCGTATAATTTTCTTTATATGACATTTCGGAATCGAAAGATGGATATTATCGAGAATTTCGGATGATTCATATTTGTATGTGAATATCGGTGTGCTTTATTAAAATAGCATCAAGGTTGGTACTCGAATGTGCTAAATTGAATATATATAAATGATGCTTCATTATTCCAAAGTCAATTTTTTTAGATTGTACTTGAAATGAAGAGCCCCAATTATTTTGTTGAGAAAGAAGTTTTAAGTTTAGATTGTTTTTTGTGATGTTAGAAAAATTAGAAAGAGATAAAATTGTAGAGCTCCTCCACAAAGAGGTGATACCGGCTGTAGGATGCACAGAGCCGGCCGCCGTTGCGCTGGCTGTCGCAAAGACACGAGAGCTTTTAGGTGGAGTTCCTGACTTGCTAGAAGTCTATTTGAGTGCAAATATGCTAAAAAATGCCATGGGAGTTGGCATACCTGGTACAGGCATGGTTGGATTGCCGATTGCTATTGCCATGGGCGTTGTGGTTGGCAAAACAGAGTATGGTCTTGAGGTTTTACGGGATATTACACCGGCATCGGTGGAAGAAGGGAAAAAGATTATTGAATCTAAAACCATCTTTATTCATCTGAAAGAGAATATTCAGGAAAAATTATACATAGAAATTAATGCCCGAAAAGGAGAAAATGAGGCAAAGGTTGTTATAACTAAAGAACATGCGCGCTTTTCTCACCTGGAGTTGAATAAAGAAGTATTGTTTCATTTGGAAGATGTTTCGGAATCAGATTCCGAAGAAGATGCCGTTACATTGTCTTTTGCCAAAGTTTGTGATTTTGCATTGGAATCTCCCATTGAAGAACTTTCTTTTATCAAAGAAGCAAGTGAATTGAATAAAGCCGCCGCTTTAGCATCCATGAAAGGCAATTATGGACACAGTGTGTCCTTGACTTTGGCAAATGGAATGTTGGGAAATAATGTATTTACCAAAATGCTTTCGGTCACTGCTGCTGCCTGTGATGCACGAATGGGAGGAGCTATGTTTCCGGTGATGAGTAATTCCGGTAGCGGTAATCAAGGCATTGCAGCTACTTTGCCTGTATCCGTTTTTGCAGAAGAACAGGGCAAATCAGAAGAAGAGTTAGTACGCGCTCTGATTCTAAGTCATCTGATGACAATTTATATCAAACAAAGCTTGGGGCGGCTTTCCGGATTGTGCGGAGCAATAGTGGCAACAACAGGCTCAGCTTGCGGAATCACTTATCTTATGGGTGGAAGCAGAATGCAAATGGCCTATTCGATAAAAAACATGATTGGTAATATCACCGGAATGATTTGTGACGGAGCCAAACCAAGTTGTGCTTTGAAAGTATCTAACGGTGTTTCTACAGCAACCTTGTCTGCTCTTATGGCAATGGATAATAAGGTAGTCACTTCGATGGAAGGAATTCTGGAGGAGGATATAGATAAGACTATTCAGAATCTGACCCGGATTGGTCGTGATGGGATGAATGAAACAGATCGAATTGTATTGGAAATAATGACTCACAAATAATCATAATTTTTTAAGCATTCAAAATGGTAAGAAAGATTCTTTTTTTGTTATTGCTAGCGACATCAATCGTTTGCAATGCTCAGATTCAGAAACCTGTAAAATGGACTTTTACAAGTAAAAACACAGGAGCAGGAGAAGCGGAATTGGTGTTCACTGCAACAATTGAAAATGGCTGGCATGTCTATTCCCAGTTTATTGAAGAGGGAGGACCGGTGCCTACATCTTTTGATTTTACGGCTTCTCCCGATTTTGAATTGGTCGGAAAAACGAAAGAGGTTTCTCCGGTGGTGAAGGCTTTTGAGAAAGCTTTTAATATGAATATTGCCTATTTTGAAAAGAAGGCAGTCTTCGTCCAAAAAGTGAAATTGAAGAAAGTGAACGCCGTCATAAAAGGCACTGTTACTTTTATGGTTTGCGATGATGAGCAATGTTTGCCTCCTGACGATGTTCCGTTTTCTATTTCGGTTAAAAATGACAAAACTTCTGCCCCTGCTGTTTCTGCTACAACGGAAACAAATGGCAAGGTGGATGGAAAAACAACAGCTGCCGATACTTCGACAGCTGTTGTTGCTGTCGCTGCAAAAGATTCCTCTGTGGCCGACAGTTTGAAGGAGACAGCTGCAGATTCAACTAAAGTGCCTGTTGCCAATCTTACCTCAGGTGCTGAGAACGGAGGAATGTCGCTTTGGGCAATCTTTTTAGCAGGTCTTGCCGGTGGTTTTGCTGCTTTTTTTATGCCATGCATTTTCCCGATGGTGCCTTTTACTGTGAGTTACTTCACAAAATCTTCCAGTAAAGGAAGCGGAGTGGGAAAAGCCTTGTTGTATGCTATTTCTATCATTGTGATTTATGTGGGTGTCGGTTTGCTTGTGAGTATTATTTTCGGAGCTGATGCCTTGAATGCACTTTCCACGAATGGAATTTTCAATTTTGCTTTTTTCTTATTACTCGTTGTTTTTGCAGCCTCCTTTCTTGGGGCTTTTGAAATCACGTTACCGTCTAAATGGGTGAATAAAGCAGACTCTCAATCCGATAAAAATGGTTTGTTAGGAATTTTCTTTATGGCCACAACTCTCGCTCTTGTTTCGTTTTCATGTACCGGACCAATTATCGGAACCTTATTGGTGCAGGCGGCTGCGATGGGTGAATATATGGGGCCTGCTGTCGGCATGTTTGGGTTTGCCTTGGCGTTATCTATTCCTTTCACATTGTTTGCTATGTTTCCTTCTTGGCTCAAATCCATGCCGAAATCCGGAGGATGGCTCAATAGTGTAAAAGTTGTGCTTGGTTTTCTCGAACTGGCTTTGGCTCTGAAATTTTTATCAAATGTCGACCTGGCTTATCATTGGAACTGGTTTGACAGAGAAGTATTCCTTGTGTTATGGATTGTAATTTTTGGTATGCTTGGCTTTTACTTGTTGGGAAAATTACGTTTCCCGAATGACAGTGAAGTAAAATCGATATCTATTGTCCGGTTGTTTTTGTCAATCATTGTATTGTCCTTCACGATGTATATGATTCCAGGACTTTGGGGAGCTCCGCTGCGCTCTATTGCTGCTTTTCTTCCGCCGCAGCAGACTCAGGATTTTGACCTTTATACCAAAACTTTAGGCGGAGGTGGAAATTCTCCGGAAGGACATAAAACACATAAGTATGGAGATATTTTTCATGCTCCATTGAATTTGGACGCTTATTTCGATTACGACGAAGGTATGGCTTATGCAAAACAAACAGGTAAACCGGTAATGATTGATTTTACAGGACATGCTTGTGTGAATTGCCGTAAAATGGAGGCTGATGTCTGGTCGACAAAACAAGTGCTGGGAATTCTTAGTAACGATTATGTACTGATTCAGCTGTATGTGGATGATAAGACAGAACTGGCCAAAGATGAACAATATACTTCTTCGTTTAGTGGTAAAAATATTCGTACGATAGGGAATAAATGGAGTGATTTTCAGGCTTCCCGTTATAATGCCAATTCACAACCTTTCTATGTGCTTTTGGATAATGAGGGGAATCTGTTGGTGAAGCCTCAGGGCGCAAATTACAATCCCAATGAGTTTGCGGCTTATCTGCAATCCGGGGTTGATGCTTATAAAAAAGGGAAGATAAAATAGGATTGGAATAAATACAACTATTACGCTAAGCCGGAACAATCTGTTTCCGGCTTTTTTATTACGTAATTCTATAGAATATATCATTATTTCCTGTTAAAATATTGATTACGAATTATTTGTTTTTAATCGTTTATAAGTGATTCTTTTGAGGTAAACGAATCTAGAATTTATGCTTTATCATCGAATTTAGATTTTTACCATTTTGTAAATCTCTGAAAAGGCAACAGTTCTCATTAATCAGATAAAGCCAATTCCGAATGAGCATTCTTTAGTGGGGCACGAATGAGATTGTATCTGTTTACAAGATGGTTGGATGTGTTATTTTAGCATTTGAGAGAATTGTCTTAAATTAATTAAATAAATATCCACAGGAAAATAATATTACTGGATATATTGTCTAATAGAAAATATATGGTTAGTTTTGTATCTTCAAAAGGATATAAACAAGATATATAAATGAAACATGTAATTATCGGAGGTGTGGCAGGTGGTGCCACAGCAGCAGCTCGAATCAGACGTGCAGACGAAGGCGCGGAAATCATATTGTTGGAAAAAGGAAAATATATTTCTTATGCAAATTGCGGCTTGCCTTATTATATAGGAGGTGTTATTGAGGAACGAAGCAGTTTGTTTTTGCAAACGCCACAATCATTTGGAAAAAGATTTCGTGTCGATGTGCGAGTTGAAAATGAAGTTGTTTCGATAGAGCCATCGTCTAAGAGTGTAAAAATAAGAAGAGGTGATGGAAGTGAATATTCTGAAAGTTACGACAAATTATTATTATCTCCCGGAGCTGTTCCTGTTCGTCCTCCGCTGGAAGGAATCGATTTGGATGGAATTTTCACATTGCGGGATGTAAGGGATACCGATCGGATTAAAAATTATATCAACAGCCACAGGATAAAAAATGCAGTGGTAGTGGGAGCCGGCTTCATCGGATTGGAAATGGCCGAAAATCTGCAACATGCCGGAGCAGATGTTTCTATTGTTGAAATGGGGAATCAGGTGATGGCTCCTGTCGATTTCTCGATGGCTTCACCTGTGCACCAGCATTTGTTGCAGAAAGGAGTGCATTTGCACCTGCAGCAGAGTGTTGCCGGATTTTCAAAAGAAGGAGAGCGTATGCTTGTGAAATTTAATAGCGGACAAACAATTCATGCAGATATTGTTATTCTTTCTATCGGTGTGCGTCCGGAGATTTCACTGGCTAAGAGTGCCGGGCTGAAAATCGGCGAGACCGGCGGAATCTATGTCGATGACTATCTGGAGACTTCCGAAAAGGACATATATGCAGTTGGTGATGCGATTGAATTTCCTCATCCTATAACCGGTAAACCCTGGCTGAATTATCTGGCCAATCCGGCCAACAGACAAGGTCGCATTGTTGCCGACAACATGGTGTTAGGCAATGTGACGAGGTATGAAGGAGCTATTGGTACTTCTATTGCCAAAGTATTTGATATGACGGTGGCTTCGACTGGACTTGCCGGTAAAAAATTGAAACAATTAGGTATTCCTTATCGTGCCTCATGGACGCATTCCGGTTCGAATGCCGGATATTATCCCGATGCACTTCCTTTGAGTCTTAAACTGACGTTCGATCCGATAACCGGAAAATTATATGGCGGACAATGCGTCGGATACAAAGGGGTAGATAAGCGTATCGATCAGATTGCATTGCTTATTAAAAAGGGAGGCACCATCTATGATTTGATTGAAGTGGAGCATACCTACGCACCTCCTTTCTCATCCGCTAAGGATCCGATTGCTATTGCCGGCTATGTGGCGAGTAATATTGTGAACGGACAAATGCCTGTCATTTCATGGAGAGAAATGCAGACTGCTGATCCTCACGATGTGTTCTTGCTGGATGTTCGTACCGAACAGGAATTCAGCATGGGTACCATAGCCGGATCGGTGAATATTCCGTTGGATGATTTGCGGGAACGGATCAAGGAAGTACCTAAAGATCGTCCTGTGTATTTGTTCTGTGCTATTGGTTTGCGTGGATATTTGGCACTGAAGATTCTTACGGCAAACGGATTTACTCAGGTAAAGAATCTCTCGGGTGGTTATAAAACTTATTCCTCTGCTGTGGCACCGCTTGAACAGACGAAAACTGTTTCACGAACGGAGCAGATAATGCCGAATTCCGATCAGCAAACACACGTAGATGTAAAGAAAGTGGTGAAAGTGAATGCCTGTGGATTGCAATGTCCCGGACCGATTCTGCGTCTGAAGCAATCGATCGATAGTGTAGAGGAAGGAGAGCAGGTAGAGATTGTAGCTACAGATGCCGGATTTTCCCGTGATGCACAATCGTGGTGTAATTCTACGGGAAACAGGTTGATGTCAACTAAAGAAGACAAAGGCAAATTTACGGTTATAATTGAAAAAGGTGCCGCTCCGACTTGCCGTCCTGTAGATTCATGTGAAGGAAAAGGAAAGACATTTATTATGTTTAGTGATGACCTGGATAAGGCTCTGGCGACTTTTGTGTTGGCCAATGGAGCAGCAGCTACAGGAAAGAAAGTAACTATCTTTTTTACATTCTGGGGATTGAATGTAATTAAGAAAACAAAGAAACCGACTGTAGAAAAAGATATTTTTGGCCGGATGTTTGGCATGATGCTTCCTTCCAGTTCACTCAATCTGAAACTTTCGAAGATGAATATGTTTGGAATGGGAAGCCGGATGATGCGGCTTATCATGAAACGTAAACATATCGAATCATTGGAATCATTGCGTTCTCAGGCTATTGAGCAGGGAGTGGAGTTTATTGCCTGCCAAATGTCGATGGATGTAATGGGAGTTAAGAAAGAGGAATTGCTTGAGGATGTGACTGTAGGCGGAGTGGCTACTTATATGGAGCGTGCCGACAATGCAAACGTCAATCTGTTCATTTAAGCGGAATCTTCGATTAGAAAGAAAAAACGGCCTCAATAAGGCCGTTTTTTTTCTGTATTTTCTGAGGATATTTTAGCTGTTAATTGTTGTTCCCGAAGGCTTCGTTAAGGTTGTACATGTCAATGTATATCCATTTTTATTGATAGTTGCTCCATTTTTCAGCGTGATTGTCCCGATATAAGAATTCCCTGTCAAATTCCAGACTCCGCCATTGATTACCAGTGAACTGGATTTCCCTGTGTTGGCATTATTGTATGCTCCGCTCCATGTAACACCCGAATTTACTGTAACTTGAGCTGTACTGTATTTATCAGCTACTATATCGCCGGAGTATGTATATCCGCTACCAGCTAATGTTAAGACTCCTGTTGCTCCGTAGGTTGACCACCGTGTATTGTAATCAACTTCCATCAATATTCCGGAAGCAATGGAAGTGGTTACACTATCCAAGGTGACAGTTCCTGTAACGGCAGTCACCACTTCGATGAAAGGAGCACTGGAATTAGTTGTTTTCAGCGTTCCTCCATTAACTGTAATGTATCCGTCTGAACCGGAACCTCCATCACCCGAACCACTGTTTAATACCATCATTCCTCGGCTTGACGATCCAGATGTAATCGTACTCTTGGTAATATTTATGTAATTACTTCCTTCAATCACACCAATTTCTCCTTGTGATGAGGAACCCGTAATATTATTTACGGATAGATTGCCGGTGGAATAAAGTACGGCGCAATCGGTTCCGGTAGTTGTATATGTTCCTCCTGTTACGCTTACAGTTCCGCCCCCTTTGTCAAGAGCGATGACAGAACTATTGCTTCCTGCTGTCGTGATTGTCAGATTGGAAGCCGTAATAGTACCACCTCCTGTCGCGTGTATCCCTCTGGAAAGATTTTTAGAGCAGTTGATGGTTACATCGGAAACATTTACTGTTCCTGCATAAGCGACAATTCCATTGGCTCCAATAGCGCTAGTCGTAATAGTACCTCCTGATATGTTTACTATGCCTGTTCCTGAAGCAAGGATTGCCGCATTAATTCCATAAAAACTGCTGTTGTCAGAATTCTCAGTGTCTCCTCCTGTTTTATTTACAGAACAATTGGTCATTGTGAGTGTACCTCCGGAGACTTTTACGGCATTCACATCGGATGAAGTTGATGTGTATGTCTGGCTGGAAACACTAGTCGTTCCCGAACTTTGAGTATAGTTGCCGGAAGAAGTCGTTGCAGTTGTCGTATCGGAATCTGTATCCGAACTATTGTTATCGCTTGAGCATGACATAAGCACGCAAGCTGAACATAGTGAAATAAGCATCATCCACATTGAAGATGTTAAGATTTTCCTTCTCGTTTTCATATTCTGTTTTTATTGATGGTTTATACAGATAAAACGATAAGTTATATCTCCAGATTATATTATCGATATTATTTAACATGCAGTTTTTTGAGATACCTTAT
This sequence comes from Dysgonamonadaceae bacterium, assembly GCA_047605645.1. Taxonomy (GTDB): domain Bacteria; phylum Bacteroidota; class Bacteroidia; order Bacteroidales; family Dysgonomonadaceae; genus UBA1309. The sequence continues at coordinate 23,825 of JASGFJ010000040.1, read as the reverse complement.
GCGGTGTGCTATATTGATATACCCACTTGCTTTTCTTAGCCCAATATATCTCTGGTCAATGTCTGACGTGCTTCATTAATAACTTCAGAAGGGAAATCATATAATTCTAAGATATTAATAGCATTATGTGCGGAAGTCATCTCTTTTTTCAACTTATAATCAAATAGAAGTTGGCGGTTTTCGATGGTTTCCTCGAAATATACCTGCTTATATTTTTCCGCTAGTAGATGAATAAGCTCAAAATCGTGTGTTGCTACTATGATTCTATTTCGTTTGTTTTGTGTGAGATAGGATAGGACAGATTTCGCCCCGGCAAGCCTTTCGGGAGTGTTAGTGCCTTTGAATAATTCATCCAGAAGAATCAGGTTGTTTGATTGTGATGTTTGTTCGAGAATCTCTTTCATACGTAACACTTCACTCAGGTAATAACTTTTGCCTTCCTGCAGGTTGTCGGCTATGGCAATAGACGTGTATATTTTCATGGGGGACAATGTAAATCTACGGGCAAAGCAGAGGTTCAGAGTTTGTGCCAATAGTACATTTACGCCAATCGTTCGCATAAAAGTTGTTTTTCCTGACATGTTCGAACCCAGAATTAGAAAATTCATATCAGAAAACTTCAGAGAATTTGAGACGCAGTTGTCGATCAGCGGATGACGGACTTCTGATACCTCCAATAAGGATCCTTCCTCATTCGTTTCAAAATCAGGTGTGCAGCTATTTAATTCTTCATCGTGAAGTATAGCCATGCTTCGCAGGAAATCAACTTTTCCCAATGTCTCAAATACGGATAGAAGGGTTTCCCGTTCTTTTTTGAGTTCATGCAGCGTTTTGTAAAAGCCTATCGGTTCAAGCAAGGTGAAAATGCGGTAGAATTCTATGATAAAGTGGATAAAAGCCATAATTTCCGATTCCATACGCTGGTTGAAGCGAAAGTTGGAGGTGTGTCTGTAGAGTCGCTTGAGAGACTGGTTCATGTTGCTAAGGTTGGGTGACAGCTTTTTTACAAGATCTGATTTCTCAAGCTCTTTACTCACTTTTAGCATTTTATACAACCACGTGATGCTTGTCGAATAATAGAATAGCTTCAGCTTGTATTTGAAATGAATCATGAGTAGAGCAATAAAGCTTGCGAGTAGGACAATCAGCAGCACTTTGGTTTGGTGAATAAGAAATATACCTAGTAAAACAGTCGGGAGGAAACGAATGAAAGAAAGCAGTGATAACCATTTTTGAGAGAGCTCTTCTTTATCGGTTTGTATAAAGTCTATGATGGAATAGGCATCTTTATTCTGAAGCTTTTCAAGAGATTTGGCTATTTCTCCGGACTCTTTTTGGCTTTCGGAACAGGATGTAATAAACCACAGGTATTTTCGAACTATACTATGATGAGAAATGCACCGAAGCTGGCGATATAGATATTGAGCTCCTATTGGGGAACAGGTGCGATTGAGTTTTTCGAAAAGTGCATCTACGTCCAAGTCATCAGCTGTCATCTCGTCAATCGTTTGAAATTCTGATTCAGGAAAAAAGTAGAAATATGATTTTATATCCTCCATTAGGCTTGCTATTTGTATACATACCGAGTTTTCTTACCCGGTAAATCACTAAAGATAAATATATATATATTCTATATAAGAAATTCGTATTGATGCGTTAATATCTTAATTTCCTTTTTAATGGATTAATATGGATGTATTTGCAGGTGTTTTGTGCTTTTTTGATTTGCATTGAGAACTGCAATAAAGACCGTCTCTGAATAACCCAAGTCGATGATTCCATAGGATAACAAAGTTGGCAGGTTTTATTTTCCTTTTAGTTCAGCTTCGCTAACTCCATATACATCCCGTAAAATTTGCTTGGTTTTTTTAGAAAGTTTTTTTCGTCCTCCTCTGCTGATGTTGACTGTGAACCCCGAGCCTGTTCTTGCCGTTTGATAGCGATCGATAAAGGGTAGGGGTTTCGGATGTTTGTGGGCAAATTTTAAATCTTTGATATTCGCTTTAAATTCAGCAATTTTTGCAGAATCTTTTACTTTGTCTTTCTCCATATCAATTAATGTCGCCTTAAATGTCAGTTTCTTTTTATATTCCTGATTTAGGAATGACTCTACGACAGGCATTTTATTGAAAGGGTCGGAGGCAGTATTTGCCTTTCGAAACAAAGAGTCATCAGGCAAGGGGATAGCTACCCGTTTGTCTGTTTTTCGGTTTTTATCCTCCGGTTTGATGTTTTTCCACAAATCCTTTTTTAATTCTGATTCATGTATTTGTCCGCTTGCTTTTTCAGTAAGAAAAAGCAAAAATAAGAGGACTGTCGTAATCGGCAAAAAATGAATTCGTTCTTCCATCTGCTTCTGCAAATTAAGTGGATATTCGAGTGATTATAAATTCCCGATAGAGGAACTATCTGTCTGTTGGAGTTCAATGCGTTGATTCATTGTCCTGAATATTTTCCATTTATATATCCGTTGAAAAAAAAGGAATGTAATACTTACAAAAATAATCAAGTAAATAAATTCGCCTATCTGATCTATTTTTAACTCTTTAAAAAGAGCATCTGTTTGAAATACAGAGTTCTTATCGGTGAGCAGTAGTGCTCCTAAAGCATTATTGATAAAATGAACGCCCAAAGCCAACTCAATGCCATCATCAAGAATGGAAATCAAACCTAAAAACATACCCATCAGAATATATTGAGGAATCATAATTGCAAATCCATAAGCTTTCACCTCCGGATTGGAAAAATGAATCAATCCAAACAAAAGAGACACTGTTAACCATGTCACCCAACGATTGTGTGTCCACTTTCCGATAGCTTGTGAAAGATAACCCCGAAAAAATAGCTCTTCAAAGCTTGTTTGGAAAGGAAGCAGCAGCATCACTACTAAAAAAAGGTAAAAAAAATCTGCGGGATGAAATTGCCATACAAAATTATTGGGGTTGGTAACAAGGGAAATGCCAAAGCCAATCAGTGTGATTATGCCCCATACTGATATTCCCATCAGTACCCGATTCCAACGAAAGGCTTTTCCTCCGTTGATTACTGTTTTCAACGACTTGTTATGGAGTGGTTTGAGTATCAGTGTGAACGTCGTACACATCACTGCAAAAATAAATAACAGCATAGCCAGGGAGATAAAAGAAGGGGTTCCGATGGCCGAAAAGTCGGGCATTTGGTCGTGTATTGTGGGGCTATGTCCTGTTTTAGATATATATATCAAAGATAATATACCAATAGGTATGGCTCCTATAATGTTTCCGGAAAGAAACACTACTATCGTCATAACCAGGTATCTCCAAAGCTTGTTTTTTTCATTTAAAATGCTTTCCAGATGTTGCATGTGTAAATAGATATAAATCAACTAGTTGTAACTATTACTACTGAAGATGGGTAATGATTCAGAAACCACCCACTTGCTTTGTCTTGCGTTAGTTTTCAACGTCTTAAATGACTGCTATAAAGGTATTGAATTTAAAGTAAACAACAAAGAAAGCAAAACTATTTTCTTCCTCAGGCAATGCTCCTCAAATCTTTTCGACGAAATATGAACAAGTTAAGAAAAACAGGGCTCAATCGGAAAAGTTATGTTTGTAATGAACTCAAGCATAAATCGTAGTAAGTCTAAAAAGAAAATACCTAACATCTCTCATACCTCTGAATGAAGCTCTAAAGGCTTTAATTCTAACATTAAAAGATTCAGGTTGTGTGTTAGTTTATTGGCTTTCAGAGTGGTTGGGAGTCGTTTCGTAATGCAGCTGGATTGTACATATTACAGTTCCAAAGGATAGAAATTGGGTTTTATCAACTCTGTCATAGCATGGAATAAGTTTTGCAAATGCCACTGCTCTGCATGAGGCTTTTGATTCCACTGGTGGTAATCGCTTAGATGATCTTTGTATTGCTCTTGTAATGGTTGACCGTCAAGCCCGTAATGATTAGCTAAACTTTGACTACCTACAGGATGAGTATCCAGATAATCCTTTTAAAAAAGACGCAAATTCCTGTGTGAATCGCGTCCCTTTTGCCATCGATTCCCAATCCCGGCTATAAACCTGATGGATCTCTCTATTGAGCCATCTGCGACGTTTAATCTTTAAATCAAAAACTTTTCCTCGTATTGGAAAATCGTGAATGCTTGACCCTTTTGATAGATTACTGGCACTTACTACTTCGTACAAATCGCACTTTAAGCATATAACATACAGAAAAGTTAAAACTAGAAACTATATACTTTGCGGATAACCATTAATTAATTATATGTTGTTATTCGGCATGTTTTCAGTATTTGGCGGATTGCACGTCTTTTAGAGGTAAACTCGACCATCCTCTTGAAACACTATTTTTCTTTTGATATAAAATTATACTCTCCAGAGCCGATTTCATAAACAGCCCGATCTTTTTCCATACGTTGGAATCTTACGCCTTTCGACCCGGAAACTGGTTTACCGCTTTCAGTAACCTCTTTTTCTAGTGTTGCAGGAATATAAACCGTTGCAGAAGTATTGGCAGGAATGCTTAGTTTTAGCTCGAATGCCCCGTTTTCTCGTCTCCATTCCACCCTGATAGTTCCACTGATTGTCTGATAAGAACCCTTTACCCATTTCAAGTCACCCACAGGTATAGGCTTAATTATAATTTTACGGAATCCTGCACCATCGCCGTCTTCATTAAACCCAATACCGATCAAATCATGAAAGAGCCATTCATTTATTTGTCCTAGCATGAAATGATTTTGGGATCCCATGTATGCGCCATCGGCATTCCATTTTTCAGTGAGTGCTGTTGCACCCATTTTTAACTGGTACCCATATCCAGGCTTATCCGATTGATTGTTCATTTCGTAAATCAAATCTGAATATCCTTCCATTGCAAGAGCTTTTAAGAGATAACGATAGCCTACATCACCAGAAGTGAACGAATTTCCGTTTTTGCGAATATTTGCAACAAGATTTGACGCAATAATTTTTCGGTACTGGGGATATGCTATACCTAGTGCTAAAGGCATAGCCATTGCTGTATTTGACCCTGTAGAATAAATCCCTTTATCGGCATCAAAAAACTTATCGTTAAATGCTTTTCTAATTACCGCAGCTTTCTTTTCGAATTGTAGCGCATCATTTTTTTCTCCAATCAAAGTTGCCATTTTTGCCATTATTTCGTAATCATAATAGTAGATAGCAGAGGCCGTAAATTCAATAGGAGTGAGTTGCGACCCCCAAGGATCTTTTGGTCCCATATCGTACCAATCTCCTAATCCAAAATATAAAAGGTTGTCTTTCGATGATGCATGCAGAAAAGATAAATACCTTTTCATCCTTTCAAAATATCGTTTAATTAGAGATACATCACCCGAGAACAAATACTGTTGCCATGGCACTATTATAAATGAACTGCCCCATTCTGGAGAATTATGGAGTCCATTCGCTATAGGATCACCCATGAAAAGGGCATTTCCAGGCTCTTGAGATAGAACTCCACTTCCGGCATAAAATAATTCGGGGGAAACATTAGGGACAAAACCGTTTTCCCATTGACTATCATGCATGTCATTCATTCCCTTTCTGAAAAGAGTAAGTAAATCAAAATTGTAACGCAATGATGGGCCATTGAGATGATATTGCTCAAGCCATGCCATTTTCTCTCGAGCCGGACAATCGGTAAGATAGCTCATCATATTACTTCGTTGCGCCCAACGAACCAAGGAATAGATCCGATTAAAAAGCTCGTTCGAACAAGAGAAATCTCCGATCGGGGTAGCAGACGAATGAACGACAATCCCTTTTAAATCCAAAATTTCAGGCACTTTAGTTTTATTATCAGCTGGAAATAATTCAACTTGTAAATAGCGGGCACCCTGATAGAAGAATTTAGGAAAATAAGTCTGAGTCTCTTCACCATTTAGGGTATATTGCCACCATGCAGGTCCATGAGTATGTTGTGAAGCTGACCTACGGTCAATAGAACCATCGGGATATAAAAGTTCCGAAGGCGTTATTCGGACAGTAGACCCTTTTGCTCCTTTTACCTTTAATTCGGGCATGATAGAAGTGTTCTGTCCCAGATCATAGACCCAAACGTTGGGTTTCAGTTCTGTTTTTTTTATAGGTATTAGTGTTTCAATTGCCTTAATCGGTGGCGCGGCACATGAAAGACCTTTCAGTACCATTCCTGTATCTGGTAAAACAGTTGGAGTAACCCAACGGTCAGTACATTTAAAAGAGGCTTTATCCCAACCTTGTTCCACTAAACGTGCATCAAAATCTTCTCCACCATATTCATTCATATAGATAATCGGACCAGGAGAAACCCTCCAGGTTTCATCCGTCCCAATATACTTTGTTGTACCATCAGCATATTCGAGCTGAAGCTGAAGTTTAGCTTTTAAAGGACCATACGAATTGAGAAATTTTACATAACGTATAGAATCCAGCTGAATGTTATACATGCCGTTGCTAAGAATTAATCCAATGGCATTATCACCTCTTGATAACATTCCCGTTACATCGTAAGTATCGTAAAGGGCTGTGAAGCGATAATCGGTCCAACCCGGAGCCAATAAATAGTCACCAACTTTCTTGCCGTTAATATTTAGTTCATAATGTCCTAATCCGCAAACATGTATCACAGCTCTTCGCAATTCCGGTTTTACTTCGAATTCTTTGCGTAAAAGCATGGATGAATAGTTTGGGTCATTTTTATTCGGTTTGTTAGCTTTCCTATATTCAATTAAATCCCTTGCGAGATTAATATCCTGACGTGCCGATTGATATTTTATGGCATATTTTTCTGCACCATTAGCCGAGATCCATTGGGCTTTCCAATCAGCAGCATTTAAAACCCCCATAGTCCATTGAGTTGGTGTACTCCAAACAGAGATTTTGGATTTTTCATTCCAAACTCTCACTTTCCACCAGTATTGCTGACTTGATTGCAATGCTTTTCCTGCATACACCACCTGACTCATTTGGTTGGAAATCACTTTGCCAGAATTCCACATATCAGCCTTATCTACTTTCAATAAATCAATAGAGCTAGCTACTAGAACTTGATAAGCTGTTTGCCGGATATCCCTTGCAGTCGGATTACTCGTTTTTATCGTCCAACTCAGAACCGGATCAATAACATCAACACCATATGGGTTTTCAATAAACTGACAACGCAACTCTATTGGTTCATTCGTTGTAATAGCAGAAATACTAAAGCCTATTAACGGCTCAGATACAATTGATAGGAAAAGTAAAAAAAGAATAATGTTCCTCATTTTGAGCGATTTGTTTAAAATAATTTCCACGTGCTATTTTGCGATCTTAAAGAATGTGAATTTCTCAATTAAGAAGCAATTGTAATTTATCTCAACCCCATGTAAGTATATAGCCTCCCCTTAAAAAGCCACATTAGGTTTTGATAATACAAATACGATTGCTTGTATTTTGAAAAAGATACAGGCAATCTTTTCTTTATAGATGTTCATCATGCGTTTAAAGTTGAAAGCTGCTGCCGCTAGCATTACGTTGATGGCATCACCAAAGCCCCCTTTATAGAAGTTTCGTGATAAAGGATGGTCTGTTGTTTTCAAATGTCCGATAATAGGTTCTATTGCGGCTCTTCTTCCTAAGGAGAAAAATAAGCTGAGCTGGTTATCTTTTTTAGTCTCTGTGAGCATAATATATCTGCAAGAATTAATAACTAAAGATACTCATTCTTGCAGATATACACAAGCTTTTATGATATTATATTTCTGAAATACAGATGATTGAAGTATATTTAAGGGGCGACTATATAATGTCTATTCAAAAAAATAGATTTATAGTTGATTTTAAAGTTAAATGGGCTGATTGAAAAGAGGATCGGTGGAGGATATTTGATGGAGGCAATTGAATATCAATCTTTTTTATTTAAAATAGCGTGTTTAAAATTCTTTTTGATAAATGAATAACTGCTTCATTCCGCGAAGGCTGTCAATCTTTTATCTTTATCTGACGGTTTCAAAAAATGTGCTTTAGGTGCTTTTTGTGTATTTGTTATGCTTTTATCAGGACTGATTTGTGAAGGACTGATCTGGTCAGAATACAGCAGAAGCATAAAAACCAAACCTGCCGTGAGTATCGATGGACGGTGTCAATTGAAATTTATGTCGCCTTGCAAAAGAATGTGTAAACAGAAAAGAACTTGCTGTCCCGATAATCGCGCCGGCCGTTACGTCCCAAACATCGTGGCGACGACTATAAATTCGTCCCCAGGCTATATAACCCGAAAGTAAATAGGCCGGAACAGTATATTTCCATCCATAGCGGAGGCCAATGAAAGAAGCTCCCTGAAAAGCCATTGCTGTGTGGTTGGACGGAAATGCGTGCTTGTCAGTGCCATCCGGTCGATTTTTCTTTATTGAATATTTTAGTAAATAGGAGGCCGCTATGCTTGTCGCACCAGAAAAAAAAAGTTGTTTGGCGCCTTCATAATCCTTTTCGCAGATAGTTGCAATAAGACCCGCGGCAGGCGTGGCAAACATAAGTATATCCGTGGATACCTTTATATTGTCTTTTGATTGGGCGATAAGTTGACTGCATGTCAAAGATGCTAGGAGCAGCAACAAGGATGTTTTCAGGAAGATAAATCTTTGTTGATGTGTTTTTGTAGGGTTTGTTTCGAGAAGGTTAGCCATATTGGGTTTTATTGGTTCGCAACTGCAATATATGTATAATTTGTTGAATAATAGTGTTTCATGTAAAATAATAACACCCGACAATCGAAATAGCCGGGTGTTATTATTTTTTCAATTTAGGATGGAATAACTGTTGTTATCATGGACTATTGTGCTGTCTTTCTGAAATATCCACATTCACGTATTGCATCTCTATAGAATGCTGTTTGAGAGAGTTTTTTCAACTCTTTAAAACTATTCCATTCAATGAAATCGGGTCCGTTGTATTCTTTATAGCGGTATTGGTTGTCCTCGAAGCTATAGTAAGTCTTGTTGTACCATTGATTTCGTTCACATTTTGCCAGCATGAAATAACATTTGGCTCGTTGTTCGTTGTTGTTGGCATGCTGTAAAGCCAAAGAGTAGTATTTAACAGCGATTTTGTTGTCGGTGAGCCATTGGCGAAAATGAAAATCAATGGCTTCAGGATAAGACATTCCGTATCCAATAATGGCACCTTCATAAAAACAGCGGGCATTTCCATAGAAATTCATATTATAGAAAGCGTTGGCTACCAGCAATGCGTTGTTGTAGACGTCTTGCCCGGCTTGAATGTTTGCTTTCATCTCTATTAATTTTTTCACTAATTGCCCTTTGGTGTATTTGACTTTTTGCGGAGCTTCGAAATCACAGTCGTGGCAATCTTTAATTTTTCCGTTGAATGGATTGGCCAACATGACAACAGAGTCTTCCGACATGGCGAACAGGTTGTATGCTTGCTTCAGATCAGCGTCATTGAGTGTTTCTTTGACGGCGAGATAAGTGTAAACATCCTTCAATTTGATAGCGGATATTTTTTTGCAGAATGTTTCGTAAGGAGTAAACGATTTCTTTTCGAGAAATGTGCGGTATTGACTTATGTTCCGGTCGTTTGCATAGAAAGCCTGAGAACTGCTGAAGCACTCCGACTTTTGCATTTCTTTCTGTTTGGCATATTTTTTAGACATTTCTTCCCGAATCCAGGATATTGCATTTGCTGTACGCAGTAACCCTGTTTTGTTTTTGTCAAAAAAGAGCCAGTCCAGATCGGACAGCAACCTGTTTTCATCGGTAGGAGTGACTTTCGTCAGACTTCCTACCGAGTTGATCAGTTTCAGTAAACGGAGCTGTTCAGAAGCTAGTTTATTATCCCGGGTGATCTCTTTTTCTGCCATCTTGTAATACTCGGAAGCTTCCGCATAGTTATTGTTTAAGAATGCCAGATAGCCGGAAGATACATTCCACAGAAAAGGATTAGATACTTTTCCTTCTTTGGTCACATGCTGAATCCATTCCACTTCCGGTCGTTTTGTCCGAATAAGTGAGTCTTTATAATTTTTAGAAAGATCCATCTCCTGGTAATAATAGAATATACCGGATGTTTCGAATGCATTCAAATAGCGGGTCAGCAATACATCCAAGTCCGGACTCGATGGTTTCAGCTTGTAGATTTCCTGCATCGATCGCAATTCATCTTTATAGAAAATTCCCAGCATTTGCCAGAGCGTTGTTTTTTCTTCCGGTGTTTTGGCCATTGCCAGCGTCTGGTTCCAATCCGATTCTTCCTGCGGGTGAAAACTCCAGTGTGCTACCGTTCTCATCTGTTTATTTCCGCTGAATACCAGGCTGTAATAGTAATTGGATGGAGCATACTGTTTTTGTTTGTAATAAGCACCGGCTACATATCCTACCGTGCGATAATACATGTTGTCCGGGGAGAATTGTGATTTTGTCTTCTCGAAAAGCTCTATGGCCTTTTCCGGATTATAGAAATAGTAATAGCGAATCAATTGGAACCAATATCTTTCTTTCAGAAAGGAGTCCTTCTCCGCGTCAAAGGCATCCGAAAGCTTTCGTTCCAATCCATCCAGTTTGCTAGCATCCGGTGTTTGTTTTTTTTGATACTCCCAGTAATATTGAATTTCGTTTGAGGCATAAGTTTCTGCCTGAGAAGCAAAAATCATGTAGGTCATGAATTTTTTTGCTTTATCTCCTCCCTTCTGCAATTGCCGGAAACGAGTCAGGTAAGGCTCATCGAGAATCAGCGATTTGTTGAGGTATGCGGCATTGATATGCCCGATTATTTGTATTGGAGTTTTGTAGAGGATGGCGGCAATAGTTGCCGTATCCACTTTGTGTTCCATATATTTATCCCATTCAAGAAGATTGGTTTTGTTGAAGCGTTGTGTATTATTTTCATCGTAAATGATGCCATAATAAAACATCTCTGAATAGAAAAACGGATTATATGTTGAATCCTGGACAAAAGCTTCCGGGGCAATGTTTGTCGAGTCCTCAATATACCAGCCTCCATCGGCGCAGGCTTTTACAATTTTATAACCAGCTGTAAGAAGCACCAGGCTAACGAATACGGTCAGCCACTTCCTGGAAAATGTTTTTTTCATATTTATTTGTATTAAGCGTATCTAAATCGAAGAATATAATTTCTTTTATCCCAGTTTTTATCCCTTTCTTCAAATCGTCTGCCATTTCGAGAAGCTGCCGCGAACTGATTGATTCAATTTTTACAATATCTCCTTTCTTGAAATAGAAACCATGAAAGAAACAGCTTTGTATATTTTCATAACGTTTCCTGGTCAATTTCCGAAAATGGGTATCCGCTGCAATTTCTCTTTCGGAAAGCTTTGAGAGCAATTGAACAACTTTGCCGTTGCGGATACGTACACCCCAGCTGAAAATAGGAAGGGCTACATTCAACGCAATCGGGTAGGGGGATTTCGGTGTGAGGTAGCGCACTGCTTTTTTTCGGTCATACACCGAGTTGAGTGTATCGGAGGCAATTTCTCCCATGTTGTAATACATCAGCGTGCCTTTTTCTACCGGCGGAACTCCGGTAATGGCCGGATATTTATACTGATGCAGACGGATGGTGGCCGAAAGCCGGATGGGATACTCCTTTTTGAAAAGTTGAAGAAAACGGAAATATTTTTGACGCGTCCCGGGTGTCCAGTCACAATCGAATTGAATTTCGTGTGGAGCTGTCCCGAAATGGCTATTCATTTCCCGGATAAAGGCAGCACAGTCTTTGGCCAGCAGAGCCAGATTCTTCTCATCTGCCTTTTTAAAGACATTATTCCGTATATAGATCACCGGAATTACATTGACATTTATATTTTTATACATATTCCCCTGAAGAGGTGCTTCCGGAACGGGCTGGTTCCTTTCATTCAGAGTAATGTCGAAATAGCGGAGGTATAGATCCGAGACATCGTTTTGTCGCAACACATCAGCTTCTTTTTCATTCTGGGCAATGGTGCTTTTCCAATAGTAGAATGAAATATCCGTTTTCTTCCCCTGACGGCATGACGAGACCCATATCAATAGAATAACAATCAGGAATATCGCTGTAGAAGTCTGTTTGTACATGTGTCAAAAGTCAGGTCTTAAGTTTACGCAAACATACAAAAATAAGTTGAAAAATAGACTGCCCTATATTGTCTATCCCGTAATTGGGCGTTTTATTTTAAATAACCATGTGCTTTTAATTCGTCTTTGTTTGCGATAGCGTAAGTCGTGTAATGGTTCATTATATACAAATCGTCACTGACCTCTTTGATGTGCTGATACGGGTGATCCGTGATTATAATACCCTTTTTTTCTTTCTCCTGCCTGATAAGCTCGATAAAAAGGCCGATGTTTACCGGAGATAAATGAGTAAAAGGTTCATCCAGAATGCAAATTTCGTATTGCTTTTCAGAATTAGATATGTTTCGAATATTCTGATATTTTCTTCCGAAAGTTCTGCTATTTTAAGATCCTTCCACCGATTGAACTTCTTGAACCAGTTGCAAAATTCATAAAGATCCACTTCGAAAAAATCTGAAATACAGCTTACTTTCATTTACCTGGGCAGAAAATCAAATTGAGGTAGCATTCTCATGTCTTCGGTTTTGCGCTTGCATCCCGATAAAATATTTCCATTCATTCTCACTGCTCTTTCTATTCCCGGAAAGCTGCCGAATATCAATTTCAGGAGGCACGACTTGCCGCAGCCATTGCGTCCAAGTATTCCGGTTACTCTCCCGGTTTCGGATTTGATGTATACGCTTCTCAAAATCGTCCTTTCGCCGAAACTTAATTGCACGTTACCAATTTCAAGAGTATGGTGTTGCATGCAGATTTAAGGCTATAATTGTCAGTAAAAAGTAGAGTGGTAGGTCAGCGCTCATGGTAACTGTCCATTTTACAGATACACTACAACCCATGCAGAGCGTATTGAAAGTCGGCAAAAAAATGCTTGATCAATTGTTGTTCTGTGAACTTTTGCTGCTAAGACTGTCTTTTAAGTATACAGCTTGACTGGTTTATGGCTGAATAGAGTTTCAATAAAGCGAAAACGAAGTACTTATTTTTTGAGTCAAATGTTTGAACTAATTGCCCAGGTATTGATACTTATTAAATAATTACTGTCATGAGTGAATATGACATTGAAAAAAATGGAGTTCAGTAAGCAAAGAATATAAATTGCTAAAGAAGAGCTATATCCAAAAGCAAAATGGTTTGGGATTTATAGTCTTAAAGAGCTAAATGTCAGTATGAATGGGCTTCTCTATATTATTTGTGACTGAAAAATATCTCCATTCAGATTTGAATTAGACTAATACTAAATGTTGATGCATGTACAAAAAGAGCATTTTTATTGTTGTTTCATTACTCGTTGTTGTAGTCGTAAATGGTTATCCTGATAAAACGGCTTTACCGCTTCGTTTTACATCTTTGTCTATCGAGAACGGATTTCTATTATAACCAAGATACTTGCAGGCTAATGACACATTGCCTAATTCTTCAGCCAAGTTTAATAAACCTAACTTGCTTTTGATTACTTTTGTCTCTACATTCATTTCTGACAGTTTTAAAAGGTTTAACTTTTTTGTTTTTAGCATTACAAAATTAATTGTTTACCCTTTAACTGTCAGATTAAGTCGAAACTATTTCAAATTAATAGAAATTGTCTTAAATCATGTCCAGTTTTGCCACTCCGTTTTCACATCCCTTATATGTCATGCTTAAACCGATAGGGGCAGTATGTAATCTTCGCTGTAACTATTGTTATTATTTAGAAAAGAAAAACCTGTATCCCGATTCAAAAAACTTTGTGATGTCCGAACTGGTTTTGGAGGAATTTATCGAACAATATATGAATTCGCAAACCACCCGGCAGATACTTTTTACCTGGCATGGTGGAGAAACACTGATGCGTCCGATTTCCTTTTTTCAAAAAGCGATGGATTTGCAACGCAAATATGCGCATGGTCGCAGAATAGATAATTGTCTGCAAACGAACGGTACTTTGTTGACTGACCAGTGGTGTCAGTTTTTCAAAGACAACAATTTTCTGATAGGTATTTCGGTGGATGGCCCTCAACATTGCCACGACAGGTATCGTAAGACCAAAGACAACCGCCCGTCGTTCTATCATGTAATGAAGGGGATCGCTTTGTTGAAGAAGTATGACATTGAATTTAATATAATGGGAGTCGTGAACGATTACAATGTGGATTATCCGTTGGAATTTTACAACTTCTTCAAGGAAATAGATTGTCGCTATATTCAGTTTGCTCCCATCGTGGAAAGGATAGAAGGTGCATACGCACCCTGGAATGTGCCCGCCGCGAAATGGGGAGACTTCCTTATCGCGATTTTCGATGAATGGGTGAAAAAAGATGTGGGAAGCTATTTTATCCAGTATTTCGATTCTACTTTGGCCAACTGGGTGGGGCAACAACCGGGCGTGTGTACTTTAGCAAAAACCTGCGGACATGCCGGAGTTATGGAATTTAACGGAGATGTATACAGTTGCGACCATTTTGTTTATCCCGAATATAAATTGGGAAATATACGAAGTCAGACCCTTACTCAAATGATGTATTCGCCTCAACAAATCAAATTCGGAAATGATAAATATGACAAGCTGCCGCGTCAATGTAAGGAATGTCAATTCCTTTTTGCCTGTTATGGAGAATGTCCTAAAAACAGGATAGTAAAGACTAAAGACGGAGAAGATGGATTGAACTATTTATGCCAAGGTTATTATAGGTTTTTCAAGCATGTAGCTCCTTATATGGATTTTATGAAGAATGAATTAGAAAATGGTCGACCACCGGCCAATGTGATGAGTAGCACGCTGGTGAGCCGTTTGTGATTTTTAGACCTTCCATGGACAATGTTAAAAAAATATTGTCTTCTCAACATGTTATTTCTGATGCCGCAGGTTGAGTTGTGTCGATTGAATTATGCTTATTGCTTGTAGTCTATCTGATTTTTGTATCCCAACACTTTTAATTTTGTCTGACTCTATTCAATCGTGTTTATCTCTATGGTTTGATTCTCCGGAAAACCCGATGGAAAAGTAAAGTCTCCATACATCCGGTGGAGTTGTATCGACTATTTCCCGAGCAAAAATATTTCCCAGAAGGCTTACAGTTCGTGATCTGTTTTTTTCCTTGTTCTCGAGGAGATGTTTCCTCACAGGCGAGGGAAATGTTCTCTGATAGAGGAAAATATTTTATCTATCTCCCGTATGCTTAAAGATATTTATCTAGTTCCTGTTTTAAGCTGTCTGAGATTTCAGTCATTGGTAATCTGAGTGATGCGCTGTCGATCAATCCTTTTTGGGCCAGACAATACTTGATAGGAGCAGGGTTGGGTTCTTTAAACAATAAAGATATGAATGTTTCCATTTCTTTCCATGTCTTCAATGCCGTTTGGTGGTCGTTTCGGTCGATTGAGTCCATAATAGATACGAACTTCTCTGTCTGGAAATGTGAAGATGCAAGAATGCCTCCGTCTCCTCCCAATATCATATTCAGATAGAAGAGGGCGTCTTCTCCGGTTAGAACCGAAAAATTGTCAGGAGAGTTGAAAAGCAGCTCCATACTTTGGTTTATATTTCCGCAGGAATCCTTCACTCCTCTAATATTGGATAACTCGGCCAATTTGAAAAGAGTTTCGTTTTCGATGTTGCGCCCGGTTCTGTATGGAATGTTGTATAGGATAATGTTTAAGTCGGTAGAATCGGCTATCGCTTTAAAATGTTCATAAATACCTGCTTGGCTGGGACGGCTGTAATAGGGAGAAACAGATAGAATACCCGCTACTTTGTATTTTTCAACTATTTTGATTTGTTTCAATACCTTATGTGTACTGTTTCCTCCTAATCCGAAATATACAGGGAGCCTGTTATTGTTGAATTCTAGCGTTTTTTCAAGAAATTCTTCCAACTCTTCCTCTTCGATGGTCGGACTTTCTCCGGTTGTTCCGTTCGGGATAAAGCCGGCAATCCCTTTGTCTGCGTAGTGATTTATTAATCTCTCATACGATTTGTAATCAATCTTATTGTTATAAAATGGAGTTACCACAGGTAACCAGACTCCTTTCAAGGTATTCATATTGCAAAGGTATTTATTCGAAATCCCTGTTTTTGCCGGTTTGTTCTACCATTCGTGTTAAACAGGTCAGACACAGGTTGTTTTTTGTTTTTTCAAATATAATAAATCTTTCTTGATTCTCTTTCTTGCACTTGCCATTAAAAAGATAAATAATCGTTTTTTATAGCTGCCTGTCAATATGATAACCTATTATCACACGGTATTTCGAAGTTGAACCAACAGTTTTAAATGTCTTTTAGTCAAGCGATTTGTTTTTTCTCCGTTGAAATCAGCTTTACTTAAACCTGTAAAACACAGGCCGGCAATTATTGCAGTACTCTGGTCTTTATCAACTTTTACATGCCTTTTCCAATGATTCTTCAACAAAGATTTTGCGCAAGAGCTTCTAAAAACGCACTATTCAGATCTTGTTTTGATATTTATATTTTATTTAGTGGTTCATTCTAAAAGCAGGTATTCGTAATTGTCCTAAATAGAATAATGAAAACTGTTTATTTACAATGATTTATAGAAGATGTGAGAAATTGTAATTGAACAATAAAGTATAAAATATGCATTTAAGTTTGTTTGCTCTAAAATAGTCCGCAATTACCTAAAAACAACAATGAGATAGGTTTTATCACAATTAGAACAGGACAATCGTGAGCTATATTTATTCATTTACAATCATTGCATCCTGTTGCCATATTTTTTTTCCGCCTTTATAAATAACCAAAGAAGCCGGTGGTGTGTCTTTTTCTCCGATTACGGTTCGCAGACACTCGTACCTGTATTTTCCGTTGGTGAATACAATGCTGTGATTTCCTCCGCTGCCATCGGCAATATATTTTCCTTTTAGTAGTATAATTTCAGGTTTATTGCTCATCTTTTCTCCTAGTTTCCATGAAGCATACCGGTAATTCCCATTTCCCATATCATCTATTCTTATCTGATATTGAGCTGTTTTGAGTATGCAAACCGGTCTTTTGAAATTTTTCAGAGAGGAGTGCAGTTCATTTTTACTTGTCCGAATCAATGCATCCTTCTTCCTTTTCTCGCATTCAGACTGATAATTAATAGCGATAAGTTTTCCGTCATAATCAAGCCAGACATCTCCGTTAAGCAGCATAATGCCACGCCAGCCCATTGCTGACCAGTCTTTGTCGGGTTGGGAGTCGACAATCATTTTTGTAAGCGTTTCGTCGAAAATTTCGTCGTATCTGAGTAAAAATTCCTGCTTGTTTTGAATGGGTGGCAGCGGATTTTCTCTCTTTAGAGGGTAGTGTATCTTTGAGGCCAGCTCGGTTTTGTCCTGATCCTTGACACAGGCAATAAAACCGGAGACAATCTGCTGTTGTTCTTTGTTCATCTCTTGTCCGAAAGCAACAAGGGATGACATCACGAAAATACCGCTCAATATTAGCAATCTCATTTTTGAGGGAAGGCGTCGTTTATTTGTTTGTATATGATGATTCATCTGATTGAGTCAGTTGGCTGACATTATTTGGTTATAAAACTTTTATTTATATGCGGAAATCGCCATTGTTTTAATTTAATAATAGTTTGTATCCGATTTGTATCTAGTGATTTAGGAGCGACTCGTAAAGTAAACGGATTTCAATGTATGCTGTATGTCTTATTATTGAATCTGTATTTTTCCCCGTTTTGTAAGCTCATGAAAATAAACAGCTTTCATTCGTTTGAATCTCTCAATTACGAAATGACTTTTTTTACAGAACATCTCTGTCTGAAAATCCTGTCTCAAAGATAAGTTATAGTTTCGTTTTGTAAAAGAGATTCCTGACGAAGCAGATCGATTAAGGCTTTTCTATAACCAGATTTTCTCATAGATATCGGAGTATTCATCGACTTCTATAACTTCAAAGCCTACGCGTTGAAGGAAAAATTTCTTCCCCTCTTCCGTGCTGTTGTTGTCTCGTTTGTTGATATACCAGCCTTTGTGTTTCCTTTCGGGAAACTGCTTGAAATACTTCATCCGCTCAATCAACAGCCACCTTAAAAAAATCTCATTTTCTTCCAGTCCAAGACCGAAGATGAAGAGCGACTTGTTGAACACAATATCCAACCAGGTGTTTTTGCCTTTCCATGCGTTTTTATTTCTCCCTGAAAAAAGATTTTCCGGATTGCCTTTGTAGAGAAGGTTTCTCGCTCTTTCCACACTGCCCATGTATTGGCTTAGCCCAAGGCGGATGCTTCGGTGATAATGTATCATTCCGTTGATGTACCAAATGCCAAACCCATCTGTCGGGTATTTCAACTGGGTCTCTCCGTGATATGTTGTCCACGGATAAAAGTCGGTGAATCCTTCTTGAGTACTCTTCATTAATTGGCTCTTGAATGCTTTGGCAAGCGTGTCATCAAAATTTGTAGTCAGGACAGGAACGTTGAGTTGTCTTATTTTTTCGATGATAATACGATGGTGTGACAAAGGTTGCCAGTCTAGCATCAGGTTTGCCACCGCTTTCTGTAAACTTATGTTCCGGGTATTCTCAAGCTCGAGAATATCGTAAAACTCCGTCATGGAAATACCGTTTGGTTTTCTTGTTAATGTATGCAGGGAAACTTTATCCCACAGCTGAATCAGTAAGTCGTCCCAAGAGAGAGCATTCGGGTTGTTCGGATACCGGTTGATCCCATTGCCTGCCACAAAAACGATGTCGTGGCTGTTGTGCGCTATTATCTGCTTGATTTCGGATGTTGTCATGGAGTTGTGGTACGCCGTTTTTATTTTTATGTTTTTCAAATCTATAAAATAAATGGCCATTAAACCAGCTTTTGTTTAATAGCTTTTGCTGTTTATACTCTTGTCTTTTTCCAGGCTATAACTTTCACTCCATTCGAATAGTGCATCAGGTCGGGCTTGTTTGTTAATCTTAAATCCTTGATAGCGTATTTCAGGTCTAGGCTATTTAATTTTACATTTTTAATATCCCATTCTTCGTGATGAATGTCGTATCGATAGAATGTTTTGTCTATCTCGATATATAAGCAATAGCGTTCGGTCAGCCATTTGTCCAATTCTGTTTTTGAGGGTAGTAGCCCTTCTATTTCAAAACCGATGTTTAGATAGAATCCTTTTTTCGTATTTTGGGATTGGTATGTTGTGGCCGTTCGCGACATGTCTGCTTGTTCATAAGGAAGTCCTGATAATTGCCTTGCTATCAGTGTGGATAAATAGTTAGCAGCTTCAATATTTAGAAAATAGACTCCTTGCTTATTTTCTTTTTTTACGTAAGTCCTTAAATTTATTTCATCAAAATTAGATATGTAATTTATCGAAGGTAAATATCTGGGTCTTATCTTCTCCATTGTAAAAGCTACCATCGAAACGTATGCATTTCCGTCGAAAGTATCGATATGTAGTTGGTCAGGCAACAGTTCCCTGATTATTTCAAACGGAATTTTCCAGTGTAAAAACAGTGCATTATTCCATTCTTGATAATATATCCATTTGCCTTTTGGAAGGTCAAAAGGTCTGTGCCGGGTTTCAGGAAGCAGGTTGTCAATTGCTGTCATGTGCAAATAGTTGTTTTGTGTCGTTTGTGATTTTATTCTTTCGCAATTTACGTCAAAATATTTAGATTTTAAAGCGAAATTGACCTGTTTGATAATTAAATAACAAGCTACTCGGTTTATATGGAATAAGATTTCACAGGTAGAATGCGCGCTCCGGTTATAGACTTATCAAATACTTTATTCGTCATACTTCCGGTTATCTTTTATCATTCTTATTTGGGCAGTTCTGCTCCTCCTTCCTACATGATGAAAAAACAGTGCGATATGCCGGAGAAAACGAATTTTAATGCTTTGTGATTATCTTCAGATCTTGAAAAACTTCTTTTGTCAATTCAATTCGGATATGGCCGGATGATTTCCAATCAGTATTTTCATTAAAGGCAATATTCGTTGCAAAAATATAGATATCCTTATTTGTTTCGATAAAACCGACAAACCAGGTTATATTTTCTTTTTGTCGGACTGCCCAACCTGTTTTTCCACTGAGTCTATAATTGCCTTTTGCTTCATAAAACATGATTTCTTTCGTTATTTTCATCGTCTTTTCGCTGATGGGCAATTGTAAGCGGTACAATTTTTCTAAAAAATAGACTTGTTGATATTGCGTAATATTTGATTTTCCTTCCAACCAGAATTTGTCGATATTCTCTTCATTTATATCCAGGTTGCCATAATTGAAAAGTCGGGTATAATATTTCATTTTCTCAACGCCGATGCGTCTTGCTATCTCTTGATAAACAGGAACCGCAGACTCCTTAAAAGCCTCCGGGATAGTCATGTCTTTTTCCCATGAAGAGGATGCGCGTTTTTCGCCGTTCCATTTAAAAACTGAATCAATTGTGAAAGTGCCACTTTCGAGTGCAATAAGTGTATTCGGTATTTTAAAGGTGGAGGCCGGGCAAAATCCTGTATTACATCGCTTCAAATCGTATCCAAAATAAGAATTTTTATGTAGGCTGTAAATTAATATAGATCCCTCAACCTTGTATTTGTCGAATATTTTCTTCAATGCTGGAATTTCCTTCGGTTGACTAGCAAAGCTTTTTATTGTCAAAACCAAAATTAGGAGTATGGATCTTATTCTCATTATTATTGTATTATTGTTTCTTTTCTCAATATTTGTAGTGTATGCTTCTTTAGTTTCGCGTCAGAATGGTTCTTGTCTGCCGGTTTTGTTAAGTTATAAACAAACTCTTCCAATTCCGTTGACTCCGATCATCTCAGGGGCGAGATTAGTTGATGAGGTTATCGCGATAACCTAATTTTAGAAGCCGATCGTGGATTTCCTTATCCATTTTTGTCCTGGACGTGTAAAAAGCAAAAATATCGAGTGACTTCGGAAATTGCTGCTTAATGAATTCATTAAAATCTATATCTGTCTTCCAAATTCTCAACTGATTCAGTCCATGTAGTTTATCAAGTCCGCTCAACGATTGCAATTTTTTGCAATGAAGCAATTTAATATTTTCCAATGTCGGAATTTCTTTGTCAAAATGGAGTTCTGTCAATTGTATCTGGTCTTCAATGACTAAATTTTTTAGTCTTTTGAAGTTGGAAATATTTTTTAAACTATTGAATCCGCGAACTCTAATTATTTCAAGGGTTTCAATTTCGTTCTCTTGAATTTCATCTAAATTTTCTCGCCCTCCCAAGACAAAATGTAATGATTTGAGTTTTTTGATGCTGTTTAAAAAATCCAATCTTACTTTCGACACAGAATTTAGACCTACATATTCAAGATTGCTCAGTTGGCCTGCAGCATCAATATTTTTAGTATGTCCGCAAACAATTAATGTATTTAAATCTGTATAATGCGCTAAGTACTTTAGATTAAGTGCTCTTGTTCTCGTTTCGCCAATGATTAGCTTCTTCAGCTTGTGTAAATTATTAGCCTGCAATACTTCAGTCTCCTGAAGTTCGAACACCCCAAAACTTAAACAGCTTAGATTTTCCAATTGAGATAAAACATTCAAATTGTCAACTTTCAACAAGCAATCAAGCCAAAGGGATTTTATATTCGACAGTTTTAAAAGTGTTTTGCAGTCGAATGAATCTTGATAATGTCCATAAAAACGAATGCTGAAATTGTCGTCGTATTCCAGACAAAGTTCGTTCAGCTCGGCAAGGATTTTGTCGGGATATACTTTATCTGAGAATTGAACAATAACAAGTTTCCCTTCCTTTAGAGCTTTGTCTATTAAAAGTCGGTCGATTTTCTCTGGATTATTTATTCTGTTTTGTGGTCTCATACAATGAAGCCTAACTGAAAACTTAGCGGGTTTATTTTTAAGTTTACGAACTTACAAAATTTCGACGAGTATCACCTATCTTTGGTGGCAAAAAAGAGAAATCCTCTATTTGACTTTTAACCTGCTGTTTGCTGCGAATACCTTATTGTATGGAGGTCTTATTTTATGGCGCCAACTTGTTTTTGCGTCAATTTCAACAATTTCATTTCTTCGATAAAGAACAGCCGAACTGTATGAAATAGAAAGAATACAAGGGTTTTATTTCTAACTTTGCAGCATGATTAAAATATTCCCGAAGGAAAGAATATCGCAAGCAGAGAATGTTATTTTCGCTAAATGGAAAACAGACTCCGTTTCTACAAAACAATTTGTAGGAATGCGTGAAAATGCATTTGTTTTTGTTCTAAAAGGGAAAAAAAACATTTTTAAAGATGGAAAACCTGTTACAATTGGTAAAAATGAATTGCTCATTTTGAAGAAAGGTGTTCATGAAATGACTGAATATCTTGCGGAGGATAATCTCTTTGAAGCTTTGGTGATATATTTTGACAGTAAGTTTATTGCTCATCTCAAATCGATTGACATTCCTGAAAATAATGATGAAAATGCACAAATGATGGTTCTTCCCAGAGAGGAGACCATTGATAGCTTTGTAATGCAGTATATGAGTTACCTAGATGAAAACGATGTAGTCCTTCAACAATTAAAAGTCGCAGAACTTGTGTATTTGCTTATCAAAAAATATCCGGGAACAAAAGCTTTTTTTGCATCATTGATTCGCTCAAATACGGATCTGAAAATGCTTATGGAAAAACTGTATAAAGAAAATTATACTGTGGCACAGCTTGCGGGTTTCAGCAATCGCAGCCTCTCTTCCTTCAAAAGAGATTTCATAAAAGAATTTGGAATAACACCTGCAAGATGGATATCAGTCCGTAAATTGTCAGAGGCGCGACAGGAACTTATAAATACAAATAAAAATGTTTCTGATATAGCCTATGAGTGTGGCTTTGAAAGTCTTTCGCAATTTGATAAATCTTTCAAAAAAGAATTTAATGTCACGCCAACTGTTTTTCGGGAGAAAAATAAATGAACCAAATCGACAAACCTTAGAACTATTTCAGCAAATCCTCTGACTTGAAACATTATAATTTTGTACTGATAAAAATCAAACTAATCTAACAAAGTTATAAAGTCATGTATTCATTCAAGAAAGAAAAAGTACACTACCTGAGCGAAGAGAGTAAAATTACGGCTCTATTGTATACGCCCGAAAGAAACGGAAAACTCCCTGCAATCGTAATGGCTCATGGTTATGGGCTTACCAAAGAGGCATATATCGATCGTTTCGCAGAATGTTTTGCCGAAAGAGGCTTTGTTGTAATCCTTTTTGATTACCGCAATTTTGGAGAGAGTGAGGGGCTTCCCAGGCAGGAAGTGAATCCATTTTTACAGATCGACGATTTCAAAAACAGCATCACATTTGCTACTACACTTTCTAATGTAGATGCTGAAAAAATTGGAATTTGGGGGACAAGTTATGCTGGTGGAAATGTGATTGTAACGGCTGCTACAGATCGCCGGGTGAAATGTGTCGTTTCGCAGGTGCCTACCATCAGTGGCTATGAAAATACCAACAGAAAGGCTCCAGCAGAAAAAAGCCATTTATTTTGGAAGAACGTGCAGCAAGACCGAATCGGTAGGCTAAATGGACAAGACCCAATGATGAAAAGACTGGTAGGTGCAGCAGAAGATAATCCTATTTATCCCACTCAAGAAGCCAGAGATTATTATGAAGGTGCCGCTCAACTTTCTCCTCATTTCCGTAACGAAGTCACGTTCCGCTCCACAGAATATTCCAGAATGTATGAGCCGGGCATTTATATGGCGCAGATTAGCCCCACACCATTACTTTTGTTCAAAATGCTCAAGATAAACAGAAAAATGTCCGCCATTTACAGTGAAAAG
>JASGFJ010000039.1:0-45053 GCA_047605645.1 Dysgonamonadaceae bacterium | reverse complement strand
GTTTATTTCGCATAGCCGGTAAGACGTTGATGGGTCTGAATGAGGAGTGCAGTTGAGCGTTAAGGAATGAGATTAAGGTTGAAGAATGATGATTGTAGAGACGTACGATCGTACGTCTTAAAAGAGCAAAAGCTGCTAGGTTAGCAGCAGATTGAAATATAGACGAGGTTGAGAAATAATGAATCATGATTGCGGATACGTACGGCGATGAGCGGTAGGCCGAATTCAATTCGCCCCTACAATGGGCAAGCGATGTTTTTGATGTTTGGTGCGTATAACAGTGACAGAATGCAAATAGCAGGAATATGGAGAATTTGAAATATGATTGCAGATACGTACGGCGATGACCGGTAGGGGCGAATCGAATTCGCCCGCAATATAATATCCGCAAAACGGAACCCGAAAACAAAATCGGTAGCGCAAACCCGTCATATCCGGCAACATTAAAAATGATACATATATACAATGTGTAAATGTAAGAGTTAAGAACATCTCGATATAACTGGAAGTTAAATCTGGAGGATGTATTTTCAATAAGGTGCCACACTCGTGCTAATGATGGTATCACACTAGCACGAGTGAGGGTACCGCACTAACGCTAATGAGGGTACCGCACTAGCACGAGTGATGGCATCGCAATATAAATTATTTTTTCTTGCCTTCTTATAAAAGAAAGTCATTCGATATTATTTCCGGGCATTAGCAACCATCTCCATACAAACTTTGGGCGCCAGTTCACCGAATCGATCCCCCATGGTTAGCATTTTGAGCATAGACCAAAATTCCACTTTCGCATCAATACCCAACCGTTTTGCTTCCAGCTTCAGATTCTCCAGTTTTTCCTGCGGATAGAAACGATCATAGACTACAATCGTATTGGGTTTGATTTCTTTGGAGAAATCTATTTTCACGGCAGGCCACATATAATATTTGATATTCAGGCTCATTTTTTCCTCGTTGTGGCAACACAAATAGATATTCACCGGTTCACCCAGCCATTCAATTGTAGATTTTTTACGGAAATCCACTTTAAAAAAACGGTTGATGTCTTCTTCCGAAAAAGCATCGGAAGTTTCCAGAATAGTCTTTTCTCCATCTTCATCCACTCCAGCCGAAAGAAATGCCATTTTCGAATCAGCCAGATAGAAAAAATGCTGATCTTTCGGATTCTTAGCAAAGATGTATCCGCTCCAATATTTACCAAAACCAAAACCATTGGCTACAAAGATACGAGCCATTTCGTGCATACGTGCTTCCATATATTCTTGATTTTACGTTATTAAACTTCAACTTTATTTGCTTTGCGGAACTAATCCGGAGAAAAAAGGCGAGACGCAGCCGCCGGCAGCAACCAGTGTATTTACAGGAATTTCTTCCAAAAGTACATGGGATGTTCATCGTCGGCAAACCCCATGCTTTGATAAAGCTGCTGTGCCCCCAAATTGTCATGACGCACTTCCAGGGTGATGCGTCCGCAAGAACGGATTCGGGCTATCTTTTCTATTTTTTCCATCATTTTGCGTCCGACTCCCAGACGGCGAAATTCCTTTTTCACAATCACATCGTGTATATTAATCATGGGCTTCACCGAGAAAGTAGAGAAATTCTCGAAAGCCACGATCATCCCGGCATACAGACCATCCTTTTTAGCCAGGATCACGATGGACTTCGGATGTTCATCCAACCCGCTGATCAATCGCAATTGCTGCATAGGGCTCAGCAGCGTACCGCCTCCCATTTCATCCGCAATATACAGGTTCAGTAACTCAGCTACAGCCTTTAAATCATCAGCATTGGTGAAATTGCATTCTTCCACCGTTATATCATCCATTTGACTCATTCGATAAGTGTTTATAATTTGTAATATTCAACTGATACGCCTTGATACGCAAGCCCATGATACGCTCGGTGATTCCGAGTTGGGTAGCCGCCTTGGCCATATTTCCCCGGGTGGCAATCAGCGTGTCGACGATAATCTGTTTCTCCACTTTCCCCAGTACATTACGCAGTGTTCCCTGCCCCAGTGTATCGGACGAAACCCCCGTTTGCAAGGTAGGAGGCAGGTTGTAGGAATGAATTACACTGTCGGAACTCATAATCATCGCCCGCTCGATTACGTTTTCCAGTTCGCGTATATTTCCCGGCCAGGAATACATCATCAGCATATCCAATGCTCCTCCTGTCACCCTTTTTATATTTGTACCGTTACGGTTGTTGAGTTTCTGTATGAAATGATCGATCAAAATCGGAATATCCGCGCGCCGCTCACGCAAGGAAGGGACATAAATCGGGAAAACGTTGATTCGGTAATAGAAATCCTCCCGAAACTCACTCTTCTGAATCATCTCTTCGAGGTTGCGATTGGTAGCCGTGATAATGCGTACATCCACATCAATGGTTTTCGTTCCTCCTACCCGCTCGATTTGTCGCTGTTGTAACACCCGAAGCAGTTTCACCTGTATGGAAAGTGGGACATCCCCTATTTCATCCAGGAAAATCGTACCGCCGTTAGCCATTTCAAAGCGTCCGGGATGGGAGGAACTAGCGCCGGTGAAGGCCCCTTTTTCGTGTCCGAACAATTCGCTTTCGATTAGCGTCTCGGGCAATGCAGAGCAATTCACCTTGATAAAAGGCTTTTTAGCCCGGGCACTTGCATTATGAATGGCTTCTGCGATCAACTCCTTACCGACTCCACTTTCTCCTCGAATGAGCACCGAGCTGTTGGTGGGCGCCACTTTCTGAATCATTTCAAATAAGTCGTGCATCAGCGAAGAATTGCCGATAATATTGTCCGGTTTATATGATTTACCACCTCTCAGCAAAGAATTTTCCTTTTTCAGTTCCGCCAGCTCCTCTATCTGTCGGCGGCGGATAGAAACATTCTTGCCAACTAGCATTCCCATGATGTTCAGGAAATTCAGTTCCGGCGAAAAGTCCGTCAGATTTTTATGTATCTTGTGAATGCTGAGTGTGCCGGTGATTTCATTTTTAATAATAATAGGTACACAAAGGAATGCCATTATCTGGTTGTTCTCCAGTTTCAATCCCGTTTTGTTCAGGAAGCGTTCGCTTTGAGTTACGTCCGGAATAATAATCGGTTTTTCCGTACGAACGACCTCTCCGACAATCCCCTCTCCTATTTTATAGACACCCCGGCGTTTCTCTTCCCGGGTAAGCCCGTAAGCAGAACTAATCATAATCTGGTCACTATTTCTGTCCAGAATTGTAATCATACTGCATTTGGCTTTCAGAAACTGACACAATTCGCTCAGCATCATCTCCATGTCTTTATAAATATCATCGCTGTGAGCAATGAGATTACTGATTTTCACCAAAAATGCCAAATCAGTATCCGCATAACAAACCCTATTCACTCTTGTACAATACATTTGCTAATCTCCTTTTTTTATGCTTACTGATCAATTCTATTATGCAAATGTACTTAGCAAATTTCAAATTGCAATAAAAATACCCAGTTTATAAATACATTATAATAATTTACTCACAAATAACGACATATAAATTCAAACAGCACATCTTTTAACGACAAGTTGATACTCTTTTAATATTTCATTAAGAGATACATTTCTTTTATTTTTCTGAGCAATCATCTTAATTTTCGCCAATAACACCGATAGCTGCATATCGGTTATGGAGAGTTTATTTTCATTAAGGAAATGGCGCAAAGAAGCAGTTCCCGAGTGCTTGCCGAAGACATTCGAAGTCGTCTCGCGCCCCACTAAACTACCATCGAAAGCCTGAAACGATACCGGATCTTTGAGTACGCAACGAGAATGCACGCCCGACTCATGTGTAAATACCAGGCTACCGCATACAGGCTTATTTTCGGGAATCTCCCGCCCCGATGCCTTTGCCACATATTCACATAACTCAAAAAGCCCTTTGGTTCGGTATTTTACCAGATGGCAAGCCTGCGACATAGCCATTACGACTTCTTCCAGAGCTGCATTACCGGCACGTTCTCCCAACCCGTTGACCGTCACACTCAAATCGGTGGCACCAGCCTGCCAGGCCGTGAGAGCATTCGCAGTAGCCATACCCAAATCGTTGTGCCCATGAAAATCGATGGGTAAGGTCGGATAAAGCATGCGAATCTGCTCGAAGAGATGTAGAATAGCTACAGGAGTAAACATCCCCACCGTATCGGCAATACGCAACCGACTGACATTAAGGCCGTCAGCTATATCAATAAAACGAATCAGATGTTCCACATCGCTTCTGCTGGCATCCTGAGCGCCAACACTCACATAATTGAAATATTTTCGAGCATGCTCCACTACCTTTCCCAAACGTTCCTCTACCCAGTCCCAATCCTTATCCATGGCCTGCAATTGCCGTCCCGAAACAGGAAAAGCAATGTGTATTGCCTCCGCGTTCGTGGAGGCACATTGTTCAATATCTCTTTCCAAAGCTCTGCTCCAGACACAGATACGCGCAGGGAGCCGTAAGCCCACTATCCGGCGGATTGTGTCACAAACAGCTTCCCCCATAGCCGGAGTACCGGCCTCTATTTCATCAATTCCGGCCTGATTCAACATCCGGACAATATCCAGTTTTTCCTTCCGGGAAAATGCCACACCGGGGGATTGTTCACCATCGCGCAGCGTGGAATCTATGAGCCTGGGAGGAGGAAATGCAATGGAAAACATAGGCTTTTCTCTTTCTTCAATTTGTACATCGACAGCGTTTGTCCCGTCTGTCATCTTCTCTGTTGTGATTGTATGATTATATTGGTCTTTGAAGCTATCCTGAGGTTCCGGCGCTTTCGCTACTTATTTCTCTCGCGATGCTTTTATGATGCCTTTCGTTTTCGCGGGCTACTCTATTCTTTGGGATGCCGGAAGCAGGGAACCTGGCTTTTCGCTTCTTCTTTTCAGAAACAATGTTACAAAAGAAGTAAATCGGACTTCTTCCCGCTCCGGACTACATCCGCCGGACTTTATGCAATCAGATATTCTTCTACAGCCTCACCTTCTTCGAGGGCATCCAGAATATCATCTATTTTTTCTTCCGTCACACCTCCATACCAATAATTATTGGGCTGAATCACCATGACCGGCCCCTGGCTGCAAAGATTGAGACAGGCAGTAGTCGTGACTACCACATTCAACCCTCTGTCGCTACATTCTTCTGAAATATACTGAATCAGGGAAGTAGCTCCCTGCTTGTTGCAATATCCTTGCGCATCCCCTGCAACCCGGTAGGAATTACAGACTAAAATCATAAAATCAGGCTTTTTCATGTTGATCTTTTTTGTTTTATGTAAGTAAATAATTAAAATCATTCCGTGTTATAAGAATGCCCCATGTAGCTGTTAGATATTGGCTTTTCCGGCGATTCTTTCAAAAAGCGACATGATACGTACCAGCGTACTTAACCATCCTTATCGACGATATTGTTTTTCGTTGGAGCTCTCTCTCCGGGAGCCGGAGAATGCTACCGCAGCCATTCTTATCCGCAACCCGTTCCCGCTCCGCGGCAAGATTCTCCACATTTGGTATATTCGCTTCTACAAAGTGTTTTTAACGGCAGATTGAGAAACACCGCGTCGAGTCCGGCATCTATCAAGCCACTCATTTGAATCACTCTCACGCCGTTTTCCTGCAATACTTTCATGGGAGTCTCTCCCACCCCGCTAACAAGTATAGCCTGACAATCAACCAGTGTTTTATTGGCCAAATCACTCCAGCGGTTCATTCCACCTCCTTCTTCCGGTGTATTCCTCATTTCCACAAAATGATATCCGTTACGGCTTTGCTCGAAGATATAGACCCGGCGAGCTTCTCCCAGGTGCATGTTCACCAGCAATCCTTCGTTGCTGGCCACAGCCACGCGCTCGCGCCCTTCCGTCGGGTTCACCACCAAGGAAGAGAATTGACCAATCATGTTCATCGCTTCCAGGTTGTCATGTCCCAGCAATCCGGCAGCATCTGCACGGCAACGCGAACAATGCGCCATGGGTTTGATGTATACCGATATCTTTTCTTTTATCTCCTTCATAAGTGCTTTGGAAGGTTCCGCCAAATGTTCAAACACAGTGTTTGCCGTCGGATACATTGGAATGCAGTTCATTGTATCGGCTCCTAATTCAGCCACTTTCTTGGCCAGCGCTTCCACTTCATGATCGTTTATCCCGACACAAACCACTGTATTGATTTTTACAACAATTCCTTTAGCTTTCAGCTTCTCTATACATTTCAATTGTTGTTCGAGAATAATTTTTCCACCTTCTACCCCTCGGAATACCCGCCTTTTGTAGCGTACCCAGCTATACATCCTTGCCAGTGTTTCCGGATTGAGCGAATTGATTGTCACCGTGACGTGTGAAACGCCGATTTCGGCAATCTCATCGATATAGGGTTCCAAATCGAGGCCGTTGGATGAAAGGCAAAATATCAAATCGGGAAACTCCTTTTTGGCCAGACGCATCGTGTTCAGTGTTTCTTCGGGATTGGCAAAAGGGTCTCCGGGGCCGGCAATACCCGCCACCGTCATATTCGGTATTTTTTCGGTCAGCGCCTTCATATAATGCACAGCCTGAAGCGGAGAAAGAATGGTGCTGGTGACACCGGGACGGCTTTCGTTGCAACAATCGTATTTGCGGTTGCAATAATTACACTGAATGTTGCATTTGGGAGCTACAGGCAGATGCACCCGGGCGTATTTATGTTTGGCTTCGGCGTTGAAGCAGGGATGTTGCGATAAATCTTTCATACTGTTTACAATTTAGTTGATACGCCAATTCAATAATGCACCTTACGTGCATATTCTGAATGGATCAGGTCTTGAAATTTGCTTCTTGTGATTACATATATTTGTATCCAACAGGCGACTTCCGCTGCTTGTCTTCCAACAGGGTATTTACTATTTCTTCAAAAAGAAGGGTTGTTCCTTCATATCCGAGTGTCTTTTGATGCTGAGCTCCTATTCTGTCATGAACGGGAAACCCTACCCGTACCAGTGGAATATCCATCTTACGGGCAATGTAATATCCTTTGCTGTTGCCCACCATCAAGTCGATATCCATATCTTTCATGGCCTCTTCCATACGTTCGAAATTCATTCCCTGACCGATTACTGTTTCTTCGTCGAACAAATCGCCAAGGACTTCGCGAAGTGTCTGAAGCAGCTTTCCGCTTTCTCCTCCGGTAGCACAAAGTACAGGTTTAATGCCGATTTCAGCCAGGAAAGCCGATAAAGCCACGACAAGATCTTCCTCTCCGTAGACCAGCGCCCTTTTGTTTGATACGTATTTGTGACCGTCGATGTAGAGATCGACCAAGCGTCCCCGTTGCTTTTCGTATTTTGCGGGAATCGGCTTGCCCGAAAAGACAGAGAGCAATTCGAAGAATTTATCGCATTCGTTAATTCCTAAAGGCAGCCCTGTACGACGATTGGCAACATCAAACCGCTGCTGTAAATATTCGCCGGCTGACTGCACTTGTACGTTGTCTCTGATTTTTCCGTTTCTTCCTCCCGAATTGAGAATATATCCCAACTCTATGGAGAGAGCAGCCTGTGAAGAACGGCGAATATCACCGAGTTCGGTACCTCCTTTGGGGATCCGCTGATAGGATTCCCAAGATGTTCCATCGAGCGTATCCGAATAATCGGGAAACAGAGTTGCATCCAGCTCAAAGTCCGTCAATATTTCTTTCAAATGACGAATATCTTCAGGAGAAATAAAATTGGAAAACAGATTAAGACGTTTTCCGGGAGTAGCATCGGTACCGGCCAATGCTCGCACCGAGGCAGCCACTGCCTGATGAAAACCCTCGTAATGAGTGGCCTGATAGCTGGGTGTGGAGGCAAAAATCATTTCGGGAATTCCGGCCTCTCCGGCATGAATACTTTTGTACTCATTGATCAACCGTTGCACATCCTCGCCGATGGTCTCGCTCAAACACGTGCTTGCGATAGCAATCACAGCCGGATGATATTGGCGGATAATGTTGTCGATGCCGGTATTGAAATTCTTATTTCCTCCGAAAATCGTTGTTTCTTCGCTGAAATTGGACGAAGCTATATCCATCGGTTCACGAAAATGGCTGATCAGATAGCGCCGAATATAAGTTGCACAGCCTTGAGAACCATGCAGCATCGGCAATACACCTTCAAGCCCTCTGAAAGCCACACAAGCGCCAAGTGGCATACATTGCTTGCAGGCATTGCACGAAGAGGAAAAATTCTCTCCGGAAGGCAGTTCTCTGTTTTTAGTTGATTCTACAAGACTCATCGTTAATCGTTTTTATAGTTGCGGATTAGCCAACCTGCCAGATTAGCACATTCACTATTTTCTTTTTGTAAACCGCCATACCGGACTCAGCACCGTGTCGTGTACTTCTTTAGCGAAGTTGAGCATGCCTTCGTAACCGGCCAGCGCCAATTTTCGTTCATGATTGTGATCGCAGAATCCGATGCCCAGTTTATACGCAATCGGCCTTTCTTTCACTCCGCCGATAAACAGGTCGGCACCCGTTTGCTTGACAAATTCCGACAGTTCCACCGGATTGGAATCATCCACCAGGATGCATCCATCGTCGCAGATGGCTTTCAACAAGCGGTAATCTTCCGTATTTCCTGTTTGTGTGCCGGCAATCACCGTTTGCACACCAATCAGCCGCAAAGCTTTGACCAGCGATATCGCCTTAAAAGCTCCTCCGACATAGATAGCGGCCTTTTTTCCCTGTAACGCCTTTTTATAAGGCTCCAGAGCGGGAATCAATCGGATCAGTTCATCTTTAACCACCTCGCGTACCCGGTCGCTCATTACTTCGTTATCGAAGAATTTTGCAACTTCATAGAGCGCATCCGACATATCTTCAATGCCGAAATATGAGACTTTGATGAAAGGGATCCCAAACTTTTCTTTCATTAATTTAGCCAGGTGAAGCATTGAGCCCGAACACTGAACCACATTGAGTTTAGCCCGATGTGCATTGCGAATATCTTTCACTCGCCCATCACCGGTAATGGATGCCAGAATCTGTACACCCATCCGTTTATAGTATTCCGTAAGAATCCAAAGTTCACCCGCCAGATTGA
This sequence comes from Dysgonamonadaceae bacterium, assembly GCA_047605645.1. Classification (GTDB taxonomy): domain Bacteria; phylum Bacteroidota; class Bacteroidia; order Bacteroidales; family Dysgonomonadaceae; genus UBA1309. The sequence continues at coordinate 35,987 of JASGFJ010000039.1, read as the reverse complement.
AATCACCGAGAATGTTGATACTGAAAGGAGAAACAGCTTTGCTTTCGTCCGTTCCAATCAGCGAGAACATCGCCTCGCAGGCAATTTTGTATCCGTCTTTTTTAGTTCCCTGAAATCCCTCAGCCATCACGGCAATCACAGGAATTCCTTTTTCTTTTGTGACCCGCTTGCAAACGGATTGCACATCGTCCCCAATGACCCCCACAATGCAAGTGGAATATACAAAAGCCGCTTGGGGCTGATGTTTTTCTATCAATTCGTTCAGAGCTGCGTAGAGTTGCTTTTCACCGCCGAAAATCACATGCTTCTCCCGCAAATCGGTAGAAAAACTGCTCCGGTGTAATTCGGGTCCGGAAGACATCGCTCCCCGGATATCCCAGGTATAGGATGCGCATCCAATCGGTCCGTGAACCAAATGGAGCGCATCAGCTATGGGATAAAGGACAACGCGTGAACCACAAAATACGCAAGCTCTTTGGCTCACCGAGCCGGCCACACTAGGCTTTCCTCCGATTAGGTCGGCGGAATCCTTGCCTTTGGTGACAATCTGGTTTTCCCGTTCTTTTAAAAAGCCTGCCATAATTTTAATTCTTTCATTTGCCGGTGAGAACATATACAATAGCATATCCACTACCGGCTAATCCGCTAATTACATCTGAAATTCCACTTTTTCCTCCGGACAAGTACTGTCGATATTGTCAAGAATACCTGAGAGAATTTTAATCGCCATATTGGTAGCTCCTACATAACCTGTGATGGGGAAGAAATTGTTTCCCGGGCGATCCACAACCGGAAAACCGGTACGGATGAAAGGAATATTCTCATCGCGGGCAATGTATTTGCCGTAGCTGTTACCCATCAATAAGTCAACCCCCTCCTGTTTAATCCATTGATGCAATTGGAACATGTCGGCCCGTTCACCACTTTTGAATTTGGCTTCAGGTACTCTATCTTTCAATAGTTCTTTCATTGCTTCATCAAAATGTTTTCCGGGAGTTCCGGTAACAATATATACCGGTTTCATATCTAATGTGAGAAGAAATTCCACCAGGGGAATCAACGTATCAGGGTCTCCGAAAAGAGCGACACGTTTTCCCCAGAAATATTTGGAGTTGTCTGCGATAAGATCAATCAATCTGCCTCGCTCCTCTGTAATGGCATCGGGTACGGGCACATTCGCATGGCGGCTCAGGGAAGTGATGAAGCGGTCGGTTGCTTTCAATCCGATAGGAATTTCCAGTGTTTCGAATTTCACCTTGCATTTATTTTCCAGCTTCACACAAGCATCTTCTGTGCAATACGGGCCAAGCCCGATCGTGAATTTGCTGTCACCGGTAGCTATCATATCGGCCTGAGTCGTTCCTCCTTCGGGATACATTTTGAATGTTCCGGTAAGAGGGGTATCGAGTACGCCCGACATATCGGGAAACAGGATGGTACGTGCTTCCATGACCGAAGCCAGACGTTTGATTTCCTTCATGTCGGCGGGTTCCATCCATCCGGCAACCAGATTCACCACATTTCTCTTTTTGGGTGTCGCCGTGGAGAAATGTTTGACAAATGAGGTCACTTGATTGGAATATCCCGTGACATGCGTCCCGATATAGCTCGGAGTATTGCAATAAATCACTTTCTTTCCTTCCGGAATTTTTCCTTCTTCACCGGCTTTGGAAATAATCTGGGTCATATCATCTCCGATAGTTTCGGACAAACAAGTGGTATGAACAGCGATAACATCCGGATTATATACGGTGAAAATAGTTTCAATTGCACTGACCAGGTTGGACGACCCGCCAAACACGGATGAGCCTTCCGAAAATGAACTGGTGGATGCCATAATCGGCTCCTTGAAGTGCCGGGTCAGCGCGCTTCTGTGATAAGAGCAGCAACCTTGTGAACCGTGGCTGTGAGGAAGGCATCCATGCAATCCCAACGCCGCATACATGGCACCTACCGGCTGGCAGGTTTTCGCAGGATTGATGGTCAATGCCTTGCGATCGATTTCTTTTGCGGTTGTATGACGTAGTAACATGATTCGATAGTTTTTTAATGATTGAACAAATGGCTTATTCAGCAAGCAAATTCTGCTTCGATGTAAGCTTCACTTTCCCAGGGAGCTTTGATTTCCTTCCAAACGGAAGCAGCAACCATCAGTTCAATGTCTTTGTAGAAATTGATTGCTCCCTTAAATCCGGCATACGGGCCACCCACATCATAGTTGTGAAGCTGCTTCAAAGGCACGCCCATCTTCTGGACACAGAATTTTTCCTTGATTCCGGCACAGAACACATCCGGACGATATTTTTCAATTAACTTATCCATTTCATAATGGCTCAAATCGTCGATAACCAGAGAACCTTTTTCCATTTGATTCATAATCCCCTTGTAATCGGTGAATTCCAACTCCTTGTTCAGGTCTGCCAGCTCTTCTTCCGTTTTGCGAGGATTGTAGCGGGTAGCATCTTTTGTCACCGTGATTTCTTCAATGTTGCGGCTATCGGCATCCACCTGAATAGATGGAATCACGCGGCGTCCTTCGTAATCGTCACGATGTCCGAATTCATATCCCGCAGCGACAGTAGTCATCCCCAATTCTTCGAATAAATCCTGATAGTGATGAGCACGTGAGCCTCCGACAAACAGCATGGCCAGCTTTCCTTTCGTTTTCGGATAAACCTTTTCCCGAATAGTTTCCACTGCTGCCATTTCTTCTGCAATCACCTCTTCAACGCGATCTATCAATTCCTTATCATCGAAATATTTTGCTATCTTACGCAACATCTTTGCCGTAGAGTTAGCTCCGATGGGCTGAACCTTAATCCAGGGTATACCGAAAGCTGTTTCCATCATCTCAGCCACATAGTTGATCGAACGGTGGCACATCACCATATTCAAATCGGCAGTATGCGCATTTTCAAAGCTTTCGATGGTGGAGTTTCCGCTAAAAGTAGCAATCAGGTTAATCCCGCACTTCTCAAAAACACGTTCCAGTTCGAAAGCATCTCCACCGATATTGTATTCGCCTAACAGATTTACGCGGTATTTCAAACTGCCTCTGACCTCATCGTCACGTCCAATCAGATTTTTAAACAGCCCATTGTTGGCAATGTGGTGCCCGGCCGACTGAGATACTCCCCGGTATCCTTCGCAGGAAAATCCGAAAATATTGATTCCGTTGCCTATTTCCTCTTTCATCAGACGAGCCACACGGTGCACATCGTCACCAATCAACCCGACCGGACAAGTGGAGAATATAGCGATGGCTTTGGGATGAAACAATTCGTAGGCTTCGCGGATGGCTTGTTTCAGTTTTTCCTCTCCTCCAAACACGATGTTGGCATCCTGCATATCGGTGGAAAAACAATAAGGGATAAAATTTGCCTCATCTTCTGTTGCCGGTTTGGTCTGATTCCGGCGTGTCAGCCAGGAATAAAATCCACAACCGATCGGACCGTGTGTGATATTCACAATATCGCGTGTAGGTCCCAACACCACACCCTTACAACCGGCATAGGTACAACCGCGCTGCGTGATGATTCCCGGAACAGTCCGGACATTTGCCTGAATCACAGGCGGATTTTCATCATCACTCACAACGATCGCTTTTGCTCTTTTCTTCCCAACCTTCTTGGGATATTTCGCAACCACTTCGTCGCGAAACTCATGCAGAGACTGGAGCAAGCTCTCCGTATCTTTTGTTTTATCTATTTCGTTAACCATAATAAAAATCTCCTTTCAAATTGTTCTTGATTTTTTACCTGAAGGTTGATTCAACCCACAGGCAAATCTTAGTCGAGAGTAGCATTTCCTGATTGCCCCGTATGAACGCTGTAGGAATCCATTGCGTTGGTGACAAAAATCTTTCCGTCGCCGCTCTTTCCGGTCTGATTGGCTTTGAGGATCGCCTCAATAGCCGCTTCTTTTTTCTCATCGGTAACGACCAAGGTAATCAGTCGTTTCGATTTCAACCGGGGCACTTCGGGAATAAAAGACAATGCATCATCTACCGCATCGGTGTTACCGGCTTCGTATGCCTTTATTTTTTCCAAATCGCCGTGTCCCTGTCCTCTTCCCAATACCGGCATGGCGGTAAAAGAAGGAATGCCCGCATCAGCCAGTGCTTGTTTTGTTTCCGCCATTTTCGCAATTCGAATGATGGCTAATATGAGTTTCATACCGTTCGTTTTAGAAGTTGATATTTATTCTTTGCGTCCGCTGGAAATGGTGTAAGTTTCTTCCACAGGGGTAATGAATATCTTTCCGTCACCCGCTTGTCCTTTTTCTCCCGAACGGGCAGAAGTCATTATCGTCTCCACCACAAACTCTTTATCTTTCTCGTTTACCGCAATAATCAGCAGATCTTTGGGCAATTCGTCATAAGTGACATTTCCCACTTTCAGTCCACGTTGTTTTCCACGTCCGAATACCGAGATTTTTGTAACGGCAGGGAATCCGGCATTGAATAAATCTTTCATTACCACCGGTGATTTTTCAGGTCTTACAATAGCTCTTATCAAAAGCATAATTTTATTCCTCCAGTTTTAGTTTTCAATAATGGATAGTTAATTGAGGTATAGTCGATTAGTTCAGGATTCCAAAGCCTACCAAAAGTTCTTCCAGCTCGTTAATCTCCAAGGGTTGAGGAATCACCTGCATGGTATTTCCATCTATTTTACGGGCTAAGGCGCGGTATTCATCAGCCTGTGGATGTTCCGGTGCATAATCAATGACTGTCTGGCGATTGATCTCAGCATGTTGAACCATATTGTCACGAGGCACGAAATGAATCATTTGTGTTCCGAGTTTTTTCGCAAATTCCTGAATCATATTTGCCTCGTTGTCCACCTTGCGGGAATTGCAAATAAGTCCTCCCAGACGTACATCTCCTACCTTCCCGAATTTGGAGATAGATTTACAAATATTATTAGCCGCATACATTGCCATCATTTCTCCAGAACAAACAATGTATACTTCCTGCGCTTTTCCATCACGGATAGGCATGGCAAAACCACCGCAAACCACATCGCCCAATACATCATAGAATACATAATCGAGATGTTTGTCCTCGTCGTAAGCTCCCAGTTGTTCCAACAAATTGATAGAAGTGATGATTCCACGTCCGGCACAACCGACACCCGGTTCCGGCCCTCCTGATTCCACACAACTTGTATTTTTAAACCCTGTTTTCATCACATCATCCAGTTCCACATCTTCACCTTCATCACGCAGTGTATCCAAAACTGTTTTTTGTGCCAATCCGTGAAGCAGAAGACGAGTAGAGTCTGCTTTCGGGTCGCAACCTACCACCATTACTTTTTTACCCATTTCAGCTAAACCAGCTACGGTGTTTTGAGTCGTTGTGGATTTACCAATCCCTCCTTTACCATAAATTGCAATCTTTCTCATGACCTTTTGTTTTTTTAGTTAGACCTAAATTGAGTTTGATTTGAATTGTCTTTGTCTATTCTAGTCCAAACCTTATACCAAAAGGGTATACCAAAATCCGAGAACAGCAAACAACAACGTGATTAAGAACAAATTAAATTACAAAAGACGTTATATTTCTTTTTTGATAACGCAACTAAAGGTATTTCTGAAATGTAGGGACGAATGTTAAATATTACATTTTTGTAGGATAACCGGATTAAAGAAAGAAAATGCTGGAGCGCACTCAAACAAGGCGAAGTCTGAGGGAAGTCGTTTAATGCGAAGGTTGAATGATAGAAAACGAATTGAATGTTTTTTTGTTCCTTATCCAAAGAGGTTTGGTGTATTGACCGGTAATAGACGGAAAGGGAGGCACAAAGGATTATCTGAAAGCAGAAGCAAACAAATAGGACGCTTTATCACTTGCGATATTATACTAAAAAGCCCTTATATTTCAAACGGACATTGTGCTATTTATTCTAATACAAACGATGTATATATTGAGGATTTATTCTCTACTAATGGAACGAAATTGAATGGAAAAATCATCAATTCAAGTACAAAATTTCAAGATAATGATTTAATAGAATTAGATACAAAAGCTATTATCAGATATAAAAAACTCAGCCACTAACGAACAGTTTGATATCAGGCGGGCTAACATGCAAACTCCCGTTCTTTGTGCTTTTATGTAAATTCAAAGTAGGTTGACACGTTTTAGAATCCACCACTCACCGCAAAAGCAGCCGCCATTCAGTTTTATAATAAATCCCTAAAAAAGTCCCCCCGATCAACTACACTCTTTTCGGATCAAAAAATGACTATAGTGTTTGGAGTACTATAGCCATTTTTCTTTCCTGATATTTCATTAGAGTACGATTAGAGTTCTTTAGAGTGGGTGGCCTTAGTTAATGGTTTAATTATAGGCAGCGTCATTCAAGTATTTTTCTTCTAATAGCTACTCAATTTAGTCTTTTTCCATTTTTTATCTATTATGTTTGAGGTATTTAATTTGTTGTCAATCCCCCATCAACAGAAAATATGCTTCCTGTTATCCATTTTGCTTTTTCGGATGCAAGAAAAAGCGCCATATCGGCTATATCATCAGCTTCTCCGATTTTTTTCAGTGGATAGATTTCTTGAATCATATTTTCAAAGTGAGTTTGCCCTTCGGGAGATAATTGATTAAAATTATGTTGACTTTGTGGAGTAGTTATACTTCCGGGAGCAATTGCATTTACTCTGACACCATATTTTCCAGCCTCAAAAGCCAGCGCTTTAGTGAATGAATTTATAGCGCCTTTAGTCATAGAATATGCGGTAGTAGTTCTACCAGAAAGCATTCTGTTCGCAAAATAAGATGAGATGTTGATTACATTTCCTTTCGATTTCTTTAGAGAATTGAATAGCCTGTTTGTAAGGATATATGGTGCTTTTACATTCAAATTCAAGTGCATGTCCAAAGCTTCTTCATTCATGTCTTCAAAAGGTATAAACCTCCCAATACCGGCATTATTAACTAAGATATCTACCTGAGGAAATAGTTCTAAGATTTGTTGGGAGACGTTTTCTATTTTCGATATCTGAGATAAATCTGCTGCGATGAAACTAATTTTAGTTCCGTAGCCGACCAATTCAGTCTCTACTTCTTTCAGTTTTTTTTCATTGCGAGCAATTAAGCAGATATTTGCTCCATTTTTGGCAAACACCGATGCTATTGCTAACCCAATACCATCACTACTCCCTGTGATGGCAACATTTTTTCCTTCTAATAATTTTCTTTCCATTTCTATTCTTATTTAAACTCCATAAATTGGAGTAACACCTCATTGATTGTAGATAATCTACAATTGCAAAGGAAAGATTTATTTTTTACATTTGCAACAACAATTGCAAATAATCTACAATATGAGTGATATTAACAAGTTATATTCCGATATGGAATTTCTCAACAAACTAATGATTGGTATCGGAGAAGTTTCACAAATAACAGGAATCCCAATACGTCAAATTCGTTATTGGGAAGAAAAGGGGATTATTACAAGCCTTACTGAACAAGAAGGGAAAAACAGGCGATACGATTATCCGAATATCAAAAAAATGCTTTTGATAAAAGAATTAATGGATGAGGGGTACACGCTTGATGCAGCAGCTGAAAAGGTGAAAAATAGACTTATTATGTTGCAAGACGCTTTAAATAAATTGAGAGATAAATAAAATTTAAATATTACGCGTGTGCTATTATTACAAGAGTTATTTGAAGCCGTGGTAAAACAAAATAAGGAACTTCTTAGGCGACCTTACCCAACAACTGGTACCTACTGCCGTCATGCCGCCGCACGAGTGAACCGTAAAGCTCACTGTAAATCCGATAGGCGCCTCGGGCATTAGCTTTAGACGGTACACAGGCGATAACAGATAGGTTGAAAATAGGATGAGACAAAGGCGGCTTGTTATAAAGTCAGCCAGCACAATACTAAAAAAAAACAGGCAAGTTCAATACCGGTTAACAGAAAGAATAACATCGGATGAAACAGGAAAAATTCTCAATAAAAAAGCGATTAAGAAGTTTTAAATATGCTTTTAACGGATTACGAATCTTAATCAGAGAGGAACATAATTCATGGATTCATATTACAATGGCATCGCTAACATTAGTTGCGGGATTTGTGTTGAAAATATCACATTCCGAATGGATAGCTATTGTTTTGTGTATTGGTCTCGTTGTTAGTTTGGAATTGGTGAACAGTGCGATTGAAAATATTGCAGATTTCGTTTCACCCGAGAGAAATGAAGAAATAAAACGAATCAAAGATTTATCGGCTGCGGCAGTTCTGATTGCTGCCATTATTTCTGCGATTATCGGAATCATCATATTCTTGCCTAAAGTGATAGAACTATGCTAAAAGACATCAAAGATTCGCGCCGATTCTATGAAATCGTTTTCATGGGAGCTTTAACGCTCTTTTGTTTTGGTATTTCAGTATTCAGATTTATCTATTCGGATACCAAAGTATTCTTGTTCCTTAATTGGAACTTGTTTTTAGCCTTTATTCCATGGGGATTAACAACATTGACGGTGATTAAACCCAAAATCCGGCAATCAAAAATCACGATTTATATTTTATTATTCACGTGGCTCCTCTTCTTTCCCAACGCTCCATACATCCTGACAGATTTATTTCATCTGAGACTCCAAATATCTTCCATGCCGATTTGGTTTGATTTAGTGCTTATACTTTCGTTTGCATGGACAGGATTATTGTTTGGACTCCTTAGTTTGTGGGATATTGAGGAGATTCTTCAACAGTCAATGAAAAAAACATACGTTACGATACTATCTACCGGATTATTGTTTTTGGGAAGTTTTGGTATTTACATCGGACGCTATCTCAGGTGGAACAGTTGGGATATTATAGCCGAGCCGTTTAAGTTGGCATACGATATTGGAGACAGATTGATAAATCCATTTGCTCATCCGAGAACTTGGGGAATGACTATTTTAATGGGATTATTTTTAAACATTCTTTATTGGTCTTTCCAATTGATTAGAAAACGAAAATAAGCAATGGAAATATACGGTAAAATAATAACAGCACCGGTTTTAACTTGTGGTTGACGAGTCAAAGTGAGGTGAGGTGCGATTGACTGGTTGTACCGTTGGTAAACTGGTGTAACCGCGGGAACATCAAGAGCCGGTATCATGCAAAAAACAATCCAATAATATGGATAAACGGTTTACATTCACAGAATAACAATCATCGGATAACGGATTCAAATGAAACACTTACTCTTATTTGTATTTTTTATTGCTTTCCGGTTTTGCTGTTGTGCAACAAATACAACGTCAAACGGTTTGCCAAAGGAGCAAGAGAAATCACTTATTGCTTTAGGACAACTTTGGGGTTTTCTGAAATACCACCATCCGGCCATATCCAAAGGGAATTTGGATTGGGATGCAGAATTGATAAAAATAATTCCTTCTGTTATGAATGCAAAAAAGGAGGAAGAATGGAAAATTATTTTAAATAAATGGGTTGATAATTTGCCTCCTGTGGCAGCGACTGTAAAAGATTCAATTCCATTGTCGAATATAAAAGTAAAAGCTGATTACGGCAATCTTTTTGATATCAAATATTTTAATCGGAGTACGATTGATAAACTTCAATTTATACTCGATAGCACTCAACTATCAGAGAATCATTATATCAAAATAAATACTCGCCGGACTCCAAACCAACCGTTAGTAACGATTGTAAATGAGCCGACATACTCCGACATGGCATTTCCGGAATTACCTTATCGCATCTTAGCATTATTCAGATATTGGAACATTGTCAATTATTTTTTTCCTTACCGCGAATTGTGCGATACAAAGTGGTCAGAGGTTTTATCAGAAATGCTGCCTGAGTTTATCTGTGCTGAAAACCAAAAACAATACTCGCTTGCTTGCCTGAAACTTTGTACCAAAATTGATGATTCGCACGGATATGTTAAGTTTAGCGACACAATGACTTCTGAAATTTTCGGACAACGCAAGGTTCCCTTTGAGACAAAATTTATTGAAAACAAGCTAGTTGTAACAACATTCACAAGTGATTCGCCGACTATTGATAAAGAGATTTCTGTTGGAGATATAATCACAAAAATCAACGGAGAAACGGTTGAAAGTATAGTTGAACGGCTATTGCCTTATACACCCGCATCCAATTATACAGGAAAATTAAGAAATATTTCACAGCGAATTTTACAAACAAACGACAGCGTTCTCACAATATCTTTCTTACAAAATGGAAAAATAGTAAATAAAAAAATAGAAACGCATGATATCAAACAATTGAAAATACGCAATTATCACAACTCGAAACCCGACGAGAAAGGTTATATGATAAGACAGGACTCTATTGGTTATATTTTCCCTGCAAATTGTAAACCGGATGAGCGCGAAAGTGAGGTCGCTCGAATCATGTCTAATACCAAAGGACTGATTATTGATTTACGATGCTATCCATCCGATTACAATGCGATAAGCATAGCGCCCTATGTAATGAAAAATTGGGGATATTATTGCAGACAAAGTATGAGTAATATTTCCACGCCCGGTTATTTTTTGATTAGTGGCAAAGATCAGTTTCCAGACAGCAAAGCAGGTCGTTATCCGTATCAAGTTGTAGTCATCGTAAATGAGTATACACAAAGTCAGGCGGAAGACCACACATTTTTCTACTATCTTGCACCGCAAGTGACCATAATAGGCAGCACAACTGCTGGCGCAAATGGTGCTGTATTTTCTTTACCTCTTCCTGGTGGTATAACCACCTCTATGACAGGCCTGGGAATGTATTATCCCGACGGAACTTGCATGCAACGCGTTGGTGTCAAACTAGATGAAGAGATAAAACCGACAATTGCAGGCCTCAAATCAGGTAGAAATGAACCATTAGAAAGAGCAATAGCAATCATAAAAGGACAATAAAAGAAGAAAAGAGTAAACGAGAAAATAATTGATGAACCACACAATAAGCGGCTTGGCGCAAAGAGAGCTGAAGGGTAAATTTGAAGGGCGTGAGAAAATACCTCTTTGTCAATCCGCCTCCGTTAGGTGCCGGTATCATACAAAAAACAATTCAATAATATGGATAAACAGTTTATATTCAGAGAATGGAAATTATCGGATAAAGAATCTATTTCCGAGGTTATACATGGCAGGTATAGATCCCGCCTGAAAAGGAAGTGAATAGAAACCCCAAAAGGATAACTCAATGATTGCACCCTGTGGAATGAATTGCGGAATTTGTATGGCACACCTTCGAGAGAAGAAAAAATGCGCCGGTTGTAACAATGATGATCATAACAAACCGTATCATTGCACCAAATGTGTAATAAAATTTTGCGGAATAAAACAAAGGCTGAATTTCAGGTTTTGTTATGATTGTCCCCAATATCCTTGTACGAGACTAAAGCAATTAGACAAACGTTATCGGACAAAATACAACATGAGTATGCTTGATAATTTAATGAAAATAAAAGAGTTTGGTCTTGACTATTTTCTAAAAGCTGAAAGTACAAAATGGACTTGTCGTTGTGGCGGAATAATTTGTGTGCATAAAAGCTGCTGTTCAATATGTGGAAAAGAAAGAGCTGAGAAATAAATAAAAAGGAAATACCCGGCCTTTCATAAGCCCTTTGCCGTCAGGCAATGCAAACGTATGATTCAGAAGGCATTTTATCCGGATAGCCGTCCGTGTTGTATTGACAGCTTTTCGTCCCGACAGAATACCATCATACGACCATTCTCCATCCGTTAGAGAACAATATATGTGAAACGAAATAAAAAATAGAAATGACAAATCATAAAACAATATTTCAAGTAGATGCTTTTACCGATAAACCTTTTAAAGGAAATCCGGCAGGTGTGATGCTTGTTTCGGAAGATATGCCTTCTGAGTGGATGCAGAATATTGCAATGGAAATGAATTTATCTGAAACGGCCTTTATAATTCATCAGAAGACCGGATTTCGAATACGTTACTTTACTCCGACAAAAGAAGTTCCCCTTTGTGGACATGCGACATTAGCAAGTGCTCACATACTCTATGAGCTGGGATTAAAACAACAACATGAAATCATCCGTTTCAAAGCGACAGGTGGAGACTTAACAATACGAAGAGAAGATGATTGGATCGTTATGAATTTCCCCCAGTATCCAATAAAGAGAATAGACATACATAAGGACTTTAAACGTTTAGTAGGCTTTGAACCCATTGAAATGTATTCCAGTATCTACGATTGGAAAATTGCCATAGCCGAAAAAGAAAAAGACATCTTGGATGCAACACCTGACTTTGATTCGCTGAATAAAAATAATCTCGGACACCTGATGATAAGTTCAACCTGCGATTCGGGACAAGCAGATTTCGTGCTTAGATGTTTCGCTCCTATATTTGGAATAAACGAAGACCCTGTAACCGGTTCTGCACATTGCGCACTTACTCCGTTATGGGCTGAGAAGTTCGGAAAAACGGAACTAAGCTCTTTGCAGTTATCTAAAAGAACAGGCCAGTTGAAGGTAAAAATAAATGGTGATCGAGTTGAAATAAAAGGAAAAGCAATAACCATATTTGAGGCCAAACTGAATATATAAACCCACACACATATCACCTGAGTTTTCGTCGTTCCGCCACACAAGCGATAAATAACACATCGGTTAGCAGCAACCATCTGTCCTCAATAAGCCGCTCTTGCGATGAAGGAGATTCCATCTTTAACAGATAGAAACAGGCCTGACAACAGCGCAAGAGCATTTCACCCGGGATTAGAAAAAGGCTTGTAGAAATACAAAAAACGGTTGTCCGATTCCTTAAATCTATTTTTGATCTTCCCCATTTCCCGTCAATCATCAACAAGCTGATTTAATAGAATTTATAATACAAAAAAGTTCATACCTTTATCATCACTAGTAGAAAAATAGGCTATAACCGAAGGTACATCCTATTCCCATATTCAGACATATAATTGTGTAACGGAATCTATGCCGGTAAGACAAATGGACTCTATGATTATGAAAAATAAAATAGATAACCATACCAAAAATAAACTGCGGCAAAAATCCTTCTACCCGACAAGCTGAAAAAACATGCCGACAACTGTGATTTTTTGAAATGATTGACGAATAATAAGGAAAACAAGTCTAATAAATATTCAAACTTGAAGTTTTTAAAATCATAATGAATAAACAGGAGCAACAACAATTCTTTCAGGGAATCATTGAACTGCACAAAGGTATTTTGTTCAAGGTTGCCCGTGTGTATTGTCCAAACGGAAACGACAGACAGGACTTGATACAGGAAATGATGATACAGATATGGCAGTCCCTTCACAAATACAATGACCAATTTAAAATATCAACATGGTTGTACCGTATTTCATTGAATGTAGCCATTTCGTTTTATCGAACAACAACGACCAGAGCAAACACGTTGACTGTCCTTAACGAGCAAACGACAGAAATACGAATGGAAGACACAACTGAAACAGAGCAACAGCTAAACTTATTAGAGCAATTCATCAGTGAATTGAAAGAGTTTGACAAAGCCTTGATATTACTGTATCTCGAAGACAAAAGCCACGCTGAAATTGCTGAAATATTAGGACTGTCGGTAAGCAATGTCGGGACAAAAATAGGACGTATAAAAGAGAAATTAAAAACACGGTTTTCACAAGTAAGATTATAAAAAAATGAACGGATCAGAATTAAAAGAACTTTGGAAAACAACCAATGAAAAATTGGAAGAAAGTTTTACAATAAACAGAAAAAACACGGAAGATATAACCCGCATCAAGGTTCATAATCTTTTAAGCTCAATGAAACCTCTAAAAATAGTTGCATTGTTAGTCGGCTTCTTATGGGTGGTATTAGGGACAATTATACTCAGTCCTATATACCTTTATTCTTTTTCGGATGCCAATAAATTTTTCCTCTTTTCAGCGACCATTCAGGTTGTGATTACAGCTATTGCATTATGTATATACATCTATCAGCTCATAAAAATCAATGAAGTAAATAGCTACGCGCCTATTTTAGAAGCACAAGAAAAATTAGTACAATTAAGAATTGCCACGCTTTGGTCTGTAAAAATTTTGTTTTTACAACTGCCTGCCTGGACAACCTTTTGGTGGAACGAAACAATGCTTATAAATTGGAGTATACAGCAATGGATCATAACAGCGGCCATTACTTTTTCATTCTCATACATCTCTATCTGGCTGTTTATCAACATTAAATACGAAAACAGAAATACGAAGTGGTTTCGACTTATTTTTAGCGGAAAAGAATGGGCACCGCTGATGAAATCGATGGAACTGCTCGAGCAGGTAAAAGAGTATAAATAAAATAGTCCAACAAGTAACAGAAGGCAAGAAAGCATGAATACCAGTGCCTAACATCGTATTGATATGATGTGAGCCAAAGCACTTTGTATCAATATTTATACTATCTTTGAGATCGGGGTTAACACAGCACTAAAAAAAATTCTGTATTGCACGAAGCTGCAGAAATCTCATGAACTTTTTATACAGAAATAATAATTAATGGGCAGAAATATAAAACAATGAATATCGCACATATTGCCATTTGGACAAAAGATCTAGAAGCTATGAAAGATTTCTATACCCGATATTTCAAGGGAGAAAGTAATGAAAAATACATAAATCCAATAAAACGGTTTGAGTCATATTTCATTAGTTTTGAAGGTGGGGCAAAATTGGAACTTATGAGTAAGCAATCAATTGACAAGTCGTCAGGTACGGAAGAACATTTAGGAATAACTCATATTGCTTTTAAGTTAGGCTCCCCGAAAGCGGTACTTTCTCTGACAGAAACACTTCGGGCAGATGGGTATCGTATCATTGGAGAACCTCGTACGACTGGAGACGGTTATTTTGAAAGTGTCATTCTCGATGTAGAAGGGAATAGAATTGAACTCTTAGCATGATTGAATCGATAATATTAAAACATTCAGTGCAATAAACCACTTTCTGAAAAACACAAGAAACAATCCATAGCGATAGATTTGATGTCAGGCGGGAAGCCTGCCTGCAGGATATTTGTCGGATTTAAAAAAGTTTACCATCCGCTCAAATTTTGCCAAGCCTTCCCCAAAAAGCAGCGAACAGTAACACAATAATTAATAACTAACAATAGCAATACTTATGAGACTTATTTCTTTTTTATTTGGCAGTAATAAGAGAAACAAAACAATCAAGTCAAACAACATTGAACTGGAGGAAATTACTTCACGACTTGACCCGAAAGAAGGTTGGGGCGATGTTTTTCTTAAAATCACAAAAGATTTAAAAACCGATACCTCACATATTTACATCGCAAAAGGACTTTACAAAAAAAGAACTGTAGGACTACAGATTGAAGTAAGTTCTCAAATAGGTGCAGGCATAATACAAGGAAAGCCAAACAGTCAAGGTGGTTTTGTTAGTAATGCTGTACGGATTAAATCTATAGGTCAGGAAAGTGATGAATTCGTAAAAGCATTAGCTGACATATACAACTATCCGATTGACAAGAATTTCACAAAACAAACAATCTTGGCAACAGTATTTTCATTAAATGAAAAAGTAGTTGATCTTGATAAATGTAATTCGGCAAAAATAAAACGAACATATTATGCACTTGTATATGATAATATTTTGCCCTAAAAAAAATGAGCGACAAAGGACTAACCAAAAACACAATAAAAGGATAATTTAATACCCTAAGCAAAAATTGTCATCGTTAATTATTGTTGTTTGAGATTTTAATCATATTTTTGTAAAACGTAAGGAAATTAGCGTAAATCTCGCCCAATGGGCATGCCTCGGGTATTAGCGTTATTCAATTCCTTTTTTTTGCTTATAATTTTACAATATATGCCGAAAGGTATTAGATGCACTACGGTGCGTTCGCTACAGGGGGAGTTTTTAACTCCCTTCTGTCTTTTTATAGGGCAACCTTATTCCAGAAAAAACAAGAGCCATTTCTCAACGGCTCTTATCAAAACAAAAATACCAATTCAATAAGAAAACCAATCAAATTTACACGCCAACCAAGTCTTTATATACGTGAGGCACGTTCTTTTTAATAAATTCAAGTCCACCATTCAAATACAACTCATTTAGGGTTTTACCCCTGTATCTTTCAGGAATAGACAAATCAGACGGGCTGGCAATCTTTTCTTGCTTATGGTCAACACTATCCACTGTTCCCCTTGTATGGTTTTTCTCCACCATATCCCTGGCCTCTTGCTTAAGCTTGTCCACATACGTGGGATGGGTTTTCATCAAAGACTCCAGGCCGCCACTAAGGTAAAGGTCTTTATAGCTCAATAACTGGTATTTTTCAGGGACTTCGCCTTCAATTGCCGATAAACCATTGGGGAAAAGTTTAGCCTTCTGGTTTGGCTCAATTTTATCCGATATTTGTTTCTTGCAGGCATTCACAACCTTTTCATAATATTTGGGGTACGCCTTCCGCACATAATCTAAATCCCCCGATTTGAAAAGCTCCACAAACGTCTTTTGATATTTTTCAGGAACGTCTTCCTCCGATGAAGACAGCGGGTTGATATTCTTCGAAATTAGATTTTTCAAAGAATTATTGTCTTTGTCATATAGTTCGGATATTGCGTTGTAATTGCCCGGAATGTCCACTATGGAGCATTCACGGCAAAACCACTTGGTCACGGTAATCCCTGTTTGTCCGTCAATCTTCATTGAGGGATCATCCGACCATTCGAGGGCGATGATATGCCCGACACTGGCCGCCTGATAAAACCCGTTTTCTATTTGGGTAGCCAACTCGGGGAATGCAAGATCGTTTATCGTTGGCTTTGCATAGACTTTATCTCCATCTATTCTAAAATCACTCCACCTGACAGCAACACCGCTATCCCTGTCGTGCATGAAGTAACCGACCGGAGGATTAAAATTATTCAACAAGAATCCTTCTGTTAAAAGCCTGTATCCATAGCAATTTACAGAATTATCTGTAATGCAAAACTCTTTATCTATTTTTTTGAAACTCATATTTTTAATTATTTGCTGTTTTTGGCCTCATTATGTATTTCGCAATTTCCCATAATATCTTAATGTCACATTTTGGCGCCCCCCGGAGCTGGAAAAATTACCAGCTATTTCTTCTACAAAGAAATAGCCTGTTCTTTCTGGAAATCGGTCATCAATCACATTAGCTACCATACCTTTTTCAAAGCTTGGAAGCAAGAAGCATTCTATATTGCCTTGGTATCCGTTGAAATTCTTATATATATACAGTTCATCAGCAATTAATTTAAGGTCGGACTCAGTTAAGACATATCCTATTTTTACCTCTTTTATGTCTCCGGTATCTTTATTGAAAGAAGAATGCACCTTGACTTTTTCTCCGAGATTGTTTTTCCCTGTCAAAACGATACGTGTCGGTACTGAATCCTGTAATTTTTGAAAGTTGTCACAACTAATAGTATTCCATCCTATTTTTAACTTCTCCGTACCCTTAGGTATGCCTTGTTTAGAGTGACCAACATAAATAGTATCAAAATCAAAAAAGACACTCATCAGGCATTTGTCTTGAAACCATTGGAGAACCTTTAATCCCATATAATTTGGAAATGATAAATTTTTGAATGGCACATTTGGAATGTATTCCGACAATTTAATTCCAGTACCCTCAACCAAGTCTGCGAGAATTTCTTTTAAAGTAGTTGATTTATATGATTTATTAAAAATCTTATTTTTAAGCTTGTAACTATATCCTTCGCAATGTAGTTTGAGAGGAATCGAGTAATCAATTCTACATACAAACCCTTTGAAACGCCTGCTTTTATCATGTCCATAGCCTAAAGCTACATCAACTTCATCTCCTTCAGAAAATAAGCATTTAAAGCCACTTGTGTTTTTTATTTGCGTATCAAGATATTTCGCTTCTTCTCTTATGATATTATCAGTCGTGATCGATGTTGATTTGATATATCTTTGTAAAGGCAAGGAGATTGTACACGTGTCTGTAAACGATGAAACCCCGCACTTCCACTCAACCGATACTGGCTTGATATTCCCATACCTTCCAATTGTTATATTACTTGTCATTATAAACATGGGGTCAAAAGTTAAATTTGTAATTCATGCAATTTTCGGCGATCAGCAAGTAGCGGTTGAAATAGCTGAATGTCAATTCCAATCCGGTTTCGTTCACAAGCATATTATAAACCGTCTTCTTGGTATCCCCCTTGGTTTTCACACGCAAAACTTCTTGGGACAAGTCCCTGACCTTTTTTTTCGTTTCAGGTTGCATCTTCGTGTACATATCGAACAGATAGTCCTTGCAGCCATCCCGTTCGCCAAAGCAATAGCCAAACTCCTTGACGGCTATTTCTATGTATCTTTTGAAAGTCCTCAAACTCATCGGGTGCTTTGCGTTCACTACATTGCGGTAGCACCATTCAAGACACCTGTCCTGCCTGCCTGCTTCGTAATGTTCCACGACAATATCCGCTACAATCCTTGCTTTCCTCAATGTGTTTTCATGTGACATAAATGCTTACTTGATGTTTGTTGACGAAAATGGAAAAAATCATCTACGCTGTATGTAGGCAACATCCAGACTGTAACGCCCTTGTGGAACGCCGTCTACCAGCCCGTCAATAAAAGGCAAGCTGTTGTTGTTCGTTACATTGCAGCTGTCCATCCAGTCATTTAAGGCATCCCGCAGAACCGTTAGCTTTTTCACTATCTCAACCTGCCTCGGATTTTCCGTATAAACCGTGTACTTTTCCCTGATTTCTTCTTCATATCCGCTCTTTAGGGAAATTAAACCGCCTTCAAACATTAAATACCCAATGGCCTTCACGGTTTGATTATCAAACCCCTCCTTGATTTTTTTGATCTCGGATATTTCGGGTATGTCTATCAAATCCTTTAGCTTGGACTTGCTTACGGGCATACCTAAAACGTGGAGTGGCTGTACAGTCTCATGCAAGGCTATAATTTCAGATAGAATATAGTCTTTAATATCGGTTTGCGATTGGATATGTGCAAGTTTCTGCATCGTCATAGGCTCAAGGCCTATATCTTTAAATTTCCCAAATAGTCGTTGCATCAGATACCGGGCGTTCTCGCAGGCCGATAGTTCAACATCTATTTGGTCTTCATGTACTTCCAATATCACTTTTTCCATTTGGTCATGTATTTCAATTATGTTGGCAAAAATAGGTTTCATAAAAAACGGTGTCAAAATAGCACGTCAAATTGTCATGTTTTTATAGCAAGGCGATTCAGCCTTGTTTTCCGGGCTTTTTCTTTTCCGTGCATGCACTTCACCCACTCCCGGAGATTTCTACGGCACAAACAATCCAACACCCCTCAAACAAGATGCTACACCCCGACATATTAACCACAAAAGCCTTC
This sequence comes from Dysgonamonadaceae bacterium, assembly GCA_047605645.1. Lineage (GTDB taxonomy): Bacteria > Bacteroidota > Bacteroidia > Bacteroidales > Dysgonomonadaceae > UBA1309. Next base: position 16,607 of record JASGFJ010000039.1, on the reverse strand, counting down.
CCCGGGCAAGGAAGGCTTTCGTTTGCTAAACGCTGGATAATCTATTTTCAAGCAATCGGCTCAGGCCTTTGCCTTTTCGTACTTCCCGTATATGGCACGGAACTGCCTTAGAGTCCGCTTCATTTCCTCATGCGACTGTGCCGACAGGTTCTTCTTCACCGTGCCTCGCTCCCGGCAAAATACGTTCAGCTTTGCCATGTTCATCTGCACGTCTTCCTCCGAATCACCGTATATAATATCCATCTCATAGGCAAGTGCATAGATGGTGTTATATATCTTCTTCCGTTTTTCGGGTTCATCAGTTGCCCCTTTCAGTGTATTTATCAGCTGTTTTGCCTCCACTTGTGAAAGTTCTCTCGAACTGGTTGTTCGCCCACCACTGAAAGAATGGATAAGGTTCTCTTTCTCTTCCATTAATCCCTGTTGACGCAAGAGAACGTGTATCAACTTGATTTGAGCTGTGGATATGGGTGTGAATTCCGTTGTTTTCATACTGTTTTGCCTTTCTTTTGCAAGTCCTCAATTTGTTGCATTTGCGCCATGGAGGGCAGCATGGATTCAATCAAATGGCAAATATCATAACGCTCGCCCTGAGATATCTCATCTGCAGGAATACGCCCCATCAAGGTGAGAAGCGATTGAAGCAGGGAAAGGTAATCTGCAGAATCCCCGTCAATGGTTATTGTGAAATAATTTAGCGGAGTGCTGCCCCCTATGGTCATCTTCTTGAATGAAACACCTGTGTTTTCCATAATCTTAAAGCTTTTCGTTTGTTATTTTATTCAATAATATCCTGTTCATCAAGTCTCCGAATCGAAGCCCGTAATAGCCCTGCAAATCATCTTTCACATCCTCCTCCCGGCACACGTACTCGACTTCTTTCCGAGAAAGTCCCGAAAGCTCGTGCCACACGTTGATGCGCCTCAGGAACTCCGAGCATCCCTCCTTCTGCCTTTCCGAGAACCTTTCAAGCCTCGCCTTGAAATACGGCATTCCGGCAAGCAGGATGCCGCAGTTGTCCTTTGTGTATTCCCGCAAATCATGCAGGTAGAGCATCATGATGTGGTTGAGCTTGCCGGCCTCGTCAATAACCAGCAGCGGCGAGTCCAGTTCGTTGAGCCTGGATGAAACCCTGAGCATCACATCGTGGATGTTGCCGTCAAAGCCGATGCCAAGCAGGTCGCCGATTTTCAGGAACAGGCGTTTGGCGTTCATCGTCTTGTCCACCGTCACCAAAAAGACGTTTTTGCCTTGGTTTGCATACGCTTTCAGTGAAGTCGTCTTCCCCATGCCCGTGTCGGCCGTCAGTCCGGTCATAAGCCTGTGCGCCTGTGTCATTTCGCATTGGCGGAACACGCTTTGCAAGTCCCGGGTGTTGCGTAATTCGATTTTTCTGTCTAATTTTGCCATATCTATAAATAATTGTGATTGGTATTTTCGATTATTTATTGCCTAAACAAGCTTTGAGAATATAATTCGCACCGGATACAAAACCGGCTCACCGTTTTTCTCGAAGCTTTGTTTTTTTACTTCCACCCGTCTATTATTATCGTCCCCGGCTCAACTTCGCCTTTCACCGCAAACGGATGCCTGTTCACAACCTCCTCGCTCAACGTTATTTTAAGTATCCCCAATTCAGGCTCTTTGGTGACTTTCCCCGGGTTTATTCCCTGTTCCACGGCACGCCTCCTTAGTTCGTTGTCCTGTTCCAGCTCTTTCAGCGTATCCTTGGGTGTCAAAACCTTGTTCAAGGATTCTATGGCGTTGGGGTTCACCGTGTCAAGGGCTCTCAGGCTCGAAGCATTGCGCTTTTTGTTCTTGCTGTTGTTCCCCTTGGTTCGCCCGCTGTTCTTGTACAGGTTTTCGGTGTCCGTTTCCGACTGGTCGAATTTCGCCCCGTGTATTTCGGTTTTCTGCTCCACGCTGCAAACAGGTTCCCCGGTCTCCAAGTCAAAGAGATAAACAGTCTCGAAATCACTGTAATAAACCCTAATCTTCCTGCCTTCATATTTCACGGAAAATTCAGACGGCAATTGGTATTCATACAGGTTCATCCCACGGCTAAACGATATTTGCCCGTGCAGCACCTTTCGCTCGGAGCATTTGCAGAACAGCTCCGCACGCTTGAACTCGTCCACCGGGGTAGCTCCCGGCTCTTCGCTCCTGGCATAACGCTCGTTGGGGCTTTCTTTCAGGCTTGGTTTCTTTTTGGCGTTGTAATCCCAGATGGCAGAATTGACGGAAGGCGCAAGCTGCTCAAAAGTAACAAACCTTGATTGGTTCTTGGTGTATTCGTCTATAAGCTCCTGCGACATCCGTCCGCCTTTCATCTTCGACTTAACGCCCTGTCCGATATACCCGTAACAGTCGTACAGGTGCTTTTCCCCGAGTGTCCGGAACGCACGCTCCAGTATGGCCTTGCGCCGAGGGTTGCTGTCCACCGTCCAGTGTACGCCCATCGCTTCCAAAGCCTCCTTGAAGCCGTCCGCTTCGCCCGTCTTGTGAAACGAATGGTTGTCCGACACTATTTCGTAAGGCACTACGCCCGTGTTTTTCACGGCCTGTTCTATCGCTGCAAGTATGCTTGTCGTGTTCTCGCTCTCCGCAATGTTGTAGCCTACCATCTTACGGCTGTGAGCGTCCAAAACCGCCACCAAAACGTATTTAAACCACAATTCAAAGCCGCCTTTCCCGTTCGGGCGTTTGGCGTATATAGGAATCTCCCAGCCGTCAATCTGCCATTGGCTGTTGCGGTTCTTTGCCGGGATGATCTTCGCATACAGCCCGTGTTCCTTTTCGTATCTCGATTTGCCCGCACGGCTTATTTCCAAATTGTTGCGTTCTTTCCTGTAATATTTCCTGAACCACCAGAAAGACGGGGTTTTGAGGTTCAAATCACTGCAGACTATCTGAAACTTTTCGTAAGCGTTCGGCAAAGTGAAATGCCGTGGGTCTTTCAGAATTTGATAGGCGATTCCGGTATAATCGTCCTTGAACCGGGGCTGAATCTTGCGGAGCGAGCGTTCATCAACGGCAACGCTCAACACTCCGGCTTCCCGTGCCTTGCAAAGCATCATCGAAAAGCGGTTTTTGGCTGAAAAACTGCCCGGATACAGCTTGTTGTAAGCGATGAACAGAGGTTCGAGTATTCCCGTTTGATAATTATACTCCATAGCCCATTCAATCACGGCGGCACGGCGGGCAAACAATAGCTTTTTATCCTGTTTCAGGCAGTTGTACTTTTCGTCTTTTCTTATCTCGTTGAGAAAGTTGATGCTGCGTTCGCTTCGGTATGCTTCTTTCAATTCCTCTTCACAGTATTGAACGTATTTTGCGTATTTCTGAAGCCTGTATTCTTCTTTGATTTGCTCTTTGGTGGGTAGTTTCATCCGGGTGGGTTCCGGGATGGTGTCGTAATTGATATAGGCACGTCCATCTATTGTCTGAGATTTACAGAGCTTTCGTTTTGACCATTGGCTATATGTATCTTCAGAAACTCCGTGTTTCCGAAGATACGCATAGCTAAGCCAAAAGACTTGATGCTTAGTGTCTATATAAATAGGATTCATTAGAGATTAAAAGATTTATTCAAGGCAATGGCTATCTTTTTCTCTTTCTTTTTCTGTTCCAATAGTATGTCAGTAGCAGCATTTAGTACGTCTAAATATCTGCAGAGATTTTTTTTACCATTAAAAAACAGACTAATTGAAGTTTCGCTATAATTTGTTCTTTTAGCGATTTCAATTTGCGCACCATAGGGTAACTTATCCCTTAATGTTTGAATATCCATGTTGGTATAAAATAATATTACACCAACAAATATAAAGCAAAGTGTTGGTTTAGTAAATTATTAAACCAACAATATTTAAACTATTAACAAATTTTATTATTTAGGATGCCTTTCTGTATCAGAAAATGAGGAGAAAAAGAGTATATCTTTGAAATAATCTTTAAGTTTTATGTCAAACTCATGGATATGCTCTTTTAAATAGGTATCTGAAAGTATTTTTTTTGATATGGCAAACTCTGTAAAATTATCTATCACTTTTCTTTCTGCCCACTCAAAATAATTGAAAGTATTGTTAGCACCATAGAAAGATCTATCGGCCATATCCCCGTAGTTAATATTTTCAAATTCTTCTAACAATTGAAATATTATGAATCTATTAGAAATATCTTCACTGTAAATAGCAAGTCTATTGGAAATCTTTGATAAAACATCTGTATCAATATTATAGCCTACAAGGCCATCAATAATATCTTCTTCGATATCTAATTTATTTGCTATAAGCTTTAGTATTGGTTTTCTAATGCTTGCTCTCGACTGTTTATTGCTTATATATAAATCTTCATAAATAAGAGACAGGCCTCTCTTCCAATCATGTATAAGTGAAGATATATTTATTTTTGAAAGTGAAAACCTATCATTATATATTCCAATATAAAAACGAATAATAGATGCAACTATTTCTTTCTCATATTGCATTTCCTGTTGCAATTTACTATTATTCAGAAAATCGTCTTCAGAGACGTGCAAATCAGAAACTATTTCACTTGGGAAATTGGTATCTTTTCTATCATAAATAACTCTAACATAAATAGGAGAAGATTTCAAACGCTTATTCAAGTAATGCTTTACAGTAATTTTCTTCATAGGGTAAAGTATAGTAAAGCAAAGTTACACTTTATATTGAAAAATCGTGTACCCCCCTTCCTCCTTTTTTTGTACGGGGGTACATTGCTTTCTTTTTTGATATATAATAAATCCAGCATATTTTTCGGACTAAATTCAACTTTCAATAGCTTTTGAGTGGGTTTTTCGCCATTTTCTTTAAGTCAAATTCAACCTAATTAAACTTTTCAAGCCAGCCCCATCTGATTCGCTCTTTTTTCTACTCCTCTTTTTAACTTTCTATATATAAGCAACTTGCATCCTGTTTTCTGTTATCTTTTTATATTACCTCCTGTCTTATCTACTTGTTATACCCCCCTATATGTAAAATGAAAAATTTCCCCAATATAAAGCAATTTGATAGCATGGATTGCGGAGCTACTTGCATACGCATTGTTGCTCAATTTTACGGTCATAGATATTCTTCAGATACTTTGAACGAAATATGTCAAGCAACACGTGAAGGAGTATCTTTGAGTATAATGGTTAATGCAGCTGAATATTTGGGATTCCGAACATCTTGCGGGCAGACGACTATCAATAAGTTAATAAAGCAACGTCCTTTTCCGTGCATACTTCATTGGAATCAAAACCACTTTGTTGTACTTTATGACATAAAAAAAACAATTAAAGGAAACCTTAAGTTTTATATCTCTGATCCGGGAAAAGGATTAATAAAACTTGAAGAAGAAACTTTTAAGAATCATTGGTTCAGCACACAAATTAATGGTGAAGATAGAGGTATAGTAATGGCATTGCAACCAACATCTGCTTTTTACAAAAGAGAAAAAGATCTAGATATGCCCCGTTCATCATATTTAGATTTTATTTGGAAATATGTCCAACCATATAAGAAATATTTTATACAAATACTGATAGGACTCTTAGTAGCGAGTCTTCTGCAATTGGCTTTTCCTTTTTTAACGCAAGCGATTGTTGATGTAGGTATTAAAAATCAAAGCATAAGCATTATTTATTTGATATTATTAGGGCAGTTCATGTTGATATTAAGCCGCACCTCTGTTGATTTTATTCGTCGATGGTTATTATTGCATATAAGTACTCGATTTAATTTATCTATACTGTCAGACTTTTTTATTAAATTAATGAGATTACCTATGTCCTTTTTTGACACCAAAATGACTGGAGATATCTTACAGCGTATTGACGATCATGCTCGTGTTGAAAGATTGGTCACAGCCCAATCCTTAAATGTGTTATTTTCAGCATTTAGTTTTATTGTATTTGCTATAGTATTATTCTATTATAGTGTAAAAATATTTATCGTATATCTTATAGGAAGTCTATTGTATACATTGTGGATATTACGATTTTTAGAAAAAAGAAAAGAACTGGACTACAGATATTTTGAGCAATATGCAAAAAAACAAAATAAGACTATACAAATAATCAATGGTATGCAAGAAATCAAACTCCAAAACTGCGAACGCCGTTATCGGTGGGAATGGGAGGATGTCCAAGCTGACTTGTTTTATACAAATATTGAAAATCTAAAGTTACAGCAAGTTCAGGAGGCTGGAAGAATATTAATTAATGAAACGAAAAACATCTGTATTACGATACTTGCTGCGACATCTGTCATTGTAGGAGATTTGACATTAGGTGTAATGCTTGCGATTCAGTACATTATAGGACAGTTGAATACACCAATAGAACAACTTGTCCAGTTCACATATTCTTGGCAAGATGCCAAAATTAGTTTTGACCGTTTATTTAGTATACATCAGCAAGAAGATGAAGATAATGTTAAAAGAAATTCTAAAATTATATCTTCAAATACAATAAGAATTTCAGATCTTACTTTTAGATATGAAGGGCTCTCTTCCCCAAAAGTCCTAAATAATATACAACTACACATCCCTAAAGGACAAATTACAGCTATAGTAGGAAGTAGTGGAAGTGGAAAGACAACATTGTTAAAACTATTATTAGGCTATTATAAGATTCAGGAAGGAGATATAAAAATTGGTGATATCTCTTTATCTAATTTCAATTTAGAGTGGTGGAGAAATAAATGTGGAGCTGTAATGCAAGACGGTTATCTTTTTTCTGATTCAATAGCCAATAATATTGCGACAGGACAGGATGAGATCAACGTAGATAAATTAATGTATGCAGCAAAAATTGCAAATATAGATGATTTTATATCTCAATTGCCCTTAGGTATCAATACTATAATAGGAAAAGATGGATTAGGATTAAGCCAAGGTCAACGTCAGCGTATTTTAATTGCACGTGTTGTATACAGAAACCCAGACTTCTTATTTTTTGATGAAGCAACAAATTCATTGGACGCAAATAATGAAAAAGTGATTACTAATAATTTGGAAAATTTTTATAAGGGAAAAACAGTTGTAATCGTTGCTCATCGTTTAAGTACAGTAAAAAATGCAAATCAAATTATTGTACTTGAAAAAGGGACTATTATTGAAATAGGAAATCATCAAACATTAATTCAAAATAAGGGTGCTTATTATAACCTAGTGAAAAATCAGCTAGAATTAGGTAATTAAATAATGGACAATAAAGAAAAAGAAATAGAACTAAGAGCTCCTAGAGTAAAAAATATAATAGGAGAAATTCCTCCGACTATTATTAGAATAGGCAATATGTTCATAATCGGAATCTTATGTATAATATTTTCATTTGCACTCTATTTACCATTGCCATGGATAGTAAGTACTAATATCTATATTGATATGAATTCGGATATCGTATATATACCACTTAACAATAGCAATTCTTTTCTCCATAATTATCAAAAAATTAATGTAGAAGTAGATGCTTTTTATACCAATAATATAAAGCCAATTGAGTTAAGTCTAACTTTCACCAGAGATACTGTGGTTTATAAAAATCAACTTTATGTTGTGAAAAAATTTGAATATGACAGCCATAGGACTAACATAAGACCTATTGATAACGAATTACTAAAAGCTAAAATATACATAGAAAACAAAAAAACTCCTCTTATTAAGAGGTTTATGTTTTATCTAAAACTTTAATATATGAAACAGTTAACAGTTATTATACCATTTTTAAATGAAAAAGATGAAATAGAAAAAACTTTGCAAAGTATCCGTAATACAGCAGGCTATAACGTCGATATTCTACTCATTAATGATGCATCATATGATGGATATGACTATAGATCAGTTGCTATAAAATATCAAGCCATATATTTAGAGAATGAAAAAAGACAAGGAGTTGCTCGCTCCAGGGACATAGGAATTGAACAATTAGATACCGATTATTTTCTTATTGTTGATGGACACATGAGATTTTATAATAATAATTGGTGGAATATTATAGTTAACAATCTGAAAAATGAAGAAAGAGCTCTATATTATTGTAGATGTAAACCCCTTGATAGTACCCTAAAAATAATAAATAGACCCTCTTGGGGGGCTTATTTAGAATTAGACGGACAAGAAACTCCACATACAATATTATCGCCATCATGGATTAGAGGTGATATAAGCCCAAAAGAAGAGATACTTGTAACTCCATGCATACTTGGAGCGTGTTATGCTGCATCCAGATCATATTGGCTCTATCTCAAAGGTCTTTCTGGATTACAAATGTACGGTTCAGATGAAGCGTATATTAGCATCAAAGTATGGCTCGAAGGAGGATATTGTATACTTATAAAACAGATAGAAATAGGACATATATTTAGAGACGAGTTTCCTTATCACATAAACTATCCATCTTTAGTATTCAATAAGTTACTAATTTCAGAAACATTATTGCCAACTAAATTTAAAGTTCATGTAAATAATATTCTTCGAAAGGATGAAGGAATACAACTAAAGGAAGCTACAGAGTTATTGATTAATTATTCCAAAGAAGTAACTCTATTGAGGAAATATTACAAAAAAATGGCAACGCGTACGTTTGAATCATTTGTTGAATTTAATGAAAGAGTTAAGAGACAAAGTGATATATTATTGCAACAAGCTAAAAGAGAGGATTCTTTATAGAAAACAACACTATATTAAACCAGTTTTAATCCTCAAACAATGTTCGTCTAAAATATTTAAACCTATCATTTTCAGCACATCAAAACATCGAACTCAATAAATAATTAAAATTTCATTCAATATAAATTCTAAAAAAACATGAAATCCCCACTTATATCGATTGTCATCCCAGCCTATAATAATTCTAATCTTTTAAAGGGAACAATTAACTCTGTTATTCAACAAACTTATACTAAATTTGAAATCATAGTCGTTGATGATGGTTCAGAGATTGATCTGTTCCCAATCATAAAAGAATTTGATGATAATAGAATATTTTATTTTAAGTTGGAGCATAAAAATGCAAACGTAGCCCGAAATTTTGGTGTAGAAAATAGTAAAGGAACATATATCGCAATGTTAGACTCTGATGATATTTGGTTAAAAAATCATTTAAAAGATTGTCTGCTCACAATCAATCAAATAAAATCAGATGGTTTGTATGGCAGTATTATTTTGAGAAATAGTAAAAAACATGAAACGACAATTATAGTGAAAGATTTAAATGAATATAAATCCATTATTAATTATCTTCTAAGCTACGGTTATGGAGCACAGACTTCAACTTTATTTATGACAGCTAATAGTGCCAAGCAAATATTATGGAATCCGGAACTGAATCGTCATCAAGATTATGATTTTATTCTTCGATATAGCCATAAATTTATATTAAAACCAAAAATTGAACCAACAGTTATATATAATATCAACTCTAATATTAAGCATATAGATTTTAAATCCTGCATAAAGTTTATCAAAGAAGTTAAGCAGAATATAGCTCCTGACATTTATAAAAAGTACAATTTACACATGTTAAATTTGGCCAAACAACAAGGAGTTTCTACAGATATTATTTTATACTATCAAAGGCAGATAGCCTTATGATATAGGCTAATTAGTTTTGAAATTTTAATATTTATGGTAATATATTTTTATAAGAAAAGATTTAATCGTTTTTTTTCAATATTTGACCAACTAGAAATTGAGAACTTATCGAAGATCATACCCAAACACATTGAAATAATATTTGACAATAAAGACAACTTATTAAATATTGCAGATATTGTTGTCTTTGATATCCCTTTTTCTAAAGAATATATTTATAGCAAAAAGATAACAAAACAAAATAATCAAATATGGGTTGCTTGGAACTTAGAAAGTGAAGCTAACTATCCTTGGATAATAGAATTAAAAAGAAAGAATTTTTTTGATTTATGGATGTCTTATCGCCTTGACTCTGATGTAGTATTACCTTATTATAATTATTCATTACAAGAGCAATTATTTACAACTCCCTTAAAAAAGGAGAATGATGTTTGTATGTTTATTTCCAGTCCTGTAAATAACAATAAACGGAGAGAATATATAGCAGAATTAATGCATTATATAAACATTGATTCTTATGGACTGTGGAAAAATAATAAGCGATTATTATTTGATAAAGGGTATTCTACTAAGTTAGATACCATAAGAAAATACAAATTCACTATTTCTTTCGAAAATGTTTGTAGCATAGACTATGTTACAGAGAAGTTTTTTGATCCTCTTATTGTTGGGTCTGTTCCAATATACTTAGGAGCTCCTAATATTGAAATGTTTTCTCCTGGAGATAATTCATTTATCAATGTTCAAAATTATAATTCGCCTAGACTATTAGCTGAAAAAATAAAAAAATATTGCCAAGACGAATCATTATATGAATCCTTATTGGAGTGGAAAAAACAGCCATTGAGATCAGAATTAAGAAGATTGATAGAAAATCAAAAAATACACCCTTTCGAGCGTCTTGCAATTTTAGTTGATTGTTTAAATCACAGAAGAAAAAACAGTTAGGTCAGTTCTATTTAACACAAAAGACCATTTATATTCTTGTATTAGATGAAAACAGTAGTTAAACACTCTGAAAACAACATATACTTATATGTTGTTTTCAGAGAATATTAAAAGTGAAGATAATTTTTTGGTTAAACTAGACAAAAAAAGCAATAAACTATTTTATTTGGATAAGGATAGAAAACTATTCTATTCCCTTTGATAAAAAAATAATCTAATCATTCAGCATACATAGATTTGTTCCGACTGTTATATTAAAGTAAAAAATGCCGACTTAAATTTACTCAAATAGCAAAAAACTTTATCAATCAATAAATTAACGCTACACAAACGTAAATTGTTTGAAGGAACTATTCAATACTCTTGCATATATCCTTTGCAAAGAATATTAACCAGAAAGACTATGCGTACAATTGATTATTTTCAAAGTAGAATAGAGGCTATTGTAAGCCCGATGGATTGTGTAATGATGTCAAAGGATGAGCCGCAGAATTATATTCTTATAGATGTCAGAAATGCTCCACCTCATCTCAAAGAAGCAGAACATCCAATATCAGGAACTACATTTTATGTGTCTTTCCGGGTCTTTAGCTCTGCTTTTAATCTATTTATCGAGATAGAGACAATATCTTTTGTTTTTGTATTTTTCATCAATGTGTAATTTTTTAAATAAAACAGCAGAAAAAAAATAGCAAAACAATTCAGATAGACATCTTTCAAATCAAAGACAAATAATGGCTTTAGATATACATAATCCCAACTACCGCCAAAGAACAGATTGTCACAGAAAGAACACAATAATCCAGCAAAACCAAATACAAACGCGATATCAAGCATTTTATTTTTACTTGATAACGCCTTCATGTAAAGATAAAACAAGCAAAATACACCTAAAACAAGAATAGCGGTGACCATACGCGCCCAACGTCCTACTTCAATATTCATTAAACCAAGCCAATAAAAAGATTTATTGTTAAGCGTCGGCTTGAATTCCAGTAAAGACGGTATCATTTCAATATTCAAATCCCGATAATTTATATAAATTACCCATTTAATAAGTTGTTCTATCAGTACGAGCACGATTGCCCATAAGATTACGGCCTTAAATTTCATTCAATTAATATTTTACGAGTAGGAGAAATAAAATGAGGCCTGATTTTTAAACCAGTATCATAGATGGTTTAAGACAAAATCAGGCTTTACTCCCTATTGTTTATGTTTTAAAATCTGTATTTCCAGAATAGAGTCCTGCAGGTATAAATAAATTTTTCACTTCTGCTTTTTCAATGTATTGCGTGATATGGAGACGATAAGCAACCTTTCGTAGAAACTTCTATTGATGGGTTACTCCACCTGCATGGAATAGGGAATTATTTACGACGCAAACACATTCTTTGAACGGCCTTCGTCTTCATTATTTCACCGTCACTTTCAAGGGATGTTGAGCCTGAATCTTAAACAGCTCTACATAGCGGTGAAAATCAGCCACTGTAGGAAAGGTAGACTTCGACCAGCCAAATCCGGTAAAATACACAGAAGGTTGAGAATAATTTGTAACGGCAAGAGTATGTGAGAATGTTTTAGCTGTTCCCTTTACATCTGTCGTGTAGGTGTTAACGACTTTGTTTATTTTATTAAAAGGGAAAATGACTGCCACATAAATATCCTTAAAGCTCGGATCTGTGGGTTCCTTATATATTAAATAATGGGGAGTGGCAATCGTTGAATCATTTTCATGTTTCAGAATACCGGCAGCCACTTTCATATTTTTATCCGCTCCTTCATAAGCCTGGATCACCTTCGTGAAATTAGATCCGGCATCCAATACGAATTCACGAGATTCCTTATAGCTTTTTCCGGCTACATTCAGCGCATTGTATGTTACGCGAAGACGCACCCGCAAAGGGCCATTATCGAGCAATTGATAAGTTTCATAATTTTTGTTCAGCCACAAGGTATCATTTACAAAAGGAGCCATCGCCCCTGCTCCTAACGAACGCCCCACAGCAAATGCATCCATGCCCTCTCCGTGATCGATATGGAAGCTGGTACCTAGTTTCCGGTCTTTCTCATACCACTCGTCTACCACCAATCGGTTGGTGCGTTTAAACCATAAATCGATTCCGTTGCTGGGGCCATCTACGGCAATCAATGATTTTCCATAGACCCGAAAACCTACTTTATCATTTTCCCAGCAGAAATCATCTTTGCGTTCAGGATGGTATTTGCCATAAGCACGGCTATCCGCTTTAACTTCATGTCCATTGGAGATTGCGTAAACAGCCTTCTCTCCTGATTTTAGCTGTGTCAGAAAAATCAGGTTCCGATCGGATGTAACCTGGCTAATAACTGATTTTCCCTGAGCATCTTCCACAACATAAGTTTCTCCGTTTTTCAACTGAATTTTGGAGGATAATCCGGATAAAGGTATGACCACAGCTTCTTCGAGGCGATCGAATGGCGACGGGTTCTTCACGGTCACTTTTACCTGCGCAAATCCGGATGGAATACCCAATACAAACAAAGCGGCTAAAAGACCTGTAATTCTATTTTTTTTCATGCGATTTAATTCTTACTATTCAGGGGAATGGAACTTGCTTCATTCTTAAATCATTGCCTTGGTGATTCAATAAACATCAGGCTTCGTTCCACAAGGCTATATAAAAAAGAAACCGATAGAAAATCAAATGCATGATTTCCTATACGGTTTCATATTCTATAAATTGTTAGGATCAAGGTTGTTTACCAATATAAGCCAAAATTCCACCGTCCACATACAATACATGTCCGTTTACAAAATTTGACGCCTCTGAAGCAAGGAAAACAGCCGGGCCTTCCAAATCTTCCGGAGTTCCCCAACGGGCTGCGGGAGTTTTTGCGATAATGAACTGATCGAAGGGATGACGGCTTCCATCTGCCTGTTTTTCACGCAAAGGAGCTGTTTGAGGTGTTGCGATGTACCCCGGGCCAATGCCGTTGCATTGGATATTGTGTTCTCCATATTCGGAACAAATGTTGCGGGTCAGCATTTTCAATCCACCCTTGGCTGCTGCATAAGCAGAGACAGTCTCACGTCCAAGCTCACTCATCATAGAACAAATATTGATAATTTTTCCATGACCTTTTTTAATCATACTTGGGATGACGGCTTTAGACACGATAAACGGTCCGTTAAGGTCGATATCGATTACCTGACGAAACTCTGCAGCCGACATTTCATGCATCGGAACACGTTTGATAATACCTGCATTATTCACAAGGATATCTATGACTCCTACTTCTTTTTCAATTGTAGCTACCATCGCGTTAACGCTTTCCTCGTCAGTTACATCACAAAGATAACCATGAACAGGGATTCCGGCTTCTTTATACGCAGCAAGACCTTTATCCAAAGCCTCCTGATTTCTATCATTGAAAATAATTCGTGCACCTGCCTTTGCAAAAGCTGTTGCAATGGCAAACCCGATGCCATAAGAAGCTCCGGTCACTAAGGCTATTTTACCTTCCAATGAAAAATTTTGAACAAATGAACTCATAGTATATAATTTATTTAACTAAAAATATGAATATTAGATTCTTTGTTAAGGATACTCTTCATCTTTGTAAGACTAAAGCAAGAAGAATAATCTTTATTTTCTACTGTATTGTACAAATGGAGAAACGAAAATACTCAAAAAAAGACAATAAAAAAAATCTTTTTTTGAATAGCCCCTAATATAACGCTTTATTTTCTATACAGATATAAAAAGATGGATTGAAAAGAAGCCGCTATACGGCAATTTCTTTTTACAGGAACTTATTTTGCAAAGATGTACCACACGAAAAAAATAACACTTCGATGTGCCTGCACAATAGACAAAGTTGAGTCGCTATACTTCTACTATAAAAAAGAAATTAACAGATGAGCGAAAATTAAGTTTGACATACACTTCTATCAGATAGCAGTTCGATTGGATATTAATCCTCTTTATCAATTAGTTACAAAGAGTCAATTTTGGAGAGGCAATGAGTTGGCAACGGTTCTTTTAGCTTGTGTTTGCACTGTATTATACAGCACAGAATAACTACACGACAAAGATAGACAATCTTCTTAAGAATACAATTGCAAAGAGAGATTTTGTCTGAAAAAAAGCAGTAATTTCAGACAAAATTGATCAATCTTTTGTTTTGTCCGAAAAGAAGAAGTAATTTCGGACAAAATTCAACTTGATGAGAATATGTCACAAATTATAACCAAAGAAATAAGAAATCGAATTATTGAAAATGGAGAAGGAAAGCTATACATGGTCAGCGATTTCGCCGATCTAAATAACGATGGCTTAGTCACTCGTGTATTATCACGATTGGCGGAAGAACAACTCTTGATACGTATCTCACAAGGAATTTATTTATATCCGAGTAAAAATCGTTATGGTGTACATAAGCCCTCTATTGATACGATAGCAAAAGCTATTGCTGAAAAGGATAAAGCACGCATTACTCCATCCGGGTTAACCGCACTAAATATTTTGGGATTATCTACTCAAGTTCCGATGAATGCGGTTTATTTAACAAATGCTAGTCCCAGAACGATTACAGTAGGCAATCGTAAAATCGTTTTTAAAAAAAGTGTTCCGCGAAATTTCGCTTATCAAAGTGATTTGTTCTCATTGGTTATTTCTGCGATGAGAGAAATTGGAGAGGATAATATGGATGAGGAAACAATTCAGAAAATAAGAGCAATATTAGCAAAAGAGCCGAATCAAGAGATTATCAGACAGGATTTCCTTATCGCGCCACAATGGGTACGTAAAAAACTGAATATTGTATGAGCACTGATATAAAAATGAATTGGGTAGATCTATCCATAGAAGAAAGACAAACTATTCTTGCAAATGTTGCAGAGGAAAAAGGGATTGATGACAATGCGGTCGAAAAAGACTTTTGGGTGAGTATGGCATTGAAAGCAGTGTCTAGTTCTCCTTCCAGCAAAGGAATTGTGTTCAAAGGAGGAACAAGCCTTAGCAAGGGATGGGGATTAATCGAACGCTTTTCAGAAGATTGCGATCTTGCGATTGACAGAACGGTACTTGGTTTTGGAAAGGAACTAACAAAAAAACAACGAACAAGCCTAAGGAAAGAAGCTAAGAAATTTGTTGATAATATCCTTGTTTCAGAAGTAGGTACATATTTAAATGAGTTCGGATTATCGGGACACTTTAGCATTAATAATCCTCCGGTTAAAGAATCGGATAAAGATCCGACAGAATTCTTCATCGAATATAAATCCATTCTACCGGAAAAGAATTCTTACATTTCCGAAAGAGTAAAAGTCGAAATGAGTTGTCGTTCTTTGACAGAACCATTTGAGATACTAAAGATGCGGTCGATGATTGAGGATGCTTATCCTGATGAACCATTCACTCAACCGAAGTTTGATGTTCCGACGGTTTTACCCGGAAAGACTTTCTTGGAAAAAATATTTCTTCTACATGAAGAGTTTAACCGTCCCCGAGGTGGAATAAAGATGGATCGCTTAACAAGGCATCTTTATGACATTGAAAAAATGATGGATAAAGATTTTACGACCGAAGTGATGAATAATATTGATCTATACACTGAAATAGTTGAACATAGGAATAAGTTTACAGCTTGGAGTGGATTAAATTACAAAACGCATCATCCTTCTACTATTTCTTTTTTGCCACCGGAAACTTTGACACAAATACTGAGGGATGACTATAGAAAAATGCAAGAAGGTTTTATTTATAAGGACAGCTTGACTTACGATGAATTAATTGGTCGATTAAAAGTTTTACAAGACCGCTTTAGAAGTCTTGACTGGAATAATCCATTTTTCCAAGAGTCCAAGTAGAAAGACTGCTGTTTCATGCCCCACTCCAACCTACATAAGCGCATCTCTGAGTTAGAAATTCAAAATCAAGAGTTGCTTGCTGAAAACAAGCGTTTGCGTGAGATGTTGGGCTTGCCTAAAGAGAAGATTTCACCCAAAGATGAAAACATTCCTTCTCTAAACTTCATTGAAGAGGAATCTATTCCGACATCGTCTATCAATAAAT
>JASGFJ010000038.1:0-48062 GCA_047605645.1 Dysgonamonadaceae bacterium | reverse complement strand
AGGTCTTTTTGTCGTAATTGAATGGATAAATCCAGACACAAGCCTATATACACAACAGCCTGTCTGTCTCCGAGCAACAGGAGCGATTGTTGAAAATTTCACTTGGATTAAAAAGGTTTTTCGTGGAGAAGGCTGGCATCTGTTGTCAAATGATTCAACTCAGATACATTTCAATCATATTCGAAAACAGAAAAATGATAATATTTGTGCAGGAATATCCATTATAGAATAATCCAAAATTGTATATATGACTAGTCTTAAATAACCGTTACAGGTTTATATGCAAAAAACGATTACAGTTAACTGCAATCGTTTAATATTCAATTGTTATTGTGAAGTGATCCGGTTGAGATTCGAACTCAAGACCCACAGCTTAGAAGGCTGTTGCTCTATCCAGCTGAGCTACCGGACCCCATAATTCGGGTGCAAAGATAATGTTATTTCCTCTAAATCCAAAAAATAGGAAATATAATCTTTGCTTTTCTATGATTCAAGCGTGAAGTATGGCATTGATAAGGACTTAATCTCATGTCCTTTTTCAAAAATGCCATACACTGACGAGCCTGAACCGCTCATCGAAGCGTAAACGGCTCCCTGCTGATACAACTCCGATTTGATTTGCTCAATTAGGGGATATTTCGCAAATACTGTTTTTTCGAAATCGTTTTTCAGGAGGTTTTTCCAATCTTCGACCGGTTGCTTGACTATGTCTTTCGGAAGGTATTGGGACGCCTGGGGCTCGATTCCACTGAAAGCATCTTTTGTAGACACGTGGACTTCCGGTTTTACCAATACGAAATAATAGTTCTGAAGATTCACGTCCACCGGTTCAAATAGTTCCCCGATCCCGGTCGCATACAAAGGGCGGTTGTAGATGAAGAACGGACAGTCCGCTCCCAATTTCAGAGCAAGAGTAGCCAGTTCGTTATCCGAAGCTCCCAGAGAGAAGGTGTCGTTGAGGAGTTTCAGCATAAATGATGCATCCGCCGAACCACCTCCCAATCCTGCGCCGAAGGGGATTTTTTTTAGCAGATAGACATCCAGTGGCGGGAAGTTATAATAAGCCCTCATTAACCGGACGGCTTTCATTACAAGATTGTCTTCGGGAGCTCCATGTACCTGATATCCGGATTCCTCCAGTGAGTCGGTTCCGGCTTTTTGCCCGGGGATTATTTCGAGGGCGTCGTATATCTTTAGCGGATAGAAAACGGTTTCCAGGTTGTGATATCCGTCCGGACGTTTTGAAACAACATGTAAGCCCAGATTTATTTTTGCATTCGGGAAGCAAATCATATCTTTTTCTTCTTTATCACAATTCAGTAACTTCTTTCATGAATTTATAGAGCCATTCGAGTGCTCTAAACTCATCTTCGATAATCTTGTAAAATCCCGGCCCGAGAACCT
This sequence comes from Dysgonamonadaceae bacterium, assembly GCA_047605645.1. Lineage (GTDB taxonomy): Bacteria > Bacteroidota > Bacteroidia > Bacteroidales > Dysgonomonadaceae > UBA1309. Next base: position 46,658 of record JASGFJ010000038.1, on the reverse strand, counting down.
GCGCGGTGACGGGGATTTGTTTTGAAACATATACTCCCTTGCGTTGTATCCAGGGCTGGAAGAATTCGTCTAAGTCATTCGGTATTTTTCGCTTATACTCTTCGCCATTGACAGAAAATCCTCTGTCGTAAACGTCTTTTTGAATATGCTCCTTAAGCTCTGTCTGCATATAAGATATTTCTTCCCTAAAGACATCCATTGTCTTTTTAAGCGGCCTAAAGAGTCCCATACCGTACGAAACCGTGTCTGCATTTATCTCCAGATAATAGCTTGGTATGTTTGTCCAGTCATCTCTGGATGCAGGTTTCTGAAATACGAGCCACATGCACTCTTTATAGGGCATTTTGTTGCGGCTGAAGCGAGTGTCTCTGTAGATTCTGGAGACAGCTTTATAGGGGCGCAACTCGAATTCCGGATCTATTTCATGCATGGCAGGAGAGAGCAGGGATATGAAGTCTTTCATTGCTTGATAGACATGTTGGTCATATATCTGTTTGTGCTCGTCAAACCATTCTTTCCGGTTGTTTTCTTTCAATTCCTGAAAGAATTTAAAAGTCTCAGCTGTGAAGTAGTTCGGCATAATTCAATAGTGTTGTTTGATTTACAAATATACATTCTTAAAATAGTTCGTGAAGAATATCCAGGGATTTTAGATCGGCGAAATTCTGAACATGCAGTTTGTAGTATTCAAGAATGTGAAGAATAATTGTTTTTCTTTCGTTTCTATTAAATGCAAAATGGTGCATGTTGGTATACGTGATTCGTGCCAGTCTGGACAATGCCTGACTGTCATTGCGGGAGATAAAGTGCCTGTGAAACGGAGTTGTAGGAGAAAATTCTCCCGCAAGCAAATCGAAATAGTCGCCTTCTGCATAGTTTTCCAGATTGGGGTAAAAACCGAGAAAATGGATTAATTGAAGCATAAAGACAATGTGAAAATTGGCGGTGCTGCGCTCGGTTATCTCCAGTATTTTCATCGATTCGGAGATAAACTCATAGATGAGGTGGCAGTCGTTGGCATCTTTCAGGACTTTTGATAGGAACTCCGAAAGAAAAAATAGCAGAGATGTCTTGTTGAAATCAGATGGGATGGACTGATAGGGAAGTAGGTTGCGTGCTTCCCGAATGCGTTGTATGTCTCTTGTCGGGAGGTGCTCGGCTTCAATGTCGAGGATGTTGAGCGGTGAAAATATATTCATCGAAAGTTTACCACCTTTTCCCTTGGGGCGTGATATCATGTATACGACTCTTCCCGCTTGTTGTGTGTAGATATGCACAAGCGAATATTTGTCGTTGTATTTGACGTTGCACAAGACGATGCCCGGAGTTTTAAGTTGCATTGGAAAACTGTTAATGAGCCGAAGTTAGTAAATTATGATGACATAAAAGGCAAAAAAAGAAGGATAATCCTCAAGATTATCCTTCTTTCCTTGCCTGATTTGTTGAGTCAGGTGTAAATTTTATTTGCCTTGTTGAGCGTCCTGAAGCATCTTGGTGTTTGGCAGGATGTAAACTTCTACACGACGGTTCTGAGCACGACCAGCATTGGTTGTGTTGTCTGCTACCGGTTGCGTAGAACCCATTCCTTGAGAAGCCAAACGAGAAGAATTTACTCCTCTTTGAGTTAAATAAGTATAAACGGCGCTAGCTCTTCTGTCAGACAATGGATTGTTGATAGCATCTGTACCTGTGTTGTCGGTGTGTCCATAAATCTTAACGTCGGTGTCCGGATTATTGACCAATGAAGTTGCAAATTTATCCAATGAATTTCTGGATGCAGAATTCAATGTGCTTGAATTTGTCGGGAACAGGATTCCTGATTCGAAAGTCACCTTGATAGCTTGTCCGTCGTTGATAGATTCTACCTGAGCTCCGTTGATTTGTTCCAGCTCTTTCTTTTGTTTGTCCATTTTGTGCCCGATAACAGCACCGGCAGAACCTCCTACGACTGTTCCCAGACCTGCTCCCCAAGCCGCTCCTTTACCGCCGCCGATGATTGCTCCGATACCAGCTCCGAGTGCTGCTCCCGCACCAGCTCCAATGCCTGTTCCTTTCAATGTGTTTGATGCGCCACAGCTTGAAAATAGAATAGCGACACTCAACAGAATCGCTGAGAAAAATGATAAATGTTTCATAGTTAAATGTGTGATAAAATATAAATTAAGTTTCTGTAAAAAATTATTCAAATATGTTGAGAGATTCACAGTAATTCAGTTCACCTTCAATAATCAATGTGACTTCTTCTTCCGTAAAAGGTTTAATTTTATCTTTTTTGACCGATTTCATAACATATTCGATCAATTCATCTTCGTTGATTTCGACCATACTGTCTTCTTCGATCTCTTCAGAGAAGTAGCCTTTAGTTTCATAAAAATCATATACAACATCCAGGATGTAATTGATTTCATCGTCAGAGAATTTTCCCTGATGTGTTGTAGGAAGATGTTCCTGTATATATTTTACAGCTTCATCTTCGTCATAATTGAGTCCTGTATTTTCTGTATCCATCTGGTTTGAATTTTTTTGCAAAGATATAACAAAGAAATAGTACTCTTGTTCGTTAAAACTATCTTTTTGATATTCTCTTCTCTAAGTTTTTGTATAAAGGTGTCTTCGCGTCCTTTCTTTTGATATAGGTGTACCCTTTGTGACGAGCAGGTGGGGCGACAGTTTTGGTCGGTTTGAGAAATTCAATTTAAAATCATTGAGGAAATATTATGGATGTAATGGAAGAATCATTTTTTTTATGTTCTCTTCTGCAAGTTTTTGTATAGATGTTTTTTTAGTTTTTTCTTTTATAAAAGCGTAATCGTTGTGGGCAACGGGGTTTTCCGGGAGCCTCGGTAGAGTTGAAATAGTGGGTTTGAGAAATTAAGTTTAAAATTATCAGGGAAATATTTTGGATATAATAGAAAAAAGAGTAATTTTGCGTTCCGATTTGAGGGGTCACAGACGAAAAAGAAATAAATAAAAAGATAAATACAATGTCCAAAATTTGTCAGATTACAGGAAAAAAGGCAATGGTTGGCAATAATGTTTCTCACTCTAACAAAAAGACAAAGAGAACATTTGATGTTAACCTGTTTAGAAGAAAATTCTACTGGGTAGAAGAAGGATGCTGGGTAAGTTTGAACGTTTCTGCTGCCGGCTTGCGTATTATTAATAAATTAGGTTTGGATGCTGCTATCAAAAGAGCGGCTGACAAAGGTTATTTGAACGCTTAATTATTTAAAAGGAGTCACGAGATATGGCAAAGAAAAGTAAAGGAAACAGAGTTCAGGTGATCTTAGAATGCACTGAACACAAAGCAAGCGGTATGCCGGGTACATCTCGATATATCACAACAAAGAACAGAAAAAATACGACTGAAAGATTGGAGTTGAAAAAATTCAACCCGATTCTTAAGAGAATGACCGTTCATAAAGAAATCAAGTAAAAACCAAGATAAGTCATGGCAAAGAAAACAGTCGCTGGTTACCGTGATGCGTCTACAAAAGACGGACGTAACTACGCAAAAGTAATCAAAATGGAAAAATCTCCTAAGACAGGAGCTTATACTTTCAAGGAAGAAATGGTTCCTAATGAAACTGTAAAAGATTATTTCGCAAAATAATCTTCACTCTATACGTCTATGAAAAGCCTTTCTGCACTCCGCGGTAAGGCTTTTTTGGTGTCTTTACTCTCAAAACAATAGGCCGGAATAGTTTGTTTAACAGCTGAATGATTAGATAATTTGAAAATTATCAGCTACATTTGCATAACGAAAGGCATCGGTCGCTTTTCTCTGATAGAATCGTCAATAAAATTTTTTCAAACTTATAATTTGCAATTTCATGGGACTTTTTGACTTCTTTTCAAAACAAAAAAAAGAAAATTTAGATAAGGGACTGGAGAAGACAAAAGAAAATATGTTTTCAAAGCTCTCCCGTATTGTGGTCGGAAAATCCAAGGTGGATGAAGAAGTGCTCGACGATCTGGAGGAGGTGCTGATTTCATCGGACGTGGGTGTGGATACCACTTTGAAAGTGATTCAACGCATCGAAGAACGCGTTTCTAAGGATAAGTATGTCGGTGCCTCGGAACTGACCGCTATTCTCCGGGATGAGATTGCAAAACTCCTGACCGAAAATAATTCAAATGACGATACCGAATTTTCTACTCCTGCCGATAAGAAGCCTTATGTGATTATGGTTGTTGGTGTCAACGGAGTAGGCAAAACCACCACTATCGGTAAACTGGCCAACCAATTCAAGGCCGCCGGCAAGTCGGTTTATTTGGGTGCTGCCGATACTTTTCGCGCAGCTGCCGTAGAACAACTTGTTATCTGGGGCGAGCGTGTAGGAGTGCCTGTTATCAAACAAAAAATGGGCTCCGACCCCGCTTCTGTAGCATTCGATACTCTGAGTTCCGCTAAGGCCAACAATGCAGATGTCGTCATTATTGATACGGCCGGACGTCTGCATAACAAAGTGGGATTGATGAACGAGCTTTCCAAAATCAAGAATGTGATGAATAAAGTCGTTCCCGGTGCTCCGCACGAAGTGCTGTTGGTGCTGGACGGTTCTACCGGACAAAATGCGTTTGAACAGGCAAAACAATTTACTGCAGCTACGGAAGTGACAGCTCTGGCTGTAACAAAACTAGACGGGACGGCCAAAGGCGGTGTGGTTATCGGGATATCCGACCAATTTAAAATCCCTGTAAAATACATTGGGCTAGGAGAAGGGATAAACGATTTGCAAGTGTTTCGTCGGAAGGAATTTGTGGATTCTCTTTTCGGGGATTGAGACGCTGGACTCGTATATATTTCTTCAATAATCAGATAATACAAAGTTTTTTCATGCCGGAAAAGACTTTTTCTGTGTGACAATTAAAAAAAGTAACCTTGGTAAAAAATAGAATTGATGTAATAACCCTTGGGTGTTCGAAGAATCTGGTAGATTCTGAAATGCTCATGAAGCAACTTCTGGCAAACGGATATACCGTGAAACATGATCCGGAAAAGGCTCAGGGAGAGATAGTGGTGATTAATACCTGTGGGTTTATCGCGGATGCAAAAGAAGAATCCATCAATATGATTCTCGGATTTGTGGAAGGGAAGAAAAAACGCCGCCACAGCAAAGTATTTGTGATGGGATGCCTGTCGGAACGTTATCGCAAGGAACTTTCCGAAGAAATACCGGAAGTGGATAAATTCTACGGAAAATTTGATTGGAAAGACTTGATGAAAGAGCTGGGGAAATCCTATCAGCAGGAACATGCTCTTGAACGTAGCGTAACTACGCCCAAACACTATGCTTATGTGAAAATATCCGAAGGGTGCAACCGTACATGCTCTTACTGTTCCATCCCGATTATGACGGGAAAACATCACTCCCGTAAGATGGAAGAGGTGCTTGGAGAAGTAGAAGCTTTGGTGGCCGGTGGAACCAAAGAGTTTCAGATAATTGCACAGGATTTGTCTTTCTATGGGCTGGACTTGTATAAGAAAATGATGCTTCCTGAGCTGATTGAAAAAATGTCCGATATTCCCGGAGTGGAATGGATACGCCTGCATTACGCTTACCCGGCTAAATTTCCTTACGATGTGTTGCAAGTGATGCGTGAACGCGACAATGTCTGCAAATACCTTGATATCGCGTTGCAACACGTAAGTGATCACATGCTGGGTGTGATGAAACGCAATATTACCAAGCAACAAACTTATGATTTGTTGAACACCCTGCGACGCGAAGTTCCCGGAATACACATCCGTACCACCTTGTTGGTCGGACATCCCGGAGAAACGGAGCAGGACTTCGAAGAGTTGAAACAATTTGTGAAAGATATGCGTTTCGAGCGAATGGGGGCATTTCCTTATTCGCACGAAGATGGAACTTACGCTTACGAGCACTATCAGGACGATGTGCCAGATGCTGTGAAACAAAATCGAATGGACGAGCTAATGTCGCTTCAGGAGTCTATTTCGGCTGAAATCAACCAAGCCAAGCTCGATTCGGTGATGCGCGTGATAATAGATCGGGAAGACGAGGAATACTATGTCGGACGTACCCAGTTTGATACGCCGGAAGTAGATCCGGAAGTGTTGATTTCCAAAGATAAAAAGCTGAAAATAGGAGAATTTTATCCTGTGAGAATTACTGAAGCACAGCCTTTCGACTTATATGGCTATGTGGAAGCGGAGATAGAATCCGGGCTAAATTGATAAATAGGCTGCCTTATGACACACAAAGAACTTGTCGCCGAATTGGCGAAGCGGTTGGAACTGACGCAGACGAGAACTTCCGAGTTGCTGGAAGCTTTCACCGAAATCATGAATACAAGCCTGGAAAATGGTGATTTTGTCAACTTTCAGGGATTCGGTTCTTTTGAAACAAAGAAAAAAATGGAACGTATATCGGTGAATCCGGTTTCCAAACAACGTTTTTTAATTCCTCCGAAAATTACAGCAGTCTACCGTCCCAGTCAGAGTTTAAAAGATTTGATTAACGAGAAAAGAGATGAACAATAAGCTTACACTCGCGGATATCGTTGACGCATTGGCTTCGCGTAAAGATATATCGAAGAAAGAATCGGAGAATTTTTTACGGGAGTTGCTGGATATTCTTACGGAGAATGTTGCCAGAGACAGTATCGTTAAATTGCGTGACTTCGGAACGTTCAAAGTGGTAGACGTGAGCAGTCGTGAAAGTGTGGATGTCAATACCGGTGCAAAAATAGAGATTGCTTCACACAAAAAAATATCTTTCGTGCCTGACAAGACATTGAAGGAATTGGTAAACAAACCTTTTGCATTGTTCGAACCGGAGTTGCTGAACGAAGGGGTGAATTTCGAACTGTTGCCTGCCGAACCGCCCACAGAAGAGGATGTGGAAGAAGCAGACACTGACCTCGAAATGACCGAGACTGTCGTCGAAAGCGAAGAGGTAACTTCTGAGCCCGTTTTTCCGACGGAACCGGACTTCAGAAGCAGTCGCGTTTCACAGGTATTTGCTGATTTGAGGAGTGAAGAGGAGGTCGCCACAGGTGCTGAAACAGACATGCCGGAGGAATTGATACTGGATGCTCCGCAGGAATATTTCCTCTCCGATAGGGAAGCTGATAAACCGGCTCCTGCTGTTGAGAAAAAAGAGGTGGTGGAAATGCCGTTACCTACTCCTGAAACACCATCCCGAATATCTGTCGCTCCACATCCTGAGGTAAAAGTGTCTGAAGAAGAAGTGGCTTGTGGAAAAGAGTTGGATGGGCCGCCAGCTGTTCAGGTAAGCGACTCCTCCGAACATATATCTTCTCAATCCACGGTAGCAAACAACGTACAGCCTTTCGATACCGTAGCTGAGGAGGTTACGGAGGAATCAACAGCTGAAGTAGAAGTAAAAGAGAAACAGGGAATGAAAAAACTCTGGTTGGTGGCAGGTGCTTGTCTTGCCTTACTGGTTGTGGGAGTGTTGGTCTTCAGCTTTTTCAATGTATCAGATAATAAACCAAGTGAGCAGATTGTTGTACCCGGAGCAACAAACTCCGTTCCCTCGCAGGTGCAACCTGCCCCCAAACCCAATGTCGTAGTGGTGAACAAGAGCAGCGAGGCTACTAAGGTTTCCACGTCGGCTCCTGTTCCTGCTGTAAAAGACAGTGTGAAAAAAGAACAGCCGAAGAGTACAGTTCCGGCTGCTGCCGCCTCCGTTAAGGAACAGCCGGTAGTCAAGACGGCCACGAAACCTTCGGTGAAGAGTTCTGCTACGGCTACCGTTTCGGGAGGTGACACTTTCCGTACGCTGGCTTTGAAACATTATGGGAGTAAAGATTTCTGGGTATATATTTATCAAGCCAACAAAGTCAAAGCGCCCAATCCGAATGTCTTGCATTCGGGACTGACGGTGACTATTCCTGACGCAGCCTCTTTGGGGATAGATGCTTCCAGTGCTGCTTCTATCAAGAAAGCTAAACAGCTAAGCGAAAAAGTAATGACTGAATACAACAATAGCCGGAAATAGCCGATCTGTTGCTAGATATATCGATATGAACTCCGGAAAACAGGTGCCGTAAGCAGCTTTTTTCGGGGTTTTCTGTATCCGTGCAATCTGCAAACAGTTTGTCGATCAATGACTCTTGATTGGCTATGTTTCTGGGAAATTGTACCAAAGAGCTTTTCCTTGTATCTCTCCTTTTGTTATTCATGGAATAATTAATTGAATCACAAAGTCACCGGGTGAATCACAAAGTCCCGGAAGAATGATATCCTTTTTTGCGAGGAGGCTTCCTTTATAAGAAAGAGACATTTCCCAATAACAAAGTATACTGTCTGGTATCCATTTTTATCGATATAGATCGTTTCGAAGGTATTTTTCATGCTAGCTCCGCTTCTCTTTTCTTCCTCACTTTTGTTTGATGAAAAATGAAGAATGCAAGCTCCCATTCTTTACATAGATTTATTTGTCGGTTTACGGGCGGAGTAAATAAAACAGCTATACAACCAACCTGTACTTATTGCTTTGGCTATTTTCCGTTCCTTGCTCGAATTGGAGGCAAAGAATACAGGTCTTATTGTAAGTCAGCTATCCTCTTCTTCTGTCGTTTGTCACTGTTTTTAAGCAAGACCTTGCCGCTCCGAATTGATACTCATCTCAAGGTCTGTTTGTGCCTCATCCTTGCTTGTTGGAATAAGACACCACCGATTGGTCGGGTGGGTTGCTATTATACGACCGATTGTCTCATCATCTTCGATGTCGATGATTTTATTAAGATAATGAACAGCATCCGCAGCATAGGCTCTAAAGACAAGTCGCTGTAGCGTGATTGACCTGCATTGTTGATAAATTTCTTACATAAATATACCTCAATCAAAATTCGATAGTCTCGTGTAATGCCCAATATTCTATTTCGAAAACCACAGATTACAGCCGATTGTTCTAAACGGAGAAATGCTCATTTTCACTGCTTGCTTTTAGCCATTATTATCCAAAAAAAACGGACAAAACATATTGCATGTCTTGTCCGTTCAATATCGTTTGGATAGCTATCCCGCGAGGACTATTTTCGTCCTTTGTTGTTGCCTCCTCCTTTGCCTTTGGGCTGTTGACGAGCCTGTTGTTGCTGCATCCGTTGCGCTTCTTCCAGACGAGCCATGAAGCCTGATTTTTTCTTGCGTGGTTTTTTCTTATTTTCTTCCAGTTTTGCCAATACTTTGTCTTCATCAACAAAATAGCGGAATCCGACAGTAAGCAGAATGGTAATAAGGGTAGAGATGAAATAGTAATAAGTCAAACCGGAAGGATATTTGTTCAGGACGAACAACATCATCAGAGGCATCATGTACATCATCATTTTCATTCCCGGAATCTGTTGTTGGCCGGTGTCTTGCTGTTCCATACTGAACTTCATGTACACGACATTGGTTACAGTCATCAGCAGACAGAAAAGGCTGATGTGGTTTCCAAACCAGGAGGTAATAACCGGTATGTTGCTGTTCCAGGACACAATGGCGTCATAAGCCGACAAGTCGTGCGCCCATAGAAAACTGTGTTGTCTCAATTCGATAGCCGAAGGGAAGAAAGAGAAGAGAGCCAAGAGTATCGGCATCTGCAGGAGCATAGGGAGACATCCTCCCATAGGACTGACACCCGCTCGACCATAGAGATCCATGGTCGCTTTCTGACGTTCCATCATCTGATCCTTGTTCGGATATTTTTCGTTGATCGTCTGAATCTGAGGTCTGAGTACACGCATTTTAGCCGATGACATAAAGGCCTTGAACGTGAAAGGAGCCAAAATCAGTTTCACGATAATCGTCATCAGCAAAATAATGATACCGACACTGAATCCCCAAGATGAGAGAAGGTTGAAAAGTGGAATTACGAAATATTGGTTTACCCAACGGAAAAGTGTCCATCCCAGTGGTACCAGTTTATCCATATCGAGTTGCTGGTCTTTGTCTTTCACATCCTTGTCAAGTGCTCTCAACTTGGAATAGTCTACCGGGCCGAGATAGAAACGGAATCCGGTGGAGATATTCTTGCCATTTACCGAAACCGGAGAATAGAACGAGGCACCGTAATCCTTGATATAGTTTTCAGATTCTATCGGTTTCGTAGACAAGGTCACATTAGATAGATTGTTATCCGAAATAAGGGTTGTGGTGAAATATTGGTTTTTGAAGGCAATCCATTTCAACGGGTCGGGAATATCTTTGCTTTCGCTTTTGGAATCGCTCAAGGCATCTACATCGCCGCCCACGAATTTGTAGCTGAGGTGAGAGTATTTCTTTTCGAAAGTATCTCCTTTTTCCTGACGAGGTAGTTTGGAAGACCAATCCACCTGGATGTATTCGCTGTTGTCGCGGGAGAGTACTTCAGCAAGTCCGACCATGTTGATATCGTATTTCATCATGGAGCTGTTCGGCTGTAAATTGTAGATGAAGTCGATGTATTGAGCCTCGGAAAGGTTGAGGCGCATAGTCAGGCTTTTTTTGTCGCCTGATAGGATAGGAGTGAAGTTCTTATCAGAGGTTTTGAATTCGGCTCCATTTTTGTTTTTCAGACTTATACCGAAGTCAGCATCATTCACGTTAAAGAGAAAGAGTGGTGTGCCGTCAAAGCGTTTGTGGTCTTTGAGCTGTGCCCGAATCATTTTCCCACCCAGAGTAGAGAAATCGATTTTGACTTGTTCATTTTCCAGTGTTACGATTTGTTCTTTTCCGGTTTTGGCTGAAGCCAGTGTATCGGCTGTTTTCTGAGAAGCAGAGGCCGAATCGGTAGAAGTAGAAGCTACAAAGCTTGCCACTTCGGCTGTTTGTCCCCCTTTTTGTTGAACCGTTTTCTTTTCTTTTTCGGTCTGTAGATTTTGCACATGGGCAATAGAGTCCTGATAGCGTTTTTGGGAAGCAAGCTGCTCTTCTGTGGGTTTACTAAAATAAAAGTATCCAAAGAAGACTGCGGCTATCAGCAGAAACCCAACGATCGAATTTTTATCCATCTAATGAAGTTGTTGTTTTTATTTTTTTATTTCTTTTTCCTTACTAATTCTTATTTCCTATTTTCGACTGCTGCTTTGATAAAGCTGATAAACAGAGGATTCGGAGTTAGCACGGTACTGTTGTATTCCGGGTGGAACTGTACGCCCAGATACCATTTCAGGTTCGGCACTTCTACGACTTCCACCAATCCTGTTCCCGGATTTACCCCGGTACATTTCATGCCGACTTCTTCAAACTGTTCTTTGAAGTCGTTGTTGAATTCAAAACGGTGACGATGGCGTTCCTGCACCAAATCCTTATTATAGGCTGAGTGTACCAGCGAATTCTTCTGTAACTGGCAGTCGTAAGCTCCCAAACGCATGGTTCCGCCCATATTGGTCACATTTTTTTGTTCGGCCATCAGGTCGATTACCTTGTGTTCGGTATTCGGATTCATTTCTGTGGAGTTGGCATCTTCCAGCCCCAGCACATTGCGGGCATATTCGATAACCATACATTGCATTCCCAGGCAGATACCGAATGTCGGAACATTGTTTTCGCGGGCATATCTGAGGGCTATGAATTTACCTTCAACTCCTCGTTGTCCGAATCCCGGAGCGATAATCAGCCCATCGAATTGCGAAAGTTGTTTTTCCACATTCTCGGGATTTATCTTGTCCGACTGAATGAATTGTAATTCGAGTTTCCTGTCGTTGTATGTCGCAGCTTGCAGCAATGATTCGTTGATAGACTTGTAGGCATCGGGAAGTTCCACATATTTACCTACCAGACCGATTTTTACGGTTTCGGTAGCATTCTGCATTTTGCTGAGGAATGCTTTCCATGGTTCCAGATTGGCCTTTGGCGCCTCTGTTATACCGAATTTTCGTAACACAATCTCGTCCATTTTCTGTTCCTGAATCATCAGCGGCACCTGGTAGATGGTCGGCACGTCCACCGATTGCACAACCGCATCGGCTTCTACATTACAGAATGTGGCGACTTTACGCAGAATATCTTTATTGAGTTTATGCTCGGTTCTCAGAACGAGAATATCCGGCTGAACTCCTTGTGACTGAAGTTCTTTGACTGAATGCTGTGTCGGCTTTGTTTTTACTTCTTTTGCCGCAGCGATGTAAGGAACGTATGTCAGATGAATGCACATGCAGTTCTTTCCTAGTTCCCATCTCAACTGGCGTACGCTTTCGATGAACGGAAGAGACTCAATGTCTCCGACGGTACCTCCGATTTCGGTAATCACAAAATCGTAGTCGTACTGTGCTCCCAGAAGCTTAATGTTTCGTTTGATTTCATCGGTGATATGCGGGATAATCTGAACGGTTTTACCCAAATAGTCGCCTTTGCGCTCTTTGTTGATCACGTTCTGATAGATGCGACCGGTGGTAATATTATTGCCTCTGTAAGTTGGTGTACTCAGGAAGCGTTCATAATGACCAAGATCCAAATCCGCTTCGTGGCCGTCCACTGTCACATAGCATTCTCCGTGTTCGTAAGGGTTGAGTGTTCCCGGGTCGATGTTGATGTAAGGATCCAGTTTTTGAATGGTTACTTTGTAACCTCTCGCTTTCAGCAATTTACCTAAGGATGCTGAAATAATCCCTTTTCCTAACGATGAAATAACTCCACCCGTAACAAAAATATACTTCGTATCAGCCACGATTTAATTTCCTTTCTTATTAATCAATTTACAAAGCGACAAAATTATAAAAAATATGCCGGAGTAAGAAATATTTCCTTTTATGTAAGCGTCAATAAAAACTAATATTCAGAATCTTATAGTACCTCTTTGAGGTATCCGTCTTCACATTTAATAATTCGTCCGGGATATTTCTGCACCACGGTGTAGTTGTGTGTGGACATCACCACAGCAGTTCCTTTTTTGGAAATATCATGCAAAAGCTCGACAATCTGGTTTCCGGTTTCCGGGTCGAGATTTCCGGTAGGTTCATCGGCTAGAATAATCTCGGGAGAATTTAGCAGAGCCCGTGCAATGACAATACGCTGCTGTTCGCCCCCTGAGAGTTCGTGCGGCATTTTATAGCCCTTGTTTTGCATGCCTACATGGGTGAGTACCTCCTCGATGCGCTGGTGGATCAAATCTTTGTTTTTCCATCCGGTTGCCTTCAATACAAACTCAAGGTTTCGGGTGACAGAGCGGTCGATCAATAACTGGAAATCTTGAAACACAATACCGATTTTTCTTCTGAGAAACGGGATAGCTTTTCGTTTAAGGCTGTGCAGTTCGAAGTCGAAAATAGCACCGGTTCCTTTGTCGATAGGGATTTCGCAATAGATACTTTTCAGAAAAGTACTTTTTCCCGAGCCCACCTTTCCAATCAGGTAAACAAAGTCACCTGAAAAAATCCGGATGTTAACGTCTGTCAGAATGGTGTTAATGTCTCTGCTGAGTTCAACTCCTGAATATTCGACGATTGCTTCCTTTTCCATGTTTTGCTTTTTTATAGATTCGAATAGATTGTTTCTCCGGACTGCTTTATTTGATTTTATGTCTTTTTTTTAATTCACGAGCCAGATCCTCGATACTCAACCCTTTGGAAGTCAATAGCACGATGAGGTGGTAAATCATGTCGGCAGCTTCATAGACCAAGCGGTCATCCGTTCCGTTTGTCGCTTCAATAACGGTTTCAATAGCTTCTTCTCCCACCTTCTGAGCCATGCGGTTGAGGCCGGATTCAAATAAAGAAGTGGTATAGGAACCTTCCGGTTTTTCCTGAAAACGTTTTTCGATAAAGATCTGAAGATATTTCAGGAACATGATGTCTTCCTTGTTGTTTTCCTCAAAACAGGTGTCTGCACCCGTGTGACAAACCGGTCCGACCGGATTTACCTTAATCAATAAGGTGTCGTGGTCGCAGTCGTCTTTGATGCTCACTACTTTCAGAAAGTTACCGCTTTCTTCTCCTTTGGTCCACAGTCTGTTTTTGGTACGGCTGAAGAAAGTTACCAGTCCGGTATTTTGTGTTTTTTCGAGAGCTTCGCTGTTCATATAGCCAAGCATTAACACTTTGTTGGTTTCGTTGTCTTGTATGATTGCCGGAATCATTCCTGCTGTTTTTTCAAAATCAAGATTCATTGTTTAAATGATATTTATGTATTTTCTTTTTATACTATCGTTGTTATTTTGTACGCACGCTGATGCCTTCCTGATGAAGATAAGTCTTTAGATCGGGAATGGAGATTTCTCCGAAATGGAATACGCTGGCGGCTAAAGCAGCATCTGCTTTTCCTTCAACAAATACATCTTTGAAATGTTCCATTTTACCGGCTCCTCCCGAGGCAATCACCGGGATTCCTAATTCGGTGGAGAGGCGTGCCAGTGCTTCATTGGCAAATCCTGTTTTTACACCGTCGTGATTCATGCTGGTGAATAGGATTTCTCCCGCTCCCAGCTCTTGCACTTCTTTTGCCCACGAAAATAATTCTTTGTCCGAGCGGTTGCGTCCTCCGCTGGTGTAACACATCCATTTGCCGTCTTCAAAGTTAGCATCAATTGCGCATACACACACCTGAGAACCAAAGTTTTTTGTTATTTCTTCTATAATTTTAGGATTGCGTATGGCTGTGGAATTCACGGATATTTTGTCGGCACCTGCGTTCAGAAGCCTGTCTACATCCGCTAGTTCGCTGATTCCTCCTCCAATGGTGAACGGTATATTGATGTTGGCTGCAATCCTTTTTACGAGCTCTGTGAATGTTTTTCTTTTTTCGTGTGAAGCAGTAATATCCAGAAAAACCAGTTCATCTGCACCTTGTTCGCTGTACCTGATACCCAGTTCAACGGCGTCTCCGGCTTCACGCAGGTTTACAAAGTTTGTCCCTTTGACGGTCATACCATCTTTTACATCGAGACAGGGAATGATTCTTTTTGCTAACATATCAATAGTCTTCAGTCTGTTTTTTATTGATTGAAAGAAGCTAATTCTTCCAGAGTCACTTTGTTTTCATATATAGCTTTGCCCAAAATTACCGCCGGTATTCCGGCCGCTTCGAGTTTGTCCAGATCCTGTCGACAGCCGACACCGCCACTGGCAATCAGATATAAATCGGGAAACTGAGTCCGGATTTCTTTATAGAGCGTTAAGGATGGCCCCTGAAGCATTCCGTCTTTACTGATGTCGGTACACACCACTTTGCTGATGCCGCGGTGTATGTATCCGTCCAGAAACGAAAAAATATCCAGTGATGTAGATTCTTCCCAACCTGAGACTGCAATCTTTTTGTCGCGGCAATCCGCTCCCAAAATAATCCTTTCTGCACCGAACTTGTTCATCCAGCCAGTAAACAAATCCGGATTTTTTACGGCAATACTTCCGCCTGTCACCATGGATGCGCCATTGTCGAAAGCCTTTTGGATGTCTTCATCACTCTGGACGCCACCACCGAAATCAATCTTCAGGGAGGTGTGAGAGGCGATGGATTCCAGGACTCGAATGTTTACTATTTTTTTTGCTTTTGCTCCGTCCAAATCCACAAGATGTAACCTTTTCAGTCCTGCTTCTTCAAACATTCTGGCGACATCGAGCGGGTTTTCGTTATAGACTTTTTTTTCGTTGTAGTCGCCTTGCGAAAGCCGGACACATTTTCCATCAATAATGTCGATGGCTGGAATTATTTCAATCATATCTTATCTTTTGGGTAAGTTTATGTGGATTGGTCTTATCTCAAATCAAGAAAATTGCGCAGAATCTGTTCCCCCACACTTCCACTCTTTTCAGGGTGAAATTGAGTTGCGTAGAAATTGTCTTTCTGAAGAGCGGCGCTGAAAGGCTGCACATAATCAGTCGTTGCAGTCGTATCCTTACATAAGGGAACATAATAGCTGTGAACGAAATAAACATATTCTTGCTCAAGTGGCGGTGTGAAAATCGGAGTCTTTACATTGTAGATTGAATTCCATCCCATGTGCGGAATCTTTTCTCTGTTCTCTCCCGGAATAAATTTCACTACAGGGGAATCAAAAATACCCAGGCAAGGAGTGTCTCCTTCCTCGGAATGAGCACACATCAGTTGCATTCCGATGCAAATGCCGAGCAAGGGTTGTTTCATCTCTTTGATGAGCTGTGCTAATCCATGCTGATGAAGATAGGCCATCGTGTTGCCGGCTTCTCCCTGTCCGGGGAAAATTACTTTGTCGGCACTTTTCAAAATGTCATGATCATCTGTCAGTATCGGCTCAATACCTAAGCGGCGAAGTGCTGACATCACGGAAAATATGTTTCCTGCATTGTATTTTACAACAGCTATTTTCATTTGTCTATTTTTCGTTCAAAAGTTTATCAATCAAAGAGACCATTTTCTCGAATTCATCCGGATCATACAAGCGGGTCAGCATCACAATCCGACCCTTTTTGTCGATAATTACATTGCGGGTAATTCCTGCGTCTTTTTCCGCAAATTTTTCAAATATGCCTCCTTTGGGATCCAAACCGACTGGGTAGGTAATTCCTACTTCTCTGGTGTATTTCTCGACAGTGGCTTTGGGTTCGTCTCTGTCTATGCCAAAGAGCGCAAAGTCGGGATTATCTTTGTGTTTTTGCCATATTTGTGCCTCGATATGCGGCATTTCTTTTCGGCACACACCGCACCAACTAGCCGTAAATTGAAGCATGACAACTTTTCCTCTCAGAGCTGATAACCGGACTACCTCTCCCGAAGGAAGGGTCATGCTGAAGTCCGGAGCTTTTTGCCCGATTTTCACAATGTATTGTCTGGATTTGCTATTTTGGGCATTTGCAATGGCTGCATAAATGAAAAATAAGCTTACAGCCAGCAGTAAACCGTAGTGCGTTCTTTTATTTACTGAAAGTCTTTTTGTCAACATATTTTTTATAGATGTATGCGAAGGGTATAACAAAAATCACGCCTAAACTGTCTGCAAGAAAATCAAACCAATCACCGCTTCGTCCGGGGCAATATTTCAGCTGGATAATTTCAATGAGACCTCCGAAGAGAATCGGTTGCAGAATGCAGATAAGAAAGAGGTAGGTAAACTTGATTTTTCCAGGATATAAATGGATGTAGGAAAAAAAACAAGCCCCTGCAAATCCGACATACATAAGGAAATGCACTACTTTGTCAATAGGTATTGCACTCGAAATATTAGGAATATCATTGGGCGGAATTAAACAGCATAAATAAAATATTATACATGCTATTAAGACAGGGATACTGATATAAAACGCTTTCTTTTTCATCATCATATTGCAAAATTAGTGAAAACAGATAAGATTTCCTGTGTCGGAATTTAAAAAGAGCTGAATTTCGTAAAAAAGTAACGGACAGAAAGTATTTTCTCTCTGTCCGTTACTGAAATTCTTTAAAAAAAGATTCTATTTTTTTGCAGGTGAATACCGCTTGTTGAGCAAAGTGAGTATTTCACTGGTGATGTCATACTTTTCTTTTGCATACAACACGTTATCCATGCCGGAATTGCTAAGAATGATTTGAAGATTGGCTGTCTTGTTATACGTTTTGATAACGTTGCGCACGGAGTCAGTCAACTGGTTATTCAGTTTTTGTTGTTCGCGACGGAACTCATCGTCCAGACGGCTGCCTGTCGTTTTCAGTTCTTTGTCCATGTTTTGCAATCTCAGGTATTCCTGCTGTGCTCTTTCTTCACTCAAGAAAGCATTTGCCTGAACTTTTCGTTGAAATTCAGCATATTCTGTCTGAAGACGTTGTTGTTTTTCCTTCATCGTCGCATTTGAACTTTCCAATTTGCGCATCAGGTTTTCATTTGCGTCTTTGGCCAGATTGTAGTTGGAAAGAATCGTATCCACATTTACATAAGCAATGGGTAATGTCGCAGCAGTGTCTGCTTTGTTGAATTTGATTATCTTCCCTTCTTCAACTTTTTTGCCTCCAGAATTGAAATGAAGTATGTATAATACAATTATGGCAACTGCTAGTACTCCATTGATAATGTAGGAAATATTCTTCATCTTAAATCTAAAATAATTATACTACTTTAATTGTTTGACTTTAATACTGTTCTCACTAAAAATAGTGATAGACGGTGCAAAGGTAATTTTTATAATGATAAACCTATCATTTTTTA
Source organism: Dysgonamonadaceae bacterium (assembly GCA_047605645.1). Taxonomy (GTDB): domain Bacteria; phylum Bacteroidota; class Bacteroidia; order Bacteroidales; family Dysgonomonadaceae; genus UBA1309. The sequence continues at coordinate 28,608 of JASGFJ010000038.1, read as the reverse complement.
ACCTATAAAAGATGTGAAAAACTTGAGCTGGCAGTTTAATTTTGATACTTTAGCACAATCCAAAAAATAACCAAATGCGGATTTCCGGGAATTGAGCAAGTTCCTGTCCGCAATTTATATTTTATTTATTATGTCAATTAAGGAGTTAGAACCACAGATAGTATGGACGTACTTTGACCAACTCAATCAAGTACCCAGACCATCCCGTAAAGAAGAGAAAGTTATCCGTTTTCTTCTGGATTTTGCCAATGAACATGGCTTGGAATCAAAAAAAGATCATGCGGGCAATGTACTTATCCAAAAGCCGGCAAGCATCGGTAAGGAAAATTTGCAAAAAATTATTCTTCAGTCGCATGTAGATATGGTCTGCGAGAAAAATAAAGACGTTAACCATAATTTTGAAACAGACCCTATCCGCACCTATATTGAGAACGGTTGGGTGAAAGCCCGGGGCACTACTTTGGGGGCTGATGACGGAATTGGCGTCGCGGCTGCTTTAGCCATTCTTGCTTCCCGCGATATTGAGCACGGACCCATAGAAGCTTTATTCACCGTAGATGAAGAAACCGGATTAACCGGTGCTTATGCGCTCGAAAAGAACTTCCTGACCGGGAATATCCTATTGAATCTGGACACAGAGGAAGAAGGACAGCTATACATTGGCTGTGCCGGTGGTAAAGCGACAAGAGTAACTTTTGAATACAAAGAAGAAAAAACTCCTGCAGGATATTTCTGGTTTGAAGTCGATGTAAAAGGACTCAATGGTGGTCATTCAGGTAGTGAAATAGATCGGGGATTGGGGAATGCCAACAAAATATTGAATCGCTTCCTGTGGGCGCTCGACCGTAAATTTGGTTTAGTGTTGGCACAGATTAGCGGTGGAAATTTGCATAACGCCATTGCCCGTGAAGCGCATGCTGTAGCAGGTGTTCCGCAGGACAAGAAAGAGCAAGTGATTGTTGAGTTGAATCATTTTATTCCCGATATCGAGTCTGAATTGAAAAATGTGGATCCACAGGTGAAGGTGTTGTTGCAATCGGTAGAGGCTCCGGCCGGAGTGATTGACCGCAAAACGACACACCATCTACTGAATGGTATTTATGCTTGTCCTCACGGAGTACTGGGTATGAGCGCTGATGTTCCGGGCTTGGTGGAAACGTCTACCAATCTGGCTTCTGTGAAGATGGGTGAAAATCATACCATCCTCATAACCACCAGCCAAAGAAGCTCGACGGAATCCTTGAAAAATGATGCTGCCAATCGGGTGAATGCCGTGTTCACTTTGGCGGAAGCAAAAGTAGAGCATAGTGATGGTTATCCCGGATGGAAACCGAATCCGGATTCGCCAATACTGCATGTTGCTCAGAAATCTTACAAAGAACTGTTTGGTGTTGAACCACAGGTAAAGGCCATTCATGCGGGACTGGAATGCGGTTTGTTTCTTGAAAAATATCCGTATCTCGATATGGTTTCTTGTGGCCCGACTATTACGGGCGCTCATTCTCCGGATGAGCAGATTAATATTGAAACTGTCTCTAAATGGTGGCGTTTGTTGTTGGATATTCTGAAAAATATTCCCGAAAAGAAATAAATCGTCTGTTTTGACGTTTTAAATTTGTCAGTGACTGGTGAAAGTGGTGTTTAAAAAACGTATTTGTTTAAACAACTTTCACCAGTTGTTGTTTACTCATTACTATTTATATTTTAAATAAAAAACTTTATTATGAGTAAAATTAATGTAGAAATCTGGTCGGATATTGCATGTCCGTATTGTTATATCGGAAAAAGAAAATTTGAACAGGCATTAACCCGTTTCGCTCAGGCCTCCGATGTTGAAATAATATGGCACAGTTATGAACTCAATCCATCTTTGCCCAAAGGCAATAATAATGGCAGTTGGGTGGACTATATGAAGAAGCTCACCGGAGGTTCAACAGAGTCTGTGAATGCCAAAGCTGCGGGATTGACCCAATTAGCGAAAGAAGTCGGGCTGGATTATCATCTTGATAAAACAATTATAACCAATACCTCGGATGCGCTCCGTCTGGTGAAGCTTGCGAAAGAGACGGGAAAGGCAGACGCTGCGGAAGAAATGCTTTTCAAAGCTTATTTTGTAGATGGAAAAGATATCAGCGATCCCGCATTCCTGCTCGAAACAGCCGAACACCTGGGAATTACACGCACCGATGCGGAGGCTTTGCTCGATAGCGAAAAATATAGAGATGAGATTGCTGAAGATATTGATTTCAGTGAGAATCAACTGAGTCTCGAATATATTCCGTTTTATAGGATCAATAATCGGATAACGATAGAAGGTTCTCTTGCTGTTGATGAATATGTGAATGCTCTTGAAGCTGCTGTTGCGGGAAATGATGCTAATTTCAGCGGACAATCCTGTTCCATCGATGGCGTTTGCAGCTAAGCTGTCTATTTCTGCAAAGCTATTATTTCCGGTTGTTTTATATTTTTTCTTATGTCGAAATACGGGATTATTAAAGATTAGCCAGGTTTCGTTTTGATACGTTTTATATCTGTTTGCCCTTGCTTTTAAATTCCGTTTATCTGTCAACAAACCTGTCTTATTCCCTGATATGCTGCTAAAAAGAAAAATCGTATTATTCTCTCTGTTTATTTGTTCCATCCTGGTTTTCTTCTCTTGTAAAGAAAGCAGCGATGTGGTTTCGGGTGATTCGTCGCTCCGGTTGACTTTTTCTTCCGATACCATCCGGTTTGATACTGTTTTTAGTACTGTAAATTCTGCTACCCGGCGAGTGTTGGTACATAACCTGAACAAAAATGCATTGGATATAGCATCCGTTGATTTGATGGGAGGCAGTAATAGTTATTTCCGCATCAATGTCGATGGATATTCGGGCAATCAGCAGCATCTGGAAATTCGTGGGCGCGACAGTTTGTATGTATTTATAGAATTGACTGTAGATCCTCAGAATCAGAATAATCCGGTACTGATTGAGGATTCCATTCGCTTTGTGACCAACGGGCAGGCGCAATACCTTTATCTGGAAGCGTATGGCCAGGATGTTTACATCTGGAAGAATAAACGGATTTCTCAGGATACGGTTCTGGATAATTCAAAACCGTATCTTATCTACGATTCGTTGTCTGTAAGCAAAAATGCGAAACTTTCTGTTTTACCGGGTGTAAAATTCTATTTTCATAAAAATGCCGGATTATACTTGCACGGCCAACTTCAGGCGGAAGGAACTGTTGATAATCCGATTGTTTTTCGTGGCGACAGGATTGATAATATATTCACGGATGTGCCTTATGATGTTGGTGTGGCCGGACAATGGAACGGTATTTTTATAGATTCGCTGAGTTATGGCAACACGTTGAAGAATCTTCGGATTCGAAATGGAATTTACGGACTCAATTTTCGGGCGTCTTTGCCGGATGTTTTAAAAGCAAATCTGGAAAATGTAGTGGTACATAATGTTCTTGCAGACGCTGTCTCGGCTGTTAATTGCAATATTAATTTTGGAAATTGCCAGATTACAAATGCAAAAGAAATGGCCTTGAGGTTGGTTGGCGGAAAATATACTTTATTGCATTGTACCATCGCTAATTACTTTAATGCAGTGGGAGAGTACCGGGCTTCTGATTCGAAGACATTGTATTTGAGTAATATTCTCGGGAAAGAGGTGTTACCCTTATCTTCGTGTGACCTGATTAATTGTATTATCAGTGGCGCCAGAACTTCCGAAGTCCAACTAAGCAATACCTTGAACGGGCAGGCTCAGACTCCGTTTGAATACCTCTTCAAAAACTGTTTGATCAATCTTCAAGGAACAGATGACGACAACTTTGTCGGGACTATTTGGAATAAATCTCCCGTATTTCTCAATTTAAATACAGGTAAGAATTATCTATATAATTTTGAACTGGACTCTACATCTGCTGCAATTGATAAAGCAGACAGAAGTTATTCTCTTGATTTGCCTTTTGATTTGCATGGTGTGTCGCGATTGAATGATACTAACCCGGATATAGGATGCTATGAATGGCATAAATAAGCCTTTTTCTTTAGATAGGGCTAAATATTGTTTTGTACTGATTGCTTACTGCATACTGGAATTAGGCTTTCTGAGACTCAATGCTCAAGAGCGGATTCGCGTAGTGTCCTATAATGTCGAAAATCTTTTTGATACCAAAGACAATCCGGAAAAGGAAGATGATGAGTTTCTTCCGGATGGGCTTATGAAATGGAATTCATACAAATACTGGACGAAGCTTAAAAATATTACCCGGGTACTCACTGCGATAGGCGAAATGGAATCTCCCGCTCTTGTTGGACTGGTCGAAGTGGAAAACGATTCCGTTCTTTTTGATTTAACGAAGCGTTCTCCCTTAAGAACCCAGAAATATGAATTTTTATGTACCAACTCTCCGGATATCAGAGGCGTAAATATTGGATTGTTGTATCAGCGGGATAAATTTAAAGTGTTGTATAAAATGGAATATCCGGTGATACGCAAAAATGCACGCCCTACACGAAACATTCTGCATGTATCCGGACGTGTTATTAGCGGTGATACTTTGGACGTGTTTGTGTGTCATTTTCCCTCTCGTCGTGGAGGCCAGATTGCATCCGAACCTTACCGAATCAAAGCTGCACAAACACTAAAAGCAAAAACGGACAGCTTATTTGCTGTCCGCCATCTGGCTAATATTTTAATAATGGGAGATTTTAATGATCATCCCGACGATAAAAGTCTTTCTTCTACATTAATGGCTGTCTCACCAAAAGATGCTTCTCCGACCGGAAAAGAATTGGTCAATTTGTTTCTGGAAAAAGTTCGGGAACAAAATTACGGAACTTATAAATTCCAGGGACAATGGGAACTGATCGACCAGTTCATTGTCAGTGCAAATCTTTTGTCTTCGGACTCACCGATCTCGCTGGTGAAAGATTCACCCCGTATTTTTTGTCCTGATTTCCTTCAGCAAAAAGACGAAACGTATGGAGGAGTAAAACCCTATCGTACCTATTCCGGACCCAATTACATCGGTGGCTTTAGCGACCATTTCCCAATCATTTTGGATTTACAGGTAAACGATTGATATTCTTCCTAGAATATTATGCCTGCAGAAAATAGGAGGCTGCTGTTCCGGGCAGTATTGCCGGATGATTTATAATCAGGAGTTAATCCGTATTGATAAGAACATTCAACCTGGATATGTTTGAAAAATTCGATTCCCACTCCGGATTCTGTTCCCAGAACAAACTTCTTGGTGTACCATCTGTCATTTGGGCTAAAACCTTTGATGTATTCGCTGCCATAAGTTCTGAAATTAGCTGAAGGCCCTGCTACTGCATAGACACTGGCAAATTTTACGACCGGATATTTAAACCCAAGCTGAACCGGAATTTGAATATATTGGTTGGTTGTTTCTTCTTTTAAGTATTTTAATCCTCTTTTGGAAAAAAGAATACTACCTCTTAAAAAGAAATAGTTGATATCCGATTTTGTTATTTCCGTATATGCCCCTAGCTGATATCCTTTATAATGGTTCAGGTCATATCCTCCTGTAATCTGAGCATCCGAACGACTTTTACCTCCTTTTACTCCAAAGCGGAAAGATATCTTTGAATCATGAGAATCTTTGGATTCTGTTGTTTCTTGTGAATAGGATGAAACGGCAATCATCGTAAGCAATAAACAGAGAAAAAAATTTTTCTTCATTAAAATTTAGTTTTAAGTAATTGTTTTTAATATATCACTTTTGCTACATTTGCACTTGAAAAGCAAAAGAACTCATTGCTTATACAAAAATAAGCTATTTCATAAGAATAATATGATTTATAGAGAATTTTATTCTATTTTAGAATTCGGACAGTTATTCACGTAGATAAGGATGAATCCAATTTATTAATTATTTCATTAATAGAACCTTTTCATCGCAAAAATTGTTATATTTGTAATTCTTGCGATGAAAAGATTATTGAATGATACCTTAGAAATATATACATTGTAAAATAACAAAAGAGAAGTCTTTGTTGTAACTTTGCTGTTGAATATAACAGCTCATAAACTTAACATGAAAATTCTCTGGATTATATTCATCTTAACCATAAACTATAATGAATAGAACTGTAACAATTTTCTTATACCATATTGAAATCTGTTTTTTCAAAAAGAAGTAAATCTAAAAAAGCAGTTGGAATTGTCGGCGCAATTATACTTCAATTCTTATCTCCAACTAAATACATTTTATAAATTTTAAATTTTTATAATTATGAGGAATTTTACTTTGTTAAAAATGATGTTATTAACCTTTGTTATGGCGCTTAGTCTCAATGCGTACAGCGCGGACTATACGTTTACATTTTCTACTATGTCTTATTCGAATGGCACTTCATTAGTCGGGGTGACATCCACCTCAACCGATGGGAATTTCGATATTACTTATTTAAAGAATAATTCGAATAGTGTTCCGGCTTATTACACCTCTGGCACTGCTGTTCGACTTTATCAGTTAGCTACAGGAGCAACAGGAAAAGGGAATAGCATTCTTGTTACAGCTAAGAATGGAGCTACAATAACCGGTGTTTCTGCTGTCGTAACTTCAAGCTCAAGTAGCGATCCTACTTCTTTTCGCTACGATGCCGGAAGTGGTGAGGTTGATTTTAGCTCTGCCAGTGCGACCGGACTGTCAGCATCCTCTTTTGAATGTTATACAATTGGTACAACTTCTTCTCAGCGGGTTTATGTACAGTCGATAACTGTTACTTATACCGGAGGAAGCAATCCGGAGACAGTGACATTGCCTCCGACCGTTTCTCCGACTTCGGGAAATTTGTATGCTCCGACATCTATAACGTTGACTCCCAATACAGAAGGTTCTTCTATATACTATACGACCGATGGAAGTGATCCGACGACAAGTTCAACGCCTTATACTGCTCCATTCACGATTTCGGCAGATGCAACAGTAAAAGCTGTGGCGAAAGCTTCAGGTAAAGATCTAAGTACAATTGCTTCAGCAAGCTATACTTTTCCTGCAATTACCGATGCAAGTGATATTGCGACTTTAAGAGGCTATACTACCGGTGCTTCAAAAGTATACAGGCTGACGGGAGATGCAGTCATTACTTTGAAGTCTGCTACAGGAAATGCAAAGATCATACAGGACGCGACAGGTGCAATTCTCATCTATGATGCAAATGCATATTTCCCAAATGCTAATTATAATGTCGGAGATAAGCTAAATGGAATTGTCGGATATACGTCAACTTCTTATGGCATGCTTCAGTTTGTTCCTCTTGCAGATATTGTAAATGTATCTTCAACAGGAAATAGTGTTACTCCGGCTTCAATCACCCTTGATCAAATGGAACAGCATCCAGCACAATTGGTTGAAATAGATGGATTGACTATTACTGAAACCGGAACGTTTGCTGCTGCAACAAATTATACTGTTTCAGATGGAACAAATACTGCTGTTCTCCGTACGCAATATTCAGACTTGCCTGTTATTGGTCAAGCAATTCCGACAGCAGCTCAGAAAATAACTGGTATTGTTTACACATATACTTCAGGTGGTACAACTATTCAAGAATTAGTGCCTATAAGCCTTACTCAAACTTCCGGAGTCGAAATGACCAGTGGTAATGAAACTGTGATTTATGCCCGTGAAGGAAGTATTTATGTCAACAATAACTCTTCAGCTAAGTCTATTGAAATATACAATGTATTAGGTACTCTTGTTCTGAAAACTCAAGCTTCTGAAGGTGTGAATAAGATTACATTGCCGGTGAAACAACTTTATTTAGTGAAAGTTGGAGGACTGGTGAAGAAAGTTATGGTTAATTAATTATAGCTTTATAATAAACCGATATAAAAAAATGGGAGAACCGATTGGGTCCTCCCATTTTTTATATCTGAATCAATTGTTATAACTCTAAGACTTCGGTATCAGTTCCGGAAGTTGGAGGAAGGTCAAAGAATAAATTTCTTGTCATTCATGCCGGGTTGAAAGCCGCGATCCTCTTTATCTTAACAGAAGAAAGTGTATGGTAACCTGAAAAATAAAGCAATCCGTTATTCTGCTTGATCGCGAAGATCGACAGTCGATATTTTAGGCATCAGGACCAGGATACGTGCTTGTCTCCTTAATATATATCTGGATGGTTGTGCTGAATTAAACCTGATCGGGTTCGGTAAAGTTGCTGCGATAAGTGCACATTCCCGGCGGGTTAATTTTTTAGCGGTTTTCTGAAAATGTTCTTGTGCAACTGCTTCAGCTCCGTAAATGCCGTCCCCCATTTCAATTGAATTCAGATAGACTTCCATTATCCGTTCTTTGCCCCAGATTAACTCTATCAGAAGAGTATAGTAGGCTTCAAAGCCTTTCCGTATGTAGGAATGTCCCGGCCATAAGAACACATTCTTGGCCGTTTGCTGTGATATTGTACTGGCTCCTCGGGTTCGTTTCCCTTTGAGAGCTTCTGCTCTGGCTTTTTCAATTTGTTTGAAATCGAATCCGGAATGTTCCAGAAATAAGTTGTCTTCGGATGCAGTCACTGCCTGTGGAAGATATTTGGATATTTTATCTCCGGGAACCCATTTGTGTTTCCAGCGGATTGATTCGCCGGCAGATAGCTGCTGAGCGCTTCGTATAAACATAAGAGGCGTGAAATAGACCGGAATAAACTTTAACAGAATAACCTGAAACAGGCTGAATGCAAGGAAGAATATGACAATTCTCTTCAGCCATTTCCAAAATACGCGCATGGGTTTAGGAATTATAGTTGTTTATTTTGCTAAAAGAGCTGAATACAGCTCGTGATTTGTCTGATTAATAAAATACAGAGTACTCTTTAGCGTATTGCTTCTGATCTCTTTCAGGGTTTCATCGGATGCAATAGCATCGGCGGTAATCATATTTTCTGCTTTAGTCAGTTTGGGTAGCAATGCATTTTTATTCGGATTCTCATACATGTATGAGATGTTGCTATATTTGATGATGCATAGATTGCCGATGGTGGAAATATCAAGGCGATAGCGCATGGTGACTTTCTCTCTCACACCGGCTGAGTTTGTGGGAAGCAGTAATTCTATTCTGGATCTTGCCGTAATGGATTTTCCATCGTTGTTGTATCTCAAACTCGATATGAACGGATCTTTGCCGTAGTTGTTGCGAGCCCAGATTCTCAGAGCCTGGTAGCTGCTGTCATCGGATTGTTTCAGCGAAACAGAGCGTGAGAATACTACTTTCCCGTTTTCTATCGGAGCTTCCTTGAATTCTTTCACAAAATTGGGAACCTGTGCTTGAAGAGAACAGCTCATAATGAGCAGCGATATAAATAAAAATAATTGTTTCATTGTATCCTTTGTTATTGAATTTTAAGCCGGATGCCGAAATATCCTCTTTTTTAAATTGCAAAATACAAATGTAGGATTTTTTCTTTGTATATCGACTCAATCCTTAATTGTCTGATGATGCAGGAATATTGATTGTATAATATCCAAATCCGTTTGAGTCCGGAACTTTAATGTGAATCGGTATACTGTCGCCGGTTGAATTTATTTTTAGTCCGTCGATCAGAAAGGACATATATGTCCTTACCGGATATCCTTGGGAATCGCCCATGTCGTTATGACTGAGTTGCAAGGTGTCTGTTGCTGAGTTTTTATAATACAAACCAAAGCTATGTGTTTTGGAATATCTGTTGAAAGTCAGTATCAAGTTGATGTATCCGCCTCCTGTCCATATACTTTGTATTTTGACGGGTGCTGTATAAAGCGTATCAAACCGACCTTTTATAGTCTTGCTTGTCAATATGTCTGTGACCGAATGTATGGTGTTGTTCCCATTAGCAAGAGGCGTGTAATTGGCGATAACGCGTTGTCCGTTTTTTTTCGTGAAACTGACTCTGCTAAGAGTTGAATCGGAAATCGTGTAATTGTTGTCCGTAAGTAATGATAGTTTATTGTTGGATAGCTTTACTGTCGAAAAATCCAGTCGGAATTCTTCAGAAAGGTATCCGTTGTCAATATCGCTGCTGCAGGAAAAAATAAGACCTGAAAGCAGAATGGCGATCAGGTAATATGGATGTAAATATACTATATTCTTTATTTTCTCTCTAATCATCATGCGATACGGCTAATATTCGTTATGCGCGATTAAATAATTTTTTAGAATATTGGAATACATTTCAGTTATTTTACTCTTTAGAAAATCAATGTCTTTCTTCTCAATCTGAATTTTTTCAATCTGAGAGTCCATGTAGGAGAAGAATTTCTCTTTTTCTTCAAGGGTGTACTTATTACAGAACCGTTCGGTTTGATAGTGTATATCGTAAGCGATATAGTTGACCGGATATATTTCGTAATTGTAATGTATCTCAGTATCAATAGCACCGGCTAATTTGGAAAATACATCTTGTCTTTCAATACAGTCCGATATATTTTCGAGAAAAGGATTGATTTGCCTTCCAAACCTGAAATGAATCTTTCCTTTGAAGCCGAGTAGTCCGGTTTCCATATTCTTTAAATCATTTGCCTGTGTCTTCTTATAGGACGGATTGTCTCTTTTTAACTGAAACTCTTGAGCCTTTAGGTAATCGCAGGGGTCATACTCGTATGAAATGGCCAAAGGGATGATATTCAACGATTTTAAAGAGTCGATAGGGCAATTTCTGTCAGGAGTCAAAGCCAGCATTTTCAGAAGACTTTCCTGTGTCCGGTCATCGGCATTTTTTGCCCGGCCTTCTCGTTGTGCAATCCAGACCGATTGATGTTTGTCGAGAATTGTATAATGAATATATTCCGATAAATGTTTTGATACTTCAAGCATTTGGCGGACGGATACATTTCTACGTACAACGAAACTTTTATTTAGTTTTACCAGTTTTTCGATCCATGGGTATACAAAGAGGTTGTCTCCAATAGCGATCTCTGTTGTCTCCAATCCTCTGCTGTGTCTTAAAATATTGAGAAGCCCTGCATCCAATATAATGTCGCGGTGGTTGGATATGAATGTGTGTGGTTCATTTCCTTCATACTTATCCCATCCGCTAGCGGTTATAGATGTTGATGTCTTCTGGGCAATTCCCCAGACGATGGGTGCTATGATCTTCGACTGGAATTCATATTTCGATGTAAAAGAACTCATTGCCGCACTGAATGCTTCCCACGGTAAACCAGGGTTAATATATTTCACAGCATTCTGAAATCCACGATCGGTAAGTAGTTCCCGAATAACAGAACTTACTTCCGAATCATTGATCGGGCGCAAATCATCAAACTTATCAATATTACTATCCATAGATATTCTTTTTCTCCACTATTTGCATTCGGTCTCGATAATTTCGGAGAGTACCTGATGCATTTCCAGACCGGCAGCTTTAATTTGCTGAGGTATAAAACTAGTCGGGGTCATTCCCGGTGTCGTGTTTATTTCCAGCACATAAGGAATATCTCCGGAGATTATGTAATCTACCCGGATAATGCCTTTTGCTCCAATCAGCTTATAAATATACGAAGTTTTTCTTTGAATCAACTGTGTTAATTCGTCAGAAATTTGTGCAGGGGTGATTTCACTTACCTGTCCTTCATATTTTGCTTGATAATCAAAGAATTCGTTTTGGGTGATTACTTCTGTGATTGGAAGAACTACTTCTTTGCCTTTGGCATGGAAGCATCCGCATGTGACTTCCCTTCCGGATATGAAGCTTTCGATGATAACTTCATTCGACTCATTGAGAGCCAGTTCTACAGCTTCTGATAGCTTTCCTTCCTCTTTTACTTTGGTTGTTCCGAAGCTCGAACCTCCGGTGCTTGGTTTTACAAAAACAGGCAGTCCGAGTTGAGAGACGATTTCTTTGGGATTGTAGTCGTCGCCTTTTCGGATAAGAGCGGATTCGGCTACGTTGATATCGAAGTTGCGGAGAAATTTATTGCAGATGTATTTATCGAATGTCAGGGCTGAAGCCATCATTCCGCAAGTGGAATAGGGGAGACCTAACATGTCGAAATATCCCTGAAGATGTCCATCTTCTCCGGGAGTGCCGTGAATAGTGATGTAGGCGAAATCGATGTTTATCTTGCCCGTTGGAGCCGCCAAGCTGAAATCGTTTTTATCGACAGCGACAGTCGTGCCCTCAGGCAAGGTCGCAGACCATTTCTCTTTTTCAATTTGTACGGGAAAAATGTTGTATTTTTCTTTGTTCATGAAAGAATAAATACCTTTCATGCTTTTTGCTGAGACAACAGCTTCGGAGGAATAACCTCCCCAAACAATTGCGATGTTCTTTTTCATAGCTTCGTTTCTTTTTCGATAGCTTATATAGTTCTGTTAGAAATATAAATTCTCCATTTCTCAATAAGGCTTGTCATATCTTCGGGTAAAGCCGATTCAAACAGCATCTCTTGCCCTGTGACCGGATGTACAAAGCCAAGCGTTCGGGCGTGAAGAGCTTGTCGCGGACAAGTCTCGAAACAATTCTGTACAAACTGTTTATATTTTGCGAAGGTTGTTCCTTTTAGTATCTGATTTCCTCCGTATCTCTCGTCGTTGAATAGCGTATGCCCGATATATTTCATGTGAACACGGATTTGATGAGTCCGGCCGGTTTCGAGTATGCAGCGTACAACGCTGACGTAACCGAGACGTTCCACGACCTCATAATGGGTGACAGCATGTTTGCCGTGATCACCTTCGGGAAAGACTACCATCTGGAGTCTGTCACTAAGACTGCGCCCGATGTTGCCTTCAATTCGTCCCTGATCTTCTTTGATGTTTCCCCAAACCACTGCAATGTATTCTCTTTTGGTCGTTTTCTTGAAAAATTGTGCTGACAAAAAGCTTTTCGCTTGTTCGTTCTTCGCAATAACCAAAAGACCGGATGTATTTTTGTCGATTCGGTGAACGAGTCCTAGACGCGGATCTTTGGCGTCATAGCCAGGTGTGTCCTTTATATGGAATGCAATTGCATTCACTAATGTTCCAGTGTAATTCCCGTGACCGGGATGAACGACCATACCTGCCGGTTTGTCAATAACCATCAAACTATCGTCTTCATATACAATGTTTAAAGGAATGTCTTCCGGAATGATTTCGAGCTCTCTCTTCGGCCGGTTGAGCATGACAGTGACCACGTCTAACGGTTTGACCCGGTAATTCGACTTTACGCAAACACCATTTGCAAAAACAGAACCGGCATCTGCTGCATTCTGAATCCGGTTTCTTGTCGAACCAAAAATTCGTGCACATAAAAATTTGTCAATTCTCAGGAGGCTTTGTCCCTTATCTGCTATAAAACGATAATGCTCATGGAGCTCGTTTGTTGATGACTCAATCTCGTTGTCATCCTCTTCCTCCGGAAAATCCTCTTCGAACTGGTTAGTGAATAATAATTCGTCTTCCATGAATTTTTAATATGAATTTTCGTCCGGGCTGCCGGATTGTAAGGAATCGTTTTGTGTAGAAGTGCTGTCGACTGGCTGTACTAAACCATTACCAACCTGGATGCGTACAAATGCATTTAAGGGAACTTTCTGTCCTTTCGATAGAGGTTTGTTATTATACGTTACCGAAATAACCAGGTCTTTGTATTCAGAGGCAACTTCTTCAATCTGTATATTTGTAAAGCCCATTGCTTCGAGTAATGATACAGCCTGCCTTTGCGAATAGTCTGTCAGATCGGGAACTGAGATCATTGGCTGTCCTTTTGCTTGGACTGTAAGGAATATGGTGCGTCCGACTTTGATCATGGATGACGATTTCGGTATTTGATCGATAATAGCTCCGGGAGTTCCTCCCCGGCGGTATACGGAGTCGACAACTTCGTATTTCAGTCCGGCAGAAGAAAGGAATGTTGCAGCTTCTTCCACTTGCAGTCCTTTTACATTCGGTACGGAGATCGATTGATTGTGACGAGTGTATAAGTTTAAACCAAAAAAAGTCAGAACGAGCAGCAACCCCAAAACCAAAACAATAATGATTATGTTTGCGAAGATTTTATTTTTGAATATTTTTCCCAAAAAACTTTCGTTTGCCATATAAATGATTAAGAATTGATGCGATTCTAATTGAGGTGCAAATTTATAAAAAAAATAAAAGCAGCCTTTTCTTTGTGTCGTGATTTATTGGTTTTTAATCTATAAACTTCGGGTTTTCATCAGGTTTTACTTCTAACCTGTTGAAACTCTCTGCTCTTTTTGTTATAATTTAACTTACTGTATACTGAGTTTTGTTTGTCTTTTGTAATTTTGTTTTGGAACACGGAGTAAAAATATCATTTAGTGAAATTTTATGCAAAAACATTCCTTGCATCGTCGACGTAGAATTAAAAAAAATTCCCCGGGACTGGATACAGTTCTTTGTGAAGAGCAGCAGGTATATCCTACGACTTTGGAGCTGACAAGCTATACGGAGAAAGACGTAAAAACAATTAAATGTGATACTGGGGATACCTTTAAAACAGCATTAAAATCTGATTTTAAATACTGGCTTTCAGTGAAAGGATTTTCAGATGATAAATTTATTTCCCGACTATGCAAAGAAATAGGATTGCATATTTTTGATATTCGGGATCTATTGTCTGAACAGAAAGTTGTGAAAGTGGTTATTTATGAAGATGCTGTTTTTATTGTTACTTCGGCTTTTAAAATTAATGAAGAACAGCAGCTCGAAGAAATAAAAATAGCATTTGCCTTGGGGAAAAACTTTATTGTTAGTTTTCAGGATAATAACGACCCTATATTTGTTGAGGCCAGAAATGCTATTCAAGACAATGCTTTGGGAATTCGGGAGCAAACACCGGACTTTTTATTATATGTGTTTCTGAATGCTATCAATAGTTTGAATTTATCGACTATTTTGCAAATGGAAGATGAGCTTTTGAAAGTAGAAGATCAGTTGATTAATCAGATAAACTCCAGGGATATTCAGCAATTAATGCATTTGCGCAGGATTAGCTATATGCAAATTAAACGTTCTTTATTAGCTTTCAGAGAAGAATACGTAAATCTAGCCAATCATCATTCTCTGATTCATCCCGCCAATATGATTTATTTTCATAATTATGACGACCGAGTCAGAGCTTCACTTGATAACCTGGAGTCTTATCACGAGTTGTTGATTTCCTTGTCAGATGTTTATTATAATAATACGAATCTGATAATGAATGAAATCATAAAGCGTCTGACAATTGTCTCTACTTTGTTTATTCCTCTGACATTTCTTGTCGGTGTTTGGGGAATGAATTTCAAACTAATTCCGGAACTAGATTGGAAATACGGATATTTGTTTGCCTGGATTTGTTTTTTGGCGATAGGTATTTCCATATTCTTTTGGATGAAAAAGAAAAAGTGGTTTTAGTTTCGAGGGTATTTTATCAGGGTTTTCGTCTCTTTTGTCCAAATAATTGAATTTTAGAAGTGTGGCTGATTGGAGTCGGAAGTACTTGGGCGATATTCTCTATTGCGAAATGTGATAAATGAGGGTTTTTTCATATCTTTGCGAGCAAAATTTCTAAAACATAAGGTCCAATGCACGAAAAAATCATTATCCTCGATTTTGGCTCCCAAACAACACAGCTGATCGGTAGAAGAATCAGAGAGTTAAATACCTATTGTGAAATCGTTCCCTATAATAAATTCCCTTTTGGAGACACTTCTGTGAAAGGTGTTATTCTTTCGGGAAGTCCTTTTTCTGTGAATGATGACAGTGCATTCAAACCGGATTTGTCAGAGATAAAAGGAAAATATCCTGTTTTAGGTATTTGCTATGGCGCTCAATATTTAGCATATTCTTCCGGAGGAAAGGTTGAAAAAGGAGATTCTCGTGAATATGGCCGGGCTCATCTGGCAAAAATCGATCCGGATGAACCTATCTTTAAAGGCGTATCGCAGGGTTCTCAGGTGTGGATGTCACACGGAGACACCATTACTGTACTTCCATCTGATTTTAGAATTATTGCAAGCACCGATGATGTTGCTGCTGCTGCCTATAAAATAGAAAATGAACCCACATGGGCTGTTCAGTATCATCCTGAAGTGTTTCATACCCTCGATGGGGTACAGCTTTTAAGCAACTTCCTGGATATTTGCGGCTGTTCCCGTGATTGGACTCCTGCTTCGTTTATAGAAACCACAGTTGCTGATTTGAAACAACAACTGGGAGATGATAAAGTGATTCTAGCTCTTTCAGGTGGCGTTGACTCGTCTGTGACTGCCGTTTTGTTAAACAGGGCAATTGGGAAAAATCTGACTTGTGTATTTGTCGATAACGGTTTGTTGCGCAAAAACGAATTTGTGAATGTGCTAAAAGATTATGAACACCTTGGACTGAATGTAATTGGTGTAGATGCAAAAAATAAATTTTATTCGCAGCTGGCAGGTGTAACCGATCCTGAACAAAAAAGGAAAATTATAGGCCGTGGGTTTATTGAAGTTTTTGATGAACAAGCTCACAAGCTTAAAGATATTAAATGGTTAGGACAGGGTACTATTTATCCGGATATTATTGAGTCACTATCCATTACCGGTACGACCATCAAGTCTCATCACAATGTAGGAGGCTTGCCCAAAGAAATGAACCTCAAACTGGTGGAACCGCTTCGTTTATTGTTTAAAGATGAAGTGCGTAAAGTTGGCTTGGAGCTTGGCATGCAGTCACACCTGATAAAACGTCATCCGTTTCCTGGCCCCGGACTTGGTATTCGTATTTTGGGGGATATCACTCCTGAAAAAGTGGAAATTCTACAAAATGCAGATGATATCTACATTCGCATGCTGCGTGAATTCAATTTATATGATAAAGTTTGGCAGGCTGGGACAATCTTATTGCCGGTGCGCTCTGTCGGTGTTATGGGAGATGAAAGGACTTATGAAAACACAGTCGCTCTTCGTGCTGTGACTTCATCTGATGCCATGACGGCAGATTGGGCTCATTTGCCTTATGAGTTTCTAGCTAAAGTTTCGAATGAAATTATTAATAAAGTGCGGGGAGTCAACCGCGTTGTTTATGATATTTCGTCTAAGCCACCTGCAACCATAGAATGGGAATAACCCCGTCTTTACAAAAGTGAAATTGCTTTAATTATCTGAAAATGTAAGTATCTGAGAGTAAAAAGATAATCTTTGTTTTTAACAATTGAAGCAATTGGTTATATTTGCAGCTCTTTTTTAGATGTATTTATTTAATACCTTATATATATTGTCTCGAATGAAAAGATACAATTTGTTGAATAATGTCTTCGGATGGGTCGCTTTTGTTATTGCGGCGATAACCTATCTGTTGACTATTGAACCTACAGCCAGTTTCTGGGACTGTGGAGAATTTATTACATCAAGTTATAAATTAGAAGTGGGACACCCTCCCGGCGCGCCATTTTTTAATCTGACGGCAAAATTCTTTACGCTGTTTGCTTCTGACCCGTCTCATGTGGCCCGGTTGGTGAATGCGATGTCTGCTCTTCTGAGTGCAGCAACCATCTTATTCCTCTTCTGGACCATTACGTACATGGCGAAGAAATTGATTTATACCGATAGTTCGAAAGAAATCACCTTGGGGCAGACAATTGCTATTATTGGTAGCGGTCTTGTGGGTTCATTAGCTTATACTTATACAGATACATTTTGGTTTTCCGCTGTTGAAGGAGAAGTGTATGCGTTTTCATCCATGTTTACGGCTCTGGTTTTCTGGCTTATACTTAAGTGGGAAAACCGTTCGGATAAACCCGGCGCAGATAAATGGATCATTCTAATTGCCTATATGGTGGGACTCTCTATTGGAGTTCACTTGCTGAACTTGCTGTGTATACCGGCCATGGCCTTGGTATATTATTTCAAAAAGGCAAAGAATGTGGATCTGAAGGGCACATTAATTGCCCTGGCTCTTTCGTTTGTGCTGATTGTTATTCTCATGTATGGTATTATTCCGGGATTCACGAAAGTAGGAGGCTGGTTTGAATTATTCTTTGTCAACACACTTGGTTTGCCATACAATTCAGGAGCTTTGTTCTATATCCTGGTTCTGATTGCCTCCATTATTTGGGGCGTTTATGAAACGATGGTGAATAAAAATAATGTTTTCAGAAGTAAACTGTCGTTTATTATCTGTTTGGCATTGGCCGGCGTTCCGTTTATCGGTGGCAGTGCTATCCTTTGGGTTATATTATTCATTGCAATTATTGCTTTCATTTATACTCGAAAGAATTTGAATCTCCGGGCCATGAATACAGCTTTGCTGAGTTTGATGGTGATCCTAATTGGGTATTCCTCTTATGCCTTAATCCCTATTCGTTCGTCGGCCAATACACCAATGGATCAAAATTCACCTGAAGATGTCTTTACCGTTGGCGATTATCTGAGTCGTGAACAATATGGAGAAACACCTTTGTTTTATGGTAAAACTTATGCCTCGGAAGTACAAAGAGACGCCAATGGAAGCCCGGTTATCGCAAGTGAAAAACCAAAATATGCCCGGATTGTAAAAAAATCACCGGATGAAAAAGATCGTTATTTTGTTGCCGGCACTGATCAGCAATACAAATATACGAACGAGCAATTTTTCCCTCGTATGTATTCGAATGAAGCACGGCATATTCAAGGTTATAAAAATTGGGGTGGTATAACCGATGCCAGTGTTCCGCCTACTTTAATGCAGAACCTGCAGTATTTTTTCTCTTATCAGTTGAATTTTATGTATTGGAGATATTTCATGTGGAATTTCTCCGGACGTCAGAATGACCGTCAAAATACAGGTGGAATAACCAGTGGAAACTGGATTACCGGAATTTCCTTTATTGATGAACATGTGCTTGGCCTCGGGCCACAGGATAACATTGCACCTGATGTGGTGAATAATAAAGGACATAACCGATATTTCATGCTTCCTCTATTGTTGGGTATCATTGGTATTGTTTTCCAGTTGAAAAAGAAAGAACTCGGAGAACAGGGCTTTTGGATTACATTTATGCTGTTCTTTATGACCGGTATTGCTATTGTTATCTATTTGAATCAGAAGCCTTTTGAGCCTCGGGAAAGAGATTATGCTTATGCCGGTTCGTTCTACGCTTTTGCTATTTGGATCGGATTGGGTGTGGCCGGTATCTGGGAATTACTCCGAAAAAAACTACCGTCTACTCCGGCAGCTATCATATCTACTGTTGTTTGTCTGTTTGTTCCGGCACTGATGGCTGCTCAAAACTGGGATGACCACGACCGTTCCGGGCGGTATACGATGAGAGACTTCGGTATGAATTATTTGAGAAGCTGTGCTAAAAATGCGATCTTGTTTACCAATGGCGATAATGATACTTTCCCTTTGTGGTATGCACAGGATGTTGAAGGATTCAGGACTGACGTTCGTGTATGTAATTTAAGTTACTTACAGACGGATTGGTATGTCGACCAGATGCGCCGCCAAGCTTATGATTCCGATCCTCTCCCTATTAAATGGGATCGTGCTCATTACATCGGAGATAAAGGAGCTTTTGCTTATGTGATTACAAAACAGCAAATTGAAGCTGCATTGCAAAAAAATAATGTTCCTCAGCATGGCTCACTGAATGATTTGCAACAATTGGGGAATGCCGGTGCAATAACAGGCAGCGGAGATGCTGACCTCTGGGGACAAATGTATGACCGGTCGGCCTATAAAGATACTGTGCCTCTGAATACATTGATGGCTAACCTGAGGACAAATGACTTGTATGCTCCTAAAAATCCGTTTGGAATAAGTGGGCCTATTGTTACAGGGAATCTTCTTTCGTTGGATGTGAATGAAAGCAAAGTAGATTGGAAAACATTGAATGTGGAGCCAACCAAAGCCATGCTTATCAATTTAGGAAACAAAAACGTCCTTTATCGTCAGGAATTGATGATTCTGGAAATGTTGAACAATATAAACAACGACAACTGGAAACGCCCTATCTACTTTGCCGTAACAGTTGACGACAATATGTATATGAACATGAAACCAAACTTCCAACAGGAAGGATTGGCATACAGAATAACTCCGGGTACTTCCAAAACAGGAGTGAACACGGAAGTGATGTATGACAATATGGTCAATAAGTTTAAATGGGGCGGAATTGAAAATCCAAAAGTATATTTGGATGAAAACAACATGCGCTCCTGTATCACTTATCGGTATATGTTTTCCCAACTGCTGCAGGCTTTGATGACTGAAGGTAAAAAAGACAAGGCCTTGAAAGCTCTGAACAGATGTATTGAGGTACTTCCTCCGACGACGATTCCTTATGGTGGTGAATCTGCTATTTTCGGCGACCTGTATTATCAGCTAGGGCAGCCGGCTAAAGGAAAAGCTATCCTGGATGCGATTGTAAATCGGGCTACACTAAATCTGCAATGGTTTAACCGACTGAATCCTCAACAGACAGATATTAGTTCAACTGAAATTTGGAGTAATTTGATGGCTTTGGATCAGGTGTTGAGTGCATACCAACGATACGATCGTCAAAGATATCAAGCGCTGAAGCTGAAAATGCTCGATTTTGCCCAGCTTTATTATTCTAAAAATAATTACGCTTTAGGAAATTCCTTGTTGAAAAATTTGGCAGACGGAGCTATTCAGGGATATTATAATGCGGAAGATTCTTCTATCAAGCATGAAGAAGAGGCTTTTGTAAATAAATCAATGCAGATGATGCAGCGGTATAGTCCGGATTTGTTGCGTGAATATCAACAATCAAAAGAATCACAGCAACCGCAACATCAAGTTCAGCAATAGATATATAAGAATTAATACATGCAGCACTTAAGATTTTTTCGTGCTGCATGTATTCTTCATGTTTTAACATCTTTAGAAAATGCTTATAGAACAGCCACCACGGTTGTATCGCTTGTTATTTCCAGGCGCAATTTGGCGTATTGAGCCACAATCGGATGACGAAAAAGTCGTGTATTTGACTTTTGACGATGGACCTATTCCGGAGACAACTCCCTGGATTTTGAAGTTATTGGATAGATATAACATTAAAGCTACATTTTTTTGTGTAGGAGACAATGTACGCAAATATCCACATCTGTATCAACAGATAATTGAAAAGGGACATCATGTTGGGAATCATACATTCAATCATCTGCAGGGTATACTTTCGCGTACCGGCAACTTTGTCGATAATGCGGATAAAGCTTCTGCTTTGATTCAGTCTCCCTTGTTTCGCCCTCCTCACGGACACATGAGATTTCCGCAGACATGGAGGTTGAGAAAGCATTACAAAATAGTGATGTGGGATGTGGTTACCCGTGATTATAGTAAATACATGAATCCGGAACTTGTTTTTGAGAATGTGAAAAACTATACTCGCAATGGGTCTATTATTGTCTTTCATGATTCGCTGAAAGCTCAACGAAACATGATGGGCGCTCTCCCCGGCTCTATCGAATGGCTTATGCGTGAAGGCTATCAATTTAAATTGATAGATTACAACTACAATAAATCAGCGGAGCAAGAAGGCTATTTATCCCCTGAAACACTGGTGTATAAAGATGCCAAGTAAGGCATAACTTTTCATAGCTAATTCTTTAAATTCTGAATAATGATTGAATCAGTAGATGTTTTTTGCAAAAATGATGAAAAGACCTATTCTTTTGAAAAAGGAACTTCTTTGAGGGAAATCTATGAGTCTTTAAATCTAGAATTGCCTTACCTGGTGGTAAGTGGCAAAGTAAATAATAAAACCGAATCTCTTAATTATAGAATTTATAGACCTAAAACGGTGGAATTTGTTGATATCAGTGATTCTTCCGGTATGCGGACTTATGTCCGTTCGTTGTGTTTTGTTTTAGCTAAAGCTGTTTACGAGATTCTTCCCGGGGTGCAGATTAATATTGAGCATCCTATTTCCAAAGGATATTATTGTGTAATTGTAGGTCAGGATGGAGTCAGCCAGGAAATTGTCGACAAAATAAAATCCCGGATGCAGGAAATCATTGCCGGCGATTTTCCTTTCGAAGCGGTTGAGGCTCTAACCCATGAGGTTGTTGCTACGTTCCGTAAATATGGCTTTGAAGATAAAGCATTGCTGTTGGAAACACAGCAGGAACTCTATTCCAAATATTATAAGATGGATGGATATGTGGATTATTTTTATGGCTCACTTGTCCCTTCTTCCGGATATCTTCATCTTTTTGATTTGCAAAAATACAATGGTGGTTTACTTTTGCGTATCCCTAATCGTGAAAGGCCAATTGATTTAGAACCAATTGTGCACCAGCAAAAGATGTCTGCGGTCTATAAAGAGCAATTGCGTTTTCTGAATATTATAGGGTTAGATAATGTTGGTGATCTCAACAAGGCTATTTGTGATAAGAAATTAGCTTCTGTTATCAATGTTTCCGAAGCTTATCAGGAAAAGATGATTGCTAAAACAGCAGAAGAGATTGCTCAGCGTTTCGATGATGGTGTTCGTATTGTGCTTATTTCGGGGCCGTCATCCTCCGGAAAAACGACGTTTCGAAAAAGATTAGAAGTGCAGTTGTATGTTAATTGCATTAAACCGTTGGGTATTTCGCTTGACGATTATTTTGTAGATCGAGAGCACACTCCGGTTGATAAAAATGGAAACTTTGATTTCGAATCACTTTATGCTATTGATATTGAACAATTCAATGCAGACCTGAATGCTTTGTTGAAAGGAGAAACAGTCTCTATTCCAACATTTAATTTTACGACGGGGAAACAGGAGAAAAAAGGAAACTTCCTGAAAATGCAAGAAGACAATGTGCTTGTTATTGAAGGAATTCATGGGTTGAATCCACTGCTTACGCCTCAAATCGCAGATGAGAAAAAGTTCTTGATCTACGTTTCAGCCCTTACAACTATCTCTTTGGATAACCATAACTGGATCTCTACGACCGACAACCGGTTGATTCGTCGTATTGTCAGGGATTACCGTTACCGGAATTATTCGGCTATCGATACTATTTCCCGCTGGCCAAGTGTTCGCGCCGGAGAAGAAAAATGGATTTTTCCTTATCAAGAAAATGCTGATGTGATGTTCAATTCAGCTATGCTTTATGAATTTGCAGCCTTACGGCGTTATGCGGAGCCAATTTTGTATAAAGTGCCCAAAAATGCTCCGGAGTATGCTGAGGCTTATCGTTTGCTTCGTTTTCTTTCTTATTTCAACTATATTAACGACAAAGACCTGCCTCCAACATCTTTGCTGCGTGAATTTATGGGCGGAAGTAGCTTTAAATACTGAACTTTTTACTTTCCGGGGCAAGTATCTTTCCTTATTTCAAATAAAAATGTAACTTTGGGTAAATAATTTGTATCTGCTCAAAGTTATGTCATCATATCCCAACAATATCATCACTGCTATATCCACAGCTCCCGGAGTAGGTGGTATCGCCGTAATTCGTGTTTCCGGTGAGGGTTCTGTCTCATTGGTGGATCAACTATTTAAGTCTCCTTCCGGAAAAGTATTGGACGAACAATCCGCCAACACCGTACATTTTGGTTCTGTTTTTCAGGACGAACAACTTGTCGACGATGTTCTGGTAAGTGTTTTCCGCGCACCGCACTCATTTACAGGAGAAGATGTTGTTGAAATCGCATGCCACGGTTCGTTGTTCATCCAGCAGAATATTTTGCAACTGCTTATCTCCAAAGGAGCGGCTATGGCAAAACCCGGAGAATTCACACAGCGTGCTTTTCTGAATGGAAAAATGGACTTGTCACAGGCGGAAGCTGTCGCAGATTTGATTGCGTCTAACTCTGCCGCTGCGCATCGGATGGCTTTGACTCAGATGAGAGGTGGATTCTCGGACGAATTGACCAAATTGAGAACACATCTTCTCGATTTCGCATCATTGATTGAACTGGAGTTGGATTTCAGCGAGGAAGATGTGGAGTTTGCTGACCGGACACAACTCAAAGACTTAGCCAATCAGGTAGAAGATGTGATTGCCAGGCTGGCACGCTCTTTTAAACTCGGTAACGCCTTGAAGAACGGGATTCCGGTCGCATTAGTGGGTGAAACCAATGTGGGAAAATCTACTTTGTTGAATGTTTTATTGAATGATGACAAGGCCATTGTCTCGGATGTACATGGTACTACACGTGATGTGATTGAGGATTCTGTCATTATCGATGGTATCGAATTTCGTTTTATTGATACGGCCGGTATCCGCAATACCACAGACACTGTGGAAAAATTAGGTATCGAACGTACTTTTAAAAAAATCGAACAAGCCTCTATTGTCCTTTGGCTGGTAGATGGTACGCAAGCCACCGAACACATTGAATGGCTTACGGAGAAAATAACGAAACTTGCTGCCGGAAAGATTATTCTTGTTTTTAATAAAACAGATAAAATCTCAGAAGAAGAACTTGGGATACTGAATCAACTCTTTGAGCAGTTCGACGCTGAACGCGTTTACATTTCCGCAAAAAAGAAACATAATATTGAGCTTTTGGAAAATGCTTTGCTGAAAGCCGCCCAATTACCCGAAATCAATCAATCTGATGTGATAGTTAGTAATATTCGTCATTATGAAGCTTTGGAAAGAGCATTGGCTTCTATTCGCCGGGTTATTGATGGACTGGAATCCGGATTGACCAACGACCTGCTGGCGCTCGATATTCGCGACTGTATGTCTTATCTGGGTGAGATTACAGGACAAATATCTAACGATGAAATACTGGGAAATATTTTTGGAAAGTTCTGTATCGGGAAGTGATAACTAATCTGGATTAATAGATAATAATCATATTAAAAATCTATGCAGAAATCTTTTTTACAAGAACTTAACCCTATCGGCTAACTGAAGAAAATATTCATTCGACCAAATATTCAGTTCTTGGGGATTCTGAATAAATGGAAGTACATCACGCTTAACCATATTAATGTCAGTAGAAGAAAGTCTTTCTTTCAACAGCTTGGTAAAGACTTCTTTATCCATGTCAATGCCGTTAAATTCTTTGGTTCTGATTTGCAAATGAGAAAAATCCAACGGGATATTGTGTCGAACATACCATTCGAAGTCATACCAATCACGACCTTTTACGCGGGTTTTCCAATTACGAAATAGCAATGCATGCATCTTTCCGGCATACAAATGAGGTAACGTAAAACATCGTGTCATGAAAGAAAAGGGCATCAATGATAATTTTTGTTCGGTCGTGAATCCTAGAGGAGGATCAATATCAACCTCTATTTTTATTTTCAAATCTTTCTCAGTTCTGAACTTAACATCATATATTGCCGTATTATCCTTCAAAAAAGCGGATTCTACCTTTGTTTCTTTCTTCTTTTCCTTTCGTGTAATAACAATATCACGTCCTACTGCTTTGAACTCCTCAATAATGGAGGGAAAATAACTTTCTAAATCAAATGTTTCATCTTTTCCGATAAGAGAGAAATCCATATCCTCACTGAATCGAGGTAGTTCATGGAAGATTCTCAAACAAGTACCACCATAAAAAGCAGCCTTATCAAAGAATCCCCCACGGTATAATCCGGCAAGGGTTACTTCCTGCATTACTTCCTGTGTTACGTTTCTCTTCTGCTCGTTGGTCTTTATATCGTACCTTGAAAGCATTTGTTCAAATATATTCATTGTAATAGCTTCAATAATAATTCTAATACTCCTTTTTTTTTCCCGGTATTTATACACTCCTTGACAATACCCTTATTCATATTTTCTAAAGCAGATATGTCAAATCGTAAATTTTCTTCAAGATAAGCTACTAATGCTTTTTCCGATTGAATTCGTAATTGTGGCGTTGCAGTAATCATGTCACACAATGCCTTTTCCGGAGTAGCTATCAAGAACGTATATTTGTTCTCAATCGTCTGTTGCTTTATACCGATGGAATAATAATCCTCATTCACCGTTATATATTCAAACTTACCAATCGGATTTTCAAAGTATTTGGAACGATTAGGCGTCATGGAACGAATCATATAAACTTGTTCAGGAATTAAACCGTAATGACGTAAAGCACTTTCCATAGAGACATAAGATGGACCATAAATATGATTCGCTATCAGTTCTACAGATAACAGTTGCCTACTCACCTTCGGCGAAACGACATACATCCCTCTTTTCAGTCGGATTATCTTTTCTGCCTGTTCAAGATTAGCAATCTTGTTGCGAGGAGAATGATAATCAGAAAACAGTGAACGTAGGACTGCATAGTTCACCGGTATAATTCCTAATTGTTCTAATTCTTCCATGCTCAATTTTAATCACACTACAAATATAGTTGTTTTTGCATGGTTAGTTGAATAAAATAAGAATAATTGTGCAAAAACAACTAAGTGATAACAACATGCATTTGACAGCCAAACACTACTGCTTTATTTAAGAGCCATTTCGGTGCGGCCAAGAGCCGACGTTGCTATGCTTGCCGTTGGTGTTGCTTGAGCCGCAAATACGTTTCCCGTCTATGGTTATCAATTTTTCTCTTTTGGCTGATTCTCTTCCTCGGGGGTGAACCCAACGGGAAAACAAGAGGAAAATTCTTCCCGAACAATCAGGCTAAATACTCGGTTGATCCTCTCATGAGAGGGGATACCATGGGTGAATGAACTGTATTGCCGCTATTGCCTGTTTACCTTATTCGGACTATACGTTCGTCATGGCTGTATCTTCACAAAAAACGGGAGACTTCGTATATGCACTTTCTTCGTGCTTGGAAGATCTGGGTGGTTCTCCTAAGATATTGATCCCGGATAATCTCAAAGCAGCTGTCACAAAGAGTGATAAGTATGAGCCGGATATGAACCGTATCATGAAAAACTTTGGTAACCGTTATGGTTTGGCTGTGCTTCCGGCTTGCCCATATCGCCCCAAGGACAAAGCGGCTGTTGGGGGTCATGTGAAGATTGTCTATACCCGTGTATATGTCAAGAAACTGCTCTTAGGCTTGAAAGTTACCAGAGCAGAGGGGAGTATTATCCGCTTGTTCGAGAAGCTGGCTAAAACAGAACGACTCATACTGGATGATTTTGGATTAACTTCCCTGGAAAAACAACAACAGCTTGATTCTATGGAAATCATCGAAGACAGGCATGCCAGAAAAGCGACTATCACAGCAAGCCAGCTTCCCGTAAGCAGTTGGTTCGATGTATTTTCCGATGAAACATTGGCTGATTCTGTGATAGACAGAATCGTTTACACTTCACATCGTTTTGAGTTGAAAGGTGAAAGTTTAAGAAAAAAACGGTAAATTTGTCATGCTAACTAAACGCAAATGGGTGGGGCATATGCCCGGAATATCCATTCAGTTATAAATTCAACAGGCGGTATTTTGGTGAAACAATCTTCGATAGACTGCTTATTGCTTCAATTTGCAACAGCACCAACTTCAAGTCCAGAATTTACAACAGGTCATTATGCGGATAATCATTCAATGAGATAATTCAACTTTCGCAAGCCTTTTTAGTCGGCTAGCATAAGGCTTTTAAATTTATATCTTTTGTAAGCGTTTCATTCTCAGAGCATATTTTCTGCATTAACAATTCAGCATCTATCTCGAGAATTTCGGACAATTTGGCTGCTATTTCGGTTATAATCAACCATATTTTCTCAGATATGGTAATTTGCAAGGTGTTCTTCCGGGCTTCCCGGAACAGTTTTCCAAGTGTTTCATAATCGTTGAACCGCTTTCCAAGCGAAAGTAAGTTGTATTGCAGCATACAAAGGGTTGTCGCTGCAGTTTGAGCATCAAAATCTTGTGCCTGACACTTTCCAAGGCCAAGGTATTGCTTGCTTTCTTTGAAAAATACTTCTACCGACCAGCGGGTTGAGTAGGTTTTATAGGCTTGTTCGAAAGTCAGCTCCGTATTGGTAGTCATCATGCCGTTCCAGTTGCTGCTAAAGGTAAGATTGTTAGCTTGAGGAAAACCAAATCTTTTGTCCGAAAATCTCAAAGAGCAGATGAAACTGAAAATTGTTTCCATTGCTTTTTCACTTGAAGTAAAAAAGCTATTTATCTCTGAAAGGATTATTGTATCTTTGTTTCGCAGCATATTGTTTTTGGTTTGTTTGGCTATATAAAGTTGCTGAATATCAGTGGTTTTTCCAAAACAATATGCTACTTTTTTATTATATATCAACAAGTTATTTTACTTGCGAAAGTTGAATAATGTTACTGTTAAATAAGTCCGAAAAATTTGGTTTCAAATGGGTAGAGCTGGAAAATACAAATGATGAGGCTATCAATCCGTTTGTTGCCGAACTCATTCGCCAAATGGAAGGATATGCCAATGCCGGTTTTGAGTACTTACAAAACAAGTGGGATAACGAAAATATGAAATTTCGTAACCCTTTTGTGTTTGTAAACATTTTAGAAGAGCTAAATAAGTAAAATAGAATATTTATGCCCGAAAAACAAAACATAGAATACAAATCCTCATGGCACGATGACTATCTGCAATGGATATGCGGTTTTGCCAATGCACAGGGTGGACGAATTTGCATTGGCAAGAATGATGCCGGAACAGTTGTTGGCTTGAAGGATTCTAAAAAGTTGATGGAGGAAATTCCTAATAAAATTAGAAACTTCATGGGTATTACAGCCGAAGTGAATCTGTTTGAGGAAAATGGTCTACACTATATAGAGATTGTTGTACAACCTTATTCTGTGCCGATTTCT
>JASGFJ010000037.1:0-48096 GCA_047605645.1 Dysgonamonadaceae bacterium | reverse complement strand
AATTGATTTACTTGCCTTTTTTGACTGTTTTCTTAAACAGAACTCAGGTTATTAGATATGATATATCGTCTGTATAAACACGGATAGGTATATTGATTAATGGAGCAGAAGTATAAGGGTCTATTTCAAAATATATGGAATCCGATTTATTATCTATTTTATCTAATAATCTCATTTCTTCTGCTTTAATATGAATATTTAGAATTTGATCCTTTGCGAATAAATATAAAGGGAATATACCCGAACCTATTGTTTGAGTCGATATAATTGGATGTTTCTCAAAAACAACAGAGTTCCCAATTTTAATTTTCAGGCTTTTCTTTTCTTCTTCCTGTTTATTCCATATAAATAGAGCTTGATAAAACTTATAAGTTCCGCCTAAACTTGTATAATAATTTGGACATGGATTGATTGCTAAGTGTAATTTCGTTTTATTCTTGGCAAAGAAAGAAGAATCTAATGATACATTCTTAATGCCGGAATCTAAGAATAAACTACACTCAATACTATCTTCAATTGTTGCCGGAATATAAATGCGGTCGTCTACATAGTTGAAGTTAATGTTACAGCGTCCAGCATTATTCGAAAACGAAAATAGCTGAAACTCTTTTTTTTGTGCAAAAATAGATGTTCCACATATAACAAAAAGTAAGACCATTAATGTTTGCTTATACATATTCATTTCGCCCTTTTTTATTTAGTTTCTTTATGTATGGATTATTGAGTATGCCGGCAGGATACGTTGTCAACATTCTCATTTTGCATTATTTTTAATGCTTTTAATCCTGCTTTTTCAAAAGCTGTTAGTTCACTTGTTTCTTTGTTGTAAATTCTTGCACGAATTAATTGTTGTTTCTTTGTGCATAATTCCATTGTTAACTCTTTTGTGAGTCAACTTTTTTAGCGAAAGACATGAAGCCTCCCCGAAAAAACTTATACAGCCCGCTTTAGCGGGCTGTATAATTAAGTACTCTCATCTTTTATTTCAACTAAATACCATTTATTGTTATGGATTTTGAAAATATAATTAACACAAACTCCAGTGTCTTCTATTTGAATATTATAATTAAACTCATCATTATTCGATTTTGTAATATTCCCTAAGTAATTTTCAGGCAGGTTTGAGAAATTCATAAATCGCCATTCCTTTTCATTAATCATCTTTTCGTCAAATGATGCCTTTTCAGTATTATACAAAAGATTTTTAAGTGGAAAAATAATTCTATCTTTCTGAAAAACAGAATCCTTTTGAAAACGAGTAAAAAAAATATTAAAATCCTCACTCTCTTGTGTTTTAGCAAGAGAAGTCGTGTTTTTTAAACTATTTACTTCTGCTTTGGCTCTTGATTTGTTATTACAACTACATAATAGGGTAGATATAAAAAACAACATAATAGCTATTTTACTCATGGTTGTATATATTTAAGGGATTTGTACTTCTATTTTTTTTAGGCTGTTCTACTGGCAATAAATGAATCGACTCGGACTTTGTAAGGGAAGTTGCTGTTACTGTAACCTCTCGTAATGTCCCGCCTTGATAAATTTTATTGTCTGACGCAATCCATTTTTGAGGGGCTATAATATTGGACATTCTATTTCCGTTGTCTCCTGTTGGATTAATTGACACCCACTTTCCATTTTGTAATTTCTGAATTTCATAATGTAAATGACTTGTTCTGCCTAAATCATTACCGTTGGCACTATCTCCATAGTCGTAGGAGTCGTATCCGTGTGGCTCGACAAACTCTTTCCCGTTATACTTTCGGTTCTACGTTTCAGGCATCCGTCCGCTCCACCAAGGTAGTCCGCTGGGATAGTATTGAGTAACCTGAGCAAATTCATCATTGTATGATGAATGCTTCCACACTGCACGGATGCTGCCCAGATGATCGCGATAAAAATAGCAATACCAAGGGTCGGCAATTGCGGTCGCGTAGCCCTCGCTGTTGATTGTTACTAAAAATAGCATTGGAGAAGGTTTATTTAAAGGGAAAGAGCTTGCATCGGTGTATTGGGCTGGTATTCCTGTTTTCTTATTATAAGAAAAGTCAAATTTACCGCCACTTTTTCCTCCCTTTGAAATATACCCGTATCTGCTTACCGCATTTGCAACCTTATTTCCTTCGGTAAATACTCCTGTTTTTGACAACATGCTAACAATTTCGCTTTCCTGCACAAACTGTATTCTGTTTATCTTTCCGTCTTTCATGTCATTTACATCGTTTTGGGGGGGGCTGCAAATTTGATTTTTTGACTAACATTGCCATCACTGTCAATAATGTGACCATCGCGAGTTTCAACTATATCTCAAAGGCTTTCGTACTGCGAGACAGAACTTTGCTACGCCACTTCACCCTTACTAATATATTACAAATAAGTAATTTAATAAAGAGACTAACCATAATACAAATGTCACAATTAGGAACAATTTAATACTAACCATTTCTCTGTATAGCATTATTGACATAGACATCCCAACTATTCCAAGCAAAGCGCTTGTTAATAATGCTAAATTTGAATACATAAACAAAAATAATTTTTCAGTGAAATTATAACAATAATACAAATAAAGAGGGATGAACAATAACAGTGTATTTACACATATCGTTATAAGCACAAGTACTTTAGTTATTTTACAATTTCGCATACCTTACCAATTAGACGTTGCTTTTTTAAATACAATCGTTAAATATGTCCTGAGATTTCAATACAGAAAAAGCTTGCTTGATGCGGCGGTTGTCTGATGCCGGAAGGCAAAAATCGAACTGGCAGATAGCAAATCCTTATAACAGGGAAGGCTGTGATTGCAATTGAAAATCAGCGGAGCTAAATCACAGCCGACGAAGAATCGCTTTATTGCCAGCAATTTTCACCCTTGGGTATTGCTACATCCTTTGCATTTTCCAAATCAAATTCACCTAAACTATTAAGCTCTCTAATGCTGTATGTGCAGGTATACGGCTTAGTCTCCTGATTTCTATACATATAATACAGATTACCCTTAAAGACCTTATCATAAGTGCAATAAAATTTTTCAGGAAGCTCCCCTTTCATAAATCTGTCATGATCATAACAGGGCATACTGTCTTTATAATTAGACGCTGCTTCCCGTATTTTTTTATACAAGTCATTTTCGTCATTATAAAAAATCTTATAATTTTCTATAATGGTCATTTTACTTTTGGTTTCTATTATAACCCCTTCAGCTGTAGTCCCTGATACTGCACCCGGCATAGGCATATAATCATATACAAACAAAGTGTCATTTACAATATATGTTTTATAAGAAGCTCTGCCATATAGCTCTTTTTCTGTTTGATGATACCAATATTCTCCTTTGTTAATATACATCATGATTACATTTCTGCTGTTCGACTTTATAACCCAAATGGTATCCTTGCTTTCTTTTACAAATACACAAGGCGATTTCACATTTTCACGGCCTTCTCCTTTCAACTTATATTCATTGAATGTTTGAAACTTTGTGTAACCTCCGGGCGTGCCGAACCGACAAGAAACAGCATTAACAGTCAGAAATGACAATATATATAAATAGATAGTTTTCATAGGATTCATTTTTTACTTTTCGGCAGTATGGAACTGACCTGATTTTTTAATCATTGTCTTGGGTGATTTAATAAAAATCATGCCTTGTTTCATAATTATTTCTTTCTAAATACTGGAGCAATAATCTCTACTGGAGGTAATAATCCCGGCATAGAATACATATCAAATTCTGTATAAACTCTGCTTGGTATAGTATAATTATGCATCATTGCATTGGGAAACCTCGATTGAAGAGTTTTTGCAAGATTTACATCTCCTTGTGAAACGATCCTAGAATCATCAGGATAACTATGATCCGCTTCTGTTATACTAATTCCCGATTGCCCCAAAATAGCATTGTGTCCTGGTGGACGATTTATAATTTATATCAACTGTTAATTTCATGTTTTATTGTCTTTGCGGCAGCTATTTATGTCTGTACCAGGTGTTTTTATCATTAATCTTAACCCATTCCGTTTCTTTGCTCCGCTTCCGCAATTCACTTTCATTAGCAAACTTGACAAACGCCAGCGTTTCAATATCTTTCAGATAAACAAAAACGTTTCCCGCTGTATCTACATTCAGGCGTGGTATCTTGTACTTCATAAATGTTTGCGCCAATTGCTGTAGTTTTAAAGTGTCGGTTTCAACAGAGTGTTCTGTCGTCCATTTTGTTTTTAGTATGTGGCAGTTTTTTTTGTCCAATGTTACAAGATAGCATCCTGTTTTTGAATTATCATTTATATGGTAAGATATAAACATTGCAAGAATTTGTTGGTTTTTATCTCCTCCACGCTTGAAAACATCAACGTCTTTGAATTGAGAAAAATCCTCAAATTCGTATTTGGCGAGAAATGCCTTTTTGTGAAAATATACTGCACATTCATTATATAAATTCAAAGCAGGGCTTGCTATTAAAACAAGCCCTATTATTACTGCAATACTGACAATTGTTATTTTAATAATTTTCATTGTGCTGCTTCTCGTTATTTGTCTCCAATTTAGTAACCATAACCTCCATATTGCAAGGGACCTACAGTAACTCTATAAAACATATTTTTATAACCTTGCTGATTGGCGTGGCGAACTCCCATTCGTATTGAAAATTGGTCGTCCTATGAATCTAATTGATTAGAATAGCCATCCTCACCATTCTGTGTCAATGCTCTATAATGCGCTCCTGCCTGTAATTCTAATAAAGTCAAACCAAGTGCTTTTCCTGCAGCTCCCCACATAAAGTTTCCAAAGTTGAAATGATTGTGAGTTACGCCATCTACTAAAAACAATGATTGACTGGCCTTAGAATATTGGTCAGGGATTTTTGTAACGGAAAAGTCAAGTTTTCCGCCATTTGGGCTTTCTTTTTTAATATAATCATATCTATTAGCCAAATCGTTACTTGCGGTTTTATTTCCCTGATTAAATGCTCCTGCTTTTGACAACATGCTAACAATTTCGCTTTCCTGCACAAACTGTATTCTGTTTATTTTTCCGTCTTTCATGTCATTTACATCGTTTTTGGGGGTCTGCAAATTTGATTTTTTTGACTAACATTGCTATCACTGTCAATAATGTGACCATCGCGAGTTTCAACTATATCTCAAAGGCTTTCGTCCTGCGAAGACAGAACCTTGCCAAGCTAGATTTTACCAACCTCCATAAATATCACCTTCTTTTATTTTTTTATAATAATCAAACTTCTTCATGTAAATAGAATAAGTACTTGTGATTATTCCTATCTGGATAAAAGGATTTTTTAATATAAGAGGTTGTGTCGTTATCCGAGGTTCAAAAAACAAAGAATCAAATTCTGAACCCTTTAATACATGAAGATTGTAATTTACTGATTTAGTATCATTCAAATACGGAGATTCTCGAATGTAAATATCCATATTTTTGTTAGGGTCAAATATAATATTCACATCATCATTATCTGTTGTTTCAAATTTTACATAATCAATACTATCCGAAAGATGATATACGGAATCCTTAGAAAACATTATATAAAATTCAGCTCCAATCCTTTTAGAACAGGTTATTCCAATCTCTGATTCAGGTACCTGCAAAAAGAAATCGCTCTGCTCTTTTTTTATCCTTTCTTTTCCTTTACATGACATAAGAAAAATGGGTAACGTTAAAAATAATACATGAATTATGCGCTTCATTATCATCTGTTTTTATAGCGTTTGTAAATTGTCGGAATAGAATTAACCCACCTTAAAAGCATACCTATAGGGTCTCTAAGAGCTTCTTTATATCCAATATCATAACCGACTCGCTGTGCATTTTGAGTAGATATTCCTTCTACAGATGGCCTTCCATCTTGAGCTGATTGTAATTTGTCAAATTCTTTTCGAGCTTCAACCCAAGGGATACCATAGACTCCAGCCATATATCCAGCAGCAATATTGCCTACATCTCTTGCGGAAGTATAAATCACTTGTCCTTCTTTAGTTTTTCCTACAGGCATTCCTCTGTAAAAATCCTCATTTGAACTATATACTTCTTTGCCAGTACCATTTGTCCTTTTAAAGTCATATTGTTGACCCCTTTTTGCATTGTCCATATAATCTCCTATTTCCAGGGTATGTTGGACAAAATTATCCAGAAACTTCTTACCACTTTGATCATTAGGATTTATTGTTCCTCCCCATACTCCTTCATCACTATCATAAAAAGAAGTTATGGAACTTGAAAGGCCAATACTTGTTTTTACAAGTTCTCCATTTTTACCTGCAGAAAAAGCATAAATATTTTTATCATGATCAGCTAAGCTTCCACCAACTACCCTGTATGTCCCATCATCATTTCGTAAAACATAGGTACTTCGTCCATCCGGATCAATTGCATTTACTGGGTTGTTGTTACAATACGCATAAGGGCTAATGCTGTAATACTTCTCCGCCAGCGGATCCATGCTGATAAACCTCATAATAGCCGGATAATATGTCCTTGCTCCATAGTCGTATGAGTCGTATCCGTGTGCCTCGACAAATTCTTTCCCGTTATACTTTCGGTTCTGCGTTTCAGGCATCCGTCCGCTCCACCAAGGCAGTCCGCTGGGATAGTATTGAGTAGCCTGAGCAAATTCATCATTGTATGATGAATACTTCCACACTGCACGGATGCTGCCCAGATGATCGCGACAAAAATAGGAATACCAAGGGTCGGCAATTGCGGTCACGTAGCCCTCGCTGTTGTGAAGCTTGTCCAGCTTAGTGTTTGCGGAGACACCCTTGGCGGTAGAATACTCCTTGTTGCCCGCATAAGCCGTACCCCGCTGATCTACTGTAGTTCCGTCATGCGACTGAGTAATGACTTGTCCGGCTGCCAGCGGCACCGACAAAGGGGTCAGCCGGGTGAAATACTCAGTACCCAGCTTCCTGCCGGCGGCATCGTATCTGTTCACGATCTGGTTGCCGTTCTTGAACTGCACCAGCTCGGGCAAATTTAGCAAATTATATTTGATTGTGACTATCTCGCGGTTTAAATCTTTGGTGGTGTTGCCGTTGGCGTCGTAAGCATACTCGTCGTTGTAGTCATACAGGTTAGTGAATTCCTTCAGCCCGTATATATTGTAAACACCTGCATTATCCGTAATCCAGGATATCTGATTGCCGTTGTATTTGAAAGACAATTGATCGATATTACGGCTTGAAGTTCTATCCGATGCCCGATTGATAGTCAATATGTTGCCCGTTTTGTCATAGGTGAAATACTCCGAATTCTCTGTAGATTCTGCACTTTTAAGCCGATTAAGCTTATCGTAGATGAATGTGTACTTCTTTGGCTGTCCTTCGTAGCTCCAGGTAAGGCAGCTTATATTGCCATTGTAGCAGGGATTTTGATTCTGAGGGTTGGTCTCGTAGTAGAGGTCTTCCGCGAAATCGCCGCTTTGAACTTTTCTAATCCACCCACGGATATTGTATGCCAACGATTCGGAGTTCATGCCATTATGCCGCTTCTTTGCGGTTACCCGTCCCAGTTTGTCGTATGATCCGCCGGCCGTGAGATCTGTGAGTGTAACTGCCGGCCGGTCGTTTATCTGATAAACGGTTTTGGTGAGCCTTCCCGCATGGTCGTATGTGTAGAAATACTGCTCGGAAATCACCGGCTGCTGTACTCCATCGATCGCTATGTTGTGTTCACTCAGCGTACGTTTATAATTCCCCATAAAGTCGATATCGCTGTAAACTATATCGTACCCTCCCATGTGATTGGTGGCTCGCGTTTGTATTGCAAAATTCTTGTCATCGTAGTAATTAACGGAAGAGGCGTATGCCCCGCTTCCATCCAGCAGGTAGACACGTGCGCCTGTGATAAGTCCTTTGGCATTTGGCACCCCGTTCACAATGTATTGAACGCCGTAACCCGGCTTCCCCTGATAGGCGAGCTTGCCTCCGGCATCGGGGAAGCTGTAGTCGTCATAATAGGTCACTGCCAGGGGAGTTATTTCTTTTACAAAATAATTGCATGTATATCCGGTATTCCCCAGCTGATTGGATGTTCCTTTCTCTTCGGTAAACAGCAAGTTTTTATGTATGTTGTCTTTCTCGCTTTCAGCAATTTCCCGGTTGAGAATTCCGGTGTAAATCTGTCTGCCCAAACCGTCATATTTGATGATTGTCCATTGTTTTTTTGTCCTTTGGTTAGCATCCTGCGTTGCTACAAGCCGATTGGCTTTGTCGTATAGCAGATAGATGCTGCCGCATCCGGGCAATTTCTTGTCAATGCAATTTCCCCTTTCGTCGTACTTATATAGGTAGGCATAATTTGCTATTGCACTCGAAATCATCGGATATCCCGCATTACGTACCGGTAGTCCATCCGCTGCTAACGGAGGAAGCACATAGACCAATTGTCCCAGATCGTTGTACACATAGTAGGTATCTACATCTGTATCGCTGCGCAGCATCACTGTACGCCCACCCTTGCTCTTATATTCCGTCACTTTTTTCCCGTCCTCATCAGTGGATACTGTTTTATGGAGAGTGCCGGCACCATAATATTTCTGAGCATAGAGCTGACCGTCCGTGCCCGCTTGGAAGCACTTGACCTCATTGCCAGCGTTGAAGTCGTATGTTTTTACTGAAGGATGTTCCAGCCAAGGTACCCCGGGAGATATCTGTTTTTCAGGACGCCCGATAGCAGAATGTTCGAGCTGGGTTTCTGTGAATGCTCGTGAATCCATATAGAACGATTCAGCAAGTTCTTTGATATCCGATTCGGGGACAAATGCCCCTGAATTGTTTGAGGTGGGTACGGGCAGCCATTGTCTGGAAATTTTATTGACCGGATCAAAAGCATTATACACTACAAGGTCTTTCCGGTCAGGCGTGAACTGCATCTTCACCACTTCGGAGGCTTTCCCAAGTCCGTCAAAGTAAAGATATTCGCACTGCATATTGTCATCAGAGATAGCTGAGAATGTTTTAATATAGCTGTCAATCTTATTCCGATTAACATCATTTTTATCTGGTTCGATTCCTTCGATGATTGTGCAAATAGTGCTGTTTGACCCGTTTCCTTCCGAAACCACATAATAGGTTCCGGGGTCGAGCCGTCTTTTGATGTAAGCCTGCTGCATAAAACTCATATAAGGCATTGTTCCGTAATAGTCATCATTAGATTCGATCAATTGCCCTGATGCATCCAAAAGATAAATGTATGTGTCAATAACACCGGTCGACTGGTCCTTGTGCGTTGCGATGACATCTAGCGGACCTTGCCCCTGAACAATGTTAAATTTATAGAATACATCATTGCTGCTTGTTCCATAATCATCTCCAAAGGGGATCTGTCCTGCAGGCAGCCATTCATATTCCGATGTATTCTGTATATTCATAAATTTGACCCCGTGGGACAACGTGCCGAGATTGATTGCTGTTTCTATATTATCTCCACTCCTAGGCACACATGTTCCTGACACAGATACCTTCATTAAACCGTTTCTTACTTTATTGTCTGTTGTGCGTCCCTCAACATACAGGTAATATTTTCCTGGAGAAAGATTTTCTATCAAAAGTTCATCCTGACCGAAAGCAATCTCTTTGGTGTACTTGTCGATCACAGTAGTGTTTATTGACCAGTCGCCGCCTGAATACTTCAACAGATAAATATTGGAATTCGGTATGTCTGCGGGGTTTTTCTTTGTAGAGAACTGAATTTTCATCAAACGTGAAATTTCAAAGCTTATACAAATATCTTTGGCTGCAGTTCCATAATCGTCATTGAAATCATTGGTATTATAAGATTTCAAAATACTAATTGTCTTTCCGTAAGGGTAATAATTAGGATCGGGAGTATATATATTATCGCCCGATATTCTAGGAGTGGATGAACTCTGTAATAATGCAGTTTCCATCTCTTTGTGGTATGCCGTATGACTCATGTTTGACAAAACTGTGTTGCTTGTCAATAAAAGACAAATGCCTATAATTATCTGCTTCATAATCAATTGTCTGTTAAAAGTTGCTGAAATGATAAATAAATTTTTTCTCCTCTTTTTCTTTGTTGTCTCTTATCCTGTAAATTCGTGACAACCTGCTGGTACGATCATATTCGTAAAACAGCCTCGTCTTATTAGGGAAAGTAACAGTCCGCAATCCAACAGATGGATTAAATATATAAGAAGTTATTAAAGAGTTTGGCAGGTTTACACGAAGAAAATCAATCTTGTCGAGATTGACAATACAGCTTGCCCCCATTTCTTCAATTTCAGTACTTGAGATATATCTCCTAACTTCTTCCATTGTCGTATTTCTTGCCTCAAGCAAGGGGTGCTGGTAATTGTATCCCCATAGATATACAATATTTTCGCTTTCATCTTTTGTGATGAATTGGGGATTTCCATGAGGGTCATAAGAATTGTATCTGATGTGTTCCTTAAAGCGTGTATCCGGAGACAGTTCGGCTGCCCCTATATCTAAATCTAAGAAATTAGTAACCGGGGAAGTGACTGCCAGCCTGTTTTCAGACCACAGCTTGTAAAAGCCCGAATTGTTGTCGGTTGGATTATAATAGGCATATTTATAATACTCTGCACCTGTGATCTGTTCGGAACCGTCCGTCACCGATTCTGTTTCTTGCACAGGATATGACAAAAGTCTCAATTTTTTCATTTTGCACAAGATATTTTGATTTCCATCAGGGGCGTCACCAACATACTTAATTCTTTTTATCAACGTTTTCCCTTCACTGTCTATTGAAGTCATTTTTGACACAAGGTTATCGCTGTTGTATTCATAACTTATTTCATTTATCATAGCGGGAGCATGATTCATGTCATAATACGTCTCCGTAATCTTTTCAGGCAGCCAGGAGTATGTAAATATTTTGTATGCTACAGCTTCGTCATACAAACCTTCTCCATTTCCTAATACTTTCGTCGCCAGA
Organism: Dysgonamonadaceae bacterium; assembly: GCA_047605645.1. Classification (GTDB taxonomy): domain Bacteria; phylum Bacteroidota; class Bacteroidia; order Bacteroidales; family Dysgonomonadaceae; genus UBA1309. The sequence goes on along the minus strand of JASGFJ010000037.1, from coordinate 37,155 downwards.
TACATTGAGCGGACATACCCTTTCTTGTCTTTGTCTGATGGGGTCTGCTTATATTTATATCCTTTGCGCATTTTTATAGCTCCATCTGTACTGTATACAATCTCTTCCGTTAACAGTCCTCTGTTTATTGTACGCAGGTTGCAGGGAGAATATGGAGAAATATTAGATGTTAAAATTGCCTCATAAATCTCATCCTTGGTTATTCCATCGCCTGAACTGTCGAAATTTGTAAACTTATACTCTATTCTGCTGCCGTCGCTACTAGTCTCCGTTACTCTACTGTAGCCGATATGGCAGCCCAAAGAGTTGTTCGTACATGGAAGGACCGATTGAGATGATTTTATATCTATCCCGGTATGCGAATATGTTCCGTTTTGCCTATTTCTTATCAGCATATCATAATCAGTAAATGAATACTTTGTAATTCCCTCTAATATTCCGGATTCTCCATAATCGTACGATTTGCTAAATTTTGTAGCGTTGTTATCTATTCCACCAGGATAATTTATCGTAGATTTAATCCTTAGTCCCCCTGCGATCTTTGGTTCAGAAGTTATCAATTTTGCCCATCTGTTTTCATCTAATCTGGCGCTGTATCTGTGCTGTTCATATATAAATTCTGTAACTCCACCTGTTGGATAAGTAATCGATTGCAATGTCCCCGCCAAAGCTGTTGCTAAATCCGTTGCTGGTCTCCTGTAAAAATCCTTAGTCAGATTAGAAACTTCCTCGGCCTTTGTGTTGTTGAAATATCCCCAATGATCGGTGGACAGTTCCAAATATTGAGGAAGAGATTCCATATTGTAATATTTAAGAGAGTATGCCTTGTAGCTTCCAATATCACCGCCGTTATGCTCTTTTACCGCAAATAGAGTAAGACGCTGATTGGGATTTCTGGAATATTCCATCGTATATCCTTTGATATCCGACTGTTGGGCGTTCGATATATAGATATCATCTAATTGATACCAGGTCAGGTTATCCAAGCAGGAGGGATACGACAAGTCTATGTTCGTATTTATTTGTCGCGTTTTAGAATCCCAATGTTTCAGATAGGGAAGAAATGTTGTTGGATCCTTTGATAATTGTGCTTGATAAGGATTATTGTAATAGAACAGATTCAGCCCCCCGTTTTCTGCATTATACCGTAATTCTTTTGTAGGGGAAGAGATGAAATTTACAGTATTTGCCGGAGTAATAATTTTTTTTAAATAAACAGGAGAGATTAATTGCCCTTGAAAGATTGCATCTGGATACGTCCTGTTAAAATTTGAAGATGAATAATTAAAATACTGAAAACCCGAACTCCATGAATAGCTAAAGCCTGATGCATGCTCAAGATAGGATACATACATCTGATTTACAAAATTCTTCCTTTCATATTCAAATGTTATTTCTTCATTATTGGGAAGTATGATTTTTGTCAACATCCAACTATTGGCATACCATTCTCCTTGCCCCTGATTAAAGAAATTGATCGAATACTCGATGGAAGAATCTGTATTGCCAAACACATATCTTATGCCTTTGTCATCTTTAATTTGAAAACCTCCAAACGATGTAGTATTATAATTGTTATTGTTTATAAGACTGCGGTTCTCATTATTACTGAAAACACAAGTTTTATATTCGTTTATTACTTCAACCTGTAGAGAATTGTCACATTGCACATTCCATGTCCCATCGAAATTCCTGTAGAATTTACCTGAATAGTTTAAAAAATTAAAGCTAAACTCATCAGGTTCAGTATCATAAATACACAAATTGTCAGAAGCCTTTTGTTTTAAAAAATTAAAGCTATTCCAAGCAGTATTGTCTAAATCGCGTCTAAAATAGAAACCTGCATTTGATAAATATTCACTTATATATGAACCTACTGCCTCATATCTTCGGTAGTTACTATAGTCGTCAGGCAAATCATTTATTTTTCTGCTTATCATTCCTCCGGCATTTAGATTCCAGCCTAGGCCAACCCATCCGGGATGTTGGTCAGGCTTTACACCTGATGCCTTGTAGCTTAATGATATAGGAATCGTAGCGTCGCCATAAATCAGTTCGTATAAAGGAATACTGACATTGACTGAACCTGTGTAAAGTGATACTTGGGTTTCTCCATATTCGCCCAAAGATGTTGCATTCGGACTTAAGATGCCTTCCAGTTTCTCGAGAACTTGAGCAGAGATATTCGAGCTTGCGCATAAGATGAACAAAAGTAATATTATCCTCTTCATAAAATTAAGTTTTACATTTTGGCAGCATGCCGCTTGCCTTATTTATTAATCATTGCTTTGGGTGATTTTATAAAAATCATGCTTCACGTCACAACTCTATTTATTTTTTTATTATTGTTTTATGAATAAGCATGTTGTCTATATGAATACAAACAACATATGCTCCGGTCATTAATCCATTCATTGGTATTTGAGTTTGGTGGTACCCTTCATCAAGGGTTTGGGCAGAAGTTTGGCGTATAATAAATCCAGAATTGCTGTGTACAGAGAACCACACAGAGGCAGTGCGCGTCAATTTGTAATCAATGTTCAAATTTGTCACTACCGGGTTAGGTAACATTCTAGCTTCGGTAAATATTTTTGCCGCTTCCGGCATTGTACCGTTCATGTCTGTAGAGTCTTTGGCTTGATCTAGTGATTTCTTCAATTCCTCCGGGGTATAATAGAATGAAGTGTAATAGATTGTTGAGGCTGTACTCTTTATATCGTCATCTTGAGGTTCTTGCCGGGTCTCATTGTTGAGCAATGTCGTTTTGATGCTTTCAAATACAGGGTAACGCAGGTTTTGCGCATACCATGTGTAGGTATCCAAGGTCATTTGCAGGCTGTCTTTTCCTGCTTCAGTATAATAGCGGGTTGTGTGTATGCGCAAGGCGTTAGGCACTGTGATATCTCCAGGAAGCTTCAGCTCACCTTCTGCATCAGCCTGAACGCGTGTCCATCCCTTTACTTTCAACGGAAGCAGATTACTGTATATTCCTTCTCCTTCGAAAGTATTGTAGAGTGTGTCGCCGTACTGAAACGGAAACTTCAACTTGAGCTCAGGCGTTACATAGTTAATCCTTGTGGTATAGTTTTCAAAGCCGATTGACCACACCGAGTCGTTTTGCTGGAGGTAATAGTATCTTGTGTCATGTTCCATTCCGCAAATTTGACTGGTGTCATTTTCTATGGGACAGAAATAATTCACAATGTATTGATCGCTCTCTGCTTCCACATTTGAAAAGTCCCATTGCAGTCCTTTCCCGGCAGCACCGGGCTCCTTGTAGTTTGTCTGATACTTGTAAATATTGTCACCGTCTAAATAAGTGTGACTTGACTGTTCAAGTTTGAATCTGCCTTGTGGAAATACATTAATAATGCAGCCCATAGAGAATAAAATAATAAATAGAAACTGTGTCTTTTTCATTGTGTATATTTCGTTAAATATTTTTTAGGATTTGCATATAAGAGAAAAAGAAATGAATGATTCTTTTTGTCCACCCTGTATCTTTATATACATAACATAAGCCTTTATGACAAAGGATAAAATATCTTCTTTCGTGATGGTCTATCCACCAAAAACACTATCCATCGTCCACTTGTTTTCTGTCTTGTCATTGTTCAGCAGATCTTCATCATTTGGCAACGAGCACTTTCTCTTTGTCCTCATACAATCCGGAACGAACAAGGATAGCATAGATTCTTTTCGTGCAATTTTGCAGTAATAAGAGTCTGTTATTTTGATGTATGCATATATCTTTGACCAAACAAATCATAAATACTGTTCTCGGAAAGCTCTGTTATATTTTCCAGACAAATTCTGTTGTCGGATGCAAATATGTTGAGGTTCAAAGCAGATGTTTTATCGATAGATAATAGTTCAACTGCTTGTTCCAGTTTCTCAGTTTTCTTTTGTAACAAGATAAGTCAACGCTGCAAGGTTGCTGTATCCTGAATGTTATTGCATCTATTCCTTCCGTTGAAACTCTGGTCGCAAAAGTCCGAAGTATGCTCTTGTCGGATAGATAATTCAGTAAGGATTACGATGTACCTTCCTCACCATAAGTACTGTCTCAGAACCTCGAATATATAATCCTATGAGAAATGAGTGACTCTGGCAAAGGAATGTTTTTTAGTTGTGTATTTTGAAAGAGATAAATACCACATAGACCATCTTTTAGTAATAGATCTCTATCCTTGAATTCATTATGAATAATATAGTTCGTATCAATGTCTTGTTTTAATCTAAAGGCATAATGTTTATATAAACTGCGTTCTATCTGTGTATTTAGGAATTTCACAATTGATGATAATTAAAGTCGGTTTGCTTGGATCAAAGTATAAGTACTCTCCAACCTGGAGTAAATCTCATCCACAATTTTAATCACTTTATAATTGAAAAAAAACTAAAGAATATACATTTGACAATAAAAAAAGATAATTGCAAATAAAATATTGATTTATTGAATACACTGATGGTTCGGAAAAGATAATTGAATAATTTGGCGTACTTTCTATCTGATTGATAGCTTTTATTACAATAGATTCAAAGATAAAACGATTGTTATTACTGAGTTCCTGATTTTTCAATCTAATAGTAAAGTATAACGCAACTTGAAGAATGTATTGTAAGACTTCTATAGATTCTGAATTATTTTTCAATAATTCAAACGATGCTTTCGGGTATATTCTATCATCTAATTCTGACAATATGTAATTTATATTACCTGTTCGAATTTTTTTGTCAATCAGATAATTTAACCCCAAACATATGCCAATCATTCCATCTTCAATATATAAGAGGTTGTGTTAATCTGTGTTAAAACTAAATCCAACAGTTTGTCTGCAAATTTTTCAAGTTTCTTATTGCTATGAAATTTTGCCTGATGATAAAAATAGATACACAAATCAATTTTTCCACAAAACAGAGATTTATAGGTAATTTGTCAATATTTAATGACATTACATATTTATTAAATCGTTCTATCCGTTCCCGCGTCAAATCATCACAAGCAAGGACAGAATCATTAGATTTGTCAAAATCAGGAATTTGTTTGCTATCTTTTATTGCTGTCGTCATAAAGGTAATTTGTTTAAGGTATTTTTATTATTTAGAAAGAAGATGTTATTCTAAATTCAAGCACTATGTATTGTTGAGAAAAGTTTTCAATTTTCATAAATTTATATATTTATGTATAAATAATACATGTACAAATATATTGCACGAATAAAGAAAATGCAAGTGAATAAATTGGGAGGTGAAAACTAGATAATGTTAAAAATATTAATGGGTATTCAATGTAATATATTGATATATAATTGTATGTGTGTGGGTTGTGTCGTTTACTCTTATTTGTTTAAACTTCTTTATTGACAGATAATTAAACAAGATTGAACGAAACATAAACATGTTTTTTTTGTTGCAGAAAACATCTTGCTTGCTTAAAGAAATATATTTCTACGTTGATGACTGTTAAATGTTTGTCCTATAAACCTGTAACGATTATTCACAACCAATCACTTTGCAGCAATTCCTTAATCAAAACAGCTCCGCATTTGCGAGGCTGTTATTTATTGGATTATCTAAAATCTACATTTATCATCCTTGTTAATATGACATTAACATTTTTGTTGTTATGTTTCCCAACTTCTCAATTTTGCATTATTTTTAATACTTTTAATCCTGCTTTTTCAAAACCTGTTAGTTCACTTGTTTCTTTGTTGTAAATTCTTGCACCAATTAATTGTTGTTTCTTTGTGCATAATTCCATTGTTAACTCTTTTGTGAGTCAACTTTTTTTAGCGAAAGAGAATTTGCAGTCTAGCAATCAGCATTGCCACTGCATGATTTAGTGGTAGAATTAGATCCACGACCTGTATTTCCGCCTGAAATGGCTTTCCACAGGTACTAAACAAAATTTGTGTAACATCCCAATCGGTTATATTCAAGTGCGTTTTTTCAGGATGATAACAATTAAAAGAGTGCCCGCTGGCAGCTATTTGCAAAACGATATAGCTGCTAGTGAGTGTCTTATTTGAATGTTTTATTTAAAAACTCTTTCAACTCCGCCATCGAAATATTCTTAAAAATTATTTTTCCTGTATTGTCTATCAAGAAATTGGTAGGAAAGGCATATATCGACAATTTATTCACTTCAACACCGTCTCTGTCTAAGTATTGCTTCCATATAAGTTTGTCGTTGATAATGAGATTCTCCCATTCTTTCTTGTACTCCGTTTTGTCCACTGATATGCCCACTATCTCAAACCCTTTATCTCCGTATTGTTTATATAGCTCCCTCATATTTGGAAACTGTCGCCTGCAAGGACTGCAGTTGCTGTACCAGAAATCGACCAATGTCAATTTGTTTTTCAGGAAAATGGTTGGTGAGAATTTTTCATGGTTCATATCAATGCAATTTACATCTGGAAATTGTTGCCCGGCAGATAGTTGTTTGCTGTCCTTTAGTTTTTGGTATAGGGTTTTACCGGCATATCCATCTTTTAGTGTGTTTGAAAAGGTATTGTAGATGGAATCAAATATCGGTTCATAACCAAAGTCCATTAAATGGATTAAACGCCAAAACGCTATCTTTGAGTTTGGATTCTTTTTGGTATATTGCAACAATGTGCTATCGCTCTCTTTGTAAAGTGCTTTTATCTCTTTATCACAAATCAGGCTTACGGCTTCGGGTAAATGCCGATTATACACTTTCTGCAAACTGTCGTACCTTTGGTTAAATAATTTGTACTTTGCATCCATATCTTTATTAAAGGCAGTCCACTTAGGGTATTCCTCCTGCATCGTTTTGTTTTTTACATTAGGTATTGTCCCTAACGAATCCATATTGATAGAAACAATTTGTTCTCCTTTATCAATAATAAATTCCTTTGACATATAGATCCATTTTCCATTGAAAGTAATATACACCCCTTGTGACTCAGGGATGTATCCGGAAAAAGAAAATTTATTATTCTTCACCTGAGCCTCCAGGTTTTTGGTTTTGTCTGGCAAATAGTCAAAGAAAAAGAGAGAGACTTTTCCCGAATCTGCGTTGATAGTGCCGTCTATTTTAAAGTTCGGCAACTTTTGGTTTTTAGCAAAAGAATTGGTTGTCGCCAAAAACGTGATAAAGAGCAACACGCTCCATTTTTTCATATTATAAGCATTTTAGAAATGTAACATTCGAATTATTGAAATATTTGGATAAAGAACAAGGACGTTTTAGCCTTCTTGCTCCTTCAGTTGATCAACGCCTTTTATAATAGCCATTCACGGACTAATTGTATGCCGGATAGTAGCATTCAACGCCAGTCGGAGAACACCTGTTGGTGGAACAAACTGTGCTTCGGCCATTAGCAGTTGCCCCAACTCTTTAGAAACTCGATTTATTTGTCCTTTGTCCAGAAAACTTAATAATTGTCCGAATACCGGCTGTCGGGTAAAATGTATATGTTTGCTCACGTTATATATTTAAAGTGTTGTAACTTCAAATATACAACTTTGTAGCTGATTTGAAAAGATTGGCTCTTTTTTTTGTCTATTTAACATATTTAACGGACAACAGTGATATTCATTGATTCAGCGTTCCCATCATTCCATTCTCCGTCACCGTCTCTGCGCTCACGCTCATCTGCTTGCAGGTGGCGTTGTTGTAGAAGCTGACTGAAGCTTTTCCGTCGGCATCGGTTCTTACATTTGGATTCCAATAGAGGGTTCGGCGATAGTCTTTCTCGTCAGGAAGCGGCGTGTGTGCATAGTTGGGGCTGTAGAATTGCCTTTGAGGGGCAAATCCTTGAAAGTAAGTGTTTCGAATGCCGATAGGCTCTTTGCGGTAATTTTTTTTGCAGTGGATTAAACAAATAACACTCGGTTCGTCTAAGGGGTTGGGGTATAGCCGGAAAATCGAATTGTAATCTTCAATAAAAGAGATGGATTCTATCTCATCCATGTATGGTATTCTGCCATGCTCCTTTTCTATTTGTGACTTTGGAGCTTTCGTATTTTCACTCTCTTGTTTTTCCAAATCTTCTGCTTCCGGATTGTTTTCTGCAACAATCTCTTTTGAATCGCTCCTGATGAAAATTATTCTTTTTCCTTTATATCTTCCTATGGCATAATATTTTACATTAAAATAGAGAAATGCGTCCAACGATGCGGGTTCCCATTCTCCCTGATCTCGTCGTCTATCCATTTCTTTGGCCACCTTGTATTTCATGTTCACCTTCACAGGCATCCGCTTGGCTTTTACCACCACTTCTTTCAACAGGTTGTTTCGCTTTTCCAAAGGTAGCTTTTTGTTGTTGGCAAACAGGCTGTCGATAAAATCCTGTTCCTCATTCAACGAATCAAGAGTAGAAATGGAATCCGGTATTGCCTTGAAATATTGCGGAAAATTCCTTTCGGGAGATAAATAAGACCTGAGCGGCGGGCTGAAATTCCGGTCGAGGCGGATTTGCATTTCCTTCCTTTTCGCTTTCTTTTTGGATTGGAGTATCAGTTTGGCTTCACCGGTAAAATCCTGCAAGGCAAAATTGAAATATCCTGCCGAATCGGTTCGGCAGATACCGTGTTGCGACAGGCTGTCAGAGAGTAATATCATGGTGAGATCAACATCGGGCATCTTTTTGCTGCGGAACAAAGAGAGTACCGAACCTTCCATAACCAATCCTTTTTCTACGGGATGTTTAATACTGAATGTATCTTGGCCTGTTATTTGCTTCCAGTCATACCGGCTCCATCCCTGCGTCATCATCAGCAGGTCGAGAGCCGCTTTAAGCGAAGGAGAGTCCGATTTGAAGTAATATGCCGGATTTTCAATATAGCCTCTCAGCTCCGAGGATAGAAGCAGGTTGGTGAGGATATTCTCGTCGTAAGGGTTTGTGGCGGAAGTGGTAGCATCACGCACAGCGAGTGAAAAGGTAGCTTCTATCGGTTTTCCCTTAAAATCTTTCAAATCGAAATCCATTCTCACTTGTTCAAGAGCCTGATATACGGGCTTGTCCTGAGAAAAACCTATTTTCATCTGCGTGTTGTGGTTCACAAAACAGAGCCTTTCGCAAAGAGGTATACTATCGGAGGAGTAAAGGGTGGCCTGTACAACACCAGATGGCAAGACTTTCTTCGGTACTGCCAATTCGATTAAGGTGTCGCGGACAAAATCCAGTCGGTCGGAGGCATAAACTATTCCCCGGCAGGAAAATGTTATTCCTAAAATTTGTCCGGCTGTACTTTTGCTCTTGTGTATGCGGGTATATATTTTCTCCGGATCGCTATTTTCGACTGTCAAGCTGTATCCGGATGGCATTACCGGAGGCAAGTCGAACGAATACTCCCGACCTAGGTATTCCACTTTCGCCTTGTATTTACCGGTTTGCGGAGTGAATTCGAAACTTCCCATTCCAAGGTAGCTACTGCTGAATTCGGCTGCCTGTCGTCCATTGGAGTCAGTTACTATTCCTGATACAGACGCATTTTCTCCATCTTTACCGATAGCTTTAAAGGCCACTTTGGCCGGTAGTCCGACTACTAGGTTTCCCCCTTCGGGATAAAAATTCAGGGACAGGTTTTCCTTTTGCTTGTATTCGGGCCGTATCTGCGGGACGCGTTGTGAAAAAGGGCGTTTGGAAATAATCGGTTTGTATTCTCCTTCATATTTTGGTTCGTCATACACCGGAAAGACCCTTGAAAAATAGTTATCCTCGCGAAAGTTGAGCATGTAGCGGGTGTAGGCCCTAACTTCATAAAAACCGGCAAAACTGCTTGTCGGCAGTTTGAAGTCCCCGTGGCATTGCCCCTTCTCAATATTGTATTTTTTTGTCTCAACGCTATTCCCGTCGGCCGAGACCAGTTCTACATACAGTACTTTGCTTATCTCGCTGAGTGAATGGCGGTCGGCACGCACAATGTAGGCCTTAAACCAGATATTCTCGCCTTGGTAATAGGAGGTGTTGTCGAAGTGAAGATAGACTTTTTCCTGCGGGTAATTGGTTGCAAACAAATTTATCCGCTTTGGAAGTGCATCTATTGTGTCGGCTTTGTTTTGGGCATATTGCTTACTGCTGATTAACAGCGAAATAATAAGAAGAAAAAATAACGAAGAATGATTTTTCATGGCTGTTCCGGTATTTATTCTGATGTTTCTGTGTTGAAGTCAGATTTACTTATCCTGTCTTTTCCCCATAACTCGAATCTGATACGTATATATCTTTTATTAACTACATACCCATTTTCAGACTTGTTTATTATTCATTGGGAATATAAACAGTTTATGTATTAAAAAAATAGCTTAGAAGCATCATATATATTATTATTATTATTATTGGATGTTGATTGATTTTGAGAAGAATTGAATCTGGAGGTATCTATTCGTTCGTCTGTTGTTTATTCATCCGATTTAATTTCTTACTCTTAGGACGTATTGAGCTCGCCTGATTTTTTAATCCTTGTCTAGGTGGCTTTAATAAGAATCCTGATTTCATCCTAATTCGAAATGAAAGGTATTGTGCTTTAAAAATTGAAGGTGCCAGTTGTTTTTACAACGTAGATAAATAGAGAATACCCGTTAATGTTTTAATATTTAACGGGTATTCGGTATTAAATCAGTGATTGAAATTGTCCATTTATTTCATTATAAGATGGAAAAAATCTGATCTCAAGCATCTTGATATTCGGAAGATATCCGTCATTAATACAATATATCCCATTATTTTGTAATAATCACCTTCTTTTTGTCCTCATACAATCCGGAACGAACAAGAACAACATAGAGTCCTTTCTGCAATTTTGCAGTATAAGCGCCTGTTATTTTTGATGTATGCACATATTGTTGACCAAACAGATCATAAATCCTAATCTCGGAAGGCTCAGTTATATTTTCCACACAAATTTTGTTGTCTGATGCAAATATGTTGACATTCGAAGCCGATGATTCACCGATAGATGAAAGTTCTACTGCTTGCTCCAGTTTTTCAGCTTCCTCTTGTGACAAGATAAGCCAACGTTGTAAGGTGGCTGTATCCTGAATGTCGAATGTCGTTGCACCTGTTCCGCCTGTTGAAGCTCTGGCCGCAAAAGTTGGAGGTGTAGCTCCTGTCGGATAGATAATCCAGTAAGGTCTTATACTGACTGCATTATTTCCACTACCGACAACAGTCGTTGTGCGCGAAGGCATAAATTGAAAATAATTTGTGTTTAGCGGAGACGTTACAGCCGACATTGAAATACCGTTATTTGCATTATACTTGTAGGTAATGTATTTACCGGTAGCTACATTTTTGATTGAATAATACGATTTGGAGGGATTAAAGTCCAGATACCAGGCCGTACTATCGTTCGCGTTCGCTTCGGCCACAGTCATTTTTCGATAAACCAATCCTCCTGTTGGACTTTCAATGAGAAAACAATCGTCTCTTCCGGCAGAAGTATCTTCGTTTTTCAGGTAGTATTTAACATTGTCTTTATGTTCAAACGTATATGCCGGGGAGGCAAGCATTCCGCTCACCGGAGGCAATCCGTCTTCTCCAAAACCCTGTATAATCAATGAATGGATAGTATATGTCATTTCATTTCCATCATCCTCATTTGCACCATTCACTCCATAAGGCCAGAAGTGTACATAATCGCCTTTCACGCGGGCTGTGGCATCGTCTGTCATAAATTGCAACACCTTATTGGCGCGTACGCCTTGCCAAACCCCGTTCACCTTTAGCGGAGAGCTTGAACTTGTCCAGTAGGAAAGCTGACCAACTCCAATTGTATGTCCCATTTCATGTAAAGCTGTACCTGTCTGCTGGTAGCTAACCAAGGGGCCGAATCGCATGTATCCTCCATAGGAAGCTTCTGCCGTAGGAGTGCCGGAACCGAAATTTACGGATAGACTCAATCCATTGATACTAGTCAGGTTGTTGTAATAATTGACAGCTTCGGCCATGGCTGCGTTGATCCGGGTGTAGTTGTCACCTGTGACATTGCTCTCCATTTTATATGTTACGTTTCCTTTGTTTATGGTAATCACTTTCACTTCGTCTCCATATCCGACAGCATATCCTTTGCTTATGGCGTAGGGACGCATGTAATAGATAGTCGCAGGTTCAAGATTTACTGCTCTTCCAAGGAATGTGCCGATAGTACCCGTTGCAGCATACCTGTAATCTTTGACGGTCGGATTGTGTTCTGTGCTCCAGCAGATACCTCTTTCCTGTATTTCGGAAGACGCGATACCGGATACTGTTCCTCTGATAAAAGCGATTGTTGATCCTCTGGCATAGTCATTCACGGAAACAACAGTTGGTGCTGTACCAGTGCTATTCGCAATTCTGTAATTAAAAATGCTTTTTTCCATAGCCAGAGTAGCATTGCTGATTTCATCTCGTGTTGCATTCAGATTGTCTGAAATCGTTTTCGCCGTATTTATAGCCTCTGACAAGGTTGAAGCTTCATTTCCGGCACCAGTGCCATAGAGTGAGACAGCCAGCTGAATGGTCGAATCCAAAGAAGCAAACGCAGAAATAGAAATCTCTGCAGAATCAATGGCTAGTTTCAATCTTGTATTTACCTTGTATATATCTGCTTCCACAGGCGGATTTGCAGCCACTGCCTGTTGTGCCTGAACGATAGCCGTATTCAACTCAGAAGCAATGCCGGCCTGCATTTTCGTCGATGATAAACTCTGTGCTTTCAGAATCGATGTATTCACAATGTCAATAATGTCGCTGATGTTGTTTCCGACATAGTAGAGGCGGAAATTATCAAGTAATGCCCAGTACCCGTTTTGTTGGAAATCACTTTTTGCTCCGATTGTCAGCAGATCTCCGTCAGCTACATATATCTCCGTCAGGCTTGTTTCATAATAGTTGTTACTTGCATCAGTCAGCATTGTTTCGGCAGCAGCCATTGAATTTACATATCCATTTGAGTTGCCTGTTCCGCTATAGCTATGCTTATAAAGGGAATTTAGAGCTGTACTCTTTTCTCCGAAACTAGTACTCTTTGCATAGAGCTTCGCATAAATAGTTTCGGTTCCTGCCGCGTAGGCAACTCCGCCGTCATTTCCCTTCGGACGTTCAAAACCTTGTGCTTTTAGTATATATTTCCCCGCTGGAAGACCTGCGATTGTCTGATTCAAATCGAATGTTGTCTGATAATATTCCGTCTCGTGGTAATTGACTGTGCCGACTCCCGTCCATCCGTTTCCATTGTTGGCATCAAATCCTTGATTAACAATATAGGAGGTGAGGTCAAGAGGGTTCTCTGGCGAGGCATTGTAAGTCTTGAACTTAAAAATTTCTTTCTCTAAAACAGTAATTGCATCTTTTACCTGTGAAACAGATTCGCTATTGAGGTAAGTTTTGGCCGAGTTTATGGCAGACAAAAATGTTTCTGCTCCAACAGCGGAGGTGTTGTATAGACTCTCAGCCTCTGCTATTGTGGCTTTAAGACCCGTAATATCGGGCATCTCAAAAGCTTCATAGAGGGCAAAATTATCGAAGCCAAAGCGACTATTGAGCCAGCGAAAGCGAACAACCAGATAGGAGTAAGGAGTGTCGTTTGTAAAAGCAGTGGAATTGAGGGTCCATTCTCCATTGCCATTTACCTTAGACGAGGTGATCAGTACAGAAGGTTCTAACGAATTTGTTTTGTCATTTGTCAATGATGTCTTCAAGTATATTTCCGAACCTGTTGAAGCCGTCGCATCCTGATACTTGACATTGTAGCAGAAATAATACGTTTTTCCTGATTCAATGTTCCATCCGGTGCCGATCGACCCGGCTGAACTTGAGTTGGAATTTGCTGTTCCTACAAGATATTTTGAATTGCCTATTCCTCCCTCGTCATAAATCGTAAAGTTAGAAGACGACAGCTGTGAAGCTGAAGAGGTGGCGTCCGTCCATCCGGTAAATCCATTTTCAAAACCGGGGTTTGCTATCAGGTTGTTACCTTTCAGAACATATTTGATATTGCCTACAGTAACCGTATCACCTGCCTGCTGTGAATATCCGGGAATCAGGACAGCCAGCAATGCTAATGTGATGAGTAAAATTTGTTTCATATATTCATTATTTGGGTTAATAATTTATTACTTTTTATTGAAAATAGAGGAACTGTTTATATATATATCATTATTTATTTGATTTGTAATAAGTGAGATAGCGGGCTGTTGATTGGCGTGTAATCCTTATCCCGTGATCTGAAATGCACCGCTTCGTTCTTTATCAATATCGGAGATGTATTCTCTTTTATTTTCCGGGAAGCAGCTTGTCTTCCCTTGTGTATCACTTCAATGCGCATAAAAAAAACGGAGCTAATTTCCCACTACAACTTTGCGGCGTAAGAAATTATGATTCGAGTTATACACAGAAACAATATATATGCCCGAAGGAACTTTCTCAGAAAAACAGCTCTCTTGCATTTGTTTCCTGATAATGATCCTTCCGGACAAATCGGATATATCAAGTTTTGTGTTTTCAGGAATATTGGTTACATGCAGAGTTTTGTTCGAGCTGTAGGTCACAATCGTATTGCTTTCATCAGAGGTGTGTGTATTTATAGAAGACGCGGCAGCGATTGTCACCTGAAAAACAAAGGTGAGGCGATAGGTTTTTCCGGTTTCCGGTGTATATACTAAAGCCTGTTTTATTGTAAACGCATCTCCATCTTTACAAACATTTGGGTACTGGCCGATATTAAAACTGAAATTCGTCTTATTGAACTCCGAAAAAATATAAGAACTGTTTCCCCAATTAGTGGTATAGCCGGTTTTCCCGAACCAATGTCCGGGTGCATTTGCAGTGGATGTATAGTTAAGAGCGCCGTTTGGATTCACGGCTGCATATATAATTTTTGAACCATACATCGTTGAGATATCGGATAATTGCAATCTGAATGCTTGTGCTACTTGTGCCATATCGGGATATACTGCCGTGCTGGGATAAGCAGAAGAGGTACTCCCTGTGAAGGGTTGTAAGGTGACGTTGTATGTCAATGTATCGCTGTATGCGACATCCTGATCGGAATAGTCAAAATTCCCATACAGGTTTGTATTTTCAAACTTTACTTTATAGGGCCATTGTTCGTCATTTGCATCGTTGTCGTCCCAGGCATGCAGCCAATGATATTTTGTTCCTCCACTCACCACAAACCACAAGCGTTTGCATCCGGCAGGCACATCGAAGCTTATCGTATCGTTGGGATTCTGGTATTTTATGGTATGCATGTCTCCGTATATTCTTTGTCCGTTTTCGAGCAATGCCACAAAACCACCTCTCCATTCAGCATACGCATACAAAAGCGAACGGAATCCCGGAGATTTCGCCATGCCCGAGAAGCATGTTCTAACTTTAGAGGGCGCAGCAGGTACATTGAGGCGAATAATGTTGTAACCATAATTTTCCGGACAGGATAAAGAGTCGATCAGCCAGTAGCCGTCGTTTTGCTTGTTAAATGAAGGTTGTTTTCGAGCATCTATTTTATTTTCTCCATAAGGGCGAAGCGCCGGAATGTCCCAACTGGCAAAACGCGCAGCACAGTCATACATCTCATCACAGAACTGCGATTGTGAGATACCGGTCAACCGTTTATAAGCTTCCACCGGATCCTCCGGACTTTTTGATTCGTTCCACAATCGGCCGATAAATCCCATGCCATGCAGCATGGTCCAATAATCCTGAATGAAATAATTGTTATACCGCGCCGTCTCATGCAAGATGTGCTTATGTGCATTATTCAGGTAGCCGGAGAAATTGGAATCCGTAAATTGCTGATCTTTGTAAATCTGAAAGCCTTGCCACTGTGCACATTGTTCCCACCAGCAGTTTCCTCCGCTAGCATTTGAACCAAAACCATACATCCATCCATTCATGTTGTTATTGTCGCAATGAACTTGATATTGAAAGCAATGCCCTACTTCGTGTGCTAAGGTATGACCGGCAACCCGCGCAGACCAGGCAGTAAGAGTTAGCAAACCTATTTTATTATCGACACCCGAACCAGTGGCTTCCCATTCCTGGGTATACCGCAGACGGATAATCATTTTGTAGAGATCTGTTTTGGAATTTCCCCGTTGGATGAACTTTAATGAATCTGCGTAATAGTCAAAACATTTTTCGGCGATTGCTAAAAGCGAATCAATGTCGACCCGATAGGAAGAAGGTAAAGAGGTCGAATTGGGATCTGTACCATAACCGGCTTCCCAGAACACAATCCAATTGTCAGATTGTTTGCTCCTTGAATAACTCCATGTATTGTCATTGTTGGAAACATCTCCCAGCGAAGACGGGACATAGACTGTTTTGTCAGCCAGTGCTGTCGTCGTAAATAAAAAAGTGAATAAGAAAATTATCAATAGAAATCGTGTACTTTTCATCGTATAGAATTTATGTCAAATGGTTACTCATTATGGGAAGAAAATCGAGTCTGTCCGGTTTTTTTAGAAGAGATTTCAGTCGTTTGTTGAAAACTCCTTTCCATGTATCCGATTAGATCTTTTTCTGAAAACCATAGAATTGGTCTACTATTTGAATGTTCTCCCTTGAAAATATGCCCAAAGGGAATATTCATTTTAATGTATACTCTATCGATAATGAGCGGTAGTTGTGAACTGAAGATATTCAGAGTGTATATAAAACCAAATAGTAACGGCTTCAATTTTGCAACTGAAGCCGTTTGTAGAATACTTCTTCAATTAAATAGAGTATTTCTCCATTTCGTTTTCCACCTCATCGAATATACCAGTTACTCCTTATTAAGAGTTTATTCCGGATATTTTCTGCGTTAGAAGTGTATTTTTTAGCTACTTTATTTGCCAAATATGAATTGTCGTTGCGTCGGATGGCAATACGCATTAAGTCGTTAAATCGGTTTCCCTCAAAGGCTGTTTCCAACGCGGCTTCCTCTATAATCATATCTTCTACATACCGGATAGAATCTTCTTGTGATGCCAGTTGCGGAATGATATAGAATTTTTTATCCAAATTCACATTACCCAAAGAACGCATTCTAATCCCAATGTTGTAGTCAAACTTAGAATCGGTAAAGTTCATGAAAGACGGAACGCTATAGGTTGTGTCACCAGATTCGCTTATATTCATATTCAGTTCTTTATGAGGAATGACTGATGTTGAATTCATGTTGACTTTGTTAAGACCATTCTTTAAGATGGCAAAAGCTGTATTGGGTTTTCCCATTCGATTGAGAGCTTCTGCATATCTCAGATAGAGTAATGCTACCCGATAAACTCCGATTCTTTTTTCAGTAAACCGGTCATCTTTAATAGGATTCATCGCAATGTACTTATAAATAGAATAATTTTCCAGCGTACTGGTACTATCGGCATAATTGTAAATCGGGCTGTTGTTGATTTGGAAGGACGTGGTCACCGCTCCCCATTTTCTCAGATCTCCCGATTTATGCAGTATCGTAGAATAATAATACATTTGCTTGTCCCAATTATTCAACGCAATGGCTGAGGGATATAGTGTTCTGTTGTATGTCAGACTATCCATGTGAAAAGTCTGTCCGTATTGATTGGTCGCACCGATATTAGAAATCTGTTCCAGGTTTTGGTACGAAGTCAGAAATATGCCAAAATGTCCATAGGCCGAGAATGAAATGATGTTCTCAAAAGCATTGTTCGTCACTTTGAAAGCAGCAGTAAAATAGTTTATCAAATATGTCTGCGAATTAATTAGGTCATAGTATTCTTTCGCTGCTTTCTCATACTGTCCATTCCATAGATATAGATCTCCTAATATAAAGCGTATTGGAAAATATGCTTTGTTTGTATTGAAGTTGTACAAGTAACCTAATGATGGAGTGGCCACATCTTTATATGGTTCCAAATCAGCAATCAATACAGGAGTTAATTCTTCCAAAGAAACCGGAGTCTGAGCCTGTATTTTTTCAGCATCTTCTATACTTAATATCGGTTTGTCATAATATATAGCAGAACCGTAATTTTGTACAAGCTGCATATAGGTCCAGGCTCTGATAGCTTTACATGCTGCATAGCATCTGAGCATCACTTTTTCTGCATTTTTTTCTACGGATGTATCTATGCGACTGATTATATAATTGCAATTGTTTATGACTGCATAATAATCAGATTTCCGGGCATAAGGATTATCCGATGAGATATCAAAATTATTGATCTCTTTCAGGTATTTGTCGGAACCATCTTCTTTCAAGTTCATCAGATCTCCCCGGAGCTCACCCAAAATAACATACCTGTCGGCCAGTTTTGACAATTTTGAAAAAACAGCAAACATGGAATAAAGAGTATCATTGGATGCCGTGAGTGTATATTCATCGGTGAATGCAACGCTTTCCGAATTTACATCAAGCATATCGTTACACCCAATCAACAGAGAGGGTAGTAAGATTAGAGTTATTATTATTTTATAGAAGCTTTTCATACGATTTTATTTTTACTAGTAGGCGATATGGAACTCGCCTGATTTTTTAATCATTGTTTTTCGTGATTTGATAAAAATCATGCTTCGTCTCATCGAATATTGTTTTTATGAAATATAAACAAAGGATCATTTACAATTCTCAATGTCTTGATTTTTACAAACTCAGTTTTATTCCGAGGTAGAAGCTTTTAGAGAGAGGCAAAAAGCCGGCATCAACCCCTTGGTAATAGACCGAATTTCTGGCGGAGAATTCCGGATCCAATCCCAGATACTTTGTCACCGTAAATAGATTGTTAACAGAAGTCCAGATGGTAATTCCATTAATAAAATTGTTCTTATAAGGAACATCGTATGCCAGCGATATAGTTTTCAAGCGTAAATACGATCCATCTTCAATCCATCTGTCGGAGAAGCGGCTGTTTCCCATTGGGTCGCCATAGTAAGCTTTCGGTTGTGAAGTTACCTGCCCTTCAGCTGTCCAACGTCTCAGCATCGCTTTTGTCTGATTTGAAAAGTCAGCACCGGACTCCAACATTTGACGTTGGTAGTTGTATACATCGTTTCCATAAGAATACGTAAATAATGCATTCAAGGTGAATCTGCGGTACACCAACTTTGTGGAAATATTACCATAGAAATCAGGATTCGGGTCACCTATAATCTGTTTGTCTTTTTTATCAATAATTCCATCTTTAGCGACCTCTTCAAAATGGATATCCCCTGCTCCAAATGAAGAATAACTCCCATCGGTATTTAATATTTTCAAATCGGCTGCTGTTGCTTCGTCAGCCGAAGCAAAGACTCCTTTTGTTTTATATCCATAGAACACTCCGGCGGGACTACCTACCTGGGTAAGTACTTCTCCTCCATATACCGATGTGGTGTAACTTCCGTTGGGCAATGAAGTTATTTTGTTCTTGTAATGTCCGATACTGAAGCCTAGTTCCCAGGTCAGGTCTTTCAGGTTAAGTATTTTTGTATTGATCGTTGCCTCAAATCCTTTATTAGACATTTTACCGCTGTTTGTCCAGTAGGAGCCTGCATCTACTATTTCAGGAAGCGTTTTCAACATTAATAAGTTGGATGTATTACTGGAAAATACATCTATTGTTCCTGAAAACCTGTTGTTAAACAAATTCATATCCAGTCCGATATTTGCTTTGGCTGTAGTCTCCCATTGTAATTTGGAATTTTCAAGGTTTGCTATCGCTAAACCACTTCCCCGGCTCATATATTTGACTACTGAAAAATAGTTCATCGCAGCGTAGTCTTGAATTCCGTCGTTTCCGGTAAGGCCAAAACCTGCGCGAAGCTTTAAGAAGTCGATAAAGCGAAGGTCTTTCATAAATGTTTCGGATGAGATATTCCATCCGGCAGACAAAGAGGGGAATATAGCCCAGCTCCTTCCAAATAGAGAGATCCCCTCTTTGGTTTTCTTCCCGAATCGGGACGAGGCGTCCATACTGACTGTCGCTGTCGCAAAATATTTATTATCATAATTGTAATCTCCGTTTAAATATCCGGCGATTGATTTTGTTGAATTATCTGTGCCATTGACAGTCAAAAAGTCTAAAGAGCTACTGACGAAAGGATTCGTGTTTTGTGCATTATGTCCTTCTGCGTAATCAGCTTCAAAACTATTATTTAAGTATCTCCAACCTAAGATTGCTTTTAAATTATGTATTTTATCAAAGGTTTTGTTATATGTTAATTTTGTTTCATCAAAGATTGAAATGTTGCGTATAACCTGATTGTTTGCCATACTTTTTGAATAAGAATTGTAATCAGGAATTAAAACAGCCGGTGTATAATCGCGGGGAACAAACCCTCTTTCTGCCGTTTTGTCCAGGCTGTAATCGATTTGTGTACTAAATGTAAGTTCCGGAGAGAGTTTTATTGAAGGAGAGACTCCAAAATTCAATCTGTAGTTTCTTACACTGTTTTTATCATAAAATGCCAATACGCCACTTGGATTTCCGACATTGAATACATCCGATACATCATAATCTTTTAAGATACTTCCCGTGCTAGAGAAGCCATAAGGGCTTAAAAAAGGAGCCTTTATCTTACTCATCCAGGTCACAGAAGAATAAGTGATACCATCGTCAAAGCTATTTCTATTGATTTGTGAATAGGCAATATTTGCTCCCAATGACAAGGTATTGGTTAATTTAATATCGGCATTAAACCGGGTATTGATTCGGCTCATATCGGCCTCTTTCACAACATCATTATTTCCGGAATATCCGATAGAAAAATAATAAAGAGCTTTATCATCTCCACCACTAACATTGACATTGTAGTTTTGAGAACTTCCTTGGCGATACACCTCTTTTGACCAGTCCGTATTGTTATGATACATATTATATGTCATTGCATTGGAGGGGTCCGTCTCTAAGAATCCATAATTTGAGATATCTTTAGGGCTGGCTCCCTGCGTTTGCAACATGTCGCTGGCATACACTCTGAATTGTTCTCCATTCATGATCGGTAACTTTTCCGGTTGAGTGTGTAAACCTGCGAAAATATTAGCATTGATCTTCGTTACTATTGATTTTGCCCTCTTTGTGTTGATTAGAATTACGCCGTTGGCTCCTTTACTGCCATAGATTGAGGCTCCATCTTTTAATACGGTGATACTTTCAATATCATTGACATCAATATTATTCAATGTATTTGAAAAGAATCCATTTTTAATTGATTCAGCGTCATAAAGAGTATTCCATATCACTCCGTCAACAACGAACAACGGTTGAGCATTTGCATTAATAGAATTCAGACCTCTGATAAACAGAGAACTTCCGGCTCCGGAAAGCCCCGTTCTACTGATGGTTCTGACATCTCCATTCAATGAATGAAGCAATTCATCGGGAGATAATGCAGGAGAATTCGAAAAGTCACTCAGGTTTCCAATAGAATTTGAAACAGAAGAGTGTCTTTGCAATCCTGTTGCAATATTTATTCCCTGAAAATAATTTGTGAATTGATCGGGGTACATTTCAACGGCAATATAGTTTCTTCCTTTCACCGGAACTTCCAGTGTGCCATAGTCAAAAGCCTCGATATTCAAAACATCAGTTAGAGAATTGATTCGTATCGAGAAGTTTCCATTTTCATCTGTCACGGCAGATGTTTCGACATTCAATGCTGAAATTCTTACGGCATTGATTGGCTTTTTGGTGTGAGCATCTACGACTATCCCCTTCACTTCTATTTTTGATTTATCCTGAGTGCCTGTTTCTGCATAATTTGCCTGAAAAAATAGCATCAAGATAATCACCAATACATTTCTAATTTTAAAATAGCGATAAGCAGACCTATTCATGTGGTATATTTTTTAATTTTCTTTATTTCCATTATTTGAGTGTCATTTTCTTTGACAATTATTCTTTCACAGGTTCAAGAATTATGCAGTCAATCATCATATCTCTTGTGTACGTTGTTGATGTTTTTGTTGTTACACTCTCAACCTTAACCGAAAATTTAATGTTATTAATTTTTTCAGCGGTTGTCTCTCCATTATAAATAACATTGCTATAAGGGAGCTGAATGTTTTTAGCAACCAACATCGTATCTATTTTTGATGGATTGGTTATAAAGGTGGCTTGCGCACTCGAGGAGGAAACCAGTTCATTATTCGAGTTTATGTAGGATGAAGCGACCTTTCCCGAGCTGTTCAGACTGTTTATGGTAAATTTCACCTGATAAGGTTTCATATTTGTGCTATCCAAAAGAGATTTGGGAACAAAAACACAATAGACATTGTATTTTGTAGACAATGTGTATGGGATAGGAAATGTGGCGTACACCTTTGAAATAGTGCTCAAACTGGCATCTGTCAGTGCTAGAAAGAAATCTCCCGAAATGGACGCTTTTAATCCGAGGCCGGCGTATGTTACCGGTGTATAATTTGACAGTAATCTTCCATAACCCGCATATTCAGCCTCCACTTTTATTGTTTTATTCCATGATGCAGTATCCTTAATGTTGAATTGCGATGTCATGTATGCCAATCCATTGCTTAAATCAAATTTTTGTGCGCCCTGGAATACCAAATTCGGTTCGTAGGTTGTGATAAAACCGGTCGATGTCAGTTTATTTAATGCCGAAGGATTCTCAATTTCTCCTCTATAAAATAGATTTCTGGCCAATAACCACAAAGTACTAGCTCTTTGCTGAGTGGCTCCGCCGTCAGTTTCCACCATTTTATAATAAGGAGCAATGGTTTCCACTGCCGTTTTCCATGCTGTATTGTCTAAGAACAAACCGGTGTAAGTACTATCTTCGACATTCAGTGCAGCTAAATGTGTCAACAACGGGTTGATTGTCTTGAACACAGAATCAACAAATATCCCATTCTGATAACTGGATGCTGTATCCAGCACCACTTTTGACAGGGAGTTCACATATTGTTTCATCGAATCAAGTCCGGGCGTATTATTAATAAATTCCCAGCCATTCATCTTAGAGGGAACGTATTCATCCATGATATGTACGATTCCATTGGCTGTACCTAAGTTGGCTTCTGCAATGTGTCCGCCGTCAAAGGTGTAGCCGGAAGATGCCTTTTGGAATTTGATGAATTTCGAATTTAACATCAATATCGTTTTTTCATCTATCCCTGATGTCGTGTAGCTGAATCTGGCAATTGAGTTTTTTACTAATTTCATCGCTAAATCAGCATTGCTGATATCAATTCCGGCAAGAGACTGGTCATTCGGAGCCCAAACCGTAAAAGTTTGAGCTTTTGAAAGAATGGTATCGTATCCGGTTGCCTGAAGCATCTTGGTGTAAGAGGTCAGGTTCTCTTGTGATTTGATAAAATCAAATAAATTCAAATCGCTCTTTGATTCGATAGAGGTTTCTTCGTAATGATTGTTCCATTGGTCACTGCAGGACATAAAGACTGCAATTGCAATGAATAGTATCAAAACAAGACTACTATAATATTTTATTTTCATATTCCTTATCTTAATTGTTCTACTAATAAATATCTTCACTATCCAAGATGCTTGTGGGAACAAACTCCATATAATCCAGCATAAATTCTCCGCCACTCAAGCCTTTTACTGTCAAAATATGTGTACCGGCTGTCGTAAACTTGAATTGTCCCAAAATTTTCCGTAATGATGCAGAACTGTAGCGGGCATTCTCTCCAATACTCCATCCCTGAGTAAGTACTTTATAGCATGCCGGACCTTTCATGTATCCTCTGTTGCGCATCATTTTGTCATTTTCAAACCCATTTGGATCGGAAGAATCACTTCCCGGATTAATCCATCCGATTGATGCATCACTAGCATCAGTATTCATATTTACAGGAACGCCACAGGGTACTCCATCGAAGTAGAATTGGGCAACACCACGTTTTCCGTTGGTCAAATAGCCGAATCGAACTTCATAAGTTCCTGCCGGAACTGCCGGTGTTGTAATGGCAAAATCATAAGAGGTAGAGCTCAAGAACATCTCGTCGCCCTGATAATCCTGAAATTTGTGATATCCCGGAAGGTAGCATACGGTGGTTTGATCCGAAGCCTTAATTCGGTCTACATACCCCTGAGGTAATAGGACATTTACACTTTGCTCATTGTAGTAATCCGAGTTTGTATTTTGGATATAGCGGCTTCCTCTAAAATCATTATTGGTCAATTCAGGGAAGAAACTGGCCAGGTCAAATCGTAACCGTTTCGTTGAGAGCATATCGTCTACATCTCTGCTGTAAACAAGCATATTGTCTATCTCGTGGTAAACTCCATTGGTTGCATCATTGTCTGAGTTCGACTTTACAATATTAACCCATTTACCTGTTGTACTCAAATAATTCAGGATGTTAGTCGTACCGGAAGTCCGGTCTTTTTTTACTTCAATTAATGTATTTGGGCACATGGGTTCCAGATATTCAAACATGTCCCTATTCTTGAGCATGTGTCCGGTATCGTATGCATTTATAAATTTAAAGTAACTCAGTTGCTTATTTATTAGATGATATGCAATGAAGCGATTCAGACTATTTCTTCTGTCTGTTACATCAGAGATATTTGCATCGTCCGGATATATATCATCATAAATATGAGCAGCATATCTCTTCATCGATTCGATGTCGGTGATTCCATTTGTCTGCATGGTTTCATTGCTTTCCATCAATACGGTATATCCGAATTTTCTCGCCGGGGGAATAATCTGATAAAACCAGTCATTTTTCTCTTTAGGAACTGTTATCAGATATTCATACGCACTTGATTCATACGAAGCATCTTTTGCTTTTAGCAAAGAGTCGGCCAGACCGGTGGCAATAAGCGCATTATAAAACAAAGAGAAATTTTTGTTTTGTGCAATGGCTTCCACAATACCGTCTCTTGTCGGGTTTAATACCTGGTCGATGACCTGTATTACTCCGTTATGAAGCTCGACATCTCTATCTATGATGCGTGAGGTTTTGTTTACGTATGTCAAATCACCTTCGTAAGAAATGGAAATATATCTGTCACTCATGGTCAATTGAGATTGACGCCCGGCGACAAATTCTGAATTTTTTAGTGAATAATTGATGATGATGTGGTCGTAGGCAATTATCTTTAATGAATCTTTAGAAAAATCAGACAATTGCTTCTTTCCCTTCAACTTATAAAATGCTTCCATGGCCTCATTTGTGGGAATAAAACAAGTGTAGGTTCCATAAGCTTTCAATAGTCCGAGTACATTGGTTGTATCCAAAAGCCGCGTAAATTCTGAGAATTTTGCAGAGTCAGTCAGATACTGACCAATGGTCTGTCCCTTAAATGTATATAAGTTATCTTCTGAGATTTTATCCGAGTCGCAAGAATAAAAGACAGAAATTACGATGATCGCAACCATTAGAGTTGTTATCAGGCGAGTCCCTCTCGCAAAGAGTTTTAAAAAAATATTGTTTTTCATCATACCTATATTTTATCTATCTGAAGTAGAATTCGTTTTGTAATAAGGATTCTGCTCGAGATTCGGATTTGCATTAAGTTCTGATTGATAAATTGGCATATATAATGCATTAAGAGTGGTAACCCCTAAAGAGACCGAATTTCCGGATGACTTATGATTCATATAGTCATTTATTGTACTTGTCGAATTTTCTCTCCGGGCAATCCGCATAAGGTCAAACCAACGCTTTCCTTCGAACAAAAGTTCTCTTTGTCGTTCGCGTAATACCAGATTGGCCATTGCAGACTGGGTCGTATAGTTGTCGATGCTTAACTCCGATTCACCTTCATTTGAACGTAAATAAGTGGTGTTTACAAGTGCTAAAGCTTTTTTGTAATTTTCGTCTCCTCCCAGTTGAACCAGGGCTTCTGCTTTCATCAACATAACATCGGATAACCTGTATATAATCCAATTTGCTGTTGTTGAGCGAAACGTATAGCTACTTCCTGTTTTGGATGAATTTTCTACGCGTGATACTCCGGCATATTTAAAGATGAAATAGATTCCCGAATAATTAAAATAAGAATCTTTGGCACGTATGTCATTCTCGCTTTCTTTGATTGAACCTGACAAAACATAATTGAAGGGACTATACACTCCGGTTGCATTTTCTGTCTCGTAAGGTTCGTATTTCAATGTGGCTGGAAATGATAAGTAGCCATAAAATCCGTATCCTCCATAGAAATTATACACGGCTGAATTATAAATTTCAGTGTCGCTGAATTGCAATTCAAAAATACTTTCTGACGAATTGCCAATATAAAATACCCGGCTCAAGGTATTCTCGCCATTCACTAAGGATAAGTTTTTGTCGGCTAATACAGCATCGCAAGCACTTACACATCCGTCATAGTTTTGATTCCATAAGTAGACATCAGCCAGCAGAGAATTGACCATGTTGCGGGTGACACGTCCTTTGTTATAATCCGTGCGTCCATAATCGGAGGGTGCATATTGACGAGCAAAGAGAAGATCTTCAATGATATGATTAATAATTGTTTCTTCTGTCTCTTTGCCTTTATCATAGTTTTGCGTATCAGTCACACTGGCATCTTCAATCCAGGGTACTTCTTTGAATGCTCTTACCAGATAGAAATAACATAATGCACGAATAGCTTTCACCTCGGCTTGCGTCCTGAGCAAATCTGCCTGAGTGAAATTCCCATCTACTTTTGTTACTCCGGGTGCATAATAGAGCACCGTATTGCAATAATTGATAACGGTGTAGAAGGCAGACCAGGATGCAATAGCATTGTCTGCATTTATCTCTCCATTTAATATTTTGACGATGGGAGAGCCACTTCCACTGAGGGACCCTAAAGTCAAATTATCCGATCTTAACTCTCCCCAGATAATCATTCGGCTAATCACATCCGCTTCAGTCATAGCCCTGTAGCAAGATGCCACGACAGATTCTACATCTGTTTCTGACTGCCAGAATTCATCCAGAATAATCTCACTTTCAGGTTTTGTTGTAAGCCAATCTGTACAACTAGAGAAAGTGATACCCATACATAATAATGAGCTTATAATATATATTTTAATTTTCATCTGATTCATTTTCTTTTAGGAAATATTAATTTGCCTATTTCTTTATCCTCATCTTTAGTCATTCGTATTGTTCTGTTTTTACAACCCAATACTAATTCCTAAAGTGAAATCTTTGGTACGTGGAGTGCTCGAATCATCTACACTCATTCCACTGTTGGATGTAAGCGTTCCATATCCAACCTCAGGATCCACTCCGGTGTATTTTGTCCATACATGAAGGTTGTTGAAGGTAAGATAGAAAGAGGCTTTGTTCAACTTGAAGGGTTTTAAATACTTCTGTGGTACCGAGTAGTTGAATGTCAGGTATTTAAATCGAAGGAATGACCCGTCTTCTACATACCTGTCGCTTCCCAACCAGTTGTATCCATACCCCCGTAAAGCTCTAGGCATCTGTGTGTCGTCGCCATCTACTTTCCATCTCCAGTTTGTAGATACGCTCTGGTTGTTGTCATAATACATATTCTCGGCATTCATACGGGCTTTATTAACGATTTTGTTTCCATAGCGGAAATTGAAAAACAACTTAACCGATAAATCTCTCCATCTGAATGTCGGTCCAAATCCCCCGTTCAGTTTGGGGTTTGAATTTCCTAAATACACAATGTCCAGTTCATCGATGTTGCCATCGTGGTTGATGTCTTCATAGATTGCATCACCTCCTCTGAACCGGTATTTATTCGTTTGAGAATAGGCAAAATACATATCTTTCGGGGTCCCATTCTGGTCTAATATGACATTGCCTGATTCATTTCTTGCTACGGGAGCTTTTTCATGAGTTCCTGCAACATATTTATCATATTGATAGACTCCTTTGTATCTGAATCCATAGATAGACCCAAAAGAATTTCCTTCCTGAATTCGAGTCAGGTATTGACCATTTGTATATCCAAATTCTGAGTTGTATTTATCAAGCAATTTTTGATCAAGCTTTACGAGCGTATTTTTATAGTTGGACAAGTTGAAGTTAAAGTCCATACTGAAATCGCCCACTTTCAAAAATCGGGTGCCATAGAAATTGATTTCCCAACCTTCGTTATTCATCTCCCCTGCATTTTTATATGGAAGACTTGTAAATCCCGAAATTCCGGATACCGGATAATCTTTAAATAGTAGATCCTTTGTATTCTTTTTATAGAAGTTCAGGTCGAATAACAATTTGTCATCCAGAAATCCAAGATCAATACCAATATTATTGGAACTTGTGGTTTCCCACTTCAGATTAGATAATTGCAAAGTCGACGGTTTTATGGCACTGATATCCATATAGGAGCCATAATTAATGTAACGACTATAGAATAGATAATCTTTATCCGGAGTGTTCCCGCTTATCCCCCAGGAATAACGAAATGCCAGCATACTCAACCAGCTATTTGTCTTCTTCATAAATGCTTCATCCGATAAGATGTATTTAAATGATAATCCGGGGAAAGCACCGTATCTGTTTTCTTCTCCAAAACGAGTGCTTCCATCTACACGATAAGTACCATCCAAAATATAGCGGCCTTTATAAGCATAATGCACACGAGCCATATATGCGAGTGATCTCCATGAATTAGAACCGGAATTAGCGGAAGAAAGATAAGAGCCGGAGGTTGCATCGGTAATGGAACTTGATGGCCCTGCATAAGAGACAACGTTTTGTGAAGAAGAATTCCCTACATTAAGCTGGAATGAACCGTAAAGAGTCAGTTTATGGTCCTCGTTTTTAAATCGGGGTTCCCAGGCTAAATTATTGTCTGCGAAAAGAGTAACTCCTTGTTTGTCTGAGTTGTCTATCCTGTTTGAATAAGTTGATAGCCATGGATAGCTCATCGCTTCCTGAGGAAGAAACATGGCGGTTTTTTGATTATTTATATCAAAATTGATATTCGAGCTGAAACGTAATACCTGTTTGGCCGGGTCGAGTAAATCTACTTGCAAGCGAAAGGTAGGAGAGATGCGGTATGATTTAAAATTATTCTTTCCTAACCGAGCTAAAGCTACCGGATTGACTAAAAAAATCTGAGAATAATCAAGACTTGACGTCATCGGGATTGAAAAATAAGATCCAGTATAATTGCCATTGGCATCTTTTTCGAATACACTGGCATTCGGGATTTTTCTGTATGCTATTCCGAGTATGGTCAGATCCTCATTATATCCTCCATCATCAAAATTAAAAACATAGTTTCGATCGTTATCTTCATTTGTCATCGAAAATTCGGAAGAAAACTTAATCCTGTCCGAGACCCGATAATCGAGACTTGCTCGTGTTGAGAAACGATTATATTTCTGTCCGATAATTGTCCCTTCCTGAGTTAAGAAACCTCCCGCAACACGGAAGCTAGCGCGTTCGCCTCCACCTGATATTGTCAGGTAATGATCATGTATCCAACCGGTTTGAGTTACTTCTTTTACCCAATCGGTGTTATTGTTGTAGTTGTTAGCAAGCGGGAAGTCAATTGGATCAGGATAACTATATTCCGGAATATTTGAAGCGTTTTTATCCTGTGACTTATTGAAATAAGCCTCTTTCATCAACATGGTGAAGTTGTCACCGTTGAGCATTCTCATTCCTTGTGGCTGTATCGTACGAGTCAAACGATACGTATAATCCAGGCGTGTCGGTCCGTATACCCCTTTTTTGGTTGTGATCATCAACACCCCATTTGCTCCTTTAGAACCCCAGATTGCAGAGGCTCCGGCATCTTTGAGAACTGTAATTTCCAGGATGTCATCCGGGTTAATACTCAACAGGTTGGCATATTGTTCCTGATTCGAATTTGCAAAGTCAAAATTTGAATCAATATTCATATCATAAGGTATTCCGTTGACAACAATAAGAGGCTGATTGTTCCCATTAATGGACGTGACTCCACGAATACGCATGGAAGTTCCGGAACCCGGGTCGCTTGAATTGGCCACGATATCCAACCCTGCGATTCTTCCTTGTAATGCTTCGTCAACAGAAGAGACCTGTAATCCCTCAAATTCTTTAGCACTAATCGTCTGAACTGCTGTCCCGATTTCGCGAGTGGGAATACTAAATCCACCTTGAGCACTTTTTTTTGTGGCAACCACCTCAAAAGCATCTAAAACGCGACCTTCTTCTTCTAATGCGATGTCTACTACTTTCCCTGTGATTTTTTTTATTTGTTTTTTAAACCCTACATAATTGACCGTAAGTTTTCCATTTAGGTCTTTTACTTTTAAGACATAGTGTCCGTTAACGTCAGTCATAGCACTGCTCACGACTCTGTTGCTTGCATCAATCTCTATAACGGTAGCTCCGATAAGAGCCTCTCCATCTCCTGCTGAGGTTACTTTCCCTTGAATAACATTACCGTCTTTGGCTTGAGCACGGCTAGTATCCGGAATTAGAACCAATAGCACTGAACATATAATTATAATTAAATATTTCATACGATTTAATTTTACTGGTAGGCGGTATGGAACTCGCCAGATTTTTTAATCATTGTTTTGGGTGATTGAATAAAAATCATGCTTCGTTTCATATCTCTTTTCATCCTTATTCAGCTGTCAATACTTTATCTATCTGGTGAATAACTGCAGAAGCAGAGGTTGTAATTCGTGAGTTAACAAAGCTGACTCCGGACGTATTACCGGTTCCGTCAATGTTTTTATAAGCAGTTGGCACCTTTTCAAAAATGTAATCCTTCGCAATCAGATTATATAGTCCTCCTGAGGTTACCACATTGGCAGTCCTCACAGGATCAGACGCCTTACTATCCATGGTTATTGTCAACGAATTGCTCGTGCTCTTAATTCCTAATTTATAGTATTTATTCATGGACGTGTTGAAATGAGTTTTTGTCGATGTTGTTTTTATCGTTGCCGATTGAAATTCTTCATTTACGTTTTGTCCAAAGAAGACTGCTTCATCTTGAAAATGGTATCTTAGAAAGTTTACATTTTTGGTGATTGCTGCAGTGCGAGCTGTCGCATCGGTCATCGCTTCTATAATATCCCAGGAATAGATTGTACCATTATTTAGAGCTGCTGTGATTGCGTCGTTGGTAGGCACATAAATTGTATACCGGAATGCATTGAAAAACTTTATTCTGTAATCAATTCCTTGCAGGGCAAATATTTGTGCTGTATAGTCTTCCGGAACGCCACTCAGCAGATCGAAGAATTTGCTGAATTCAGCATGTTCCGATAATAATTTATAAACAGAGCGTAGAGCCGGTTGGATCTGCTTATCTATAAAGTATGTTTTTCCATTCTCTTGATTGAAAACATTATATACATGAGCTGGCGTACTATTTTCAATATCACCCCCTCCTTTTACAGTCATGGATGAGCCTGAACCTTCCACACGGATGATATCATTTCCTTTCGTTACAAAATATTTATTTCCTGTTTCAACACCCCCTACAACAATGTGGCTGTCGAGAATATTCCATAATCTGTTTTTCAGGAAAGTCGCATCCGTGAATACTCCAATTGAATCTCCTACAATGTCATTTGTCTTGTCATACGAATAAACTGTGGCCACAACACTATTGTTTTTGTTATCATACCAATATTTCAGAATACCACTCACATTTTGAGCATAAGAAATCGGATCCAGATACTTATTGAAATATTCATCGGTGGGGATAAATAAAGCATAATTACTCGCCAGAGAATTGAGGTATAATTTATAGAAAGAGAAGTTTGTTCCGTCTACACTCGTTTCGGATATATTGATTGCCCAATTCATTATTTTAGAATTTGAACTTAAAAGGACCGGGCTATATACAGATATGTAATCTACCGGCGAATAAACTGCATCCGTAATATACACCTGGCCATTCACCCCAGTATATGTTTTCTTTATTTCACTTGTCTTTGCGGGAATAGGATAATTTTCCGTATCCACCATTTTCCCAAATTTACTGGGAATCGATTCTATAAGAGATGTTCTCATGTGCCTTCTGAGAAAAGGCAGGATAATATCGTCCGGAATATTATCCCAACTTCCATAACGGGCTTTGAGTACTGCACCTACGCCATTATTGAAATATTCAGCCATGGCTTCGTCTGTTGGAATAAACATGGCAGCCATATCCGCTTCTAGATAATTATTTGCGGTTTTAAATGCATTCCATCCCGGATCGAACGGAAGCAGATTTTTTTCAGCAATGTTTGTTAGTTGATGATTAGATCCTATCTTGTACTTTATACCTCCAAGACTGGCATAGTATCTTTTTATAAAAATAGAGTCGGAAAAACCAGGGTATGCTTGCTTATATAAATTTGTGTTTTCACCGTCATAATAAGGGACACAGAAACGATCGAGTAATTTTGAGAATGTTTTCGTGTCTGAATTTTCATGGATGTATTGCGCCATATTCAATGGAGGCGTCATTACATGATCTAACACATGTACGTATCCGTTTCTACATCTGATGTTTCCATCAATCACCTTATTGTCAAAAATATGAATATCTTCTGATTGACGAGTTTGTCCGTTTGTCAGATAGTAAAAATCATTATCCGTCACTCCTGCTTGAGTCAGGAATGTATTCGAAAAGAAAACAATCGGTTTTGTCGTGTTGTCTTTTTCCAGATAAATACCCTTATTCCGGAACATGTCCCATGCCGAACTTGATGCCAGAGCTTCTCCTTTTTCAAAGGCTAGACTATCATAAGGCGCGATAGCTGTTTCCTGACGCATTGCTGTTCCTTCTACCATTTTATCATCTCCGACATTGTAGTTTGTGAGCATCTTCAATGTGTAGGCATTGTTCAGAATTGAATATTTGAGAAGCACTCTTTTCTGGGCCGTCGAAAGACCTTCATAGTTAGATACTCCCCAGCTATTACTTTTGAAAAATTGGGCATAGGCTGAGTCTTTAGCCACAAACAGTGTTTTGCTACCCGTTCGGCTGAAAACCTGATCATAACCTAAGTCATCTATCAGTTTAATTGTAATGTTAAAATTACCTCTTGATTTCAGCTCCGTATAAATGTCACTTCCTAACCAAGAGGGTTCCTCATCATCGTAATTATATACGTCTTTGCAGGAAATGATCCCGGAAACAACCAATAAGGTTGAAACCAGCATTATACAAAAACGATAATACGTCTTAAATGAATACTTTCTCATTTGCACGATATTTTTTATTTTACATATTAATGGTTATCTAATTTCAATGCTCTATCTTTTCAAATAGAAATGTTGTCGGGAGATGTTTTACAGCTAGTTTTTGATGAATCTTTCTGTAAACTTTCCATCTAATCTGATGATATAGTATCCCGCAGGTAATTCAGAAACATTGATTCTATTCGAATTTATTACTTCCTGTTTCATCCTTACGCCCAGCATATTATATATTTCCATCCTTACGTTTTGCAGGTTGTCAACGCCCTTTACATAAATGATATCTCTGGCTGGATTAGGATAGATGGAGATCTTCTCTGCAGACGACGGGGTTTCTATCCCAGATAAGCTTGTATCTCCACTCATGGCAAGCCATCCGACACTTTCGGCGCTGACAGTGCTTGAACCTCCTGATCTTTCTCTCTGCTTAATCACATTTGCAAAACTTCCGGAGACTCCGACACAACGCAAAGCAGCTGTTACATCATCATTGCAAGTCTGCATTTGGGATAAAAATATAGGGTTGTCAAATGTATCCCCATATTGGATGGACTTATAAACAGAGCCAACATACCCGTCATCCGTTTTTCCGACTATCACTTTGCGTCCGTCAATGGATCCAATTCCCGGTTCAATGGCAATATAGGATGCTGTTTCTCCAGCTATAGTAGAGGTATTTGATTCTTCTTGCTGTATTTTTACTTCAAATCCGGTCTTTGATATATTACGGACACGGATAAAGGTTGCGTAAGTTGTTCCAGCTAGAATTTGTCCTGCAAAAACGACAGGAATGGTATCAAAGGGTGTTGAGAAAGAAATTGCTGTCCATTCACTTTTTGCTGTTATTCTTGCAGCTTGAGCTTGTAGTCCCCCAAAATCATAGGTTCCCTCAGCAGCAACCAGATAGGGTACTGATTCTTCCTGTGATAAACTTGTGATGTTCTGGTAACTCCATGGTGCAAGTTGGATATTCACACGTGTTTTTGCACTTACTATTTTGGCTCGTGGTACTAATAAGGCAGAGAAGTTTGCATTTGTAGCTGCCCCCAGTACAATGGCCGGAGATTTGGTATATTCATGTTTATAGAACAAAGCATTCCACCCGATGTTTGCAACCGACATCTTACCATATTGAATAGCAGCTTCTCCACTTGTTACATCATATCCGACGGGTGAGGTATAATTGGAATAAGCCCCGTTTGCAAATTTTGATTTTATTCTGTATCGGATTTTATTTCCAATATTTAGATCTAAAGAATCCCCAAATGTCTTCTTAGACGTATCGTCACTATCATAAAGAATTTCATAGTCATTGTCGTCAATTTTTCTTTCCACAACAGCTCCTGTGAAATTTTCCCAATTAGGGTCATTCAGGGCTAAAGCTAAAGTTTTTGTTCCGAAAGAAACCGACATGCCCGGATTCTGATATACAAAGCCGGGGATAACTTCTTTTGCCGGGTTATAGGCTTTTTGAGAAGGATTCGATGCATAATATTCGCCAGCAGGAGTCAGTTGACCATTAATGACCATTGCTCTTTTGTCCTGGACCCAGTTGTAGATTGAATATCTTTCCACAAAAGATGCAGTATCCAGAACCTGCATAATCGCTTTTATGTCATTTAATTGTTTATTTAGTCTGGCAATTGAGTCGGATGGCCACCATTCCGATGTCCAGTTTGCTCCATTATTCCATTCTGTAATCCATATCGGACGTCCCGTTTTCTGATGGATATATTTCAAATCATTGTACCAGTTTGCCGGTGATTTTCCTCCCCAATAAGCATGAATAGCGACGTAATCTACCCGATAATTTTTCGCTTTACAGCTGTCCATAAATGCGTAAAGCCAAGAGAAATCCGTACAAGCAGGAGATCCTATTCTCAAGCCGGTTTTCATCATATTGGGCCATTGAGCCAAGGCTGCTTCTACAGTGACATTAGATTGCTCTACGTGATCCGGCTCATTGAATCCTAATACATGTGATACATACGTTTTTGCATTGATATCGCTCCATGAAGGCCATCCTGCATTTTGGCGTATAGGTACATATTCAACGGCTGCAGTTGTGTTTCCTCCAGCACTCCAGTCATAGCGCCAGGTTGCGTTTAACTGGCTATATTCATTATAATCGGAACCGCACCATCCTTTTTTCGTTGGCCATTCCCACTGGAGGATTCTTATAAATGAAATCTTATTATTTAATAAATCCGGTAATTCTGCAATATTAAGATCTTCTGAATCTGCAATGAATACCCGGCTATAACCTGTTCCGTCAGAAGACGTTGCAAAAGTAGCCATGTATCCCTTTTTCAATTTGAAGGAACTGATTTTGTTATCGAAGTTCCCTAAAGAGGTGTTAAATGAAAACTGAGAATAGTTTGAATTTGATTCTCCCCCAAAATTAGAATCAGTATATACTGTTAATGGAGTAAACGTAGAGGCATGAGGAATGACTACTGCACCATTCAGGTAGATTGCTACACGGCAATTTGAACGATATGACGCAGGCATTCCATTGATATATATGCCAGAAAGATATGTGCTTATTACTTTTTCCGGGCGTATGTTGTCAAAATATAACCAGGAATCTTCCGAATTAAGCTTGATGATACTATTTATTAAGGGAGTTGTAGATGTCAGATGGATTTCTGTTTTGCCATTCATAACAACTTCTTTGTTGGTATAAGAATCAACTGTCATAACACCTTCTGGGACGTTAATGGTCTCTAAACTTTCTGCATATATATTAATTACAGAGAAGGCAAAGAATACTATGACATAAAATGTTTTTCTCATAATAAGTCTTTTCATTGTGTGTATTTCTGATTTTTTAATTTGTTTTTCATCTTTCACTGTATGCGACATTACGGGATTACTTATAACTATTTTGGAATTAAACTATTTTTTTATTCTGTATTTTAATGTAAGTATGTGTCAGGGAATAAGGCTTTTTAGTTTTACTTATCACATCTTTTATATGGCTACTATTGTTATGAACATTAGAAAAATCTCTCTTTTTTAAGGCTCTTGTAATTCTTTAACAAGAAGGTTGATGTAAGCTTTCCATTCAGAGGAAGTGGAATGTTATTATTTAATTCTAATAGTTTATAGGTTCTTGATAATTTATGTAATAGCTGTTTACAGATAAATTGGAACTAAAAAAACAAAGGGAAATTTTATGCTAAATCTCCCTTTGTTCAGCATGTGATTATTTAACGTAAGCTTTAAATATCGAATTATTAATCTTGACAATGTAAAGTCCTGATTTCAACGCGATAGTTGCTTGGTTTGTCGTTGTTACATTCCGGCCGGATAAATCCAGCACCTGAATCTTTTCAGTTCCGTTTAGCCCTGTAATATGGATAGTTCCTTTTCCTGTGAACAGTTGGTAAGGAGAAGCAACCACAGAGGCAACCGAACTGGTAATACCTTCTTCGTAAGCTCTGTCCAATGCGGTGATTGTATTTCCTACATTCAGTTTTGATGTTTGGATTTCATCAGCAGTCAGTGCAACGTCATACACGCGGAAATCGTATACCAGGGTTTGACGCAAATACAGGTCGCCTTTGTAGCATGAACGTCCTATCCAGTTATAAGCTGTTCCCAGAAGTCCTTCTTTTGCCAGCGTGTTTGCCGGTAATTGCGCTACTGTTCCTGTGGCTACAGGCATTCCATCGACATAGATAGTGCCGGTTGTTCCGCTTTGGGTATATGCCAGGTGGTGCCAACTACCTTTGGTTGCTTTTTGGTAAGCTACAGATGATTCTTTTTCCCAGTTTGTTGGCGAGATTGTTACAGTTTGATTCTTCAGGCTTGCAATTAAATATCCGCTTGCGTTAGTAAGAATATCTGTCGCATTTGAAAAGCTCCATAAGAAATTACCATTAGCAGATAATTTTGAATCATCGTAATCTTGATCAATACGGTAATAGGCTCCAATTGTAAAGTCTTGCAGGTTGTACAAAATTTTACCAACATCTTCTCCCATATCGAAGTATCCGATGCTATCGCCCAAGCTCAATACCTTATATTCAGTAGTTGTTCCTATTTTTGCAATGGATGCATCTTCCTTAAGTTCGCCTCTGAATTGTTTTTCAGCAACATCGGTTACGGTCGTTCCTGATACCTGAGAGAAATCGTATTTAACCAGTAGATTGT